>NZ_JAMQOO010000001.1:0-997934 GCF_031624535.1 Haloferax sp. S2CR25
TCGTATCGTGGCGACCCCCGGGAAGGTGTGTCATCCCGGTGAGCGCCTGACGACCTTGGGGCCGGGGCGTTCGGTGGAAGCCGTCGGGGGGAGTGCCCCCGTGCGCTTCTTCGCATTAGTCCGAATGCCGGGGATACATTTAACCCCGTTGATTTAGTGGCTCTGTGAGAAAAATAGACACGAGGCGTGCCATAACTTCACGCGCGGTCAGTTGTGACATCAATTCGGTTGAGCGAGAAATCAATGTATTAGTTTCGCGCGCGTACGAAGCGTGGATAGAATCGACCCGTTGAAGTCGGTTTATAACGGGTCGCTTTATAAGGCCGGAGGTACGATTCACGTGCGAGCAATGAGTGGGCCGGCAGACTCCATCGAGATTCAGAACGTAGTCGCATCGACCGGGATCGGTCAGGAGCTCGACCTCGAAGCCCTCGCCGACGACCTCCCCGGTGCAGATTTCAACCCGGACAACTTCCCGGGCCTCGTCTATCGCACCCAGGACCCGAAAGCCGCTGCGCTCATCTTCCGTTCGGGGAAGATCGTGTGCACGGGTGCAAAGAGTATCGACGACGTGCACGACGCACTCGGCATTATCTTCGACAAGCTCCGCGAGCTTCAGATTCCCGTCGACGACGAGCCAGAGATAACCGTCCAGAACATCGTCTCAAGCGCTGACCTCGGACACAACCTGAACCTGAACGCGCTGGCTATCGGTCTCGGACTCGAAGACGTCGAGTACGAACCCGAGCAGTTCCCCGGTCTCGTCTACCGGATGGACGAGCCGAAGGTCGTCATCCTGCTTTTCGGTTCCGGAAAAATCGTCATCACCGGCGGAAAGCGGACGGACGACGCGGAAACCGCCGTCGAAGAGATCGTCGAGCGCATCGACGCGCTCGGCCTTCTCGGATAGGCACTTCCGAACCATCGATTTTTCGCCGCACCACGGGTACGAACACCCATAAATGTAAAATACCGGATAGTCTAACGGAAGGACATGAGCGCGCGGGAGGACGTGGCGTTTCTCGTCGGGTCGCAAAGCAGGGAGGCGATTCTCCGAGCCTTGGCGGTCGAGCCACACCGACCGACAGAGCTCGCGGAACGCTGTGACTGCGCCCGAGAGACGGCACAGCGGACACTCGCGGGGTTCTGTGACCGGGGATGGGTGAAGAAGGCCGATGGGCTGTATCACCTCACGCCGGGCGGAACGATGGTCCACGAGCAGTACGAGCGGTTCACTGAGGCGGTCGAATGCGCCGACCGAATGAGCGAGTTCCTGGCGGATGCCGCGGAAATCTGTGAGAACGCTCCACCCGGCGTCCTCGGTCAGATGAACATCACGACCGCCGCGGACAACGACCCGCACGCGCCGCTTAACAGATATCTCACTATCGTCGGAAACGAACCGGTCGACCGCTTCCGCGGTGTCGCGCCCATCGTGAGTCGCGTCTTCAACGAATCGGCCGAAGCGGTGCTGGGGGAGAACACCCGGATGGAACTCATCGTCGACCGCGGGGTCCTCGAACGGTCGATAGACGCCTATCCGGACTCCTTCGAGCGCGCGCGGGAACTCGACCAGTTCGAACTTCGAATCGCCGAGGAGAGCCTCGACTTCGGACTGCTCGTGGTCGACGGCCACGGCGTCGTCTCCGCCTACGACGAGCACAACAACCTGACGGCCCTCGTGGACGGCGACACGCCTGAAGTCGTCTCGTGGGTCGAAAGCCTGTACGAATCGGTCCGCTCGAAGTCGGTCCCGATCGACCGACTCGAACCGTGAGTCTCCACCGACAACCGAGAGTGTGATCGGACCGGTCACACGTGAATATTCCGGTCACGTGATGCTGCAATAAAATATAAGAGGCCGCTCTACGGAGATACGCCTGCAGCGGTGCAGCGTCCCCGCGAGTCGGTTCGGCCCTCACACGCCCCGCGAGATTCCGGTTTCAATCAGGTGTCCGTGTTCTCGATGAGGACGTCTCTCACCACGTCCGGATCTTCGAGCAGTTGGTGCTTGGTGTAGCTTCCTTCCGCACTTCCGCCGCTGTGTTTCGACTGCTCGATGATGTCGAGAAACGCGTGTTCTTTCAGTAGGTCTCGGACTCGCCGGAGCGACAGGCTGTCGGAGCCCTGCTGTCGACAGATGTTCTCGTAGACCTCGTAGACGCGACTCGTTCGGAAGCCGTCCTGCTTTTCGTTCGAAAGCGAGAGGATAGCGAGCGCCTGTAACACGTAACGAGAGTGCGGTGTCGACCCGCGAATCAGCTCTCGGAAGCGGTCGGTCTCGGCGCGCTGACGCGCCTGCGTGACGAAGTTCTCCTTGACCGTACTCGCTCCCATCGACTGTGCGATTTCGCCCGCGTACCGCAAGATGTCGATGGCTTTCCGCGCGTCCCCGTGTTCGCGGGCGGCGAGCGCCGCGGCACGCGGAATCGTCGAGGGGTCCAACACGCCGTCGCGGAACGCGTCGCTGCGGGCGTCCATGATGTCGCGGAGTTGGTTCGCGTCGTACGGCGGAAAGACGAACTCGCGCTCGCAGAGGCTGGATTTCACCCGCTCGTCCATCCGGTCTTTGTACTGGATCTTGTTGCTGATACCGATGACGCCGAGCTTACAGCCGGCAATCTTCCCCGCCTCACCGGCCCGCGAGAGCTGCATGAGGATGTCGTCGTCGCTCAGTTTGTCGATCTCGTCGAGGATGATGAGGACGACGTCGTACAGCGAGTCGAGGATGCGCCACAGCCGCTTGTAGTACGTCGACGTCGAAAGCCCCTTGTCTGGAACTTTGATCCCGGTGATCGCGGTGTCGTTGACGCTGTCGGCGATGGTCTGGACGGCCTGCGTCTCGGTCGTGTCCTGCGCGCAATCCACGTAGGCGAACGTCGCTTTCACGCCCTCTTCTTCGGCCGTCTCGACGAGGCGCTGAGAGACGTACTTCGCACAGAGCGACTTACCCGTCCCCGTCTTCCCGTAGATGAGGACGTTGCTCGGACTCTGTCCGAAGATGGCGGGGTTCACCGCGGTCGCGAGATCCGAGATCTCGTCGTCGCGACCGACGATGCGACCCTCACCCGGGAGGTGGTTGATCTCCAACAACTCCTTGTTGGCGAAGATGGGGTCCTCCCGGGTGAAGAGGTCGTCGCTGGCGTTAGGCATGTTCGCAACACACCACGTTTCCGGTGAAAGGACTTACCATTCGACGCAGCACACACACACCACGTTTCCGGTGAACGACCACAAACCCCGGGTGCCGGTCCACACGAAACGGGGGTTTCGGTTCACCGGAAACACGGTGTGGGGGTTCCTCTCAGTTCACGCGAAAACAGGGGGCTGCGCTTTGCGTCCCGGCGAGGACCGAAGATAGAACGCTCGAAACGGGCGAACAGTGGGGTAATCGTGTGTCGAAGCGACTCGCAGTCACCGCAACAGAACCGACGAGAGCCGACGAGTTCGAACCGGTTTCCGAACTCGCGAACCTCTCGAAAATGCCTGACTGAGACACTCTATTCCAGTCGAGCAGTACTCGATGTTTGAGTTCATTCTTACTTTCACGAGTGTATCAATGGACGGTAACACAAATAAACTATTTAACTGTTGTTATACGTGGTGTCCAACCCTGCCAACGTGAACCGGGTTGCCGTCCGACGCTCACTAACCGGTCCCACACGCTAACTCACCGGAAACGTGGTGTCCCGCACGGATTCTGTAACCCAAGGCGGAAGCGCCGATACGGCGTCTGAAACGATTGGTTTCACCGGAAACGTGGTGTGGCCGTTATAAGTGGTCCGATTCGGCCATAGCTGGGAGGCACGAGACAACCGCAGGTCGTCCCTCGCTTTCCGCCGCGTCTCTCGCTGCCGGTCGCTCGGTCCAGTTCATCGGAAACGTGGTGTGCGCGTGACTCCGCTCTCGGAACTCACCGACGCGCCGCGTCACTGCTCCCCGGTGTTACTGCCGGCGTTCCCTCGCGCCGCATTTCACCGGAAACGTGGTGTCTGTCAGCGCTGCTACGTTCTCCGTTGAGTCGACTCGCGGCGGCGGCTTGTGGAACGGTGCTCTCTATTTGTCCCTTCCCATCGGTCCGCGTTTCCATTCCCGATCCTTCGCGCTAGTTCACCGGAAACGTGGTGTCTCTGCCCGTCTCACACGGACTCGCGATTCACCGGAAGCGAGGTGTGGGTCGCTCGCGGCACGACTCGGTGAGGTATCGCCGGTGACCGACCGCCGACGCCGACGTTTACTGCAGTCCCGGAGCCGAGATTCGACTCCGCTCGTTCACCGGAAACGTGGTGTGCATGCGACTCACGCGCACTCGGCTGTTCACACCCAAGCGTCCGCGGCGAGCGTCCACGGACGAAACCGCCACTCGTCCCAGCGTTTTCTCGCCCCAACGTCCTCCCGTCCCAACATCCTCTCGTGACGGACTGTTTCGTTCCCGTGGCGTCAATGCAATTACCAAGGGGGACGAATTGGTGACATATGCGTGCGCTCAGTCGCGTGTGGGTGCGCCTCGGCGAGGCCGTGTTAGATCGCGGCGGCGACGAGGAGTGGTCCCTCGAACGCTCCCGTACGACGGAGACGCGGTGGTCGCGTTCGGGAGAGCGAGTCGACTGCTTTCGGTTCGACGACGGCTACGTGACCACTGTCCACTACGAAGACCGGGAGGTCACGTGGCAGTTGACGCCCGGACAGGTCCCGCTCGCGAGCGCCCTCGCGATGGCGAAGCTCTACCTCGAACACGAACTGACGCCACAGACCGACCCGGAGGGGCGACCGTTCGTGGGTCTCACCGAGCGAGGCCCGGTTCAGGTCTTCGAGGAGATACCCCCGGAACCGGTCGAGTACGTCTATCTCGACGGCGTCCGGACCCTCGAAGAGTTCCCCGAGTTCCTCACCGTCGACGACGACTTCCGGGCCGTCTTCGACCGGATGGCTCCGGCGCGGTCGAGCACGTCTCGATAACGTCGGGTCGACGCAGAACCGCTTCGAGAAATCGAGTCGCGTCCTCTCGGTTCCTCGCTCGCTCCCGTCGAAGCCCACCTGCTCTCACCCGCGACGAGCGGGTTTCCCCGCCCATCTCACGGCTCCCGGTGTCGCAAGCCGTTTCCCCGTCGCGGCCGTACTCGCGTTCGATGACTGCCGAGGACGAGGACCCCGGTCCTCCCGACGGAGACGGCGACGGGGACGGCACGTCCCGAGACGTACTCGACCGATTGGCCGGTGCGGCCGACGTATCCGAAGCGCTCGACGTACCCGAGACGTCTCCGGCCGATGCGGACCACCCGAGCGACGCGGCGGACGGCGTCTCGCTCGCGTCGTTCTACGGGGCGCTCGAATCCGAGGGTCGTCCCGTCGCGACCGCCCAGCAGGTCGCGCGCCGTCTCGGGGTCTCGCAGGCGGACGCAATGGACGGACTCGACGCCCTCGCCGACGCGGGGCGGGTCCAGCGGGTGAACGTCGAGACCGACCCGGTCGTCTGGTACCCGACCGAGTGGGGCGAACTCGCCTCGCGCGAGCGGGTCGTCCTCTTTCCGAAGCGCCGCGAGGTCGTCGTCGACAACCCGACCCAGTACACGCGGGCGAGACTCTCGCAGTTCGCGCACCTCGTCGACACCACCGGTGACCGCGAGGGTCGCGGCCGAGGCTACCTCTACCGAATCCGGCAGGAAGACGTGTGGCAGGCCCCCTTCGACGAGGTCGAGTCACTGCTCTCGATGCTCCGGTCGGTCCTCCCCGAGCGGTCGCCGCACCTCGAAGCGTGGGTCGAAGACCAGTGGAAGCGCGCCCACCAGTTCCGCCTCTACTCGCACGAGGAGGGGTACACCGTCCTCGCAGCCGCCACCGAGAGCCTCATGGGCAACGTCGCGCTCCAGAAACTCGACGACGACCACGTCTACGCGCCCATCTCGGACACCGAGGCGTGGGTCAGAGACGAGGAAATCGCGGCGATAAAGCGCATCCTCTACGACGCGGGCTACCCCGTCGAGGACGACCGCGACCTCGAAGAGGGCGAGGAACTCGACGTCGCGCTCGGCGTCGACCTCCGCGACTACCAGCGAGACTGGGTCGACCGCTTCGTCGACCAGCGCGCCGGCGTCCTCGTCGGCCCGCCCGGCGCGGGGAAGACCATCGCCGGTATCGGCGCGCTCGCCGCGGTCGGCGGCGAGACGCTAATTCTCGTTCCGAGCCGCGAACTCGCCCGCCAGTGGCGCGAGGAACTGCGCTCGACGACCGACCTCGACGCCGACCAAATCGGCGAGTACCACGGCGGCGCAAAGGAGATTCGCCCGGTCACCATCGCCACCTACCAGACCGCGGGGATGGACCGCCATCGCTCGCTTTTCGACTCGCGTCGCTGGGGGCTCATCATCTACGACGAGGCCCACCACATCCCGAGTCGCGTCTTCCAACGGAGCGCCGACCTCCAGTCCAAACACCGCCTCGGGCTGTCGGCGACGCCCATCCGCGAGGACGACAAGGAAGCCGAGATTTTCACGCTCATCGGCCCGCCCATCGGCACCGACTGGGACAAACTGTTCGACGCCGGCCACGTTCAGGAGCCGGAAGTCGAGATTCGCTACGTGGGCTGGGGAAGCGACATGGCCAGAAACGAGTGGGCCTCAAGCGACGGCCGCGAGCGGCACATGCTCGCCGCGATGAACCCCGGGAAGATATTCGAGATCCGTCGGCTCCGCGCCCGCCACGCCGACTCGAAGACGCTCGTCTTCGTTGACTACCTCGACCAGGGTGAGGCGATTTCCGAGGCGCTTGAGGTCCCCTTCGTCAGCGGCGAGACCCGCCACCACCGCCGCGAGGCGTACTTCGAGGCGTTCCGCGACGGCGACCTCGACACGCTCGTCATCTCCCGCATCGGCGACGAGGGCATCGACCTCCCGAACGCCGGCCTCGCAATTGTCGCCTCCGGCCTCGGCGGCTCCCGCCGGCAGGGCTCTCAGCGGGCCGGCCGAACCATGCGACCGACGGGGAGCGCGCTCGTCTACGTGCTCGCCACCCGCGGGACCAGCGAGGAGGACTTCGCCCAGCGTCAGATGCAACACCTCGCCGGAAAGGGTATCCGCGTCCGTGAGGTCAGTGCTGACGACCTCGACACTGAGTCGGATGACGGGGTCCCCGACTCAAGCGACGGCGATACTGACCCCGAAGGCGACGAGTCGGCGTCTGCGGACGGCTCCGACTCGGCGACGCCCGACGAGTAACCGAGCCGTCGTCGGGCGCTTCGCCGCCCGGAATGAGAATTCTTAAGTCTACCCGTAGATTGAGATTCTCTTGACCGCTCTTAGCTCAGCCTGGCAGAGCAGCCGACTGTAGATCGGCTTGTCCCCCGTTCAAATCGGGGAGAGCGGATTTCGCTTGCAAAATCCGGTCGAGCCGGTTCGAGTAGCGAGCAACGCGAACGTTGCGAGTGAGTTCAAATCGGGGAGAGCGGATCGCCTTCTTTCGTACTGGTCGGTTCGCTCCCTTAGTCTCGCCCCACAGCGCCCTCTACTCCCGGCCGCCCCACACCGCTTTCTCGACCAGTTCGACGGTCATCGGTCCGTCGACGCGAAGCTGACAGGAGAGCCGCGGATAGCCGAATCTCGCCGCGAGGTCGTCGTGCCAGTGGTCGGCCGTCGGTTCGCCCGAGCGAACCCGGACGCCGCACGTCGCACAGAGACCGCGGCCGCCGCAGTTCACTCGCTTCGTGAGCCGCGCGTACGGCGAGAGTCCGGCGTCGAGAAGCGCGTCGCGGAGGACGGTCCCGCGTTCGACGTCGAGGTCGGTGACGCGGTCGCCGTCGGCGTCTTCATCTCTGGCGTCACAGGCGCGGACCGTGACGGTCGAGCCGGCCGGGTCGCGCTCGGGTCGAGACTCGCGGTCGCTCATCGGTCGGTCGTTCGGGCCGACTCGGCATGGATGTGCCCCTCCGGTCGGTTCCTCGCCCGGCGACTCACTGACGGCTCTTCGGTGAGAACCCGGTCACCTATGTAGAGTCCATACCCGAAGATATCAGTATTATAACGGCTTATGACGGGCGAATCCGTAGGTGAGCGTGATGGTGACCCCCGCGTCCGCTCCGGTGTTGGTGAACGTCCGCGTCGAGATGAACGACCACGAGACGATGACGGTGGAGCTGCACGAGACGAACGAAACGCGCCACCTCGTGGCCTACGAGTCCGAGCGCATCCGCGACACGCTCGCGTCTCTCCCCGAGGGCGCTCGCGTCCCCGTCGAGATGGTGCGCGCCGGCTCGCGCTCGAACGTCTGGAAAGCCGTCGCGCTGCACGGCCGACAGACTTCCCCCGCTGACCAGTCCGCGCGGACGGCCAACTGAGTCGTCCGCGGCCCCCTCTCTGACTGCGCCCTGTTCACCGGAGACGAACCGTCGGTGCTATACTCCTCGCGCGTGTCCCGCACCGCAATGAGCTTCGTCGCCGAGGTGGAAGTCCGGTTCCGCGACCACGACTCGTTCGGACACGTGAACAACGCCGTCTACGCGACCTACTGCGAACAGGCCCGCGTCCGCTTCTTCGAGGAGGTGTTGGGGACGCCGCTTTCCGACCCGCACATCGTCGTCGCGCACCTCGAACTCGACTACCGCGCGCCCATCGAGGGCGTCGGCACCGTCGAGGTGGAAATCGAGGCCGGCGAGCCCGGCGGGAAGAGCTTCCCCATCTACTACACGCTCTCCTACGAGGGCGAGACCGTCGCCACCGGCGAGACGGTCCAAGTCGCCATGGACGACGAGGGCCGCCCGACCCGCGTCCCCGACCAGTGGCGCGAGGCAATCGCCGACCAACCGTAACGCGCGGCTGCGCCACTTCCCTTCTCGCCTCTCGACACGGGCCGCGACCGCTGGGACCCTCGATTCGACCGACGGAGCCGAGACAGGAGAATTAAATACTCTCATGATAATCCTCGGATATGCCTCGGGGAACACTAGAACACGCACGGTCGGCGGACACCGACGACGAGACCCCGCTGTCCCGAGCGGGCGAGCGCGTCCTCCACATCGGGCGCGACCGGCCGATTCGCATCAGCGCCGGCCATCGCCTCCTCCACCACGACGGCAAGTGTAGCCGCCCGCACGGGCACAACTACGAGATTTCGGTCCGCGTCGTCGGCGACCTGACCGACGAGGGCTGGGTCGTCGACAAGGGCGTCGTCACCGACGTCATCGACGAGTGGGACCACCGATTTCTCGTCGAGTCGGGTGACCCGCTCGTCGAGGCGTTCGAGCGCTCTGGCGACGCCGACGGGACAGTTGTCCTCGACGCGCCGCCGACGGCCGAGGTGATGGCCGTCGTCCTCGAAGAGAAACTGCTCGCGGCGCTGCCCGACACCGTCTCCGAGGTATCGGTCTCGGTCAGCGAAACGTCGGAACTCTGCGCCGGCTTCTGATGCCCGTCTCCGACACCGTCGCCCGCGACGACACCGACGCCGAGGGCGACCGCCTCCCGATAAACGAGCTGTTCGCGTCGCTCCAGGGCGAGGGCAAACTCGCCGGCGTTCCGAGCACGTTCGTCCGCACCAGCGGCTGTAACCTCCGCTGTTGGTTCTGCGACTCGTTTCACACCTCGTGGGAGCCGACCCACGCGTGGATGGGCCTCGACGAAATCGTCGCCGAGGTCGAGTCGCTGTCCCCCGAACACGTGGTCGTCACCGGCGGCGAACCCCTCGTCCACGACGAGACCGACGCGCTCCTGTCGGCGCTCGCCGACGACTACCACCTGACCGTCGAGACGAACGGGACGCTCGAAACCGACGCCCCGGTCGACCTCGCGAGCGTCAGCCCCAAACTCGCGTCGTCGACGCCGACGCCCGAGAACGCCCCGGCCGACGTGGACCCCGGCGTCTGGACCGAGCGCCACGAGAACGCCCGCGTCGACCTCGACGCGCTCGCCTCGCTGGTCGAACGCGCGGCGGAGTTCCAACTGAAGTTCGTCGTCACCGGCCGCGGCGACCTCGACGAAATCGAGTCGCTCGTCGCCGACGTGCGCGGCGTCGCCGACCGCGAAGTCCGCGACAGCGACGTGTTGCTCATGCCCGAGGGACAGACCCGCGAGCAACTCGCCCGGACTCGGACCGAGGTCGCCGACCTCGCCGCGGCGTTCGGCTACCGCTACACGCCGCGACTCCACGTCGACCTCTGGAACGACGCGCCCGAGACGTGAGGCACGCCGACCACCCCCGAACCGACTCCGAACGACCTCCGAACGACCTCCGAACTATTCCACGACAACGATGACCTCCGATACCGACACCGACACCGACACCACGTCCGACGAGAAGCGCGCCGTCGTCCTCCTCTCCGGCGGCATGGACAGCGCGACGACCGCCTACGAGGCCAAAGAACGCGGCTACGAACTCTACGCGCTCCACACGTCCTACGGCCAGAAGACCGAGTCGAAAGAGTACGACTGCGCCCGCGCGCTCGCCGACGAACTCGACGCCCGCGACTTCCTCCACATCGAGACGAGCCACCTGAAGCAAATCGGCGCGTCGTCGCTCACCGACGACTCGATGGCCGTCGCCGACGCCGACATGGACGCCGACGAGATTCCGACCTCGTACGTCCCCTTCCGCAACGCCAACCTCCTGTCGATGGCCGTCTCGTACGCCGAGGCGAACGACTGCGACGCCGTCTTCGTCGGCGCGCACTCCGAGGACTACTCGGGCTATCCCGACTGCCGCCCCGAGTTCTTCGACGCCTTCGAGGCCATGGTCGACGTCGGCACGAAGCCCGACACGACCATCTCGCTGGAAGTCCCGTTCGTCCACGACTCCAAGACCGACATCGCCCGCCGCGGCCTCGAACTCGACGTCCCCTTCGAGCACACGTGGTCCTGCTACCGCGCCGAGGAACCGGCCTGCGGCACCTGCGACTCCTGTGCGTTCCGCCTGCAGGCGTTCCAGAACCTCGGCGAGCGCGACCCGATTCCGTACGCCGAGCGACCCGACTACGTGGACGCTGACGCGGACGCGTCGTAGCGCCCCTCTGCCCGCCGCCGACGCGGATTGCGGATTGCGGATTGTCCCCGCCTGTCTCCTCGCGTCCCTTTTTCACCGACCTGCGCGAACTCCGCGCCATGAGCGACGAGAAACGCCGGACTGCCGCCCAGTTCGGAAGCGCCGCCGAGTCGTACTTCGACAGCGAGGTCCACCGTCTCGGCGAGGACCGCGAGACGCTCGCGTCGTGGTGCCGCGGCGCGACCCGCGCGCTCGACGTGGCGACCGGGGCCGGCCACACCGCGGGCGCGATAGCCGATGTCGGGGTCGAGTCGGTCGTCGCGGCCGACGCCGCCCCGGAGATGGTCGCCACCGCGGTCCGCGAGTACCCCGTCGCGGGCGTCGTCGCCGACGCGGAGCGCCTTCCCTTCGCGGACGCGTCCTTCGACGCGGCCGCCTGCCGCATCGCCGCGCACCACTTCCCCGACCCCGAGTCGTTCGTCGCCGAAGTCGCGCGCGTCCTCGACTCCGGCGGTGTCTTCGCCTTCGAGGACAACGTCGCGCCCGAGGACGCATCCCTCGCGGCGTTCCTCAACGGCGTCGAGGTGCTCCGCGACCCGACCCACGTCGAACTCCGCCCGATTTCGCGGTGGCGCGAGTGGTTCGAGGCCGCGGGCCTGTCGGTCGAGGCGGTCGAGACCGCCGCGATACGCCTCGAATTCGACCCGTGGACCGAGCGGACGAACGTCTCGCCCGCGGACCGAGACGAACTCGAACGTCGCTTCCGCGAGGCGTCCGACGAGGCGAAAGAACTGTTCGACGTGGAGTTCGACGGCGACTCCGTCGTCTCGTTCGCCAATCCGAAGGCGCTGATTCGAGCGCGGAAGGAGTAGGTCCGCCGCGTCGGCCCCGCGGCTGAC
Source organism: Haloferax sp. S2CR25 (assembly GCF_031624535.1). Classification (NCBI taxonomy): domain Archaea; kingdom Methanobacteriati; phylum Methanobacteriota; class Halobacteria; order Halobacteriales; family Haloferacaceae; genus Haloferax; species Haloferax sp. S2CR25. Next base: position 11,865 of record NZ_JAMQOO010000001.1, read on the forward strand.
AGGCTGACGCCGACCGGCGTGGACCCACAAACGGTAAGCGGGCCCCCCGCGACGTGGGGGTGTGTCAACGCCCGACTCCGAGGCCCCAATCTCGCCGCTCGCGGGCCTCGGCATCGCCGTCCTCGCGGTCAGCACGAGCGCCATCCTCGTCCGCTGGAGCGCCGCGCCGAGCCTGATAAAGGCCTTTTACCGGGTCCTGTTCACCGTGGCTCTGCTCGCGCCCGTCGCGCTCGTCCGCCACCGCGACGCGCTGGCGACCATCTCGGGGCGCGACCTGCTGGCGGCCGGGGGCGCGGGCGTCGCGCTCGCGGCCCACTTCGCGTCGTGGTTCGAGAGCCTCAACCACACGACGGTCGCCGCGAGCGTCACGCTCGTGCAGTCCCAACCGCTTTTCGTCGCCGTCGGCGCGTGGGCCGTCCTCGACGAGCGCGTGAGCCGCCGCACCGCAATCGGCATCGGCGTCGCGCTCGCTGGCATGGCGCTCATGTCCGTCTCCGACTTCCTCACCGCCAGCGGCGCGCCGCGGCCACTTCTCGGAAACGGGCTCGCGGTCATCGGAGCCGTGACGGCGGCCGCCTACGTCCTCACGGGCCGGAGCGTCCGAAGCAGGGTCTCGCTTGTCCCCTACGTGGTCGTCGTCTACACGGTCTGTGCCGCCGCGCTCCTCGTCGTCGCGGTCGGCCGGGGCGACCCGCTGACGGGCTATCCGCCCCGCGAGTGGCTCCTGTTTCTCGGGATGGCCGTCGGGCCGGGCGTCTTCGGTCACACCGTCATCAACTGGGCGCTCGCCCACCTCGAATCGAGCGTCGTCTCCGTCTCGCTCCTCGGCGAACCCGTCGGCAGTACGATACTCGCGCTCTTTCTCCTCGGTGAGATTCCCACGCTCCCGACGGTTCTCGGCGGGGCTGTCGTCCTCGGCGGCATCTACGTCAGCGCGTCTTGAACGGTGTTTCGGGGCGTTTACCTCCGATTTCGAACTTCGGACCAGAATCGGAAATTTAGTTATCGGTGGTGATAACCGCGTCACAACGCTCATTACGGTGAGCGGTCGCTACACGGTATGGACGACGGGTCGGGGGCAGACGTACGTGTCCTCCACGTCGACGACGAACCCAGTCTGACCGACCTCGTATCGATTTACCTCGAACGCGAGGCCGGCGACGTCGACCTCTCGGTCTCGACGTCGAACTCGGGGGCCGACGCCCTCGAACGACTCCGACAGGAACGACTCGACTGCGTCGTTTCGGACTACGACATGCCGGATATCGACGGACTGGAGTTCCTCCGCGCGGTCCGCTCCGAACACCCCGACCTCCCTTTCATCCTCTTTACCGGCAAGGGCTCCGAGGAGGTCGCCCGCGACGCCTTCCGCGTCGGCGCGACCGACTACATGCAGAAAGACACCGGCACCGACCAGTACACGGTCCTCGCCAACCGCGTCGTCAACGCCGTCTCGCAGTACCGCGCGAAGGCGGCCTCCGAGCGCTACGGCACCGCCATCGAGGTGCTCGACAGCGGCGTCTACTCGCTCGATTCCGCGGGGCGCTTTACCTCCGCCGACGGCGTCTTCTGCGACCTCACCGGCTACGACCGAGAGGCCGTCATCGGTCGGGAGTTCGCCGACCTCGCCGCCGAGTCCGACGACGAGATTCGCGCCGCCTTCGAGCGGGTCGTCGCCCCTGACGCCCCCGACACGGAGCGCTTCGAAACGGTGCTGTCGCCCGGCCCGGCGTACCCGCACGACGACGGCCTCCTCTGTGAGGGCCACCTCGCGCTCCGCCCCACCGAGGACGACGAACCCGCGGTCATCGGGACGCTCCAGGACGTGACCGAGCGCCGCCGGCGACGGAACCGACTGCGCTACGAGACGCGCCTGAAAGACGCCGTCTTGGACACCTCCACGTCGCTGATGAGCGCCGAGACCGACGAAATCGGCACGAAAATCGAGTGGACGCTCCAGTCGGTCGGCGAGGTGGCCGACCTCGACCGCTGTTCGGTCTACCTCTACGACGACGAGACGAACGTCGCCGCCCGGATGCACGACTGGCGCGGCGGCGACCGGCGCGCCCACCCCGAGCGCGTCGCCCTCGAAGACGCCCGCTGGCTGCTCGAACGACTCCACCGCTTCGAGAACGTCCGCCTCCACCGCGTCTCGGACCTCCCGCCCGAGGCGTCGGACACGAAGCGCGTGCTCACCGACGCCGAGACCGGCGGGTTCGTCGCCGTGCCGATGGTGTCGAAGTGGGCGCTCGTCGGCTTCGTCGTCTTCGACGTGGTCGAGTCGAGTCGCTCGTGGACCGACACCGAGGTCGACCTCCTGCGGTCGGTCGGGAACAACGTCACCCACACGCTGGCCCGCCAGCGACGCGAGTGCGAACTCCAGCGGCAGAACGACCGCCTCGAAGAGTTCGCGTCGGTCGTCTCCCACGACCTCCGGAACCCGCTCAACGTCGCCAAGGGGTTCGTCGAACTCGCCCGCGAGGAAGACGACGTGACCTATCTCGACCGCGCACTCGACGGCGTCACTCGGATGGACACGCTTCTCAACGACGTGCTCACACTCGCCAGACAGGGACGAACGGTCGGCGAGACGCGCTCTATCGCCATCGAGAACGTCGCCGAGCGGGCGTGGAAGGCGGTCGACACCGGCGACGACGCGGTGCTCGTCGTCGAGGACGGCCTCGGGTCCACACAGGCAGACCAAGGGCGACTCCAACAGGCGTTCGAGAACCTGTTTCGGAACGCGGTGGAACACGGCGGGCCCTGTCGCGACCCAGGGGACGCGTCGGCAGACGCGTCGAGAAAAGCGGCGGACGCGGCCGACGAACTCGTCGTCCGCGTCGGCCCCACCGAGACCGGCTTCTACGTCGCCGACGACGGCCCCGGAATCCCGGACGACGAGCGCGACACCGTCTTCGAGCACGGCCACACGACCTCCGAGTCCGGCACGGGCTTCGGCCTCTCTATCGTCGAGAGCATCGTCGAGGCCCACGGCTGGGACATCGAGGTGACCGCCCCGGAACCCGACCTCGGCGGCGCGCGCTTCGAGTTCGACATCGGCGGCGTCCGCTCCGAGGTCGAACCGCGCTTTTCGCTCAGCGACGACTGAGCGTCGATTCCGACTCGACTTCCGCTCCTACTCTTCTAGCAGTCGCTTCGTCTCGGCGTGACGCCCGCGGAACATCCCCTCGAAGCCGACGCCGCCGAAGACGCCCGCGAGGTCGCCGAGCGGGCCGAACGGGAGTCGGTACTCGACGCGGTCTTCGAGTATCGTCTCGTCGCCGTCGGCGACGAACCGGTGGGTGTGGACCCACCGCGGGAAGGGGCCGCCGACCATGTCGTCGCGGAACCACGCCGTCGTCTCTCCGGCCTCGCGGTCGAGGATGCGCGAGGTCCACCGCTGGCGCGGGCCGACCCCGAACGGTCGCATCGACATCTCGATTTCCGTCCCGGAAACGAGTTCGTCGGGGTCGTCCTCGCCGTCGGGGCCGCGGACCGACTCGATTTCGAGGTGCATCCACGCCGGGGTGAGCGCCTCCAGTCCGGACGCGTCCGAGTGGAACTCCCAGACGCGTTCGAGCGGGGCGGCGATGCGGGTTCGACGCTGGTAGACCGGCATACCCGACCCTTCGGCCGGAGACGGAAAAGCGGTGCTGGCGGAGCGGGTCGAAAACGGAAGCGAACCGCCGACCGCGGGGGTCGGGGTCGGCGGCCGGTCGGTCGCGCCGCCTCAGAGCGTGAAGCGCGAGACGGTCGTGCCGGCCTTCGTCAGGTCCTCGTGGGTCGCCGCGGCGACCGTCACTTGGTTTTCGCCGTACTCGATGGCGACTTCGACTTCGAACGATTCGCCGTCGGGTTCGACGAGTCGGGTCTCGCCGGGCGTCTTGACCGCGACGACGGCGGCGTCGGTCTGCCCCGAGACGACGAGCTTGTCGCCCTTGAAGCGCGTGCTCACGCGGAGCGACGGTCCGTCCGGGCGGTCGGACTCGACGTACCGCTCGCGGAGGAACGCGGGCGTCTCGACGGGTTCGCCCGCGTCGACGCCGTGGGCGAGGCGGACGTACTGGGCCATCGACCACGCCAGCGGCGTCGCACTGCCGGTGCCCTCGCCGAACTCCCAGTTGTAGTCGGTCGCGTGCTCGCGGTCCCAGACCTGCTCTGCGAGCATGCGGCCGGAGTTGGCGAAGGCGGCCATCGTCCGCAGCAGGTTGTCCGGCGCGAGGTCGCCCTCCTCGGTTCCCGCGAGCAGTTCGTACTCGCCGCGCTCGCCGGTGAAGATGGGCCAGAGCCGACCTTTCCCCTTGGCGTCGACGGACCACGGCGCGCCCTCCTCGTCGCGCTCGCGCTCGCCGTAGCCGTCGCCGTTGTACCGGTAGAACGCCGGCCCGTGGGGCGTGTCGACGCGGATTGTCTCGTCGACCTCCTTCACTGAGTTCCGGATTATCTCGTCGTCGGCGGGCTTGATACCGAGGCGAGTCAGTTCGAGGAAGCCCGCGTCGATTATCTCGCGCTCGTCGAGCGTCGGCCCGTTGTTCGCCAGCGTCCGCAGGTGCCCGGCGTCGGGTTCGCCGTCGCGGGTGATGCGGACGTAGTACGGCGTGTGCGTGTTGCGGTCGGTGCCGGTCCGCGTCGCGGTCCAGTCGTCGACGCGCTCGGTCCAGTCGTCGGCCAGCGCCAGCCAGACGAGCGCGTCCTCGGCGTGGCCCTCGTCGAGCGCGATGGCCGCCGCGCAGCCGAGACCGGCGATTTCGGCCGCGATGGACGACGGCGAGTAGCCGGCTTCCTCCTCCCAGCGCTCCTGTGCGGTCGGCGGCCCGTTCCGCGCGACGTAGTCCGCGGAGTGCTTGACGTTCTCGTAGCCGTAGCCCACGTCGTCGAAGGTGACGCCGCGCTCGTGGAGCATGTACGCCATCACCTGCGGGAACGAGATGTTGTCCATCTGCTCGCCGCCCCAGCGGGTCCGCCCGTTGAGGTAGGTGTTCTGCGGGATGAAGCCGCGGTCGTCCTGCTGGTAGGTGTAGATGTACTCCAGCGCGTCGATGGCCGTCTCGACGTCGCCGACGGCCTCGAAGACGGTGAACACCTGATAGAGGTCGCGCGACCAGACGAAGTTGTAGCCGTACCCCTTCGGCTCCTCGGCGGCGACGGCCTCGCCCCACGGGACCGACGGCGAGGCGAGCCCCGCGCCGAGGTAGGTCTTGTCCTCGACCGCCCGCAGGCTCATGAGCGCGGTCTTGTACTGCGCGGCGAGGTCGTCGGCGGCGGCGACGGAGCCGGGGAGTTCCTTGTCGGCGAGGAAGTCGGCCCACGAGTCGACGTAGGCCGACCGGGCCGTCTCGTAGCCGCGGGTGAGCGCGCCGGCCGCCTCGCCGAGCGCGGCGGCGGTGTCGGCGTGTTCGGCGAAGCCGAGCGCCAGCGTCTCGCCGAGCTCGTCGCCCGTGCCGATGCGCCCGACGAGCACGACGTTCTCGTCGTCGACGCGCTCTTGGGCGCTCGGGAGCGCGCCCTTCGAGAAGAAGTCCGCGAGGTACCGCGAGCCGGCGACGCCGACGGTCGCCCACTCGAAGCGGCCGGCGGCGGTGAGCGCGATGGCGACGCTGTACTCCCTGCCGTCCCGGTCGATGAGGAGCGGTTCGTGGCCGTCGCCGGCGTCGAACGCGCCGGCGTCGCGGGCGACGAGGTGGTAGCTCCCGAGCTGGCCGAGGCGGATGCCGCGGTCTTTCGTCCCCGTGTTCGCCAGCGCCGTGTCGGCGATGGTGTACAGCTCGTAGTCGTCGCCGTCGATGGACACGAACTGCACGTCCGCGAGCATCGCGTCGTGTTCGGGGTCGAGGACGTACTCGACGGTGAGCTCCCACTCGTGGCCGCGGCCGTCGCCCGTCTCGGTGACGACGTGCCGGAAGACGAGCGCGTCGTCGTCGACGATTTCGGCCCGGCGCTCGACCGTGTCGGCGTGGTCGTCGCGGCGGGTCTCGTTGTGGGTCCGCGCGGTGTACTCGTCGTCCGGGTCGGCGTCGACGACGAGGAAGTCGAGCGTCCGGAGGTTCATCAGGTCGACCCGCGGGAAGCGGACCTCGGTCAGCGCGCCCTCGGTCAGGGTGAACCAGACGCGCGAGGGGTCGTCGGCGTAGTGGTCCGCGACGGTGCCGATGCCGTACTTCTCGCCGGTCGTCCACCGCGGCCGGTTCTCCGGGCCGGTCGGCGCGGGCTTCGGCGCGGGGAGCGCGTCGATGTCGGCGAGGATGGCGGTCGTCTCCATGCGGATGGCGTGGGGCCACCCCAGCGGCGTCGCGCTGTCGAAGCCCCCGTCGTCGAACACCTGCTCTGCGAGGTAGCCCGCGTCGGTCGTGAAGGGGCCGTCGGGCTGGAGCAGTTCGTAGAGGTTCGTCGCGCGCTCGACGAAGCGGCGGCCGTCCTTCCCGAGGCGGTCACAGAGGACGCCGAACTTCGCGGCGGCGTTCGCGCCCCACGCGGTCGAGACGGACCAGACCTTCTCGCCGTCCTGCCCGTCGGCGCGCCAGTAGTCCTCTTCGAACCGGACCAATCCGGCTACGTCGCCGCGGGGGTTCCGATAGAGCCCCTTCAGCGTCGCGGCCATGTGCTTGACGAGCCGGTCGGCGGTCTTCGAGTCGACCTCTCCGACGTCGGCGTAGGCGTCGACGGCGTCGACGAGGGCGAACGTGGACGAGTCGAGGCGGTCGTCGAGGCCGCCGTTCCCGTCGATTCGGAGGGCGTACACCTCTCGCTCGTCGGACCAGAGCTCGTCGAGCCCCTCGCACACCGCGGTCGCCTGCTCGGCGGCGTGCTCCCGGAGGTCGTCGTTCACGGGCGCGGTGGCGACCGTGGCGTACGCTTGGAGGAACGTCGCGGTCGTGTGCGTGAACCGGCCGCTCATGTTCTCCCACGCGTTCTGACAGGGCTTCGGGAGCCCGTCGGATTCGAGACTGCTATCGAGTCCGGAGACGCCCGCCGCGACGGTCGAGCGGATGCGCCCGACGAGTTCGTCGTCGAGTTCGTCGCGGCGCTCGGCGAGGAGCGACGCGAGCGCGGCGACGACGCTCGCCGTCTGGTCGGCCTGATACTCCTCGTCGCCGGTGCCCTCGACGCGGCCGTGCGCCCAGCCCGGAGCGACGGTCCCGTCGACCGCCCAGACGCGGTGGGGCCACGTGCCGTCTTCGAGTTGCGTCTCGCAGTAGAACGCCGCGCTCGTCGCGAGGCGGTCGCCGAGGCCGAGGCCGAAGGCGTCGTCTGCGTGCGCGAGCGCCTGCGTGACCTCGGCGTCGTCGCGGAACCACGTGTAGCCGTAGCCGCCGGAGTGGGCGTAGAACGGGTCGAACTCGGGGCCGGCGATGCGCGCGCCGCTGGGGGCGGTCAGAAGCGACAGCGCCCGGAGGTCGGCGCGGACGATTCGCTCGCGCGGCGTCCCGTCGGGGACGGACACCTCGGCCTGCTCGCGGGCGGCCCCACGGAGCGCGTCCGCGGTCGCGTGCTGGACCGAACAGTGTCGGAGGTCGGCGAGGGCGTCGGTCCGCGCCATCTCGTTGTGGTCGGAAAGCTGGGTGACGAGCGTCGTTCGCGCGGCGCGGCCCTCCTGTTCGAGCGGGGCGCTGACGACCACGTCGCCCGAGAGGTGGGTGTCCTCGTAGCGGTCGAGGACGGCCTCCCGCGGGAAGTCGAAGCTGTCGTCGGAGAGAATCTCGTCGAACCGCTCGGGAATCTGCCCCCGAACGTCGGTGAGGCCGGTCGACGCGGTGACGTAGTCGTGTTCGTTTCGGTGGAACACCTCGACCGCTTGGGTGTCGTTCGGGCCGCCGGCCTCGTGGATGAGCCGGCCGACCCGCGTCTCTCGGCCCTCGGGGGCGAAGGTGAGAAACGCCGTCAGGTGGGCGTCGGTGGGAATCGCACCGCGGAGTTCGACGTGCGTCACGTGGGCGCGGCCGAGCGTCAGGTCGTACTGGTGGACGGTGTACTCCCCGGCGTCGTACTCGGTCTCGACGAGGCTCGTCTCCCGGTAGTAGTGCTGTCGCACGGACTCCAGTTCGTCGAACCAGTGCGTCTCGCCGTCCGTCTCGATGCCGAACCGAGAGCGGTCGATGCCGTAGAGGCCCGAAAGAGAAGCGGAGTAGTCCCGGAGGGAGCCGTCGAGGCCGACGTAGACGAGTCGGTCCCCGTGACCCGAAAACGCGCCGTCCGAGGTCTGGCACTCCTCTGGGAAGCGTCCGCCCCGGTCGCGCTTGTATTCGTTTAACGCGGTCCGAAGTCGCATAGAGGTAGACGAGGGTCCCGAACCATAAGTATTGGCCGCCCGTTTGCCATCATTTATGCCTGTAGACCGACGAATTCGGGAGACGCCGGCGCGACTCGGTAGAACCCGTCTCTCACCGGAACGCCGGTCACGTCAGGGGTAAACTCAAAGTCACCCGGCACGTTGATTGTGAGTATGCAACACCCAGGACCGCCGCAGTTCATGGCTGTCGGCGAGTCGGTACAACTCGCGCCTCGCGACCCGGACCCCGACGCAGACTACTCGTGGCGGGTTCGGAGCGCGCCGGTCGCCAGTAGCCTCGAACTCGACGAAGACACCGCAGTCGTGCAGTTCACGCCCGACGCGGCCGGGCGGTACGTGGTCGAACTCGACGCGCCAGACGTGACGTACACGCTCACCGTCCGCGTCTTCCCCGGTTCCTACCTGCCCGCCGGCTCGGTCAGGAGCGGCGCGAGCGGGATGAGCGGGATGAGCGGCTACAGCGGACAGAGCGGCTCCGCGCGCCCGACGGGGTCCAGCGGCGGCGCGTCCGGCTCCGGAAGCGGCGCCGGCGACGCCCAGCGGGGACGGGGCGGTCGGCCGCGCATCAGGCTCGACGCGACCGTCGAGGACGGCGTCGTCGTCGTCCGCGCCGACCCGCACCCGAACCCCGAAAGCGACACCGACCGCGACGACCTCGTGGTCGAGTTCGTCGTCGACGACCGCGACGAGGTGGACGACGCGGCCGTCGAGACCGACGGCTGGGAGCTCCGCGTCCCGCTTTCGGCGATTGGCGACCGGCTCCGCGTCCACGCCGTCGCCCTCGACGAGACGTACAGCGTCCCCGACACCGTGACCGTCGAACGCGAGGCCATCGCCGACGGCGGGGTCGCCGAGGCGGAGACGGAGGCGGTACGGGCCGACGTGACGGGCCACACTGACGGCTCCGGCGCGCAGGAGGCGTCCGTCTCCGTCTCCCGGCCGAACGACCCGCCGCAGTGGGCCCAAGAGGTGACGCTCTACGAGATTTACGTCCGCGGCTACGCCTCGGACGTCGAGGACGCCGACAACACCTTCGAGGCGCTCGAAACGCGGCTCGACTACCTCGAATCGCTCGGCGTCGACTGCCTGTGGCTCACGCCCGTTCTGGAGAACGACCACGCGCCCCACGGCTACAACATCGTGGATTTCTACGACGTCGCCGAGGACCTCGGCACCCGCGAGGACTACGAGCGGTTCGTCGAGGCCGCCCACGACCGCGGCATGAAGGTGCTTTTCGACCTCGTGCTCAACCACTCCGCGCGCGCCCACCCCTTCTTCGAGGACGCCTACAAGAACCCCGACTCCGAGTACTACGACTGGTACGAGTGGCAGGAGAACGGCGAGCCGGGCACCTACTTCGACTGGGAGTACATCGCCAACTTCGACCACCGGAACCTCGAAGTCCGGCGCTACCTGCTCGACGCGGTGGACATGTGGGCCGAGGTGGTCGACGGCTTTCGCTGTGACATGGCGTGGGCCGTCCCCGACACGTTCTGGCAGGAGATTCGGGACCGCGTGAAGGCGAAAGACCCCGAGTTCCTGCTTCTGGACGAGACCATCCCCTACATCGCCGACTTCCACGAGGGCATGTTCGACATGCACTTCGACACGACGCTGTACTTCACCCTTCGGCAGGTCGGCCGCGGCGACGAACCCGCAGAGCGCGTCCTCGACGCCATCGAACAGCGGACGCAGGTCGGCTTCCCGGACCACGCGTCGTTCATGCTCTACCTCGAAAACCACGACGAGACGCGCTACATCGTCGAGTGCGGCGAGGACGAGGCGCTGGCCGCCGCGGGCGCGCTGTTTACGCTCCCCGGCGTGCCGATGGTCTACGGCGGGCAGGAAATCGGCCAGCGCGGCCGCCGCGACGCCCTCGCGTGGGACCACGCCCGCGACGACGTCCGCGAGCACTACGAGCGACTCATCGAGGTCCGCGACGAGACGCCCGCGCTCCGGCACGACGGGACGTTCCGCCGCATCGACTACGAGGCCGACTCCGACCGCGCGGTCGCGTTCGTCCGCGACCACGACGACGGCTCGTACCTCTGTGCGCTCAACTTCGCGCCCGGCGCGACCACGGTCGACGTCGGCGACCTCGACGTCGACGCGACCGACGTGGTCTCCGGTGACTCGGTCGCCGCCGAGGGCGGCGTCCGCGTCGACGACGTGGTCGTCTGCCCGCTCGCGTAACGTCCGCATACGTCCCGTTTCAACTTCGCGTAGTCCCCCGATTTCGACTCCACCTCCGATTTCGATTCCGTCCGACCCGACCGACCCGATACACCATGAGCACGAACTCCCCCACGCCGACCCTGCACGCCGACCGAACCGACGACCTCGCCTCGTGGCACGAGTCGGTCGTCGAGAGCCGCGACGACGACTTCTCGGCCGCCAAGACGCTGACGACGAAACTCGGCGCGCACCGCCGCGACGAGGTCGTCGAGTTCGGCTTCTGGACGCCGGACCTCGTCGAGGACGGCGTGCCGGAGGCCGCCGTCGAACTGGAACTGCTGACGCCGCCGGCCGACCTCGACCCCGGCGAGACCGACCACCGGCGCGTGACGTTCGACCGCCACCGCGTCCCGACGCGTCGGGTCGGCGAGTACCACTGGGCGGCCGTCGAGGGCGTCCGCGCCGGCACGCGCGACACCCTCGGCGCGCTCTATCGTCTCGTCTACGAGGGCGACGACGGCGAGGAGCGAACGGTTCAGGACCCCCTCGCGTACTCGGTTCCGTTCGGGGCGTTCGCGCCCGCGGAGGTGTACGACCTCGACAGGCTGGACGAGACCCGCGCCGACCGCGCCTACTTCGAGGCGCTCGGCACCGACGACGAGCGGGTGGCCACGACCGACGACGGTGGCCTCCCGCGTATCGACCCCGCGACGAGCATGCTCGAAATCCACCCCGGAACCGCCACGGAACGCGGGTCGCTCGCCGGCCTCGCCGAGGTGTACGAGGGAATCGCCGCGAAACAGCGCGCCGGCGACGACCTCGCCCCGTGGGAGCGCGCCTTCGCCGGCTACGACGGGATTCAGTTGATGCCCGTCGAGCCGTTGACCGAGAACGAGGCGGAACACGACTTCTGGGCGGTCGCCGACGGCTCGGCCGGCGAGGTGACGGTCGACGTCGCCCGCCCGGAGATGATAAACTGGGGCTACGACATCGTCGTCAGCGCCTTCTCCGCGCCGAATCCGGCCGTCCTCGAAACCGGCCGCCCGGACGAACTCGTCGACTTCATCGCCGCCTGCCACGACCTCCCGCGACCGATAAAGGTCGTCTTCGACATCGCGCTCGGCCACGCCGACAACCGCGGCGCGGAACTCCTCTCGGACCGGTACGTCCTCGGCCCGGGGATGTACGGCAAGCACCTCGACTACACCGAACCGACCGCGCGCGCCGTCTTCTTGGAGATGCAAGAGCGCAAGATGGACTTCGGTGCCGACGGCATCCGGGTCGACGGCGCGCAGGACTTCACCTCCCACGACCCCGAGACGGGCGAGATGTACCACGACGACGACTTCCTCGCGGAGATGGACCGCGTGACGCAGGAGGTCGCCGGCACGGAGTACCGGCCGTGGATGATTTACGAGGACGGGCGGCCGTGGCCGCGCGAGGACTGGGAACTCGCCTCCTCGTACCGGGCGCTCATCGAACAACACCCCCACTCGTTCCAGTGGTCGCCCATCACCTTCGCCCACAACACCCCCGCGCTTCTCACCTTCTGGGCGACGAAGTGGTGGCGCGTCCGCGAGGTCGGCGAGTTCGGCGGCAACTGGCTGACGGGCGTCGCCAACCACGACACCGTCCGCCGGGGGACGCAGATAGACCCGACGGTCGAGTTCAACCAGTCGCCGGTCAACCCCTACCTCGGCGACGACTACCCCGAGACGCTGAGCGAGGCGTACGACAACGCCGCATCGTCGATGCTGTTCCACTGCTTCCTGCCGGGCGTCCCGATGGACTTCGTCCACGCCAACATGCGCGCGCCGTGGGGGTTCGTCCGCGACACCGACCCGACGTGGAACGTCAAGGTCGTCTCCGACGAGTCGAAGTTCTGCTACTGGCAGGTGCGCGACGAGGACTTCGAGGACGACCGCTTCTTCCGGCGCGTGAAGGACCTCGGCTTCGACTCCCGCGAGGGACTGTTGACCTTCATGAACGCCCTCTCGTCGGCGGTCGGCGCGACCGACTACGACCTCGACGTGATGGCGGCCATGCTCTCGGCGATGGACCAACCGCTCGGCGACGACCTCTCGGCCGCGGACCTCGAAGCCTACGGCTACGCGTGGATGCGCGACGTGCACGACTTCGCGAACCTCGGCCACTGGCGCGACGAACAGGACGACGAGCGGACCGCCTTCCGCCTCGAAACCCGCGAGTTCCGTCACGACCGCCCGTGGCTCCTCGCCGACCTCGATGCCGACGACGACTACTTCACTTACCGCCACCCGACCGACGGGACGGTCCTCTACTACGGCTTCCGAACCGCGCCGGACAGGGGCGACGCGACCGACTCGACCGGTGGCGAACAACTGCTCTTCGCCGCCAACATGGAGGGCGTCCCCGTCGAGGTGTCGCCCGCGACCCTCGCCGACGACGCGGCCGGGGACGCGAACGCGCCGGCCGTCCCGACCGACGGCTGGGAGCCGGCGCTCGTCGCTCCCGGCGTCGAGGAACCAGACGGTTCGACCGCCGCTTCCAATCCGCTCGCGGTCGAACTCGCCAACGGGGCGGCCGTCGTCTGGCGGCGCGACCCGTAGCCGACGGGAGAGAACTCACCACCAGATTCATACTCTCCGAGTGTTTTTGGACGTATGTCCATAGTGAAACTCGGTATATTATCGGATAATATGGGTAATATACTCCTTATCTAGTTCAATTCTCTAAACACTCGGTAAGTGTTTATGGAGAATTGTGGACAGTACTTTTCTATGATGTCTCTGTGCTATCCGCTACATGATGTTCAAACCAATGCAGAAGAACGGTAGGATTGTACACGATTGTGCTCCTATTTCGGAGGTTGCTGTATGGGTCTCGTAAAGATGACCAAGTGGCGAACGCTCCTTCTCGCCACTATCGGGTTCAACTTCTCCTTTCTCATCTGGTTCTCGTTCGCGCCCTTCACGGGGCCGATGGCGGAGGAGTTCGGGCTTTCGCTCGCCGAAATCGGCATCTTGGCGAGCGCGGCAATCTGGCTCGCGCCCTTCGGCCGCATCCTCACCGGCTGGCTCTCGGATAAGTTCGGCGCGCCGGTGGTGTTCGCCATCGTCCTCGGCTACGTCGGGGTGTTCTCGATGGCGAGCGCCTTCGCCGAGAGCTACACCGTGTTCTTCGTCGAGCGCCTCATCGTCGCCACGGCGGGCATCACGTTCGTCATCGGCATCCAGCACGTCTCGGAGTGGTTCGAAGAGGAGAACCTCGGCATGGCCGAGGGCATCTACGCCGGCATCGGGAACGCCGGGGCCGCCGGCGGTGCGCTCATCCTGCCCCGCGTGTTCGGGGCGGACTGGAGCGGCCCGCTGTTCCAGACCAACTGGCGGGCCGCGTTCTTCTACACCGGCATCGTCTCGATTCTGCTCGCGGTCGCCTACTACCTCCTCGGCGAGGCCGCGGCGAACGACGAGCGCCGGCAGGCGACCGCCGACAACGCGACGCTCAAGCAGTGGGTCCACACCGCCACCCGGTACGGGACCGTCGCCCTCGCGCTCGCCTACGTCATGAGCTTCGGCCTCGAACTCTCGATGAACGGCTGGCTCGCGACCTACTACCGCGAGGCGTTCAACACCAACAACCTCGTGCTCGCGAGCACGTTCGCGGCCACGTTCTCCGTCGCGGCCGGCCTGCTCCGTCCCATCGGCGGCTACGTCAGCGACGTGCTGGCGCGCAGGGAGATGGACATCCTGCCCGTGTTCAAGGGTCGCTACCGCGAACAGTGGACGTTCGTGGCGCTGTCGTTCATCGTCGTCTCCATGCTCGTCATGACGCTCGCCGGCCTCTCGGGGACGGTCCTCATCGCGGTGGCCGCCGGCTTCATGGTCGGCATGGCCTGCGCGTTCGCCGAGGGCGCTATCTTCGCGCAGGTCCCCGCGATGTTCCCCAACAGCTCCGGGGCCGTCGCGGGCGTCGTCGGCGGCGTCGGCACCATCGGCGGCATCACCTACCCGCTCGTCTACTCCTCGGTGCTCCTGCCGAACCTGCACGTCGGCTACGCGCTCGTCGCGGCGACGATGGTTCCCATCGTCCTCCTGAACGCGTGGGTCTACCGCCCGCACATCGCGAAGCGCGCGACCGTGGACGGCTTCCTCGGCTCGTCGGGCTCGACCGGCCCGGCCGACGACTGAGCCGCCGACCGCGACGTTTCATTTTTCACCCGACACTCACCGCCCGCGAGCCGCCGGCTCTCGACGCTCGCCTCAGGCGACGCGCGCGTCGGTCTCGACCGAGACGCCGTCGAGGTAGTCGCCGTCGGGGGCGACCCACTCGCCTTCGGTCCCGCAGTCGGTGGTCAGCCGGCAGACGCGCGTCTCCGGCGGCCAGACGACGCGCACCTCGCCGCCCGAGCGCGCGACCGACACGGTCTGTCGGTACGTGACCGTCTCGCCGAAGTCGCCGACGTAGGTCACCGCGAGGTCGACCTCGCTCGCGCCGGGCGGAATCGACAGTCGCTCGGGACCGGCGGCCAGCGGGCGGTTCGTCACGGCCACGCCGTCGGGCGAAAGCGACCACTCGACGGTCAGGTTCTCGGCCGTCGCGGCGTCGTAGCGGGCGTACCCTTCCTCGGTCTCGACGCGGACCGACGCCGTGTTCGCCCCCGCGGGCGCGCCGAGCGTCGTCGTCGCGTCGACCCGCTCGCCAGCGAGCACGTCGAGGCGGGTCAGTTCCGGTTCGACCGACTCGGTTGCTCCGGTCCACGCTCCCCGATAGGTGAATCGATACGGCGTCCGGTTCGTCGCGTCGAGGACCGCGAAGTCCCGTTCGGCCCCGCCGTCGATGGCGTACACCACCGGGCCGTCGAAGCCGGGGTCGTTGCGGAGCGTCTGGAAGGGATGGGCCGACCAGTCGCCGTAGGGGTCGGGGTGGAAGACGAGAACCTTCGTGTCGTTGCCCGCGGCGGCCGGGTCACCGGCGACGCCAATGCCGTCGTCACCGCTCCCGACACCGCCGGCATCGACGCCCGGCACAGACGGGGTCAGCGGCGGCCGTTCGAAGCCGGCGTCGAGGAGCGGTTCGTAGGTCGCCGCGAGGTTCTCCGTTCGGAGCCGGTTTTCGTCGTAGGGGTCCTCGACTGCTCCGACCGTCACGCCGCCGGCGAACAGCGCCGAGACGAGAAGCACCGAGAAGACGACGCCGCGGGCCTCCGAGGCCGAAAAGCGGCGATGGGCCAGTCGGCGGAGGAGTCGAGCGCCGGCGACGACGCCGGCCGCGCCGAACACCGCGAGCGGGACGAGCGCGTCGAAGTGGTAGAACGGGCCGAGGAGGTCGATGAGGCCGTTTCGGAGGCCGTTGTGCGTCCCCCAGAAGGCGGCGTTGCCGACGAGCACCGAGGCGAACACGCCCGCGACGACGCAGGCGAGGGCGTCGTCTGAGAGTTCGGCGAACGCGCGGTCTCGGCCGCCGAGTCCGTGGTGGCGGCGTCTCGCGCTCCCGCGGAGGTTCCGGCCGGTCTTGTGGCCCCACCAGCGGCGGGCGGTGACGCCGAGACCGAACACCGCGGCGACGGTGCCGAGCCAGCCCATCGGCCCCCAGCGCGTCGCGAGCATGTCGAGCGCTTCGACGGCCGTCTCGACGCCCATGGCGGGCGTATAGACGACCTCGTAGCCGAGGATGGCCCGCTCGCCGAAGCCGATGCCGTCCCGCGGAGCGAAGGCGATGTACGGGAACGTGAGCGGGTCGCCCGTCACGACGGCGTTGTACGCGAGCGTCAGGCCGACGAACGCGAGGCCGGGGAGCGCGATGGCGACGTACCGGCGGAAGACGACCCAGCCGGTCCCCGCGCGCCGGGCGGTCGCCAGCGCCCACAGCGAGTGGGCGATGAAGGGCAGCGCGAACAGGACGGCGGTGTACGGCCGGGCGAAGAACGCCGCGCCGACGAGCGCGCCGGCGACGACGGCGTAACCCGAGGAGTCGCGGCGGGCGGCCCGGACGTAGCAGACGGCGAACCCGAGGTTGAGCATCGTCGTCGGCGCGTACGCGAGGAACGTCGCCGAGGTGAGCAGAAACAGCGGCGAGAGGCCGAGCAGGCCCGACGCGACGACGCCGGTCGTCCGGTCGAACGCGTCGGCCGCGAGGATGTAGACCAGCGCGGCGGACGTCGCGGCGACGGCTCCCAACACGAGGTTCGGAAGCCCGAACGCGAGGCCGACCGCGAACAGCGCCGGCACCGCCGGCGAGTACTTCGAGTAGAGTTGGACGCCGCCGGGCGCGCTCGGCGTCTCCTGCACCACGAAGAACCACGGCCTGACGGCCTCGGTCAGTCCCCCGGGATAGAGAAACAGCTTGCCTTCGAGGAGCATCGCGGCCTGCGTGAGGTAGACGCCCTCGTCGTCGTTGACGGTGTGGTACGGAAAGAGGTCGACCGCGAGCCACGTCACGACGAGGCCGACGCAAAGCGAGACGCAGAGCGCGGCGAGTCGCCGCCGCGTCCGGGTACGGTCGATGTCGACGGTGAAATCGAAATCGAACGCGAGGCGGCGGACGGCGGCTCGAACCCGCCCGCCGAGGGGGAGCGACCAGCCGGTGTTCGAGTTCGAGTCTCGCCGACCCATCCTCAGTCCGAGTAGAGGCCGGTCTCGGGGCGCTGTTCGCGCGGGAACCACGCGAGTTCGTGGCCGGCGTCGAGCGTCACCTCGACGCAGCCGTCGGTCGGGACGGTCTCGTCGTGGTTGTGCATACACAGCAGGTTGTCGCCGCCGTGGAGTTCGACCTCGTAGAGGATGGTCGGGCCGAGGTAGCGCTTGCCGACGACCTCGCCGTGGCCGTCGCCGCCGCCGTCGCAGGGATGCGCCGACACGTCGTCGGGGCGGACGAGGATGTCGATGTCGGTGTCGTCGTACTCGGGCGCGAGGCCGTGAATCTGGTCGCGGCCGACCGTCCCGAGTTCGGTCTCGACCACGTCGCCCGCGATGCGCCCCGGCAGGAACCCCGCGTAGCCGAGGAAGCCGGCGACGAACCGCGATTCGGGGTGTTGGAACACCTGCTCGGGCTCGCCCACCTGTTCGAGGTCGCCGTCGTTCATCACGGCCACGCGGTCGGAGATGGACATCGCCTCCTCCTGGTCGTGGGTGACGGAGACGGCCGTCACGCCCGCCTCCTTGAGGATGCGTCGGACCTCCTCGCGCATCTGGACGCGGAGGTCCACGTCGAGGTTCGAGAAGGGTTCGTCGAGGAGCAGGATGGCGGGTTCGGGCGCGAGCGACCGGGCGAGGGCGACCCGCTGTTGCTGGCCGCCGGAGAGTTCGTCGGGGTAGCTCTCGCCTTGGGTCTCCAGTCCCACGAGGTCGAGGAGGTCGGCGACGCGCTCGTCGCGCTCGGACTCACTGAGGTCCTTCAGCCCGAAGGCGATGTTCTCGGCCGCGGTGAGGTGCGGGAACAGCGCGAACTCCTGGAAGACGACGCCGACGCCGCGCTCCTCGGGCGCGCGGAAGGTGTCGCCACCGGAGACGACGTTCCCGTTCAGTCGGACCTCGCCCCCGTCGGGGCGGTCGAGTCCGGCGATGAGCCGGAGCGTCGTCGTCTTCCCACAGCCCGAGGGACCGAGCAGCGTGAGGATTTCGCCCTCCTCGACGCTGAGCGAGAGGTCGTCGATGACCGACTCGGTGCCGTAGGACTTCGAGACGCCGTCGAGTTCGAGGACGCCGGCGGCGTCGGCGTCGTCGGCCTCAGAGCCGGTGGATTCCGTGCGGTTCGAGCGGTCGGTGGTCGAGAGTGTGCTATTTGACATCGTATCCCTCTTGGGTGATGATAACGAGCATCGAGAGCCCGGAGACGAAAAGCAGGATGAACGCGGGCACGACGGCCTGGCCGAAGTAGCCCTGCTCGTAGGCCGTCCAGATGTGCGTCACGAGCGTGCTGAACCCCGAGGGGCGCAGCAGGAGCGTCGCGGGCAGTTCCTTCATCGTGGTCAGGAAGACGAGCGCCGCGCCGCCGAACAGGCCGGGCGCGACGAGGGGAAGCGTCACGTGACGGAACGCCCCCGACGGGGTCTCGCCGAGCGTCCGCGCCGCCTCCGGGAGCGCGGGGTCGACCCGGAGGAACGACGCCCGGAGCGACCCGATGGCCTGCGGGAGAAAACGGATGACGTAGGCGAACACGAGGAGGTAGAGCGTCTGATAGATGGGCGTCGCGTACGAGCTTCCGAAGAAGACGAGCGCCAGCCCGAGGACGACGCCCGGAACCGCGTAGCCGACGTAGGTCGCGCGCTCGAAGACGGAACTGAGCCGCGAGGGGTGCCGCGCGGCGAGATACGCGACGGGAAGGCCGGCGAGCGTCGCCGCGCCAGCGGTCGCCGCCGCGACGAGGACCGAGTTGAACGCGTACTCGGGCTGGAACGCGAGCGACCCGCTCGTCGCGGCGACGCCCTGCGCGAGCCACGTGAAGAGGATGCCGAGCGGGACGACGAGCGCGACGGTGGCGACGAGCGCCGCGAAGCCGAGCGCCGGGTACTTCCACCGGCCGAGCGGCATCGGGCTTCCGGAGCGCCCGCCGGTCGTCGTGCGCTCGTCGCCCCGAATCTTCGATTCGAGGGTCAAGATGAGGAGCGTCACGGCGATGAGTTGGAGCGACAGGAGCGTCGCGGTGTCGCGGCCGAACGTCCCGAACTCCACGTAGATGACGCGGGTGAAGGCGTCGAACCGCATAATCGCCGGCGTGCCGAAGTCCGAGAGGACGTACAGCGCCGTCAGGAGCGAGCCGGCGGCGACCGCGGGGCGAATCTGCGGAATCGTTACCCGCTTGAACGCCTCCCAGCGGCTGTGGTTCAGCGTCCGCGCGGCGTCGATGAGCGTGGTGTCCATCGACTTCAGCGCGGCCCGGGTGGTGATGAACACGTACGGGTACGTGTAGAGCGTCAGCACCAAAACGGCACCGGGTAACCCGTATATCTCCGGGAGCGACTCGACGCCGAGCGGGGCCAAGAGCCGCTGGAACGCGCCTCGCGGGCCGAACGCCGAGACGAACGCGAACGCGCCGATGTAGCTCGGGATGACCAGCGGGAGCGAGACGACGACGGTCCAAAAGCGCCTGAACGGCAGGTCGGTCCGGACGGTGAGATACGCCAGCGGGACGCCGAGCCCGATGCACGCGGCGGTGACGAGCGTGACGAGCACGGCGCTGTTCAGGAACACTTCGACGGTCGTCGGCCGGGTGACGAGCGACACCGCCTCGGCGAACCCCACGTCGAGCGCGGTCTTGACGAGCCACAACAGCGGGACGACGACGGCGGCGGCGACGGCCCCGCTGGCGACGGTCAGACCGAGCGGTTGCTCGTCGTCTCCCCCACCGGTCCCCGTCTGCTGTTCGGTCGCCATGAGTGAGCTACCTCAGAGGACGCCCACCTCACGCAAGAGTTCCACGGTTCCTTCGAGGTCCGAAAGCTGCGTCAGGTCGAGGCCCTCGGGCGGGCTGAGTTCGTCGATGCTCGGCAGTTCGCCGATGGGGTCGACGCCGGAGACCAGCGGGTACTCGTAGGTGGTCCGCGCGAAGTAGTCCTGCGCTTCGGCCGAAAGCAGGTGGCGAACGAAGTTGCTCGCCAGTTCGGCGTCGTCGGTGCTGTCGAGGACGAGCGCGCCCGCGACGTTGAAAATCGACCCGGCGTCGCCCGCGGTGAAGGCGGTCGAAAGCGGCGCGTTCGGTCGTCCGGCGAGGATGCGCTGGATGTAGTAGTGGTTGGCGAAGCCCGCGCCGATTTCGCCGTCGGCGACGGCCTGCGAGACGAGGAACTCGTCGTTGTACTCCGTGACCCCGAGGTCCTGCATCCCCCGCAGCCACTCTCTCGTGGCGTCTTCGCCTTCGAGGACGCGCATCGCCGTGATGAACGCCTGGAACGACGAGTACGTCGGGGCCCAGCCGATGTTGTCGCGGAACGCCTCCGTGTCGGGGAAGGCCATGATGTCGTCGGGGATGCCCGACTCGTCGAACTGGTCGGTGTTGAACGGGACGGTCCGGGCGCGACCGGAGGTCCCGGTCCACTGCCCGTCAGGGTCGTGGAACTCGTCGCGGACGAGGTCGAGCACCTCGCTCGGGAGCTCCTGCGTGCGACCGGCGTCCTTCAGCGCGCCGAGCGAACCCGCGTTGACCGAGAAGAACACGTCCGCGGGGCTGTTCTGCCCCTCGGTCTGAATCTGGTTGACCAGTTCGGCCGCCGAGTTGTACCGCGGGCGGATGGTGAACTCGTCGTAGTACTCCTCGAAAAAGGAGATGAGTTCGCCGACGAGCGCCTGCCCGCGCCCTGAGTAGAGCGTGAGTTCGCCCGAGAGGTCCGGCATCTCCGTGACGGACACGCCGCCGGTGATTTCGCGGTCGCCGAACGGGGAGCGCCCGGACCCGATCTGTCCGACCGACTCGTTGGTACCGGCTTCGGTCGTCGTCTCCGTCTCCTCGTCGCCGCCGGTACACCCGGCGAGCGCGCCGACCCCGAGGGCCGCCGTCGTCGCGATGAACCGGCGGCGACTGTGGCCGCGAAGCTCTCGGTCGCGTTCGTGCATATATGGATTTAGGTCTCCCTAAATCATTTATACCTACCGATTCGCCGAGCGAGGCGGTCGAATCGCGAGAGGGAGCGACGGTGGGTTGTTCGGCGGCGCGCGCCGTCAGCTAGCCGTCGGCCAATCAGTCGTCGGCCGGCGCGGCGGCCCGCGGCGCGGCGAGCGCGTCGAGGCAGTCCAGCCAGTCGCGCATGTGCTCGCCGACGTAGTTGAAGAAGTCGCCGTTGCGGTACTCGGACCAGTCGCCGTCGGCGAGGGCGTCGGCCATCGCCTCGAAGACGCCGGCGTAGCTGTCGGCGTCGTCGCCGACCGCGTCCACGACTTCCCAGAGGTGTTCGTTGAGTTCGAGCCCCGGAACCTCGTTGTTGAGGTCGTCGAACGTCGGCCGCGCGGCCTTGTTGTGCTCGCACAGCGGGTAGCCCGTCACGATGTCCTTCCCGAGCACGTCGGCGGCGCGCTTGAGGAAGACGCCCGACCAGATGTCGTCGAAGCGGCCGACCTCCCACTCGTTGTCGTCCATCGGGAGCTGGTAGAACGCCGGGACGACCTCGCGCTCGAACGCGAGGTTCATCGAGCAGACGGTGAGGTACTGTCCCGGTTCGGCCACGAAATCACCGTCGAAGTCGCCGAAGTCGGTCCGGGTCTGGGCCTGCCCTTCGAGGTCGCCGTCCATCAGGATGCGGACCGCGTCGAGGTCGGGGACGTTCGTCCACAGCCCCTGCGAGGCGACCACGTCGCGGAGTTCGCGCGTCCCGGTCTCGACGGTCTCGTCCATCGCCGAGTAAGGGTAGCCGCGGGGGTACAGCCCGTGTTCGTCGGCGTTCTGGTAGAGGACGTTCACCCAGCGCTCGTCGCTCGACACCGACTCCACCTCGTCGGTGCGGTCGAGGTTCGCCATGTGGCGGCCGAAGAAGTCCCACTCGTCGTGGGGGAGCGTGTCGTCGTCGATGAAGACGCCGTAGTCGAACTCGGAGTGCGCCCACATGTACAGCAGGCCGAAGCTCGTCTGGGCGTGGCTCGCCGCCGGCACGAGGTGCGAGTACTCGGAGATATCACGTTCGTCGTACCACTCCTCGCGGGCCGCCTCGTCGAAGACCGCGCCCGAAACCCCCTCGTCGTCCAGCATCGACGCCATCCCCTCGGTGTCGCAGAAGTCCTCCGTCACGAGGAGGACGAACAACCGGTCGAGGTCGAAACCGTGTGCGCGCGCGTTATCGAAGTACGCCCGCATGCACTCGTACTCCCGGATGGTCGGGACGACGACGCAGATGTCCGCGTTCATTGCTCCTATAGATTTAGGGTTCCCAAAAATAGCTGTTGGTTCGGAATAGCGGCCCTGAAATGCCGGTATCGTGATATTTCACCCGCCGGGTCGGCGGAGGCTGGCGGTTCGCACCGCCCCGCCGGATTCAGGCCCGCGTCCCCGTCAGCGACTCCAACAGCAGGACCGCCGTGTCCTTCGCCAGCGGGTCGTTCGCGTTGCCGCACTGCGGCGACTGCACGCAGGAGGGACAGCCGTCCTCGCAGTCGCAGTCCGAAATCAGGTCGGCGGTCTGGCGCATCAGCCCCTCCACGATGTCGTAGCCGGCGCGCGTGATGCCGACCCCGCCGGGGTGACCGTCGTAGATGAAGATAGTCGACTGGTCGGTGTGAGCGTGGTACGGCGTCGAGAGGCCGCCGATGTCGCCGCGGTCACAGAGGAGTCGGAGCGGAAACAGCGAAATCATCCCGTGTTCCGCGGCGTGGATGCCGCCGTCGAAGCCGTAGTCGCGGCCCTCCGGGCGGTCGCTCGATAGCTCGCGCATCTCCGATTCCACGTCGCCGGGGACGGTGAAGTACAGCGCCTTCGTCCGCAGACTCGTCTCCGGCAGGTCGAGCAGTTGCTGGCCGACGGTCGTCCCGCGTTTCGGGTCGCGGCGCTCGAAGCCCGTTATCTGCTTGCGCATCGTCACCTCGGCGAACCGGACCTCCACGTCGGACCGCGCCGAAAGCGGCTTCGACAGGATGTCCCGCTCGACCGTGATGTGCTTGTCGTGGAGGACGCGGGTGTAGTAGTCCGCCCACGTGGGTTGGAGCCGGGCGACGTCGCGGTCCAAATCCAACTCGGCGACCTCGTACGTCTGACCCTGATGGTGGTAGACCGCGCCGGGGTGGGCGTCCCGAAGCGCGTCGTCGAACGCCAGCGTGGCGATGGTCTCGTCGTTCCGCGAGTCCATCAACTGTATCTCGCGGTCGGTGATGGTTCGGAGGCTCATCGCGTGCTGCGGGCTCTCGCTCCCGTCGTGGGTCCATCGGAGGCCGTCGTCGGTCTCCCGGCGCGCCAGCGTGCCCTCGGCTTCGAGGTCGGAGACGACGCCGGGGAACGACCCGCCGAAGTACGATTCGTCGTCGGTCGAGAGCCAGTTCTCCGCGGCCGCGCAGGCGACGTGGGAGGGGAGGAGATGGTCGTTCTCCGGGTCGGAGACGGCGCGTTCGGGGTCGCCGTCGAAGAACTCCGCGGGGTGGTTCATCAGGTACTGGTCGAGTTGGTCCTCGCCGCCGACGAGGACGACCAACGCGGGCCTGTCGCCGCGACCCGCCCGCCCGGCCTGTTGCCACGCGGACATCCGCGTGCCGGGGTAGCCGTCGATGAGCACCACGTCGAGGCCGCCCACGTCGACGCCGAGTTCGAGCGCGTTGGTGCTCCAGACCCCCGCGATGTCGCCGTCGTGCAGGCCGGCCTCTATCTCCCGTCGCCGGTCGTGGGTCAGCGAGGCCTGATACGCCGCCACCTCGCCTGCGAGCGCGTGTTCGCCGCGACTCCGGAGGTCGCTCGCGCTCTCGGAGGCGTACCGCTCGGCGGCCTGTCGGGCGCGGGTGAACGCCAGCGTCTGGTGGCCGCGCGCCACGAGGTCGACGAAGAGGTTCTTGGTCTCGACGTGACCCGAGCGCCGCCGCCCCGACCCGCCGGCGTCGGGATTGTCGTACTCCGGGGGATTCCAGAGGAGCCAGTCGGTCTCGCCGGTCCCGCTCGCGTCCTCCTCGACGAGCGCGAACGAGTCCTCGCGCTCGCCCGTGATGCGCGCGGCGTGTTCGACGGGGTTGCCGATGGTGGCCGAACAGCAGACGAACTGCGGGTCGGCCCCGAACCGCTCGCAGACGCGCTTGAGCCGCCGAACGAGCAGGGCGACGTGACTCCCGAACACCCCGCGATAGCCGTGGACCTCGTCGATGACGACCGTCTCCAGCGAGGAGAAGAACCACTCCCACAGCCGGTGGGCGTGCGGGAGCAGCGCGTAATGTACCATGTCCGGGTTCGAGAGCAGCACCGTCGGCATCCGCTTTCTCACCTCGCGCTTCTCGGATTTCGACAGCCGGCCGGTGTACTGGTCGACCGAGACGCGACTGCCGAAGCCGAGACCGTGCGCGAGGTCCGACAGCGTGTCGAGTTGGTCGGCGACGAGCGCGTTCTGCGGGCCGAGATAGAGCGTCCGCCCGCCGTGGTCCATCGCCCGCTCGAACGCCGGCACGGTGTACGCGAGGCTCTTGCCGCTCGCGGTCCGCGTCGCCAACACGACGTTGTTCCCGTCGCGGATAGCCCCGACCGCCTCGGCCTGATGCCGGTAAAGCCGGTCGATGCCGCGGTCGTCGAGCGCCGACGCCAACCGCGGTTCGAGGTCCACGTCGGCGAAGGCGGGGTCGCGCGCCTCGAACCGGCGGTGAGACCGAATCTGCCCCTCGTAGTACGGTCTGGTCCGGAGCCACTCGATGAGGTCGTCCACACGCCCACTGCGGACGTGGTCGCCCTAACGCTGTCGCAGGCCGGAACTGATAGCACGCGGCACGCCCGCCGCGCCGCTTTTGTTCTCTGCGTCCCGACGAAAGGTATGAACGAGTCCGCGGACGCCGTGCTCATCTACGACGGCGAATGCGCCTACTGCTCGGTCGCCGCATCGGCGCTGAAGCGCCTCGACGACGTGGCGGCTATCTCGTGGTACGACGACGCGGCGCAGGCGTTCCTCGACGCCCAGTTCGCGGACGTCCCGTTCGCCATGGTGTTCGTCGACCGCCGAGAGCGCCGCGTGTACGCCGGCCGCGCCGCCGCGAAGGAACTCACCGACCGGGCCGGAATGCCCGGCCTCCTCGGCAGTCTCGTCCGCGACAACTACGACCGAATCGCCAAGGTCGTCGGCGCCGCCAGCGGCCGCGGCCGCGACCCCGACGACGTCCACAGCGTCTACGACCTCGACGCCGACGCGGCCGGTCTGTTCTCGGCGCTCCTCGATAACGCCGAAAAGCGACCCGCCGAACTTTCGTAGTCGGGGCGACGTTCGTCACTCGATGACCGCCCCGCGGAACCCGACCGACGTCGCCCCGACAGTCCACTCGCTCGACCCCGCGGCCCTCGGCACCGACGCCGACCCGCTGGCGCTCGATTCCCGGTCGCCCGTCGGGACCTACGCGCTGGTCTTCGACGCGCCCGAGACGACAATCGATGTCGGCGCGCTGGGCGAACACCGCCTCTCGGCGGGAGCCTACGTCTACGTCGGGAGCGCGTTCGGGACGGGCGGTCTCCGTCGCGTTCTCCGCCACCGACGCGTCGCCGCCGGCGACCACGACGCTCGCCACTGGCACGTCGATTACCTCGGCGGCTCCCCCGCCGTCGACCTCGCGCGCGTCGTCTGCGTCACCGACCGCGACGTGGAGTGCGCGGTGGCGACCGAACTCGCGTCGTCGCTCGGTCCGGCGGGCGTCGACGGCTTCGGCTCGTCGGACTGCTCGTGCGACGCGCACCTCGCGCGCGGCGACTCGGTGGAGACGGCGATTCCGCTCGTCGAAGAAGCGTTTCGGAGCAAAATGTGAAGGGGAATGTCTTCCCCTTCTAACGCCCGAACCGGACCGGGCACCCCGGTTCGGACGATAAGCCGGTTGTCAGAGGCACCCCGGCACACCCTTCTACTCCCGCCACACGCTTTACTTCACCCATCGCATCACTCACTCAGCGGATGACTCGAACTATAAAAGCAATTCGCTCATTTATATTCTAACCCTCCTCCCTCCTGCCATTTAAGTAGTAACACGCGCATGAGATTCGACATGGTTCAGCCCGAGGCGAACGAGGTGTTCGACGTGCTCGCGTCGCGGGCAGACGTGCTCGCCGCCGTCGTTCGCCAGCCTCGGACGACGGCGGAACTCGCGGGCGACCTCCCGGTGTCGCGGTCGACGGTCGACCGCGGGCTCCGCGAGCTAGAGCGCGCGGGCTTCGTCGAGACGAAAGACGGCGTCCACCGCCCGACGCTCGCCGGTCGAATGGCGCTCGACACGTACTCGCACTTCGTCGAGTGTCTGGACGACATCGACGCGGCCGCCGCGGTGCTCGACTCGCTCGACTCGGACGTGCCGCTCGCGCCGGCGTTCCTCGACGGCTGTGAGGCCATCGCCGTCGCCGACGGGGGTTCGGGCCCCGCGCTCTCGAAGCTCACGTCGTTCGTCGAGGAGGCCGAGTCGGTGCGCGGGTGCGTCCGCGGGGCGCTCCCCTCGCAGGTCGACGCCTACTACCGGACCGTCGTCCAAAACGGTACCCCGGTCGACCTCGTCGCCACCGACGACGTGGTCCAGCGACTCGTCACCGCCTATCGGCCGCAGCTCGCCGAGGCGTGGTCGGTCGACTCCTTCTCGCTTCAGGCGGTCGAGTCGCTTCCCTACAGCCTCGTCGTCTCCGACCTCCCGGACAGCCCCGTCGCGTTTCTCGTCGCGTACTCCGAGCGCGGCCTCGCGGGAATCATCTACAACGAGTCGCGGCCGGCGGTGGCGTGGGCCAGACGGCGCATCGACGACTGGCGGAACGACGCCGCGCCGCTCCCCCGGCCGTCGGGCGACTGAGTCCCCGCCGCCTGCGGCCGATGTCCCCGAGACCCCAACGACTTACGGGAGCGACCGCGAAGGAGTCCTAATGACGACGACGTTTCCCGGAATCCCCTATCTGGAGTGGATTGTCGACCGGGCGGCCGAGGCCACCCACGACCTCGCGACGAGCGACCTCGGCTCGTCCCGGCGCGGCGACGACCTCGTTCCGCCGGTTCTCGCGGGTCGCTCGGACCCCGAGGACGCGACGCTCGCCGGCCAACTCGCGGAACGCTACGGCGTCTCCGAGTCGTCGGTCCTCGTCACCGCGGGCGCGACGAACGCGAACTTCCTCGCCGCCTGCGCCCTCCTCGACCTCGCGTCCGGCGACGACGAAGACCGCGACGAGGCCGACGCCCCGCGTCCGCAGGTGCTCGTCGAGAAACCCGGCTACCAGCCGCTCGTGGCCACGTCGGAGGCGCTCGGAGCGCGCGTCGACCGCTTCGTCCGCCCGCCGGAGTACGACTACGAACTCGAACCGCACCGCCTCGACGGGGCCTCGACCGACGCCTTCGCCTACGCCATCGTCACCAACCGCCACAACCCGTCGGGCAAACTCACGCCGCGCGCCGAACTCGCCGAGGTCGCGGCCGCCGCGGGCGACGCCGGCGGCTACCTCCTCGTCGACGAGGTGTACGCGCCCTTCGTCGACCCCGCGGTCGACGGCCCCTTCGGCGGCACCACGGCGTCCGGTCTCGACAACACCGTCGTCACCGGGTCGCTGACGAAGTTCTACGGCCTCGGCGGGCTCCGCGTCGGCTGGATTATCGGCCCCGAGGAGGTCGTCGAGCGCGCCCGCTCGGCGTCGATGTACCTGCCCGCGGTCGCCGAGCCGAGCACCAAGCTCGCCCGGCGCGCGCTCCACCACGGCGACGACATCGAGACCGCCGCCCGCGAACACCTCTCGGCGAACCACGACCTGCTGGCGACGTTCGTCGCCGACCGCGACGACCTCGACGGGCGCATCCACGCCGGCGGGACGTTCGCCTTCCTCGACCACGCCTCGGCCGACGGCGACGCGGTCGTCGACGCCGCGTGGGACCGCGGCGTCCTCGTCGTTCCCGGCCGCTTCTTCGACGCGCCGGAGTCGTTCCGCATCTCGCTGGGCGGCGACCCCGAGGCGATGGACGCCGGACTCGACGCCTTCGGCGACGCGCTCGACGACCTCGCCGAGTAACGCGGCGTTTCTTACTGTTCGGTCTTCTCGATGAGCGGGTGCTGGAGGTAGTCGTTGACCTCCACGTCCGCGAGCGACCGGAGGCCGCCGAGGCGGGCCATCCTGCGCAGGCCCAACTCGTCGACGTCCTCCGGCGAGACCGTGAGCACGTGCGCGAGCATCCGGTCGATGCCGAGTCGCCTCGCGGCCATCGCCCGGTGGTGCCCGTCCACGAGCAGCGTCTCGGGACCGTGGGAGACGACGATGAGCGGCTCCGCGAGGCCGTTCTGGAGTTCGTACTTCCGGCCTTCGAGCTCGTCGCCGTACACCTCCCGCTGGGTCGGAATCAGCGAGCCGACCTCGACTTCCCGCTCGCCGACGCCGATGGACGTGTCGTGGGTCCGTTCGAGCATCTCGCGGGTGCTCTGGACCTTCGAGGGCGTCGTCCGCTCGATTTGGCTCCGCACCGCGTCGCCGTTCGAAAAGAGGCCGAGCAACACCCGGTCGTCGTCGACGACGGGGAGGAACTGGTGGCCGGTGCGGAAGATGACGCGCGCGGCGTTCTTCACCGTCATCTCCGGGCGGACGACCACGAGGTCGCGGCTCATCACCGACTCGACCCGCACGTCGCCGTTGACTTCCAACAGGTCTATCGCGCCGACGAACCCGAGGAGGCGGTGCTCGTCGTCGACGACCGGGAGCCCGCCGTACTGCGGGCCGGCCTTGAGTTTGTCGACCACGTCGGTGACCCACGCGCCCGGGCCGACGGTCTCCACGCCGGTCGTCATGTACGCGTCGACGCGCACGTCGTCGAGTTCCATCGGTGTCATGGCATTCCTCGCATCTCGGTCGTCCCGCGGTTGACCGCGGAGCGCCCTAAACGTATCTGCGACGAAAAACGAGGAGCGACGGCGACTGGCGTCGTGCCCGAACCCGGCCGGGGATGCCACACCGCCGAGTCGCCGAGACGCGCCGCGGCGTCCGCGTTACGCGTCGATGGCGCGCGCGAGCACCTCGACGGGGTGCGGCGGGTCGTCGGTCGCGCCGTCCATGTCTTCGAGTTGCGTCCGGCAGGACGCGCCGGGGGCGACGACCACGTCGCCCGGACTCTCGGCCACTTGGCCTTCGAGGATGTTTCCGATGGCCTTCGACATGGAGTAGTGTTCGGCCTCGTAGCCGAACGACCCGGACATCCCGCAACACGTCGAGTCCAGCGGGTCCACCTCGAAGCCGGCGCGGCGGAGGACGCCCACGGCGTGGTGGTCCTTCTTCGTGGACTTCTGGTGGCAGTGTCCGTGATACGTCAGGTAGTCGTCCTGCGGGCGGAACGACAGCGACTCGTCCAGCCGGAACGCGTCGACGTACTCCATGACGCCGTAGGCGTTTTCGGCGACGGCCTCCACGTCGTCGCCTGAGAGCAAGTCGAGGTAGTCCGACTGGAACATCACCGCGTCGGAGGGCTCACAGAGGACGACGTCCCAGCCCTCCTCGACGTACGGTGCGAGCACCTCGACGTTCTGCTCGGCGTCGGCGCGGGCCTTGTCGAGAAAGCCCTTCGAGTGCGGGGGCCGACCGGAGCCGGCGACGCCCTCCGGAATCCGGACGTGGACGTTCGCGGCCTCAAGCGACTTCACGGCGGCCTTGCCGACCTCGGGGTGGTTGTAGTTCGTGTAGGTGTCGGGGAACAACAGCGCCTTGCGGTCGGCCTCCGCCTCCGGGACGCCGGCCCCGCCGCGGCTCTCGAACCAGTCGACGAAGCTCGTCGAGTGGAACGTCGGAAGCGAGCGCTCCTTGGCGATGCCGACGGTCTTCTCCATGAGCGTCCGCGCGCCCGGCACCTTCGTCGCCGCGTTGGCGAGCGGGGCGAACGCCGACCCGAGTTTGGACAGCGAGTCGATGTTGGCGAACAGCTTGTCGCGGAAGCTGGAGCCGTTGCGCTGGTGGTACTCGTGGACGACCTCGGCTTTCATCTTCGCCATGTCGACCTCGCTGGGGCAGTCCTTCGAACAGCCCTTACAGCCGACACAGAGGTCGAGCACCTCGTCGACGAACTCGTCGGTGAACATCTCGTCTTCGGGGAGGCCGCCGCTCATGGCCTGCCGGAGCATGTTGGCGCGGCCGCGGGTCGCCTGAATCTCCTCTTCGGCGGCGCGGAACGTCGGGCACATCACGCCGCCGACGGTGGACTGCTGGCCGCGACAGCCGGCACAGCCGTGGCAGAGTTCGACCATGCCCTCGAACCCGTTGTCGTTGTCCCAGTTCAGCGCCGGTTCGAAGCCGGCGTCGAACTCGTAGTCGGGGGAAAAGCGGAGGTTCTCGGTCATGTCGTGGTCGCCGCAGATGTTCCCCGGATTCAGGAGCCAATCGGGGTCGAACGCGGTCTTGAGGTCGCGGAAGACGTTCCAGAGGTGGTCGCCGTACAGCTTGCGGTTCCACTGGGTCCGCGCGCGGCCATCGCCGTGCTCGCCGGAGACGGAGCCGCCGTACTTGACGACGAGGTCCGTCACCTCGTCGGCGATGGCCTCGAACGTCTCGACGCCCTCGGCCGTCTTCGTGTTGACGAGCGGGCGGATGTGCAGGACGCCCGGCCCCGCGTGGGCGTAGTACGACGCGAAGGTGTCGTGCTCGTCGAGGATGTCCTGGAAGTCGGAGACGTACGCCGGGAGGTTCTCGGCCGGGATGGCGGTGTCCTCGATGTACGCGATGTGCTTTTCGTCGGTCGTCCGCGAGAGGAGAATCGGGAGCCCCGACTTGCGCATCTTCCAGAACTTCGCGCGGGTGTCGGCGTCGTGGGCCTCCATGAAGTCGGTCGCGCGGCGCTCCGTCTCGGTCACCGAGGCCGAGCCCTCGTCGGGGTCGAACTCGGTCCCGTCGGGGTCGATGACGCGGTCTTCGATGAGGTTCGCAACCTTCTGTTTACCGGCCTCGTCGGAGTCGGCGTAGAACTCCACGAGGAGCGTCGAGTCCGTGCCCTCTGGGAGCATCCCGACCACGTCCGCGAACTCGGCGGTATCGCGCGCGAGGTCGAGAAGCACGTCGTCCATCACCTCGACGGCCGCGGGCTCGTGTTCGAGGATGGGCGCGACATCGTGCATCGCGTCGATGACGTCGTCGTAGGTGAGAAGCGCCACCGACGCGGTGTTCGGAATCTCCTCCAGCGAGACGGTCGCCTTCGTCACGATACCGAGCGTTCCTTCGCTCCCGGCGATGAGCCGGCCGAGGTTGACGCGGCCGGCCTCCCAGTCCCCGTCGATGCCGGTATCGTCCGGCGTGCGGCGCTCGCCGCGCATCTCGTCGACGAGCATGTCGAGGTTGTAGCCGGAGACGTTGCGCTTCAGGTCGGGGAAGCGCTCTGCAATCTCGTCGGCCTCCTCGTCGAGTATCCGCGCGATTTCGGCGTAGATGCGCGCTTCGAGGTCGCCGTCGGGGTCGCCGGACTCGCGGAGCTCGTCGACGCTCACCTCGCCGAACGTCGTCACCGTCCCGTCCGCGAGGACGATTTCCAGCTCTTCGATGTAGTAGTCCGTCTTGCCGTACTTCAGCGAGTGCGAGCCGGTGGAGTTGTTGCCGATTGCGCCGCCGAGCGCGGAGCGGTCGCCCCACGCCGGGTCGGGCGCGAACTTCAGGCCGTGGGGTGCGAGCTCCTCGTTGAGCTCGCCGAGGCGGACGCCCGCTTCGGCCGTGGCCGTCCGCGCCTCGGGGTCGATCTCCTCGACGCCGCCCATGTGGCGGACGAGGTCGAGGACGACGGCCTCGCTGACGGTCTGGCCGGCGAGGCTCGTGCCGCCGCCGCGGGGGAGGACGGGAATCTCCCGGCCGGCGCAGTACTCCATCACCGCCGCCACGTCGGCCGTCGAGGTCGGCATGACGACGCCGATGGGGACTTGTTCGTAGGCCGACGCGTCGGTCGCGTACAGCGTTCTCGTGTAGGTGTCGAAGCGCACGTCGCCCTCGACGAGGGATTCGAGGTCGTCGACCAGCCCCGGCCGCTCGACGTCGTAGCTGACGTAGTCGTAATCGCCAGCGAGCGCGGGGTCGGTGGCCGGTTCGTGCGTGTTGGATGCCATTGATTAGCTCTGTCGTATGTCGGTTGGCGTGAACGGATAAAGACACCCGGTGACGGGTGTCGCTCCGGGTCGCGCCCGGGTGGTTTGCGAGTCGGTTCGAGGTTCGAATCGAACCGGACCGAGCCGAGTCAAGTCGAACCGAATCAAGTCGAGTCGAGTCGGGCCGAGGTAGCTCGGCAGGGCCGGGTCGGGGAGCGCCGGCCGCTCAGAACACGCCCGGGAACAGCACGTAGCTGAACAGGAGCGTGAGGACGCCGGTCGCGGTCCCGTAGTACAGAAGCGGGATGAGTTCGAGGCGGATGACGCGGCCCTCCTCGCCGACGAGGCCGACGACCGCGAGCGCGGCGACGACGTTGTGGACGGCGATGAGGTTGCCGATGGCCCCGCCGACCGCCTGCGCGCCCAGCATGACGGTCTTCGGCGTGCCGATCTGGTCGGCGACGCCGTACTGGAAGGTGCCGAACAGGATGTCGGAGACGGTGTTCGACCCCGCGAGGAACGCGCCGAACGCGCCGACGAAGGCGGCGAAGAACGGGTAGACGCCGCCCGCGATGCCGGCCATGCCCTCCGAGAGGACGATGAGCATGCTGTCGGTGCCCGTCGCGTTGCCCGACTGGAGCATGATTTGGACGGTCGCGACCGCGAACAGGAGCGCGATGACCGCCGGCGTGACTTTCTCGACGGTCTCGGCCCACGTGGCTTTGACCTGTTTCGCGTCCATGTCGTGGAGGCCGATGGTGGCGAGGTGGACCACGAGGAACACCGCACCGGGCAGGTAGAGCAACTGGAAGTCGCCGGTCAGCCCCGTGCCCCAGATGTCGGCGTACTCGAAGACGAGGTTCGACGTGAGGAAACTCGTCAGCGGGTCGAACACGCGGGTGACGACGAGCAGCGCCGCGACGAGGACGTACGGCGTCCACGCCTTCCACAGCGACATCTGCTGGACCGCCCCCCCGTCGGCGGCGACCGCGCCGCCGCGCTGGCTCGTCTCGCCGGGTTGGATGTCGCCGACCCAGTGGTCGGGCCACTCGGTCTGCGGCGCGAAGTCCCACTCCTCGTCGGGGTGGAAGAAGCCGGCTTTGAGCGCGGAGACGGTGAGCAGTAGCCCCACCATCGCGCCGACGAGGCCGGGGAACACCGGGCCGAGGAAGTAGGCCGTCAGGAAGTACGGCACCGAGAAGGACGCCCACGCGAACAGCGTGAGAGGAAGCACTGCGAGCGCCGGCCTGATGGAGCGCTCCTCGCCGAAGAAACGCGTCATCATGGCGACGCCGATGAAGGGGAGCAGGATGCCGACGACGACGTGGTTCATCGCCGCGAAGACGGCGATTTCCGACACCCACTGCTCGACGCCCATGCCCTGCGCGTCGAGCGCGTTCGTGATGACCGGCACGTCGTCGAAGATGTCTATCATCCCGATGATGAGCGGCGTGCCGACCGCGCCGAAGGTGATGGCCATGAGGTTCCCCGTCAGCGCGACCACGACGGCCGCGAGCGGCGGGAAGCCGAGGCCAACGAGGAGCGGGCCGACGATTGCCGCGGGCGTGCCGAAGCCGGCGGCCGCCTCGATGAACGAGCCCATGAGGAACACGAGCAGGACGACCTGCACGCGGCGGTCCTCGCTGATGGAGGCGAAGCCGTTGTTGATGGCGTCGAACGCGCCCGTCTGCTTGAGCGTGTACAGGAGCAGAATCGCCCCGAAGACGATGTACAGGATGTTCGAGGCGGTGATGAAGCCGTTGATGGTCGAGGCGATAATCCACTGCGGCGTCATGCCCCAA
Organism: Haloferax sp. S2CR25; assembly: GCF_031624535.1. Taxonomy (NCBI): domain Archaea; kingdom Methanobacteriati; phylum Methanobacteriota; class Halobacteria; order Halobacteriales; family Haloferacaceae; genus Haloferax; species Haloferax sp. S2CR25. The sequence continues at coordinate 45,743 of NZ_JAMQOO010000001.1, forward strand.
CCGAGGACGCCGGCCCCGATTGCGACGACCCACGCGACGGGCATCGCCCGCGTCGCGGGCCAGTACCGCCCGACCATCAGATAGGCGATGGTGATGAGCGGGAGCAGGGCGATGAGCGCGTCGGTCGCGTTAACCATGCCGCACACCTCCGTAGTTCGTTCCAGCCTGTGCCGTTCCAGATTCGTGCCTGATGCGGTGCATCGTGGAATCCGATACACAACTTTTGTGATATATATCTATCGTTCGTCGCTATTCATGACATATCGGTCGGGGTCGTGTTACTCGGAGTACACAACCCAGTACACTCGTGAATATCCGGACAAATACGCGGTTAACCGGCGAATTCGAGTTTTACATGGTCTATCCTGTCGATTCGCGTTCGGAGCCAATCTTGGAAAACCGATTCTCGAAACGGCCACAACACACGTGTTTCCCGGCCATAATACACGAGTGAATTGGAGATTCACTCGTGTGCAAAGGCTTATGCAGTCGTGTAAACTGGAATTATCATGGACGATGAGTCTCGCGCGCGCTCTCGAAACGAGCACGGACAGTACGTGGGACGCATCTCGCTGGACGCCGTCTTGGACGTGTTCGAGGAGCGCGACGACGCCGCTCGCCCCCTCACCGCCACCGACGTGATGGAGGCGCTCGACTGCTCGCGGCGCACCGCGCACAACAAGCTGAACGAACTCGAAGAACGCGGCGACCTCGCCACCCGGAAGGTCGGCGCTCGGAGCCGGGTGTTCTGGGTTCCGATGCCCGCCCGCGGGGAGTCGACAGCGGGGCGGGCCGCCGACTCGACCGACCCGGCTTCGCCCTCCGAAACCGGGGCCTCGGGCGAGGCCGACGGTCCTGACGACTCGGACGCCCTCGACCACCCGCCCGCGGTCTCGTCCGCCATCGAGCGCGCGGACCTGCCGGGGAGCGGCCCGATGCTCGACGCCCGCCGCGAGGCGCTGTCGGCGGCGTACCAGTACCTCACCGACCACCCGGAGGCGAAGAAGGCGGACTTCCTGCGGGACGTGTACCACGACTACCCCGCCGGCTTCGAGTCGGCCGAGGGCTGGTGGAACGCGATTCAGCCGGCGCTCAAGCAACTGCCGGGCGTCGACCCGCCGGAAGAGCGCGGTCACATCTGGCACTTCCTCGGGGGGTAGTCCGGTTTTCGAACGTCACAGCCACCCTACGAATTTATACACCATCGGGCCACAATTCCGGCAAACGCATCGATGTCAAGCGATTCGCCGTCCGATAGTTCCGTTCCGGGGTGTCCCGTCTCGTGAGCGACGGTCGCCCCGGTTCCGACGCCGACGCGTCCGCGCGGTCGGACGCGCTCGACGAGTCGGACGACTCCGACGCGGACCTCTCGGACCTCTCGGAGTCCGCGCCCTCGACGGAACCGAGCGTCGCCGGCGGCGACGACGTCTACGCCTCCGAAGTCGAGGGAAAGCAGTACCGCGGCACGTGGTATCTCCCGCTTCGCTACGAGGAGTTAGAGGAGTCCGACGACTCGGACGACTACCCCGAGTCGGGCGACGGCGGGTCGTTCCGCCTCGCCGACCTCCCGCGGGTCCCGCGCGTCGGCCACGTCGTCGGCCCCTCGGCAATCATGCTCGGGGCGTCGCTCGGGAGCGGCGAGACGCTCTTTTGGCCCGTGTTGACCGCGCAGTACGGCTGGGCGGTGTTCTGGGCGTTCGTCGTCGGCGTCTTCACGCAGTTCCTCATCAACACGGAACTCCAGCGCTGGACGCTCGCCACGGGCGAGAGCATCTTCCGCGCGTTCGCACGCGTGGGGTCGTACTGGCCGTGGGCGTTCCTCGTCGGCGGCCTCATCAGCCTCGGCTGGCCGGGGTGGGCCGCAGGCGCGGCGCAGGTCGCCACGACGGCGCTCGGACTCGACGGGTCGGTCGCGCTCTTCGGCGCGTCGCTCGCGACGTGGAAACTCGTCGCCGCCGCCCTCATGGGCGTCATCTGGCTCTCGTATCAGGTGTCGTCGGTCATGTACAACGCCGTCGAGGTGTTCCAAATCGGCCTCCTGTTCGTCGCCATCGGCGCGGCCCTGCTCCTCGTCGCCGTCACCGGCTCGTGGGTCGAGTTCGCCGACCTCCCCGCGGCCGCAGGGTCGGTCGGAACGCTCCCCGAGGGACTGGACATCGCGGTCTTCCTCGGCGGCCTCGCCTTCGCCGGCGCGGGCGGCTACCTGAACCTCTCTCAGAGCCTCTGGATGCGGGAGAAGGGCTACGGCATGGGCAACTATCAGGGGCGCGTGAAGAACCCGCTCCGCGGCGACGACCCAGAACCCATCCAGCGCGACGGCTTCGCGTTCCGCCCGACGCTGACGAACCTCCGCCGCTGGCGCGGCTGGTGGCGCGTCGTCCAACTCGAACACCTGCTCACGTTCGTGTTCGGCCTGCTCCTCGTCGCCCCCGCGCTGATGAGCGTCGCCATGCGCTACGCGTCGGGGTCGACCGCCGACGCCATCCAGATGTGGCTCGGCGACGTCGTCCCGCTTCTCGGCCCGGTCGGCTCGTTTCTCGTCTTCGCCGTCCTCTTCGTCGCGCTGTTTACCACCGAGTACGCCATCGTCGAGTCGTTCGTCCGCAACAGCGCCGACGCCCTCTACGAGTCCTACGGCCGCGAGGCCGGCTGGGACCTCCCGAAGCTGTTCTGGCGGCTCCTCACCGCCTTCTGCGTCTGGGGCGTCGTCATCATCTTGCTTTTCTCCTCGCCGTTCGAGGGCCAAGAACCGTTCTTCTTCCTCGTCGTCGGGGCCGCGATGTCCGGCGTGATCATGTGGCCCTACACCGCCCTCGTCCTCGTGATGAACACGACGCGGCTCCCCGAACACGTCCAACCCGGCTGGGCGCGCGTCGTCGGCATGTGGTGGGCGACGGGCTTCTACGGCTACTTCAGCGTCCTCCTCGTCGGGACGTGGCTGACCACCCTCGGCCTCGCGACGTTCCGGACGGTCCCGACGGTCCTCGGCGGCGGAACCGGCGGCTACCTCCTCTGGGCCGGCTACTTCGTCGTGCAGGCCTACGCGGTGACGAAGTCCGCCGCCGGCAAGCGCGAGGCGGCCGGCACAGTCGCCGACGCGGACGAAGCAGTCGGCCGATTCCCCTGATTCGAATCGTTCATAATTAACCGACAGCGTGGCGCTCGAACCCGAAGAACGATTATGTAGAACGCGCTAGCTTCACGTATGTCAACCGGCACGGTTGCGACGTTCGAGGACTCCCTCGAACGACTCGAAGTAGGCTGGACACACGCGTCTCCCGATGGGCTGGCGGACGCGCTCGAAAGCGTCTGTTCGGACCCGACCATCGGCGTGGAACTCCCGTACGACGGGGCCGACCTCCCCGACTGGGTGAACACGGACCCGACCCCCGCGGACCTCCGCGAGGCGAACGCCGGAATCACGGCCGCGGGGCTGGGTATCGCGGACTACGGCAGCGTCGTCGTGCAGGGCACGCCCGACGGCATCGAACCGGTGAGCCTGTTCGGCGACCTCCACGTCGCCGTCCTCCGGCGGTCGGACATCGTCCCCGGCATGCCCGAGGCGTTCGACTGGCTGGGCGAGGAATTCCGCACGGGACGCTCCTCGGCCATCATCGCCACCGGCCCCAGCGCCACCGCCGACATGGGCGCGCTGGTGAAAGGAGCGCACGGTCCCAAGGAGGTCCACGTGGTGATTATCGATGAGTGAGGCGCGCGAGGCCAAGGCGGCGAAGATTCGACAGTTGATGGAGACCGAGGGCGACGCCGTCGGCACGAGCACCCGCGGGTTCAACGAGGGTCGCTACCAGTCGGTCCAGTCGCTCGACGACTACGACGGGCTGAAGTCCGAAGCGCGGGCCATCAAGGAAGACGCCATCGAGCGGCTCCCCGAACTCATCGACCAACTGCGCGAGACCGTCGAGTCCAACGGCGGCACGCTCTACATCGCCGACGACGCGGCCGACGCGAACCAGTACATCCGCGAGGTCTGCGAGGACAAGGAGGCCGAGCGCGTCGTCAAGTCGAAGTCGATGACCTCCGAGGAGATAGAGGTCAACGAGGACCTCGAAGCCGCCGACATCGACGTGGTCGAGACCGACCTCGGCGAGTGGGTCCTGCAGGTCGCGGACGAGTCCCCGTCGCACATCGTCGCGCCCGCCATCCACAAGTCGCGGGACGCCATCGCCGACCTGTTCAACGAGACGTTCGAACCCGACGAACCCCTCGAAACCGCGGAGGAACTCACCATGTTCGCCCGCGAACAGCTCGGCGAACTCATCGAGGGCGCGGACGTCGGCATGACCGGTGCGAACTTCATCACCGCCGACACCGGGACGATGGCGCTCGTCACCTCCGAGGGCAACGCCCGGAAGACCGCCGTCGTGCCCGACACGCACGTCGCGGTCGCCGGCGTCGAGAAGGTCATCCCGACCGTCGAGGACCTCCGGCCCTTCGTCGAACTCATCGGCAAGTCGGGGACGGGACAGGACATCACCTCCTACATCTCGCTTCTGACGCCGCCGGTCGAGTCGCCGACCGTCGATTTCGACGCTCCCGACACGCCGCTTTCGGCGACCGAGACGGACCGCGACTTCCATCTCGTGCTCATCGACAACGGGCGGTTCGACATGCGCGAGGACGACCAACTCCGCGAGACGCTCTACTGCATCCGGTGTTCGGCGTGTTCCAACGTCTGCGCCAACTTCCAGCACGTCGGCGGCCACGCCTTCGGCGGCGAGACCTACTCCGGCGGCATCGGCACCGGCTGGGAGGCCGGCGTCGAGGGCCTCGACAGCGCCGCGGAGTTCAACGACCTCTGTACCGGCTGTAGCCGGTGTACCACCGCCTGCCCGGTCGAAATCGACATCCCGTGGATAAACACGGTCGTCCGCGACCGGGTCAACCGCGGCGAGGTGTCCGAACTCGACTGGCTCGTCGAGGGACTCACCCCCGACGAGGAACCCGGCGGCGTCAGCCTCCAGAAGCGCTTCTTCGGCAACTTCGAGACGGCCGCGAAGGTCGGGAGCTTCTTCGCGCCCGTCTCCAACTGGGCCGCCGGCCTCGACGTCTCCCGCGACCTCATGGAGCGGTTCCTCGGCATCGACGCCCGCCGCGAACTCCCCGAATTCCAGCGCGAGACGCTGAAAGACTGGTTCGAGAGCCGCACCTCTCGGGTCGACGACCCGGTTCGTACCGCCGTGCTCTACCCCGACGTGTACACGAACCACGTGCAGGTCGAACGCGGGAAGGCCGCGGTCCGTACCCTCGAAGCGCTCGGCGTCGACGTTATCGTCCCCGACGTTCGCTCCTCGGGCCGCGCCCCGCTCTCGCAGGGCATGATTGCGACCGCGGAAGACCACGCTCACGACGTGTACGCCGGCCTCGCGGAGCACATCGACGACGGCCGCGACATCGTCGTCATCGAGCCGTCTGACCTCGCGATGTTCCGAACCGAGTACGAGAAGTTCCTGCCCGAGAAGTCCTTCGAGCGCATCTCGGAGGCCAGCTACGAGGTCATGGAGTACGTCTTCGGCCTGCTCGAACACGGCGCGGACGCCGACGCGCTCTCGGCTGGCGCGGGCGAGGGCGTCGCCTACCACAGCCACTGTCAACAGCGGACCCTCGGCCTCGAAGGCCACACCGAGGCCGTCCTCTCGGAGCTCGACTACGACGTCGCCACCTCCGACGTGGAGTGCTGCGGCATGGCCGGGTCGTTCGGCTACAAGTCCGAGTACTACGAACTCAGCGTCGACGTCGGCTCCGAGTTACAGGGGCAGTTCCAGACCGACGAGAACAGGGACCGAACGGTCGTCGCCAGCGGCACCTCCTGTCTGGAACAGCTCGATTCGCTGCTCAGCCGGCCGACGCAACACCCGATTCAACTGGTCGCGCCGCGGCGGTAACGCGCCCCGCTTTCGGCCCCCGCCGCGGCCGTCGTTCGCGGCGACTCTCTCGCCGTCTTCTCAACCGAACAACACGTCTTCGTCCGGTGATTTCTCGCCGGCGTCGGACGCCCGTCTGCCGCGCGTCTGCGCCCCGACTCGCGGGCTACGAACAATTAAGACCCGGCATCCCATGTTGGCGGATATGGACGGGACGCCCGAAGAGATTACGACGCTCGTAGGCCGGGAGGTCTACTCGAACAACGGTGTGTTCGTCGGCGAGGTCGAAGACGTCCGCCTCGACTTGGACCACGAGACGGTCACCGGCCTCGCGCTGACGGCGCTAAACGACGAACTGTTCCGCAACCAGATCGAACCCGGAAAGGGCGTTCTCATCCCGTATCGGTGGGTTCGCGCCGTCGGCGACGTCATCCTCATCAACGACGTCATCGAGCGCCTGAAGAACCCAGAAGAAGACGAAGAGTCGCTCGTCGCCTGACGTTCTAACTCCCGTTTCCGCTCTCGCCACCCTCCACGCCCATCGCACGGAAGAGCTTGCGCTTTACCGCCTCCTCGGTGAGTTGGAGGAGCGTGTCGCGGTTGTCGTCGTTGGACTCGATGCCCGTGAAGATGCCGAGCGGAATCTCGACCGACCCCTGCGTGGAGTGGCCGCCGGCCTCGCCGATGCCGGTGAAGGCGTCGCTCAGAATCTTCCCGATGTTCATGCGGATGTCCTTCGACCGCGCCGCGAGGTAGATGGTGTCGTCGGCGATGCCGAAAACCGCCGTCGTGGTGATTCCCTCAAGATTGAGGAGGTGCTGGGCCGCCTGCGTCAGCGCGTCGCGGTCGCGGATGAACCCCGCGTTCGAGACGAGATGCGACCCCTGCACGTCGCGGTTCTGGATGGCCTCGGCGAGCACGTCCAGCGTCTCCGGCGACATCGACGGCGACTCGACTTTCTCCAGCGTGTCGTGGTCGGCGAAGGGGTAGAGGTACGCCGCCGCGGTCAGGTCCGCGGGCGTCGTGTCGCGCTTGAAGTCGAGCGTTTCGGCGCGGATCCCGTAGAGAAGCGCCGTGGCGACCGCCTGCGACGGGCTGAGGTCGAACTCTTGGATGTACTTCGTGAGAATCGTCGAGGTCGACGAGACGTTCGGCCGCACGTCGGTAAAGCGGGCGTCGATGCCGTCGTCGGGTTCGAAGTGGTCGATAAACACCGTGATGTCGGCGTCGCCGAGGTCGGGCATCCCCGACTTCATGTGGTCGACGAGCGCGACAGCGCCGTACTCTTCGAGCGGTTTCGAGTCGCTCCGCGGGGTGAGTTCGATGCCGAGGATGTTCACGAACGCCCGATTCTCCTGGTGGCCCATGTCGCCCGAGTAGAGGATGTCGGCCTCGACGTCGTACTCGCGGGCGATGGCCTGTAAGGCGACCGCCGAGGCGAGCGAGTCGGGGTCGGGGTTGTCGTGGGTGAGGATGGCCATCCCGTGGTCGGTGTCGCGCAGGATATCGGCCAGTTGGCGGGCCTTGTATTCGAGCTCGCCGGACTCGACGCTTCGGAGCGCGGAGTCGGCGATGACCTCGGAGGGGTTGATGACCACGTCGGCACCGAGCTTCGTCAGTTCGTCCTCTGAGACGGGGTCGGAGGCGCGGACGACGATGAACTGGTCTTCGTCGCGGTCGCGGATGGTCGAGACGGCGGCCTTGTTGGCCTCGACGTCCGACGAGAGGATGAGAATCACGTCGCGTCCGGTGACGGCGTCGGCGAGCTCCGGGTCGGCGATGTTCGTGGTCTGCGCGTTCAAGTCCTGGTCGCGCAGGGCTTCGACGCGGCTTTCGTCCTTGTCGAGGATGAGGACGTCTTTTCCCTCGTCTGTCAGTTCCTCGGCGACCGCGTGCCCGACGCTCCCGCAGCCGAGTATCGCGTACGTAGACATCGAGGAAATGCTGACCCCTGCACTCATCGTTGCCCGCTACTCCGGCCGGCCGCCACTTAACACCCACCGTTTGTCCGTTGTTTCGCGCGTGTGCGTCCCTGCCGTCGTCGTACAGAAAGGAAAGTCATTTTACCTACCGGCAGTTACGAGAGATTGCAAGGGCCGGTAGCTCAGTTAGGCAGAGCGTCTGACTCTTAATCAGACGGTCGCGTGTTCAAATCGCGTCCGGCCCACTACTTCCTTCCAGACCAACTCCGACAGCCGAGGCGCTCCGTCTATATCACTCGGATAGCTGATAGGTGAGTGGCTTCCCACCCTCGGATGTTTTATGTCCCGCTCCGAACGCTACCGACTATGAACCAGAGCGACAGGACCGAACTGGTCCTCGTCTTCATCACGCTTCTCGTCGCCATCGTCTTCGGACTGGCCACGGGCGTCGAGGACCACTTCGACCCCGGACGGCTCCTTGCGGTTCTCACCCCGGACTTCGGGGTGCTTTTCGGTTCCGACGTCGTCGCCGGCGCGGTGCTCGTAGTGCTGTTCGGCGGCCTCGCGGTCGGCGCGAAACTGCTTTTCGACTCCTGACTACCGCCCGAGTGCGACCCACGAGTTCCCGCGCCCCGGCGACGGCGCGAGTCGAAGCGGGAACTCCGCGCCCGCCGCCGTCGAGGCGAGTCGCGCTCGCAGGTCCGAAGTCGAACACGCCACCACGGTGCGTAGCTCTCCGGTTTCGACCACCCGAACGGTCATCGCACCGTGGTCGTTCATCTCCCGCTCGACCCGAACGAGGCGCGTCTCCGAACCTCTCACCGTCGTCTCTCCACCCACCTGTTCCATGCAATGTGTCACTCGTCCTGAACGATAAAGTTCACTGCCGCTATCTGACGGGCTTTTATCTCGCCGACGGCGACCGCCGGTTCCGGAACTTCTTTTCGCCGGTTGACCGCACACAGCCCATGGACCGCACCCGTCTCAGATTCTGGACGCTGTATCTCACTCGGTTCGCCGGCGGTTTCGGCTTCATCACGCTCGTCACCCTCCTCCCGAAGTACATCAACGAACTCGACCCGAGCGCGGTCGTCGTCCCCGAGTTCGCCCTCGGCGGCCTCGCGCTCGGCGGCTTCTCGCTTTCCCGCGGCTTCGTCATCGGGATGTTCACCACCGGCTTCACGCTCGCCCAGACCGTCGCCGTCGTGCCGCTGTCGTGGGCCGGCGACCGCTACGACAAACGCCTCGTGCTCGCCGGCACGGTCGGTCTCGGCGCGGTCGTCTACGCCGCCTTTCCGCTCGTCGACTCCAGTCTCTCGTTCATCGTCGCGCGGGCCGCACAGGGCGTCGCCGTCACCGGCGCGGGGCTGATGTCGCTCGCGCTCGTCGGCGAACTCGCCCGCGAGGGGACGCGCGCGAACCACATCGGCAAGGCGAACGCCGCCCGCTTCGCGGCCTCCATCCTCGGCAGTATCAGCGCTGGCATCCTCTACGACCTGTTCGGCTTCACGCCCATCTTCATCGTCATCACGATTCTCCTGACCATCGCCGTCGTCGCCATCTGGGTGTTCCTCCCGCCGGACGAGACTCGCGTCCACGGCTTTCCGTTCACGGACCTCGCGCTCAACGAGCGCATCCTGACGATGGCGACGTTCCGCGTCCAGTACGCCGTCGCCGTCACCCTCGTCCGAACGTGGGTGCCCATCTACGCCGGCGTCTCCGCGGCCTCCGGCGGCCTCGAATACGGCGGCATCGCCGTCGCCGCCACCGTCGTCGCCGAGAAGTTCACCAACATGCTCTGTCAGCCCTACACCGGCCGCGTCTCCGACGGGTACGGCCGCGCGCGGTTCGTCTTCGTCGGCGGCGGCCTCTACGGTCTCATCGCGCTCGCCGTTCCCTTCTCGCCGGCAGTCGGCGAGGCGCTCGCGCTCCCCGCGACGTTCCCCCTCCTCGGCCCGCTTTCGCCCGCGTTCCTCCCGCTCGTCGGCCTCGCGGGTCTGCTCGGCGTCGCCGACAGCCTCCGCGAACCGGCCAGCATGGCGCTTTTCGCCGACGAGGGCTCCGGCGGCGCGGGCGTCGCCAGTAGCTTCGGCATCCGCGAACTCCTCTGGCGGCCCGGCAGCGTCGTCGCGCCCCTCCTCGGCGGCTACCTCATGGCCGAAATCGGCATGGAGTGGGTGTTCTTCGTCGGCGGCGCGGCGGCCATCACCGGCGTCCTCGCCTTCCTCGCGGCCCTGACGTGGACCCACGGGACCGACGCGCTCACGGCGTGGTAGGACTTCGCGCTTAATCTCTCGCGGCCCCTCTCTTTCTCATGCCCGACGACGCGCCGCCCGCGACCACCCGCGACCGCCCTGAGACCGAAGCGAGTTACGGCATTCCCGACTCGAAGGGAGGGCTCCTAGAGTGGCGCGTCGTCGAAGCCGCGTTCGCCGACGGCGAGGTGTTCTGGGTCGCGACGACCCGTCCCGACGGCCGACCGCACGCCCGCCCGGTCTGGGGCGTCTGGGTCGACGGCGCGTTCCACTGCGGCGGCGGCGAGCGAACCAGATGGGTCAGAAACCTCGCGCGCGACCCGCGCCTCGCGGTCCACACGGAAAGCGGGACCGACGTGGTCATCCTCGAAGGCGTCGCCGAGCGACTGGACGCGGAGACCGCCGACGAGGCCACGCTCGCCCGCGTCGACGACGCCTACGAGGCGAAGTACGGGATTCGCCACGGGACGCCGGTGTTTCGGATTCGACCCGAGCGCGTGCTGGCGTGGTCCGGATTCCCCGCCGACGCGACGCGGTGGCGGTTCGATTCGGCCTGAGCGCCGCTGTCTCGTTCCGTTCGATTCGTCTGTTTTCCACCGCAAATCGGATTTCATATCGCGCCATTTGATTTATTAGTGCGAGAGGCCGGTTCTGGTACTCCCTCGGCCGTTCTAACGCTCCGACACGCGGGCCTAGGGTCATTATCGTGTCACTCGTATCACACCGTATGGACCATCTCGAAACCCCGGCGGTACACCGGTTGCTCACCTCCCCCGCCGGCCGACTGCTGACCTCGCGCCCGTTCGAGGCGTTCAAAACCCGTTCGCTCCCCCGCGAGTTCGGCGCCGTCCGCGCTCGCGCCGCGGCCGACGTGGCGCTCTCGGAGGGGCCCGAAGCGTACCTCCGCGAGGTCGGCGCGCCGCCCGCGCCGCACCTCCACGACCGAATCGAACGCGCTCTCGCGCAGTACGCCCGCCTCCGCGGCGCGTACGACGAGACGATGGAGCGTTGGGAGCGCGTCTTCTGGGGCGACGAGGAATCGACGCCCGACGAGCGCGTCGCCGTCGAGCGCGAGCGCCGCGAGGTGTCGGAACGGCGGGCCAAACCGACCGACATCTTCGGCTTCCTCCCGAAGGAACACCTCGTGCCGCCGGTGAAGTTCGAGACGCCGTCGCCCGAGGACGCGCGGACCCGCTGGCACCACGAGCTCGCCGAACCCGAGCGACTGTACGGCTTCGCCGAGTCCAGCGCGGCCGAGGAGTTCCCCCGCGTCGAGCGCTCCGCGACCGTCCGCGGGCCGGGAACCGTCGAGTACCTGCTTCGCTTCCGGTCGCCCTCGCCGCACCTCAGCGACCGGGCGACCGCGCGGGTGTACGAGCCCGCCGACGCCACCGACGCCGACCTACCGACGCTCGTCTTTCACTCCGGGTGGGGGACGTTCGACGACCAGCTCACCTACTGGCCCGAAGAGGAGTACGTCGGCCGCGCGCTCGCCCCCGAGGGCTACCGGGTCGTCCTCCCCGACGCGCCGTGGCACGGCCGCCGCGAGCTACTCGGCCGGTACAGCGGCGAGCCCTACATCGCCAGCGCGCCCGTCGGCCTGTTCACGCTCTACTCGGCGGCCGCGCTGGAGACCGCCGTCCTCACCGACTGGGCGCGGACCGAGGGCGCGCCGGTCGTCGGCGTCGGCGGCGTCAGCCTCGGTGGAACCGTCGCGCTCCACGTCGGCGGCCGGTGCGGCGACTGGCCCGAGTCGATGCACCCCGACCTGCTGTTCCCCGCGGGGATGCCCGGCGCAATCGACCAGACGCTCCTCGCCGGCGGCCTCACGAAACTGCTCGACATCGACGACGCGCTCGACGCGGCCGGCTGGACCGGCGCGGCGCTCCACGAGTTCGCGCCGCTTTTGAACCCGCCGAAAGACCCGTGTCTCGCGCCCGAACGCGTCTTCCCGCTCGTCGGGACCCGCGACGAGATGGCTCCCGCCTCGACGGCCCGCGCGCTCCTCGACGAGTGGGGCGTCCCGAGGCCGAACCGCCGCGAGTGGGACTGCGGACATTTCGGCGTGCTCGCGAACCTCATCAGAGACGAGTCGTTCCGAACGACGGTCCGACGAGAGTTGGACGCGGCGGCGCGGAACCGCCGGAACAGAGAATCAGTTACCGCCTGACGGCCGCGTTCCTCACTCCGCGTCGGCGAGGAAGTCGGGTTCGGGGCGCTTTTCGTCGTACTCGCTGTGGAGGTGGTCGCGGAATTCCTCGACGCTCACGTCCTTGGCCTCGCGTTCCTTGCGGTCGCGGACGGAGATGGTCTCGGCTTCTTCCTCGTCGCCGCCGACGATGACCATGTACGGGACGCGGTCGGTCTGGGCCTCCCGAATCTTCCGGCCGAGCGTCCACGAGCGGTCCTCGATGTCGACGCGGAAGTCGCCGAGTTCGTACTGGAGCTTCTTCGCGTACCCCAGCTGGTCGTCCGAGATGGGCAGGATGCGGACCTGCTCGGGCGCGAGCCAGAACGGGAACTTGCCGTTGAAGTGCTCGATGAGCACCATGAAGAAGCGCTCGTAACTGCCGTAGAGCGCGCGGTGAATCATCACCGGCTGGTGGTCCTCGTTGTCCTCGCCCGTGTACGTCAGGTCGAAGCGGTCGGGCATGTTGAAGTCGAGCTGGACCGTCGGGCCGTCCCACTTGCGACCGAGGGCGTCCTTGAACGCGAAGTCGATTTTCGGGCCGTAGAACGCGCCGTCGCCGGCCTCGATGCCGTAGTCGATGCCGCTGTCGTCGAGGACCGCGCGGAGCTGCGTCTCGGCCTGCTCCCAGATTTCGTCGCTCCCGACGGACTTCTCCGGGCGCGTCGCGAGCGCGACTTCGGCGTCCAGTCCGAACGTGTCGAACACCGTCAGGATGTTGTCGATGATGAGGTTGATTTCGTCTTCTATCTGGTCGGGGCGGACGAACAGGTGGCCGTCGTCGATGGTAAAGGACCAGACGCGCGAGAGGCCCGATAGCTCGCCGCGCTGTTCCTTCCGGTAGACCTTCCCGTCCTCGAAGTAGCGCACCGGCAGGTCGCGGTACGACCACGACTGCTGGTCGAAGATGGTCGCGTGGCCGGGGCAGTTCATCGGCTTCAGACCGTACTCCTCGTCGTTCACGTCGAGGAGGAACATGTCGTCGACGTAGTTCTCGTAGTGGCCCGACTTCTTCCACAGCTCCGTCCGGAACAGGTGGGGCGTCTCGACGGGGTCGTAGCCCGCGTCGAGGTTGAGCTGTTTCGCGTAGTCCGCGAGCTCGTCGAGGATGCGCTTGCCGTTCGGCTGGTACAGCGGCAGGCCCGGCCCCGTCGTCTCGTCGATGGCGAACAGGTTCAGCTCCTGGCCGAGCTTTCGGTGGTCGCGCTCCTTTGCCTCCTCGCGCATGTCGAGGAACTCTTCGAGGTCGGACTCGGACTCGAACGCCGTCCCGTACACCCGCGTCAGCGTGTCGTTCTCCTCGTCGCCGCGCCAGTAGGCCGCGGAGATGTTCAGGAGCTTGACCGCGCCGATTTCGCCCGTCGATTCGACGTGCGGGCCCTTACAGAGGTCCTCGAACTCGCCTTGCTGGTAGAACGAGAGTTCGTCGTCGCCGGCGGCTTCGTCTTCGAGGATATCGCGCTTGTAGGGGTTGTCGGCGTACTTTTCGAGGGCCTCCTCGCGGTCGACGAGGACGCGCTCGATGTCGAGGTCATCCTCGATGATGTCGCGCATCTCGTCTTCGATGGCTTCGAGGTCCTCCTGTTCGAGGTCGACGCTCGTCACGTCGTAGTAGAAGCCGTCGTCCGTCCACGGGCCGATGGTCAGTTTGGCCTCGGGGTGGAGCCGCTGGAGGGCCTGTGCGAAGACGTGGGCCGCCGAGTGGCGGAGCACGTCGAGATACTCGTCGGACTGGTCGGTGACGATGACGAGGTCCGCGCCGTCGTGGAGCGGCGTCTCCTTGTCCACGAGTTCGCCATCGACGACGCCGGCGACGGTGTCCTTGCCGAGGCCGGGGCCGATTGCGAACGCGGCGTCTCGCACCGTCGCACCCTCCTCGACGGAGAGTTCCGTCCCGTCGGGGAGGATGACAGCGATTTCACTCATACGCGCACGGAACGGACGGGGGAGAATAAGTGTTGTTGAGACGAGCGCGAGCGACGCCCGCTCGCGCCCGATTTCGTGCGATTTGCTAGCACGGATGTTGTGGCGTCGTCGGCCCGACGCGGTCCCCTCTCCCGCGGTCGCGCCCTCGTCGTCGGCCCGCCGTTTCGACCCAAAGTACCAATTGGGTCGCACGCGGACCCTGTGGGTATGCGACTTTCTCGACAGAGCGGGGTGTTCATGCACGTCACCTCGGTCCCGGGACCCCACGGCATCGGCGACCTCGGCGACGGCGCGCGCGCCTTCGTCGACTTCCTCGCCGACGCCGAACAGTCGATGTGGCAGTTCTGCCCCCTCGGGCCGACCGAGCCGGCCATGGCGAACTCGCCGTACCAATCGACCTCCTCGTTCGCCGGCAATCCGCTTCTCATCGACCTCACCGACCTCGTAGACCGCGGGTGGATCACCGACGACGACCTCGAACCCGTCCCCGAGTTCGACCCCCACGCCGTCGATTACGAGCGCGTCGGCGAGTACAAGCGCTCGCGGCTCCGCACCGCCTTCGACCGCTTCGAGGCCGAGGCCACCGAAGACGACCGCGCCGCCTTCGACGCCTTCCGCGAGCGCGAGGCCGGCTGGCTCGAAGACTACGCACTGTTCGCCGCCCTGAAAGACGAGTTCCGGCGGGCGTGGATAGACTGGCCGACCGAGCTGAAGACCCGCGACCCCGGCGCGCTCGCCGACGCCCGCGCGGAGTACGCCGACGAGATTCGCTACCGCGAGTTCGTCCAGTTCTGCTTCGACGAGCAGTGGAGCGCCCTCGCCGACTACGCCGACGAGAAGGGCGTCACCCTCGTCGGCGACCTCCCCATCTACGTCGCGCTCGACAGCGCCGACGTGTGGGCCGCCCCCGAGGCGTTCGACCTCACCGAGTCGAACGAACCCGCCGTGGTCGCCGGCGTCCCGCCGAACCCGGACGACTCCGGCCAGCGCTGGGGCAACCCGCTGTACGACTGGGAGACGCTCCGCGAGGACGGCTACGGCTGGTGGCTCGACCGCCTCCGCCGGCTGTTCGACCTCGTGGACGTGACCCGCATCGACCACTTCAAGGGCTTCGACGAGTTCTGGGCCATCGACGCCGACTCGGACGACCCCGGCGACGGCGAGTGGCGCGACGCGCCCGGCCACGACTTCTTCGAGACGGTCGAGCGCGAACTCGGCGACCTCCCCTTCATCGTCGAGGACCTCGGCTTTCTCGACCCCTCGCTCGTCGACCTCCGCGACCGGTTCGCCTTCCCCGGCATGCGCGTCCCGCAGTACGCCGACTGGTGCCGCGAGGGCGACATGTACCAGCCGATGCACTACCCGGAGAACTCGGTGGCCTACACCTCGACCCACGACACCGACACGTTCGTCGGCTACTACCGCGACCTCGACGACCGCACCCGCGACTGCCTCCACTACAACATCGGCGCGGACGGCTCGGAGATTCACTGGTCTATCATCGACGCCGTCTGGAACTCCGCGTCCGTCCTCGCGTTCACGACGACGCAGGACCTCCTCGGCCTCGACTCGCACGCCCGGTTCAACACCCCCGGCACGCAGACCGGCAACTGGGAGTGGCGCGTCACCCGCGAGGGCCTCGACAGCGCCGTCGCCGACCGCCTCGCGGACCTCACGGACCTCCACATCCGCAACTGAGGCCGTCGCCGCCCCTCGCCTCGGTTCGACTACACCTTTTTGGGTCGCCCACCCGACGGCCACGGTATGTCTCGCCGCCTCGGTCTCGGCGCGTTCGCCGCCGGACTCCTCGCCGCGGTCGTCTCGGCGCTCGTCCGCGCGACGACCCCGCTTTCGGACTTCGACGTGCCCAACGCCGACCTGCTCCTCTCGACGGGGCTGTCGGCCGCCGCGGTCGCGCTCGTCGCCTACGGCGTCTACCGCTTTCTCGCCGCGTTCCTCGTCGCGCGCATCGCGGACCGCCGCCGCGCCCACGACGTTCGGAACGTCCTGCGACTCGGGGTCGGCGGCGTGGCGCTCGTCGGCGTCCTCGGCGCGTTCACCGAACAGTGGCTCGGCGTGTTGGTCTCCTTCGGCGTCATCGGATTCGCCGTCACCTTCGCGCTCCAACAGCCGATTCTCTCCTTTATCGGTTGGTTCTACATCCTCGTCAAGCGGCCGTACGCGGTCGGCGACCGCGTCAACATCGGCTCCGTCTCCGGCGACGTCGCAGAGGTCGACTTCCTCGTCACGACGCTCTGGGAGACCGGCGGCCCCCTCGCGTCGAACCAGCCGACCGGCCGGACCGTCACCGTCCCGAACTCGCTGGTCCTCTCCTCGGAGGTCGTCAACTACGGCGCGCTGTTCGACCGCGTCTGGACTGAGGTGCCGGTGCAGGTGTCCTACGAGACGGACCTCCCGTTCGTCCGTCAACTCCTCTTGGAGGTGGCCGACGAGGCGCTCGGCGACGACATGGACGCCGCGATGAAGCGCTACCGGGACAGACTCGCCGAGTCGCCGCTGGACCTCGACGTGGCCGACGGCCCGACCGTCAACGTCGCGCAGGAGGAGTCGTGGGTCGTCTTCCGACTCCGCGTGCTCGTCCCGCCGACCCGCGCCCAGCGCGTCAAAAACCGGCTGTACGAGCGCATTCTCGACCGTCTGGGCGACCACCCCGACCGCGTCAGTTTCCCGGTGAGCCGCAACCGCTGACGCGACGCGACCTGAGATGGTGCGCCGTGGGTCGCCGCCTCGCCCGCCGGCATCGAAACCCGCAAATCCCCCGCGCCCAACGTCGAAGCGATGGAGACGGGTGTCATCGACCTCGCGAGCCTCGACGGAGCGTTCGACCTCCAATCGACGCTGGAGAGCGGCCAGTCGTACCTCTGGGACCGCCCCGACGGCCGGATGTACGAGCGCGACGCGGCCCACGGCGGCGACGCGTGGTACCAGACGGTCGTCCCGCCGCTCGACGGCGTCTCCGACCAGTCGGCCGTCGTCAGGGTGCGCCAGTCCGACGGCGGACTGGAGTGGGAGTCCAACCTCGACGCCGTCCCGCTTTTGACCCACCTGCTCCGCCTCGACGACGACCTCGACGCCATCGTCTCGGAGATGCCCGACGACCCGCTCTTTCGGCGGGCCTACGAGGCGTATCCGGGCATGCGGCTCGTCCGCGACCCGCCGTTCGGCTGTCTCGTCTCCTTTATCTGCTCGGCGCAGATGCGCGTCTCCCGAATCTTCGGGATGCAGTCGCGGCTCAGAGAGAGCTACGGCGAGCGCGTCGAGTTCGACGGCGAGACGTACTTCGCGTACCCGACGCCCGAGCGACTGGCCGAGGCCACGGAGGAGGAACTGCGCGACCTCAGCCTCGGCTACCGCGCGCCGTACGTCCGGCGGACGGCCGAGATGGTCGCCACGGGCGAGGCGACGCCCGCCGAGGCCCGCGGCCGCGACTACGAGGACGCCCGCGACTTCCTGACGACGTTCGTCGGCGTCGGCGACAAGGTCGCGGACTGCGTCCTCCTGTTCTCGCTCGACTACCTCGAAGCCGTCCCGCTCGACACGTGGATTCGGTCGGCCATCGAGGAGCACTACCCCGACTGCGACCGGGGGAACTACGCGGATACCTCGCGGGCCATCCGCGAGCGCCTCGGCGGCCGCTACGCCGGCTACACCCAGACGTACGTCTTCCACTACCTCCGCTCAGGCGGGGAGTGAGCGCCGCGAGACGGCGTGGCAAGAAGGTTGATACCCTTCGGCACACTACCTCCTCGTACCCATGGACTGCAGAGTCGTCGTCGAGGCCGCGGTCCCGGTGTACGACGTAGAAACCGTCGACGAGGCGATTCGCATCGCCATCTCGAAGACCGGGGAGATGCTCAATCCCGACCTGAAGTACGTCGAGATTAGCATGGGCGCTCGGACCTCGCCCGGCGGCGAGGAACTCCAACCCGCCTTCATCGCCGCGGACGAGGCGCTCGTCGCCCTCGAACTGGAGATGACGGTGTTCAACGTCGAACAGGAGGAACACGCCTCGCGCATCGCCCGGAAGGAGATCGGCCAACGCCTCGAAAACATCCCGCTGAAGGTGCTGTCGGTCGAACGAGTCGACGACGAGTCCGTCGAGACGGACGGCGAGGGCGACACCCGCGCCGAAACCGGGGCGTCGGACGCCGACGAAACGCTCGTCGACTTCGACGACCTCGTCGACGACCACTGAGGCGTCGGCGGGCCGCCGCCTCAGTCCCGCCCGCTGTTTCTGCCCGTACTGAACTCATCCACCGCTTCGACGCGGCGGTCGCTCGGAAGCGTCGTCGTCCGCGAGAGCACGGCGCAGTCGCTCTGAGGTGTAGGGTCGCAGAGGAGAACGCGTTTCTTGTCTCGGTTCAGTCGGCTTGCGGTGCGAGCGGCTCTGGTTCGGCCTCGCGCATCGCTCCGGTGATTCCTTTCGCCAGTTTAAACACGGCTGCTTTGTGGTCCGTCTTGGACTTGTGGATGGATGTCGGTCGTACGCCGAGTTCGTTGTACTCGACGAGACTGATTTCCTCGTCCTCCCAGGCCTCAATCTGGGTGTGGACTTCTGCGAGCAGACCGTGCAGGTGGATGAGTTCCTGCTTCTTCATGAGCAACCACGGCTTGAGACCGGAGGGATATAGTATTATCTTGAGTCACGTTAGCATCCGACTCCCTTAAACCGCCGATTATGGGTGTCTCAGGGAAAATTTCGTATTCGTCAGTTTGCAATTCGTTTGTTGTTTCGCCCGTCGATAGTGAGCCTCGGCGGAATCTCACGAGCAGTTTATATAGCTATGTAGCTCGCGCGCCGAACGGCGGCCGCGCGCGCCGGGGGTCGTGAGAATTTTACGCCGGCGCGCGCGTACTGTCGCGCATGGACTACGACGACCAACTGGACCGCGCGCTCTCGGAGTCGTCGGACGTGGCGGAAGGCGGCGACCGCTTCAGCGTCCCGGAGCCGACGGTCCGACAGGAGGGGAGCGTCACGGTCTACGAGAACTTCGCGGCGACCCACGACCGGCTCGCTCGCGAGGCGACGCACGTCCTGAAGTTCTTCCAGACGGAACTGGGAACGAGCGCCCAGATCGACGACCGGGGTCGAGCGCGCTTTACCGGCGAGTTCAGACAGCGTCGCATCGCCGACGCGCTCGACGAGTACGTCGAGTCGTTCGTCCGCTGTAGCGAGTGCGGGTCGCCCGACACGAAACTCGTCACGGAGCAGGGCGCAGAAGTGCTGAAGTGCGACGCGTGCGGTGCGCTCTCGGCGATTCCCGACATCTGAAAAACGAACGCCCGGCGGGTCGCTCCCGTTCGGGAGACGGCCCCGCCGTCACGCCTCGCTATTCGAACTGCTTGAGCGTCTGGAGGTCGCGTTCCGTCCGCATGAACTCGGCCGTGCGACGCGTCGCGCCGCAGCCCTGACACGAGTAGTTGTCGCGGTGAGCGGGGAGTTCGGTCGGATTCGTCTCCCAGTCCTTTCCACATTCGGGGCACAAGAGTCGGACGAACGCTTCAACCATACCCCGTATATCCTCCGGGAGCGCGGATAAATGTTGTTACGGGCTGGCACGGGCGAGAAAAAGTGCGGGCCACCGGAGTCACCGGGACCACAGAGCGCTTACGCGAACAGGGTGCCGTCTTGGACTTCGAGCAGCTCCTTGTAGCGGTTGCGGATGGTGACCTCGGAGATGTCCGCGACCGTCGAGACCTCGCTTTGGGTCACCTTCTCGTTGGTGAGGAGGGCGGCGGCGTAGACGGCGGCGGCGGCGAGGCCGACCGGCGACTTGCCGGAGTGCACGCCCGTCTCCTTCGCGTCGCGGAGGAGCTGTCGGGCCTGCCGCTCGGCCTCGTCGGAGAGACCGAGTTCGCTGGCGAACCGCGGGACGTACTGCTCGGGGTCGGCGGGCTTGATTTCGAGCTTCAGCTCGCGGACGATGTAGCGGTACGTCCGGGTCAACTCCATCTTGTCGACGCGGGAGACCTTCTCCAACTCGTCGAGCGAGCGCGGGGTGCCGGCCATCCGGGCCGAGGCGTACAGCGCCGCGGTGGCGACGCCCTCGATGGAGCGGCCGGGCAGCAGGTCGTCGTTGAGCGCGCGGCGGTAGATGACCGAGGCGGTCTCCCGGACGTTCTCGGGGAGACCGAGGGCCGAGGCCATGCGGTCGATTTCGCCGAGCGCCTGCTTGAGGTTGCGCTCCTTGGAGTCGCGGGTGCGGAACCGCTCGTTCCACGTGCGAAGTCGCTGCATCTGCTCGCGCTGGCGCGGCGAGAGGGACTTCCCGTAGGCGTCTTTGTTCTGCCAGCCGATGTTGGTCGACAGCCCCTTGTCGTGCATCATCTTGGTCGTGGGCGCGCCGACGCGGGACTTGCTGTCGCGCTCGGCGGAGTCGAACGCGCGCCACTCGGGACCGCGGTCGACCACGGTGTCCTCGACGACGAGGCCGCAGTCTTCGCAGATCGTCTCGCCGTGCTCCTCGTCGGTGACGAGGTGACCGCTGCACTCGGGGCAGACCTGCTTTTCGTCTCGCTGCGATTCGTCTCGCTCCGACTCTCGGGACCGGGCGTCCCGGGTCTTTGCGTCGGCACTGTAGGTTCGGGTGGTTATGGTGTCGCTCATGGTGGGGTGGAAGGCGCGGATACGTCTCGGCCGGGAAGACCACAGAAGACGAAAGAATAATCCGGCTTGGACGGGGCCTTACCAACAGTAAGTTCGAAAGTCTTATAAATGTTTCGCTGACCCCGTGTGGATGAATCGCACGATGTGGCCGCTTTGTCGTCATTGAGCCGACGGGAATCGACGGGTCGGCGTGAGTAATCGGGTAGTATATCTCTTTCGTCGCTCAGAGCCAGCCCTCCCGCCGGAAGTAGACGAGCAGGACCACGGAGACGAGCGCCATCCCGAGCATCGTCGCCGGGTAGCCGTAGGCCCAGCCGAGTTCGGGCATGTTGAACGCCGACGCGCCGGGGTCGAAGTTCATGCCGTAGACGCCGACGACGAGCGTGAGCGGGAGGATGATGGTCGCGACGACGGTGAGCGTCTTCATCACCTCGTTCGTCGACTGCGAGAGGGTGTTGAGGTAGATGTCCCGCGCGCCGCGCGCGAGGTCGCGGTACGTCTCCGTGAGGTCGACCAACTCGACGAGGTGGTCGTACACGTCGCGGTAGTACTTCTCCGTCACCTCGCGGACGTAGTCGGGGTCGCCGCGGGCGAGCACGCCGACGGCCTCCCGCGTCGGCCACACGGTCTTCCGGAACGAAAGCAGGTCGCGCCGGACCGCGTTCAGTCCTTCGAGCACCTCCGGGTCCGGTCCTTCGAGGATGATGTCCTCGATGAGTTCTATCTCCTCGCCGACCTCGTCCAACAGCCCGAAGTACTCGTCGACGATGCGGTCGATGACGCGGTAGGCGACGAAGTCCGGCCCGAACCTGAGCATCCGCGGTTCCTCTCGTTCGATGGCGTTCCACACGTAGTTTATCGGCTCCAACTCCCGGCGCGTCAGCGTCACGAGCCAGTCGTCGCCGAAGCAGAGCCCCACGGGTCTGGTCTGGACCTCCTCTTCGAACACCTGTTCGCCCGCGCGGAGCGTCGCCACCCGAACGACGACGAACGTGTACTCGTCGTACTCCTCGACTTTCGGCCGGGCGTCGTTCCGCACGTCCTCGACCGAAAGCGGGTGGACGCCGAACGCCTCGGCGACGCGGTCGAACTCCTCGGCTGCGGTCGCGCGAACCCACGTGGTTCCGTCGGCGTCGCGCGCCGCGTCCAGCGCGGTCTCCTCGTAGGCCGACACGCCGTCGTCGCGGTAGACGAGCGCCGAAATCACCGCACGTCACCCCCGATGGCCCAGAGCGTGATGCCGACCATGACGGCCGTCACGGAGAACGCTCGTCCCGGATAGGTGACGAGCGTCCCGAGGCCGTAGCCGACGACGCCGAGCGCCGTCACCGCGATGCCTGCGGTCCGTACGCGAGTCATGGACTCACCGACCCGCGGCGACGAGAAAAAGGCACCCCCGAGGCGACCCCGCGAGCCACCGTCGGCGGTTCACCCGTGCGGCCTACGCCTCAGACGGGTGTTCGACCGAGCGAATCAGTTCGAGAACGTTCTCCTCCTCGCCGTCGAGTTGCTGTGGGTACAGCCCCATCGCGACGATGAAGTCCTCGTTGTGCCGAACCTTCGTCACGTGGACGTACACGTCGACCTCGTCCCCGCCGAACCGCGCGGTGGCGCTGTACTTCGTGACGTTGGTCGTCTGTCCGAGCATCTGGACGTTCCGCGAACTGACGGGGTCGACGTCGCTGAGGCCCTGATACCGGTTGTCGACGAGGCGGATGAGGTCGTCGTTCGAGTAGTCGCCGATGGGGCTCCGCGGCTGGCCCGCGACCTCGACGGCGGGCGTCGAGATGACGCTGAACGAGCCGAGTCTGGCCTCGCCGAAGAAGCCGAGGTCAAGCGTCTTCTCGTAGGTCGTGATGTGGTTGCTGGCGGCGATTTTGCGCTCCTGTCCGCCGAACGAGAGCGTCCGGTTCACCGCGAACGTCTCGGTCCCGTTCGTCTCGTAGCCGGCGTTCGCGGCGACCGTCGCGTCGGCCGCGGCGGGTTCAGATTCGAACGTCAGCGTCTCCTCGCCGGTCAGAAAGCCGATACAGCCGCTCGTGAACACGAGCGCGGCGAGCGCGAGCACCGCGACTACGCGTCTGGAACTCATTGCTCCGCCATTTCCCCTCACCGGGCATAAGTTCGGTGGCCGGGCGGTTCGGTCTTCGGCGCGGTTCGCGATGCGGCCCGCGGAGCGGTCTGCGGGTTTCGCCTCAGTCGTCGAGGTCCCGCGACTCGTTTTCGCGGCGAATCACGCGACCGCTGTAGAGGTAGTAGGCGGGCGCGACGAACGGGAGCGCGAACGCCGCGCCGAACCAGAGATGCCGCGACGCGCCCCAGTCGATGCCCTGTCCGCGGAGCGACCTGATGTCGGCGCGGACGAGCCCCGCGTAGAAAATGTGCGTGACGAGGTAGACCGCGAACGCCGGTTCCGGCCCGATGTACAGCGAGACGGCGGTGAAGATGACGAACCCGATGACGTAGATGACCGGCAGCACCCCGCGGTAGCGGCCGCGCGCCGGGCGCTGTTTCCGCTGCCGCTCGCGCTCGACCGCCGTCCCGCGGCGGTACTCGTCGGTGCTCATGTCGCTACGGTGTGGCCCGCGGGGAAAAAGTGGTTCGCTCAGCCGAGGTACTTGGCGTCGACCTCGTGCGGGCCGGCGTCCGTCGGGAGCGCGACCGTCTCTCGGAGGTGCTCGCGGACCGCCGAGCGCCACGCACGGACCGCCTCGGTGTGGCGCTCGTGGTGGGCTTCGACCTCGTACGGTTCCGGGCGGGTCTCGTCGACCTCGGGATACGCGGGGGCGTCGTCGGCGACGAAGACCCGAGGGTCGAGGTGTATCGGCTCGGGGTCGGCGTAGTCCGAGGCCTCGCCGCCGGTGCGGTGAATCCGCGCCCGCATCCGCCCGTAGAACGGCGGGGTGACCCGGAGGACGACGGGGTCGTCGCCCCGTCGGTTCGCTTCGAGGGCGGTCACGAGGTCGTCGGTCGTGACTGCGAGCGAGCGGACGGCGGTCGGGTCGGACGACCCGCGCGCGTCGTTCAATCTCCGACGCGTCCGCGGGTCGTCACCGACGTGGGCCGCAGTTCGCCGCTGCACTCCGGACAGGTCGAGCGGTACGACGCGGCGCTCACGGTCGTTTGACACTCACGACAGACGTACGAAGCGCGTTCCATCGAACATTCGTACGAGATATGGTGTGTTAAAACTTACCACGAATAAGGAGTCACGCCCGCGGGTCCGTGTCCTTTTACCCGGACGGGGCGCAATCCGCCAGTATGACAGACGCATGGTTCGCCGGCGCGGACCCCGACGACCCCGAATCCGGGGCGACGCGAGTCCGAACGGGCCGCGCCCCCGCCCCCGCCGACTGGCCGGCCGAGGCCGTCGACGCCGGGTTCGCCGCCGACGAGACCGACTACTACGCCAAACTCCGCTCGGCGACGCTCACCGCCGCCGGCGAGGCCGTCGCGGAGCGCGAGCGCGCCGACGACGTGCAGCTCGCCCACGCCGTGCGCGCGATGGACGACGCCGAACGGACCGCGAACGAACTCGCCGAGCGGGTCGTCGAGTGGGCCGGCACGCTCTACGAGGACGTCCCGCGCGGCCTCGACGGCGTCCGCGACATCGCCGCCCGAGACCCCAAGACCGCCGCCGAAGAGCGCGTCGTCTCCTACGCCACCCGCGCGGTGGACCTGCTCGACGAGCGCGACGACCTCCGGTCGTTCATCGAGGAGCGCGCGCCCACGGCCGCGCCGAACCTCGCCGAGATGGCCGGTCCCGTCCTCGCGGCGCGGCTCATCGCACTGGCGGGCGGTCTCGAACCCCTCGCCAAGAAGCCGAGCGGCACGGTCCAAGTGCTCGGGGCCGAAGACGCCCTGTTCGCGCACCTGAAGGGCCGCGCCACGTCGCCCAAACACGGCGTCATCTTCACCCACGAGTACGTCCGTGGGACGCGCCCGCAGGACCGCGGGTCGGCCGCCCGCGCGTTCGCCGGGAAGCTCTCTATCGCCGCGCGCATCGACCACTACTCGGGCGACTACCGGCCGGACCTGCACGCCGAACTCGCCGACCGGATGGAGACGATTCGCGCCCGCGCCGACGCGGAGGCCGACGAATGAGCGACGACAGTTCCGCGGCCGACGCCGGTGCCGATGCCGACCTTCCCGACGGCGTCGAACGCCGGACGTTCGGCGGCCGCGAGCGCCTCTCGACCGAGGGCGCACAGGTCTACGGCGAACCCGTCGACGCCGACGGCTGGCGCGCGTGGGACGCCGGGCGCTCGAAGCTCGGCGCGATGCTCGAACTCGGCATGGACACGGGCCTCGTCGGCGGCGAGTCGGTGCTCTACCTCGGGGCGGCCTCGGGGACGACCGTCTCGCACGTCGCCGACTTCGCCGGGCCGACCTACGCCGTGGAGTTCGCCCCGCGCCCCGTCCGCGACCTCGTCGGCGTCGCCGAGGACCGCGACAACCTCTTTCCGCTGTTGAAGGACGCGCGCGACCCCGAGTCCTACGCTCACGTGGTCGAATCCGGCATCGATTGCCTCGTCATGGACGTGGCGACCCGCGGGCAGGCGACCGTCGCCGTCCGCAACCGACAGTTCCTCGCGGACGACGGCCGACTCCTGATGGCCGTCAAGGCGCGGAGCGAGGACGTGACCGCCGACCCGGACGACGTGTTCGACGGCGTGCTCGCCGAACTCGACTCGGCGTACGAACTCCTCGAAACCGCCCGCCTCGACCGCTTTCACGCGGACCACCTCGGCATCGTCGCCCGGCCGAAGTAGGTCGCCGGCGGCGGTTCCGTCATCGCACCGTCCGACGACTGTGTCCCGAGACGTGATTTCCGAGCGTCACTAGCTCCCGAATCGCTCGCCCGCGGTCGTGCGACGCGTTCGCCGGCTCCCACGGTGTTTTTAATTCGGCGCAACTTACGCCGTTGCGATGGAACTAGGGTCGGCGGATGCCTTCGACCGAATGGGGACGCTCGGCGTCGAAGAGGAATTCTACATCGTCGATGCCGACGGCCGCCCCACCTCGGGTATCGACGACTTAGTCTACGGTCCGGAGCCTCCGGAACCGCTCGCAGGGCGGCTCGACCACGAGCTGTTCAAGTTCACTATCGAGACGCAGACGCCGCTCATCGAGGCCCCCGACGAGGCCGGCTCGGCCGTCGAGACGGTCCGCGAGGCGCTCGTCGACCACGCCGCTGACCACGGCTACCGCATCGCCGCGGCCGGGCTCCACCCCGCCGCCAAGTGGCGCGAACTCGACCACGCGACCAAACCCCGGTATCAGGCGCAACTCGACCGGATTCAGTATCCGCAACACCGGAACACGACCGCCGGCCTCCACGTCCACGTCGGCGTCGACGACGCGGACAAGGCCGTCTGGGTCGCCAACGAACTCCGCTGGTATCTCGCGCCGCTTCTGGCGCTCTCCGCGAACTCCCCGTTCTGGAACGGCTTCGACACCGGCCTCGCCTCCGCCCGCGCCAAGGTGTTCGAGAACCTCCCGAACACCGGCATGCCGACCGCCTTCGACGACTTCGAGGACTTCCAGCGCTTCGAGCGCCGAATGGTCGAGTACGGCTCGATAGACGACCGGGGCGAACTCTGGTACGACGTGCGCCCCCACACCGGCCACGGGACAGTCGAAATCCGCACCCCCGACGCCCAGACCGACCCCGAGCGCGTCGCCGACTTCGTCGAGTACGTCCACGCCCTCGTGTTGGACCTCGCCGACCGCTACGAGTCCGGCGAGTCGGGGACGCCGGTCCGCCGCGAACTCCTCGACGAGAACAAGTGGCGCGCGACCCGCTACGGTCGTGACACCGACTTCATCGCCCCCGACTCCGAGGGCGTCGTGAGCCTCGAATCGTTCGTCGAACGCGAGTCCGACCGCCTCGGCGTCGACGGCCTCCGGTCGCTTCTCGACGCCGAATCCGGAACCGCCGTCCAGCGACGGATTCACGAGGAATCCGGGCTCGACGCCCTGTGCGAACACTTGACGCTGGACTGAGTCGCACGCCGACGCGCGACAGGAAACATTTTTTAGCGCCCCAGTTTTGACCTTTGCCGTAGCACAAATGTCTGCGGACCAGAGCACAGAGGGGAGCGCGGAGTCGACGGACGAAGACAACTCGGGCGGCGCGGCCGACTGCGCCGTCTCCGAGTTCGACGACGGGTTGGTGGACCTGCTCGCGTGGATTCTCGACACCGAGACCCGCGCGCGAATCTACGTCCACCTCCGACAGCACCCACACTCGACGAGCGAGGAAGTCGCCGAGGGGACCGGCCTCTACCCCAGTACGGTTCGGGAGGCGCTGGCCGAACTCGCCGACGACGAGACGGTCGAGCGCCGCAAGCGGAAGAGTTCCGGCGCGGGCAACAACCCCTACGAGTACGTCGCCATCGCTCCGAGCGACCTCGTGAAGGGCGTCACCGGACAGGTGCAGGCGCAGTTGAACGCCGTGTTCAACCTCGACCGACACCTCGGAACCGACCGCACCGACGAGACCGAACCGGTCACGATTACGGTCCGCGAGGAGTAGCCCCGCGGTCTCCCGGCTTCTACGGTGGTTCGCCCGGCTTCGTAGCCCCCCGCTCACCCCGCGCGTTGGCCCGTTAGGCTAACCCGACCCGCTTAAGTCGCGCCGCGCCTACCGCGAGAGTATGCACGTCGCGCTGGGCGGGACGTTCGACCCTGTCCACGATGGACATCTCGCGCTGTTCGAACGGGCGTTCGAATTGGGTGATGTCACGGTCGGACTCACGAGCGACGAACTCGCGCCGAAGACGCGACACGTCGACCGCTACGTCCGGCCCTTCGACGACCGCAAGGCGGACCTCGAAGCCGAACTCCGGCCGCTCGCCGAGGCGTACGACCGCGAGTTCGAGGTCCGCGAACTCGACAGACCGACCGGCATCGCGACCGAGCCCGGATTCGACGTCCTCATCGTCTCGCCCGAGACGCGACGCGGCGGCGAGCGCGTCAACGAGATTCGAGAGGAGAAGGGCCTCGAACCCCTCCGTATCGAGGTCGTCGAGCACGTCCCCGCCGAGGACGGCGACCGCATCTCCTCGACGCGAATCGTCTCCGGGGAGATAGACCGCCACGGCAACGTCACGCCCGACCGCGAGGGCCGCGGCCGGACGCCCCCCAGCGACGAATAGTTTTCACGCCCACGGTCGTACTGTCGCCCATGCGACACCCGCTTTTCGCCAGCTTCGCCGTCGGCGTCGTCGCCGCGGTCCTCGTCGGTATCGCCGTCACCGAGATGGCCGCTCGGTGGGTCTTCTTCTCGCTTTTCGTCGGTATCCCGGCCGGTCTCGTCGCCGGCGTCCTCGCCACCGCGGTGACCTACGCGGTCTTGACTCGCCGGATGGCACCGTCGAACTCTCCAGAGTGAGCGCCTCCCAACTACCAACTCGGCGGTCGGAAGCCGGCCTCTCGGAGGAGGTCCTTCCAGCGCTGTTGGATGCTGAGCCGCGACACGTCCATCGACTCGGCGACGGCGGTCTGGGAGCGTTCTTCGCCGGCGATGAGCGCCCCGGCGTAGAGGCTGGCGGCGGCGACGGCCCGCTTCGAACGCTCCTCGTCGGGCAACTGCGTGAGAAACATGTCCGAGGCGTACGAGCGGGCCTCGCTGCCGAGTTCGAGGCCGTCGGCGGCGGCGTCGATGCGGGCCAGCCACTCCCGGTTGTCTCGTTGGTCTCGGGCGCTGTACATGGTCGTCGTTGCGGCCGCGGGGGCATAATCCTCGCGGCGGGCGCTCGTGACGTTTATATATCGTTGCGGGAAATGTGCGGTCGAAGGGCGCGTGTCGCCCGACTGCGCGCGGGTAGCCAAGTGGCCAAAGGCGCAGCGCTTAGGACGCTGTGGTGTAGACCTTCGCAGGTTCGAACCCTGTCCCGCGCACTAAGCGAACGAAGTGAGCGAGGGAGCAGACAGGTTCGAACCCTACGAGACGAGCACAGCGAGTCTCGGCCCGGTTCGAACCCTGTCCCGCGCGCCTGCCGTTGAAACTCTCGTTGAAGATTTCTTCACCGCCGACTGCGACAGCGACGCACCCTGTGAATCCGGCCTCTGGATAGAGTGACAGTCGGGTCTCGGGTGTCGGGTCAGTACGTTCCCCCGCCGCGACCCCGTACTCCGCGTTTAAAGACCCCGCATACGTTCGGAGGAAACCTTACCGTCGTGGTGTCCAATTCGCGGACGAATGCCTGCGCAGTCACTCTACGCTCGCATCGGCGGCCGCGAGGCCGTCGAAGCAGTCGTCTCGGACTTCTACGACCGCGTCCTCGCCGACGACTCGGTCGCGCACTACTTCGACGACATCGACATGGTCGAACAGCGCGCCCACCAGGTCAAGTTCATCAGCGCCGTCGCGGGCGGTCCCGTCGAGTACGACGGGGCCGATATGCGGGCGGCCCACGACCACCTCGACCTCTCGGGCGAGGACTTCGACGCCATCGCCGAACACCTCGCGGCCGCGCTCAACGAAAACGGCGTCGCCCCGGACGACGCCGACGCGATTCTCGACGAGGTCGCCGCGCTCAGAGCGCCGATTCTGGGGCGATAGGTCCCGTTCGACCCCTCTTCGGGGAGAATCAGTCGCCGGTCTCGACCGGTCGAATCGCGCACGCCACGCGTCAGACGCGACACAACCCTTTTTCTCACCCGGTGTGTCTCTCCACCAATGGCGGCGTTATCCGAATTATTGGGCGACCTCGTGGCGGACGTCGATGGGCTGTTTCTGTTCACGCCGAGCCACTCCCACTACGAGCAGTTCGCCGAGACGGACGTTCCGACGGTGGTCATCGCGCCGGAGAACACGGTCGAAGCCGAGACGTTCGTGGAACTGCCCCTGCAGTTCCAGAACGTCAAGGACCGCATCCGCTTCGGCGTCGAGGGCGCGATGGAACAGAGCATCGTCGAGGCCGGCGACACCATCGCCTGCAACGTCGGCGTCTTCGGCGGCGACCTCGACTCGCTCGTCCGCGTTCGCGTCGACGAGAACATGCGGTCGGGCATCTACGACCTCTTCGCGAACTCCCGGGCGGACCCGGGCGTCATCCGCGACGTGTTCGAGGTGGCCATCGAACTGGGCAAGAAGGGCCAGAAGGGCGAACCCGTCGGCGCGCTGTTCATCGTCGGCGACGCGGGCAAGGTGATGAACAAGTCCCGGCCGCTTTCGTACAACCCCTTCGAGAAGTCCCACGTCTACGTCGGCGACCCCATCGTCAACGTGATGCTCAAGGAGTTCTCGCGGCTCGACGGCGCGTTCGTCATCTCCGACTCGGGCAAAATCGTCTCGGCGTACCGCTACCTCGAACCCTCGGCGGAGGGCGTCGACATCCCGAAGGGGCTGGGCGCGCGCCACATGGCCGGCGGCGCTATCACCCGCGACACCAACGCCACGGCCATCGTCCTCTCGGAGTCCGACGGCCTCGTTCGGGCGTTCAAGGGCGGCAAAATGATTCTCGAAATCGACCCGGAGGCGTACTGAGATGCCGGGGTCCGCTTCGGCGTCCCTCGTCCACTCGTCGGTCGGTCCCGCGTCAGCGCCCACGGTCGCACCCGAATCCGCATCCGCATCTGTCTCTGTGTCTGCGCCCGTCGTCCCGCTCCAGACGGTCGGCGGCGTCGTCGACGACATCGTTCGAATCGCCGGGATTCGGTTTCTCGGCGTGCTCACCATCCTGCTTTTCGGCTTGGTGCTCGCGTACGTCGCGGGGACGCTCGTCCACCGACTCCTCGTCAGCGTCGGCGTTCCGGAGGCCATCGAGGGCACGGCCTTCGAGCGGACCGCCCGCGACTTCGAGACCTCGACGGTCGAAATCCTGTCGTGGCTGACGCGGTACTTCGTCCTCGGAATCAGTGTCTTCGCCGCGCTGTCGTTCGCCGGCGTCAACTACGCCGACCGGTTCTGGGGCCTCGTCATCGCCATCCTCCCGCAACTGTTCATCGCCATTCTGGTCCTCATCACCGGGGTCGTCGTCGGCGACAAGGTCGAACTCCTCGTCGCCGAGCGGTTCCGCGCGGTCAAACTCCCGCAGGTGAATCTCCTCCCCGCGCTCGCCAAGTACACCGTCTTCTTTCTCGCCACGCTGGTCGCGCTCTCGCAGGTCGGCGTCGCCACGCTCGCGCTCATCGTCCTCCTCGGGGCGTACCTGCTCGGCCTCATCGTCTTCAGCGCCGTCGCCTTCCGGGACCTGCTTCGCTCGGGCGCGGCGGGGACGTACCTCCTTTTCACCCAGCCGTACAGCATCGGCGACGAAATCGTCGTCGGCGAGGTCCGCGGCGTCGTCCAGGAGTTCGATATGTTCGTCACCCACGTCGAAGCCGAGGAGACGGAGTTCGTCGTGCCGAACGCGCGCGTCCTCAACAAGGGCGTCGGCCGCGTCCGCAGGTGACCCGAACGCCCACCGCCCCGCGAGAAGTCGCTCGCTCGTCGCCCTAACGGCCACCTGACGGCGACGACGAGTCGGTCACTCCCCGTCCCCGTCGGCCTCGCCGCCGGACATCGGTCTCGCGGGCACCCCGGCGACCGTTTCGCCCGCGGGCACGTCGCGCGTGACGAGCGAGTTCGCCGCGACCTGCGCGCCCTCGCCGATGCGGACGCCCGGGAGGACGGTCGCCTTCGCGCCTATCATGGCGCGCTCGCCGACGACGACCTCGCCGGTCCGGTACTCGTCCTGCAGGAACTCGTGACAGAGGATGACCGCGTCGTAGCCGACGATGGCGTCGTCCTCGACGGTGACGAGCTCCGGCCAGAACACGTCGGGCGTCGCTTCGAGGCCCCACGAGACGCCCCTTCCGACGGTCACACCGATGCGTCGGAGCGCCCAGTTTCTGACTCGGAGCGACGGCGCGATGCGGGCGACGAGGACGAACACGTAGTTGAGCATCACGCGCCAGACGGGTTTGGCGTCGGTCCAGTACTGGAGCGAATTCCGCGGGCCGGGCGTCGGGTGGTGCTGGATTCGGTCGTGTCGGCGGCCCTCTGCGTCCGCCGGTGCGGCATCGTCGTCGGTCACGTCAGTCGATTGGACCGCGGGGGTAAAAGCGCCCTCGGCGCGGGGCCGACGAGAGAAATAGCGAACCGGTCCCGCGGGACCGCTCCCGGCTTACTCGCCGCGGAGTTCGGCCATGTGGTCGATGCGGCGCTGGACGAGC
Source organism: Haloferax sp. S2CR25 (assembly GCF_031624535.1). Classification (NCBI taxonomy): domain Archaea; kingdom Methanobacteriati; phylum Methanobacteriota; class Halobacteria; order Halobacteriales; family Haloferacaceae; genus Haloferax; species Haloferax sp. S2CR25. The sequence continues at coordinate 77,710 of NZ_JAMQOO010000001.1, forward strand.
GCCGCCGTGCCGATGTCGTGGCGGATGTGGAAGCCCTCGCCGGCGTCGGCGAGCGCGTCCTCGGCGAGTTCCTCCGCCGCGGCGATGCTGTCGGCGACGCCGACCACGGCGAACGACCGCGAGGTCGTCGTGTACAGGCCGTCCTCGCGGTCGTCGACGCTCGCGTAGAACAGCAGGGCGTCGGCGTCCTCGTCCACCTCGACCGTGATTTCCGCGCCGGCCTCGGGGTCCGTCGGGTAGCCCTCGGGGACGGCGTACTTACAGACCGTGGCGGCCTCGGCGAAGTCGAGTTCGGGGAGCGACTCGCCCTCGCGGGCGGCCGTGAGCACGTCGATGAAGGGCGTTTCGAGGACCGGAAGCGTGTTCATCGCCTCGGGGTCGCCGAAGCGGGCGTTGAACTCGATGACCTTCGGGCCCTCGGTCGTGAGCATGAACTGGCCGTAGAGGATGCCCTTGTACTCCGGGAGCGCCTCGACGACGGCCTCGATGACCTCGACGGCGGCCTCGTAGTCGCCGTCGGCCATGAACGGCAGGGAGGGCGTCACGTCGGTGTAGCTTCCCATGCCGCCGGTGTTCGGTCCCTCGTCGCCCTCGTAGGCGCGCTTGTGGTCCTGTACGGCGGGGCTGACCCGGAACTCGCCGTCGGCGACGAACGCCTGAATCGTGAACTCCTCGCCGACGAGGCGCTCTTCGAGGACGACGCGCTCGTAGTCCGAGTCGCGGAGGTACGCCTTCGCCTCCTCGGGCGTCACCTGGTCGCCGATGACCTTCACGCCCTTGCCGCCGGTGAGGCCCGCGGGCTTGACCGCGAGGTCGCCGTCGTAGTCGTCGATGTAGTCGCAGGCGGCCTCCATGTCGTCGAAGGTGGCGAAGTCGGGGTTGCCCGGAATCTCCTCGTCGCGCATGAACTGCCGTTGGAACGCCTTGTCCGTCTCGATGCGCGCCTCGGCCGCCTGCGGGCCGAACGTGTAGACGCCGGCGTCGTCGAGGGCGTCGGCGACGCCGGCCGCGAGGCCGGACTCGGGACCGACGACCGCGAGCGTCGCGCCGACCGACTCGGCGTAGGCGACGATGTCCTCGGCGTCGGTCTCCGAAATAGTCTCGAAGCCCTCGGCGAGGGCGGCGATGCCGGGGTTTCGGTTGCTGGCGCAGGCGTACAGGTCGCAGTCGGGGGCCAGCGCGCGGGCAATCGCGTGCTCGCGGCCGCCGCCGCCGACGAGAAGGACGGTCTCGCTCATGGTCGCATACCCTGCGCACGGGAGTGTAAAGATTGCTCTTTATCGCCGACGAAATAGGCACGATTGTGGTTATGTCCGGTCGCCAACGAGGGTGACTCGCTGTCCGGCCCACGCCCCGCGCCGGCCACGACGGCCGTCTCCACGCCGCTTTAGTTCCCGGAGCGCCGACCTCGACGCATGTCCGACCCGGTGGGACGCAACCGACTCGACGAGGAGCAGAGCCCGTACCTCCGCCAGCACGCCGACAACCCGGTCAACTGGCAGCCGTGGGACGAGACGGCGCTCGACGCCGCCCGCGAGGCGGACAAGCCCATCTTCCTCTCGGTCGGCTACTCGGCGTGCCACTGGTGTCACGTCATGGCCGACGAGAGCTTCTCGGACCCCGACATCGCCGAGGTGCTCAACGAACACTTCGTCCCGGTGAAAGTCGACCGCGAGGAGCGCCCCGACCTCGACCGCATCTACCAGACCATCTGCCAGCTCGTCACCGGCGGCGGCGGGTGGCCGCTTTCCGTCTGGCTCACGCCCGAGGGCAAGCCCTTCTTCGTCGGCACGTACTTCCCGCCGGAACCCCGCCGCGGCGCGCCGGGCTTCCGCGACTTGGTCGAGAGCTTCGCCGAGTCGTGGCGGACCGACCGCGACGAGATAGAGAACCGCGCCGAGCAGTGGACGAGCGCCATCACCGACCGACTGGAGGAGACGCCCGACGTGGCCGGCGAGGCCCCCGGTTCGGAGGTGCTCGATAGCACCGTGCAGGCCGCGCTCCGCGGCGCTGACCGCGACCACGGCGGCTTCGGCGGCGACGGTCCGAAGTTCCCCCAACCCGGCCGCATCGACGCCCTGCTCCGCGGCTACGCCGTCTCCGGCCGCCGCGAGGCGCTCGACGTGGCGCGGCAGAGCCTCGACGCGATGGCCAACGGCGGCCTCCGCGACCACCTCGGCGGCGGCTTCCACCGCTACTGCGTCGACCGCGAGTGGACCGTCCCGCACTTCGAGAAGATGCTGTACGACCAGGCCGGCCTCGCCGCCCGGTACCTCGACGCCGCGCGACTCACCAGCAACGAGTCGTACGCGACCGTCGCCGCCGAGACGTTCGAGTTCGTCCGCCGCGAACTCTCCCACGACGACGGCGGCTTCTTCGCCACGCTCGACGCCCAGTCCGGCGGCGAGGAGGGCACGTTCTACGTCTGGACGCCCGACGACGTGCGCGGTCTCCTCCCCGAACTCGACGCCGACCTGTTTTGCGACCGCTACGGCGTCACGCCCGGCGGCAACTTCGAGAACAAGACGACCGTCCTGAACGTCTCAGCGACGACCGCCGAACTCGCCGACGAGTACGACCTCGACGAGTCCGAGGTGGAAGCCCGCCTCGAAGAGGCTCGAACGGCCCTGTTCGCCGCCCGCGAGGGACGCGAGCGCCCCGCCCGCGACGAGAAGGTGCTCGCCGGCTGGAACGGCCTGATGATTTCGGCGTTCGCGCAGGGGTCGACCGTCCTCGAAGACGACTCGCTCGCGGCCGACGCCCGCCGCGCCCTCGACTTCGTGCGCGAACGGCTCTGGGACGACGAGACCGAGACGCTCTCGCGGCGCGTGATGAACGGCGAGGTCAAAGGCGACGGCTACCTCGAAGACTACGCCTTCCTCGCGCGCGGCGCGTTCGACCTCTATCAGGCGACCGGCGACCTCGCGCCGCTCTCGTTCGCGCTCGACCTCGCGCGGGCGACCCGCCGCGAGTTCTACGACGCCGACGCGGGCACGCTCTACTTCACTCCCGAGAGCGGCGAATCGCTCGTCACCCGCCCGCAGGAGCCGACCGACCAGTCCACGCCGTCGAGTCTCGGCGTCGCCACGTCGCTGTTCTTGGACCTCGAACAGTTCGCACCCGAGGACGGCTTCGGCGACGTCGCGGACGCGATCCTCGGGTCGTTCGCCAACCGCGTCCGCGGCAGTCCGCTCGAACACGTCTCGCTCGCGCTCGCCGCCGAGAAGGCCGCAAGCGGCGTCCCCGAACTCACCGTCGCGGCCGACGAGATGCCCGACGAGTGGCGCGCCACACTCGCTTCGCGGTATCTCCCCGGCCTCGTCGTCTCCCGTCGCCCCGGCACCGACGAGGAACTCGACGCGTGGCTGGACGAACTCGGACTCGACGAGGCCCCGCCAATCTGGGCCGGTCGCGAGGCGGCCGACGGCGAACCCACCGTCTACGCCTGCGAGAACTTCACCTGCTCCGCGCCGACCCGCGACCTCGACGAGGCGCTGGCGTGGTTCACGGCGGGCGACGCGGGCGCGGGCGACGACAACTAAGCAGGCCCCCCGACTCAGAGCCGCGTCCCGTCGTACCGCCGCCGCAACGACCGCACCGTGTTTGCGACTCGCTCGGCGCGCTCGGGAGTCACGCACGGGACGACTTTCTCACCCGTCGGCGTGTCGAAGACGAGCGTCGTTCCGTCGACGACGTCGAGACGGCGCGCCGAGAGCGCAGAACAGTGGGTTCGACTCCGCCATCCGTCCAGCGTCGATTGCACGATAGCCGTGGTTTCGAAGCGGTAGGCGTGGTCGTCGGTCTCCCAACGTTCGTGGACTGTCGACGCCGCGAACAGACCGACTCGGTCAGCGAGCAGGTCCCGAATCGACGCCACGGCCGCCTCGGGGAGCGGCGGCGACTCGCCCCAGAGCATCGATTCGTGGGGAATCGTTACGAGCAGTTCGTCGCCGCGCTCGTCGAGGAGCGCGAGGCGAAACACGAAGTTCTCCCCGACCATCGTCGTCGCGGCGTCGAGAAGCGCGAACAGCGCGTCCTCGCCGTCGCGGTCGAGAGAGAAGACGCGGGTCCCGTCGTCCGGGCGCTCGGGGTCGAGCGCGTCGACGGTTGCGAGCGCATCGGCGCATCGCTCGATACCGTCTTCTCCGAACGCTCCGTGCTCTCCGTCGAGACAGCTCTCGTCGAGTTCCGCCCGAACCGCGCTTGCGACGGGGACGGCTTCGGAGAACACCGGGACGAGGTCGCGGCGGTAGTCGTCGCTGTCGAGGAGATAGTGCCGCGGTTCGTCCCCGTCGTCCGGGCGCTCACCCGCGTCTCCACCGCGCTTCTCAGGCACCTTCCGACTCCCGCGACAACTGCGCTCGTCGCATCGCATCGGCGTACCCGCGGGTGTCGTATCACGGTTTCGGCGGGCTCGATTGACGCAGGGGATTCGACTGTGTGGGCGGATTAGTGGGTTCGAGAAAACGAAAAACCGGAGTCGGCGCTCAGTTCGAGAGCCGCTCTGCGAGGTAGGCCGCAATCGGAACGTCTTCTTCCTCCACGAAGCGAGCGACCTCCTCGCCGTCGCGTTCGACGACGACCGTCGGGATGAGTTCGATGTCGTACTCCTCGACGAGCGGGCCGACCTTCGAGCCGTCGTCGGCCTTCTCGACGGGGTAGTGGTCGATTCGCTCGGCGGGGACGCCGGCGGCGTCGAGCGCCGCCGCGAAGTCGGGAAGCTGTCCGCGGCAGTCGCCGCACCAGTCGCCGCCCCAGACCTTGAACGTGTAGTCTTCGCCCGCGAGGGCGTCGACCACGTCGGGGTACGAGGCCGCGTCCCACGCGGGGTTCGGTTGCATCGTTTCGAGCGTCTCGGCTTCAGCCATGACAGGGCGTACCGGCCGCGCGGATTTAACGGGTGCGCTCGCGGCGGGGCTCGCCGTCCGCGCGCGGAGCTGTCTCTCCCTGAGACGGTGGCCGTATCGTCCGCCTCCGCCAGTCGTTTAGTGTCGCACCGTCAACGGAGGGTCGATGGACGACAGTATCCTCGACGCTATCGGGTCGCCGCTGGTCCGCGTCGACTCCCCCGAGGGGGCGACGGTCGCGGCGAAGATAGAGTCGAAGAACCCGGGCGGGTCGGCGAAGGACCGCCCCGCGCTGGCGATGGTCGAGGCGGCCGAGGAGGCGGGCGACATCTCGCCGGGCGACCACCTCGTCGAACCCACGTCCGGGAACACCGGTATCGGACTCGCCGTCGTCGCGGCGGCGAAGGGCTACGACCTCACAATCGTCATGCCGGACTCGATGTCCCCCGAGCGCCGCGAAATCATGCGCGCCTACGGGGCGACCATCGAACTCGTCGACGGCGACATCTCCGCCGCGAAGGACCGCGCCGACGAACTCGAAGCCGAGGGCATGTACCAACTCCGGCAGTTCGAGAACCCCGCGAATCCCGAGGCGCACTACCGGACGACCGCCGAGGAGATTCTCGAACAGGTGGGCGACCGCCGCATCGACGCCTTCGTCGCCGGCATCGGCACCGGCGGCACGATTTCGGGCAACGGCCGCCGCCTCGTCGAGGAGTTCCCCTCGATGCGCGTCGTCGGCGTCGAACCCGCCGAGAGCGCCGTCCTCTCGGGCCGCGAGGTCGGCGACAACGACTTTCAGGGGATGGGGCCGGGCTTCGTCAGCCCCAACCTCGACACCGACCTCATCGACGACGTGGAAATCGTCGAACTCGCCGACGCCGAGGCCGAGTGTCGCCGCCTCGCCCGCGAGGAGGGCATCCTCGTCGGCCAGTCGTCCGGCGCGTCGCTCCTCGCGGCCAAGCGCGTCGCAGAGCGACTCGCCGACCCCGAGGCCGACGAGGAAGACCAACCGCTCGTCGTGACCGTCTTCTGGGACTCCGGCGAGCGCTACATGTCGACCGGGATGTTCGACGCCGAGGAATAGCGGTCCAGAGCGGCTTTTCGCCGGTCGCCTCGCTTACCGACCGAACTCGTCTTCCGCGACTCTGACGACGAGCGTTCGCTCCACGTCTCTGAGGTCGTAGTCGGGCACCGAGCCGTCGACGCGCGTCACGTACATCGGCTCGACGAGGCGGCCGTCTTCGACGCCGTAGATGGCGAGATGGTCGCCGGTGTCTTCGGGTTGGACTTTTCCGTCTCGAATCTGCCGGGCGAGGTCGCGCGAGAGCCACTCGTCGGGCGAGACGGAGGGCTCGCGGACCAGCGAGAAGTCGACGAAGCGGACGAGATACCAGTTGAGGTCGTTGAGAAGCGAGACGGCCGCGCCGAGGCTCACCGTGTCGACCGCGAGCGAGTTGTCGAACGGTTCGGAGATGTCGTAGGTCGAAAGCGCCGCGCGCGCGGTGTCGCGCGACAGCAGTTCGTACTGGAGGTGGACGTCCTCCGCGCCGACGAGACAGACCTGCGTCACGTCGAGAGGGAGGGGCCGGACTCGGTAAAGCGGTTCCGGTACTCAGGCGGTCGATTCCCACTCGGCGGCGCAGGACTCGTCGCAGAAGACGAGGCGCTCGCGTTCGAGGGTTATCTTCCCGGGCTTGTCGATGTCCCGTTCGAGGAGGACCTGATAGTGGGGTTCGCTCAGGTCGACGCGGGCGTGACACGCCGCGCAGCGCTCGACGGTGTCGCTCCAGTCGGTCCGCGACGCCCGGTGGCTGACGCGCCACTCGGGGCCGGAGTGTCCGCGACCGGGACGCGATGTTTTCGACATGGGAGAACCCTAGCGCTCACGGTAGATAAATTCATTTTTGTGCAATTGTTCATTCGAAACGAATCTGAACGTTTGATAAATCGTTACTGTGGTGGTCGTTTACACGGTTCGGATGTGTATCGATACCGTGCCACGGTTCGTCCGGGGGGAGCCGCGGTCTGCTCGCTCGGACGCGCTCACCCGCGCTCTCATCCGCCGTCGGGCGAGACGACCACCCGCTCCCGGGCGGCCTCGACCGCGAGGTCGAACAGGTCGTCGGGTTCCGCGGCCTCGACGGCCGACAGCGAGGCGTTCGTCTCGGGGAAACTCGGCGCGACGCGCTCGCACCCCACGGGGAGCGTCGAGTCGTCGTAGGTGCCGAGGTCGCGGGCGGCCGCGACGATGTCGGTCTTGTCGCGGGTCAAAAGCGGGCGGTGGACGGGGTAGTCGACCGCGGCCTCGGTGACGCCGAGATTCTCGCCGGTCTGGCTCGACTTCTGGCCGAGCGACTCCCCGGTCACGACGGAGTGGGCGTGTTCGTCGGTGGCGACCTCGGCGGCGATGGCGAGCATCGCGCGCCGCAGCGAGAGCATCCGGGTGTCCTCGACGGTGTCCATCAGGCGGTCGACCACGTCGCCGGCGGGGACGACGTGGACCCGCATGTCCGCGTTCGGGGCGCGGCGGGCGATGGTCCGAACCGTCTCGATGGCCCGCGCGCGGTGGTCAGCGCCGCCGTAGTCGCCCAAGTCCACGTAGACGGGGACGATTTCGCAGCCGCGGCGCATCAGCTCCCACGTCGCCACCGGCGAGTCGATGCCGCCGGAGACGAGCGAGACGGCCCGTCCCTGCGTCCCGAGCGGCAGTCCGCCCGGGCCGTCGAACCGCCGCACGGAGAGATACGCCGTCTCCTCGCGGCACTCTATTCGGTAGGTTCGGTCGGGCTCGTCGAGGTCGACGGGCGCGCCGGTCGCCTCGACGACGGCGCTCCCGGCCTCGCGTTCGAGGTCCGAACTGGCGAAGTCGTGCTGGTCGGCGTCGCCGACGCGGTCGGCGTCGACGGCGAACGCCGCCCCGTCGGGGTGGTCGGACGCGAGGCCGCGGCAGACCGCGACGATGTCGTCGAGTGTGGGGTCGCAGGCGACGCAGGGGCGCGCCCAGACGACGCCCGGCACCTCGGCGCAGGCGGCCGCGACGGCCTCGGCGTCGGCCGCGTCGCGGACGAGCAGGCGGGACCACTCCCGCTCGACGCGGCCCGAGAGCGAGCGGTCGTCGAGGACCGCCTGGAGGTTCGTCCGCAGTCTTTCCTCCATCTTCGCCCGGACGCTCGAACTCTTCGTGCCCACCTCGCCGTAGCCGACGAGGACGACGTGCGCCGTCTGATTCACGGTCGACGTTCTCCGCGGGCACCCTTCAGCGTCTCGTTTCGGGGGGCGTCCGTACCCGGCTCGGCACGGCTCGCTCGACCGCTATTAGTGTTATATATCTGTAAATAGTACAATTTACCGAACCGTAGACAGACGGCGAAACAATATAAACCGCTTAATAGATTTCACGCCGTTTCTGTTTCGTACGATCGCCGACCGCCCGCGGCCGCTCTCGACGAACAACTGCCGCCACTTCGATGCCCACTCGATGCCAATGATCGACGAGTCGCCAGCCGACATCGACCTCGCCGACCCGCAGTACTACCTCAACCGCGAGCTGAGCGAGCTGGCGTTCCAGTCTCGCGTGCTCAACGAGGCCCTCGACGACCGGAACCCGCTTCTCGAACGGGTCCGCTTTCTCTCCATCTTCACGAAGAACTTAGACGAGTTCTTCATGAAGCGCGTCGGCGGGCTGAAACAGCAGATAGACGCCGGCGTGACCGAGCGGACGACCGACGGCCGGACGCCCCGCGAGCAGTGGGAGGAGGCCATCGACAAGGCCCGACCCATGTTCGAGCGACAGGCCGCGTGCTACCGCGAGGAGATTCGCCCCGCGCTCGCCGACGCGGGAATCCGCATCTGCGACTACGACGAGCTGACGCCCGCCCAGCGCGCGGAGATGCGCGACTACTTCGAACTCTCGGTGTTGCCGACGCTCACCCCGCTGTCGTTCGACCCGGCCCATCCGTTCCCGTTCATCTCGAACCTCTCGCTTTCGCTCGCGGTCGTCACCCGCGACGACGACGGCGACCAGACGTTCACGCGCGTGAAGATTCCGCAGAACCGCCCCCGACTCGTCGAGGTCGACACCGACGGCGACGAGGTCCGGTACGTCCTCCTTGAGGAGGTCATCCGCGCCAACCTCGACCTCCTGTTCCCGAACGTCGAGGTCGTGGACACCGCGGTGTTCAAACTCACCCGGAACGCCGAGGTCCGCCGCAACGAGGAGGTCGCCGAAGACCTCATCGACATGATAGAGGAGGTGCTCGAACAGCGCCGCTTCGCCACCGTCGTCCGCCTCGAAATCGAGGCCGACGCGCCCGAGGCGGCGCGGGACCTCCTCGTCGAGCAGTTGGACCTCGACGACCGCGAGGTGTTCGAACTCCGCGGGCCGCTCGACTACCGCGAGCTGATGGACCTCGCGGACCTCGACCGCCCGGACCTCTCGTTGGAGTCGTGGACGCCCCAGCCGCACCCGCGGTTTTCGGCCCTCGGCCCCACCGACGCGGGAATCGGTTCGGGCGGGGCTTCTCCCGAGGCGGCCGGGGAGGGCGGCGACACCGTCTTCGACGAGATTCGCCGCAAGGACGTGCTGTTGCACCACCCCTACCACTCGTTCGGCGACACCGTCCAACAGTTCCTCGACGCGGCCGCCACCGACCCCGACGTGCTGGCCATCAAGGCCGCCATCTACCGGACGGCCTCGGACTCGAAGGTAATCGAGGCGCTCATCGACGCCGCCGACAACGGCAAGCAGGTCGCGGCGATGGTCGAACTCAAAGCGCGGTTCGACGAGCAGAACAACCTCGAATGGGTGCGGCGGCTCGAAGAGGAGGGCATCCACGTCGCCTACGGCACCATCGGCCTCAAGACGCACACGAAGACCGCGCTCGTCGTCCGCGAGGAGGAAGACGGCGTCCGCCTCTACTCCCACGTCGCCACCGGCAACTACCACTCCGGGACCGCGAAGGGCTACGTCGACCTCGGCGTTCTCACCGCCGACCGCGACATCGGACAGGACCTCGTGAAGGTGTTCAACTTCTTCACCGGCCCCTCCTTGGACGAGGAGTTCCGGAAGCTCCTCATCGCGCCCGTGACGATGCGAAGCGAGTTCACGAAGTGCATCCGCCGGGAGGCCGAACACGCCCGCGCCGGCCGCGACGCCCGCATCGTCGCCAAGATGAACGCCCTCGAAGACCCCGTCATCGTCGAGGAACTGTACGAGGCGTCGATGGCCGGCGTCGATATCGGCCTGCTCGTCCGCGACATCTGTCGGCTCCGCCCCGGGCTGGAGGGCGTCTCGGAGACCGTCACGGTCCGGAGCGTCGTGGACCGCTTCCTCGAACACTCCCGCATCTTCTACTTCGAGAACGCGGGCGACCCGGACTACTACGTCGGCTCGGCGGACTGGATGACCCGCAACCTCGACAAGCGCGTGGAGGCCGTCGCGCCCGTCGAGGACCCGGACATCCGCGAGCAGCTGCGGTTCGTCCTCGAACTCGGCTTCGCCGACAACCGGAAGGCGTGGGAGATGAACGCCGACGGCACCTACGACCAGCGCGCCCCCGGCGACGGCCACGAGATTAGCATGCAGCGGATTCTGATGGATCAGACGCTCGCGGCGTCGAACACGCCCGGCGTCCACCGCGGTATCTCGGCGTCGCACCCGGACGTGCCCGAGACGCTTCTCGTCGAGTCCGACCCGTCCGTGATGGCTCCCCGTGACGGGTCCGAGAAGCACGTTGCCGCCGGTTCCGACCCCGTCGGCGAGGCGGATGCGGGCGCGCCGAAGAACGGCGACCCGCGGCACGTCCTCGACAGTTTCCCCGAGAAGTGGTACGTGCCGAGCAGTCGGCACTACGAGTACGCGGTTCGGACGCCGGACGGCGACCGCGACTACCGGAAGACCGCCGAAGCGGCCGCGCGGCTGGTCGAGAAGTACTACGGCGAGAAGTAATCGTCCGCCCTCGCGGGCGGCGCGGTCTTTTCTGCGACCGCCGACGCGACGCCTCAGAACGTGCTGAGTTCGCCCTCGATGGTCCGGCGGGTGATGTCGGTCACGTCCGCGAGTTCGCGGTCGATGATGGCGACCACCTCGTCTTCGATGTCGGCGACGGTGACGCCCTCGTCCGTGATGACCTTCGCGTCGGCGACGTGCGGTTCGTCGATGGGGCGGCCGATCTGCGACAGCAGGCGGACCTGCAGGTCGCGGATGCCGTCGACCTCGGCGACGACCGTCTCGGCGATGTGGGTCGAAAGCAGGTTGTAAATCTTCCCGATGTGGTTGACGGGGTTCTTGCCGGAGGTCGCTTCCATGCTCATCGGGCGGTTCGGCGTGATGAGACCGTTGGCGCGGTTACCGCGGCCGACGGAGCCGTCGTCGCCCTGCTCGGCGGACGTGCCGGTCGTCGTGAGGTAGATGGAGCCCTCGTCGTAGTCGTCGGCGGTGTTGACCTCGACGTTGACCTCGCGGTCGGTGTAGTCGGTGGCGAGGTCGGTGACGAACTCGCGCACGTCGTCGACGGCGGCGACGTAGTCGTCGATGTCGTCGAGGTGTTTGTCGACCATCGCGGCGGCGACGGTCACGTCGATGACGTCGCCCTCGCGCTTGCCCATGAGCTTGATGTCCTGTCCGAGTTCGGGGTGGTCGTCGCCGTAGGCCGCGCCGTTGAGGGCGCGCTCGGCTTCGAGGACGATGCGCTCCGTCTCGGTCAGGGGGGCGTGGCCGACGCCGAAGCTCGTGTCGTTGGCCATCGGGACCTGCTGAGTCTCCTCGCCGAACACGTCCTGGAGGTCGCCGGAGCCCTCGCCGAGCTTCACGTCGACGATGATGTCCGTGCCCACGTCGAGCCCGGGGATGTTCTCGTTGAGGTACTCCCGGGCGGCGCGGAGCGCCGTCGAGTCGACGGGAATCTTCTCGCCGTCGTACTCCTTCGTGGCGCGGCCGACGATGAGGAGATAGATGGGCTCGATGACCTCGCCGCCGCCGAAGGCGGGCGCGGCCGTGCCGGCGACGAGTTGCGTCTCGTCAGTGTTGTAGTGAAGCACCTTGCCGACGCGGTCGAGATAGAGGTTCGAGAGGGCGCGGGAGACGCTCTCGGCGATGCCGTCGGAGATGGAGTCAGGGTGCCCGATGCCCTTTCGCTCGACGATTTCGACCTCCTGGTCCTCGACCGCGCGCTTGTCGGCGGATTCGAGGCGGATATTTCGGTCGCTCATTGGCGGGACGTACCCGGCGGGCGGTTCTATAACTTGCGGAAACCTTTGGCCACAATCGTATTACTTGAGAGTATGCTCGGGCAGTATCTGCCGAGAGCGCGGACGACCGAGAGCCGTCTGCCCGCCTACTCCTCGGGCGCGCCGAGCAGCATTCCGAGGTAGGAGGTCCGAATCTGGTCGTCGGGGTCGAGACCGAGCTCCCGGAGGACGGCGAACGCCCCCTCGCGGGCGTCGTCGACGCCGGATTCGACCTCGACTTCGACCTCGACGAACTCGCCGAGTCCGGACACCGAGTCGAGCGAGACGGTGTAGCCGTCGAGGGCGAACCGCTCGCGCTCTTTCTCGACGGTCGCGGCGGGTTCGAAGCCGACGGCCTCGCAGATGTCGTCCATCGTCTCGCCGTCGTCGACGCCCGTCTCGTACTCCCGGCGGGTCTTCGACGACTCGTCGACGAGCGGTCCCTTGTAGGTGACGACGGTCTCCTCGTCGGCGAGTTCGCCGCCCTCGTAGCGCGATTCGCGCCGGAGGCGCAGCGCCTCGTCGGTCTCGGCGAAATCTCGGTGCGGGGCGTCGTAATAGGTGTCCGTCTGGGCGACGCGGTTGACCCGTTCGGCCTCGGCCGCGTCGAGTCGCTCGCGAACCGCGTCGTGGTCCGCGCGGACCTTGACCTCGACTTCGTACATGCTCTCACGGGCGCGTCCGGGGGGCAAAAACGTCGGTGACTCGCGTCGGCGACCCCTCAGTACTGTGGCATTTGTTATCTTTTATCATGTAAGAACCCGTAGTATGACGGGAGTATGAGCCAAGAGACGCCGAACCCGGCTACCGCGGTTGGACAGCACGTCGGCGAGACCGCCGACTACGAAATCACGGGCCGCGTCGTCCTCACCGCGATGGCGAGCGGGTTCGTCGGGACGGTGTTGATGCTGCCCGTCCTCGTCGGCATCCCCGAACTCTTCGGCCTCTTTACGACCGAACCGATTACGCGATTCGCCGGGATGGCGAGGTTCTTCGGTTACGAACCGACGCTCGCCCTCGGGGCCTTCCTCTTCGGCATCGGCGGCGTGGTCGTCCTCCCGGTGACGTTCGTCGTCGTCGGCGCGTTCCTCCCGCCGGAGTCGCCGGAGTACCTCCGCGGCGTGTCGTTCGCGACGCTCTACTGGGTCGGCTTCGTGCCGGCGTTCTGGCCGCCCGCCGACGCGTTCGTCGTCGCCTCGTTCCTCGTGTTCTCGCTTCTGGCCCACTGGGTGTACGGCCTCTCGCTCGGCTACCTGCTCGACCTGTTCGCGGATATCCCGCAACACGAGGTCTGAGCGCCGGCGGGGGCGCGGCCGCTGTTGTCCGCCGTCGTCCGCACCTCTCGCCGCCACATGCGTCTCTTTGGCCTTTCGTTCGGCGTCTGTCGTCTCCCGCTTCCACCGTCCGCACTCGCGCCGTTCTCCCCGCCTCGCCGTGAACGACCGGAACCGGCCGCTCGACACCGTTCGAACCCGATAGCTCCGAAACAATAATCATCACGAACGTTAATTATCTTATTTGGGTGGTGTTATCAATGGTCACGGATCTCGTACTGACGGCCGCGTTCCCGCTCCAGTCGGGGTTAGTCCCGCGGGGGACCCGCGAGTTCGTCTTCGAAAGCATCTTCGAGGTGTTCCTGCTTTTGGGGACGCTCGTCGGGGTCGTCGTCGTCGGGTACATGCTCTACAACGCGTACAGGTATCGCTCCGGTTCCGGAAACGGTCACGTCGACGACGAGAACCGGCTCGTCCTCGGGGAGCTCCCGTCGGGGAGCGGCGGGGGCCGGAAGCTGTTCACCTCGTTTTTCATGAGCATGGTCATCGTCGTCTCGCTGGTCTCGTGGACGTACCTGACGCTCCTGTACGTCGAGGACGGTCCCGCGGACGACGACTCGCTCGACGTGGCCGTCGAGGGCTATCAGTTCGGCTGGCGTTTTACCTACCCGAACGGCCACACCACCGACGGCGTGCTCCGGGTCCCCGCCGACCGGCCCGTCCAACTGACGATTACCACGGCGGACGTGTTCCACAACTTCGGCATCACGGAGTTACGCGTCAAGTCCGACGCCATCCCCGGTCAGGAGACGGAGACGTGGTTCACCGCCGACGAACCGGGGACCTACACCGCGCAGTGTTACGAGCTCTGCGGCGTGGGCCACTCCTACATGTCCGCCGAGGTCATCGTGATGCCGCCCGACGAGTACGAGGCGTGGTACGCGAACACGACCGCGGAGAACGCGACCGCCGATAACGCGACCACGGACAGCGCGACCGCGAACGAGTCGAACCTCCGACCGGCGGTGGTTCCATGACCGACGCGTCTCCCGAGCGGGACGCCGCGGCCGACGGCGGCCACGAGGTCGCCCACGGCGGCGACGACCACGGCCACGACTTCCCCGGCACGGGGAGCATCAAGCGCTGGTTCGTCACGACGAACCACAAGGACGTTGGCATCCTCTACATCGTCACGTCGCTTTTCTTCCTCGTTCTCGGCGGCGTCCTCGCGTGGCTGATGCGCGTCCAACTGCTCGCCCCGCGCGCGCTCGGCGAGGGTATTCTCGCGCCCGTCGCGTACAATCAGGCCGTCTCGGCCCACGGGCTGTTGATGGTGTTCTGGTTCCTCTCGCCGTTCGCGTTCGGCTTCGCCAACTACGTCGTCCCGCTCCAACTCGGCGCGAAGGACCTCGCGTTCCCGCGGCTCAACGCGCTGTCGTACTGGCTGTATCTGTTCTCGGGCATCCTGTTCGGCGTCTCGTTCTTCCAAGGCGGCACCTTCTCCGGCGGGTGGACGATGTACGCCCCGCTGAACGTTCCGACGTTCACGCCGGACGTGGGGGCGTCGACGGCCGTCTTGGCGCTCGTGCTGTTCGTCGCCTCCGTCACCGTCTCGTCGGTCAACTTCCTGACGACGATGCACCGGATGCGCGCCGAGGGGCTGACGCTCCGGAACCTCCCGCTGTTCAGCTGGACGATTCTCCTGACGGCCTGGATGATGCTGTTCGCCTTCGCGGCGCTTCTGGCGGCGCTGTTGGTGCTGTCGTCGGACCGCCTGCTCGGGACGACCTACTTCGCCATGGAGTCGCCGGCGGGGGCGCTCCTGTGGACGCACCTGTTTTGGTTCTTCGGTCACCCCGAGGTGTACATCGTCTTCTTCCCGGCGCTCGGCGTCATGGCCGAGGTGTTCCAGACGTTCACCGGCCGCCGCATCGTCGGCCGCAAGTGGTTCATCCTCGCGATGGTGCTCGTCGCCATCCAGAGCTTCGCCGTCTGGATGCACCACATGTTCCTGACGAGCATCAACCTGCAGGTGAAGACGCTGTTCATGATAACCACCATCGGCATCTCCCTGCCGTTCGACCTGATGGTGTTCGCGCTCATCTACACGATGCTGAAGGGGAAGATTCGCTTTACGACCCCGTTTCTGTTCGTCTTCGGGGCGCTCCTGTTGTTCATCATCGGCGGCATCACCGGCGTCTTCCTCGGCGCGGTCGTCCTCGACTACGAGTTCCGCGGCACCTACTGGGTCGTCGCCCACTTCCACTACGTGATGGTCGGCGGGGTGACGGCGCTCGTCGGCGGCCTCTACTACTGGTTCCCGAAGATGACCGGCCGGATGTACGACGAGTTCCTCGGCAAACTCCACTTCGCCGTCTACTTCGTCGGCTTCAACCTGCTGTACTTCCCGCTTTTCGTCGCGTGGGAGACGCCCCGCCGCGTGTTCGACTACGCGCCCGAACTCGCGCCGTGGCACCAACTCGCCACCGTCGGCGGGTTCGTCCTCGGGCTGTCGTTTCTCATCATGTTCTATAACCTGTTCAAGAGCGCCTTCGTCGGCGACCCCGCGCCCGACAACCCGTGGGAGTACGCGACGACGGCCGAGTGGGCCGTCTCGTCGCCGCCGCCGCTTGAGAACTTCGACGGGACGCCGACCTACCGAAACGGTCACCTCGAATTCCTCGACATCGGCGAGGTCGAACCGAGCGAGGACCGGTCCGGCGGACCGACCGGCGCGGCCGTCTCCGACGGCGGCGTCACCGCCTCGGCGACGACTCCGGTCTCGACCGCGCTCTCGACGGCCGAAGCGACCGAAGTCGAGGGGCCGAGCCACGCGAGCATCTGGCCGTTCGTCCTCTCCGCCGGCGCGTTCCTCGTCCTCCTCGGCCTCTCGCCGCTTCAGGACGCCGCGTTCCCCGAGGGGATGGTCGGGGCCGCCTACGCGACCACGACCGTCGCGGGCGGCGTCGTCACCCTCGGGTCGCTCGTCGCCATGGGGCTCGAACCGTTCCACGGCCCGGTCTTCGAGGAGGGCGAGGCGTGGCCCTTCGCCGGCATCGACAACGGCAAGGTCGGGATGTGGATATTCCTCGCGTCCGACGTGGTGCTGTTCGGGGGCTTCATCGGAGCCTACGTGTTCACCCGCGTCGCCTTCGGCTGGACCGGCTGGGAGCCGATTCCGCCGGACCCGATTCCGGGGCTCGTGAACACCTACATCCTGCTCACGAGCAGTTTCACGGTCGTCCTCGCGCTCGTCGCGGCCGAGAAGCAACACAAGTGGGGCGTCGTGACGAGCCTCGGGGCCACGTTCGTCCTCGGCGTCGGCTTCCTCGTCAACAAGGGACTGGAGTGGCAACACCTGTTCCACGAGGGGCTGTGGCTCTCGACGAACGTCCGCGCCTCGACGTTCTTCCTCACGACCGGCCTGCACGCCGCCCACGTCATCGCGGGCCTCGTCGTCGCACTGTACCTGACCGCGCGCGCCTGGCGGGGCGCGTACCTCGAAGACAGCCGATCGGTGGAGTACTTCGGCCTCTACTGGCACTTCGTCGACATCGTCTGGCTGTTCCTGTTCCCGCTGTTCTACATCCTGTGAGGTGACAGAAATGGTATCCACGAAACTCTATACGGCGATTTACGCGGTGTTGTTCGTCTCGGCGACCGTCCAAGTGCTGGTCGAGTTCGCCGGACTGAGCTACTGGCTGGCCTTCGGTGTCATCCTCGTCCTGTCGGCCGCCAAGGCGGTGTTGGTCGCGGCGTACTTCCAGCACCTCCGGTTCGAGCCGCGCTCGCTGACGTATCTGGTCGGCATCGGCCTCGCGGCCGCGCTGGCGCTCACGCTCGCGGCGTCGTACTCGCTCCTGTGACCGTGCGAGCCGACTCCCGTTCCCGCTGGCGCTCCCGCGAAACCCTCGTCGCGGTCGGCTACGCGCTCCTGTTTTCGGCCCCCGTCGGCGTCGGCGTGACCGTCATGATGACTCGCGTCGCCCCCGGGGGACTCACCGACCCGCTCGTCGTCGGCCCCGGTCTCGTGCTCGCGGTGGCCGTCTTCGTGCTCGTCGTCGCCGCCGCGACGACCGGCGAGAACGCGGCCTGACTGGGCGCTGTCGTTTCCGTTTTGTGGCTCTGTCGAATCTCTCAGAACCTGACAGAATCCGTGTGACACGGAAAGAGGGTGTACTCAGCGAAGTATCCGGGATAACGGGGAGCGTCACGAGAGATGGTCTGGTCGGTAACTAGGGTAGAGCCAACCTGAACGACCGGTATCCGGCCGTGTGGAGAAGATTCATTGCTTCGTCGTCCGTGACCGCAATCTGTGTCTGAACAGCCCTCCAACACTGAACCATCCTTTGGACTGGTCGTCCAGACCATCTTTGTTCTCGCGATGGTAATCGGCATCCCCTCGGCGTTTGCGCTCGGCGGACGGCTCCGCTCTCTCGCCCTCGCGGCTGTAAGCACCTTGCTGCTCGTGGGCTTCCTCGTCGTCGGTTACCGTCACGCGCGCCGACGGAAGTCCCTTCACCAACATGTCGCGTTCTTGGCGGTCTGGTTCGGCGGTATCGTTCTGGCGGACCGCCTTGCCCGCGTGGCGAGCGGTCGCCTTCCGGAGCCGGGACCCTACCTCATGGCAGTGGGCGTCACCCTCGGCGCGCTCTGGCTCGGTTCGCGATTCGCCTACGGTGGCGCACTCACGCAAGCGCTGTTTGGGTCAGACTGAGATCTCACGACAGGCGTGTACAGGTCAGTCGAGCTGGAATCACTCGCAACGTACTCACTCCGTGGCGTATTCGCGCACGCTATTCAGCACGGCCACAGCAAACTATCAGTAACTGAGGACTTCAACAACGTCTCGTTTCTCCTCTCCCGCACTCGCACGTACCTTCTTTGACCTCGGTGTGGTAACATCACGCATGAATCAGAATACCGTCGCACTCGCGGCCGCCTTCGGAGCCGTCGTGGTCGGACTCGCGGTCCTCCTCGGCTCGGAGGCGGTTGGCGCAAGCGAATCGTTCGTCGTGGTCGGCGGCGTCGTCGCGCTGGCCGGCGTCGCCGTCCTCACCGGGGTCGTGATGCGCCTGCCCGACCCGCACGAGGGAGAACACGGCGGGGACAGCGGTCACGCCTGAATGACTCGCGCTGCGCTCACAGACTGAAGCCGACGACTGCGAGCAGGAACAGCGCCGTGAAGACCACGCCGAGCGCGCCCGCAACCTTCAGATGGTAGACGAATAGGTCTTCGTCCTCTGCCTCGACCGCGGCCTCGTACGCCGCTTTTTCGCCGTCGCGCAGTCCCTCGTGGGCGTCGCCGACGTGGAGGTCTCGGAGTCGCTCCCGTCGGAACGGGCGGTCGCAGTAGGGACACGTCGCGGCCGCGGTCTCGCCGTCGGGGACGGCGGTTTCGGGGACGACGACCGGTTCTTGGCGGCTCATCCGGCGACACCCCCGACCGCCGGTTGGGCGACGACCCACAGGCTCGCCATCGTGTAGCCGACCGTGACGGCGACGAAGGGGTACTCGCTCCGGAGCGGTTGCAGCCGACCCGGAAAGAGGTCGAACGCGCGGGCGTGGGCCACCCACACCGAAAGCAGGTGGCCGAGGACGACGAACGCCAACTGGAGGCCGCCGAACCACGCCGGAACGACCAGCACCGAGGGGTTCGCGGGCGGCGACAGCGGCGAGGCCGCGACCGCGACAAACGCGGGCGCGAGTCCGACGACGTAGCCGAGGAAGTGCGCGAGGTGGTAGCCGGCGGCGATAGGAACCAACGCGGGCGCGAACCAGCCGGCGACGAAGCCGACGGTCACGTACGTGTCGGCGGTTCCGCGGGCGACGCTCGCGGCCAGTCGGTAGCCGCCGACGAAGACGAGAAAGCCCGCGACGATTCCGACGAGGTTCGCGAGCCACGCGGGGGCCGGAGCCGCGGCGTCGAGGACGCGCCCCCACGCGACGGTGACGACGAGGCCGTCGAACGTCGTCACCCAGAGGAGCGCGACGACGAACGCCACGTCGTCGGCACCGAGTCGCTCGCGGGTGCGCGCCAGCCCCGCGCCGGGAATCGAAATCGAGAGGCCGCCGCCGTCGATTCGTCGGACCGGCGCGAGCAGGCCGTACAGTCGGAACACCCGCGCGACCGGGTCGGCGCGGCGGAACCACGCGTCGCCGTAGACGAGCGCGCCGCCGACAGTGAGGAGGCTGTAGACGACGACCACGACCGCGAGCGCCCGCGGGTCCGCCGCGAGCGGGCTGACGACCTCCAGCCAGACGAGTCCGAGGAGACCGACGACGCTCGGCCACGACCCGAGTCGGTCGGGGTACGGCCGCGGCAGCCCCCACCTCCCCTCGAATCGACTTCGAAGCGCCGCACCGAGCGTCCGCCACGGGTTCACGAGCGGCCACGCGTTCCCGACGAGGTAGGTGGCCATCGTGAATCCGGCCCACCAGCCGACCCAGACGAGCAGGACGCCGAGGTTGGCGATGCCGACGGGCGGCCCGAACAGTCCGAAGGCGACGACGAGCGCGAGCGCGGCAACGCCGAGGAGCCTGAGCGCGGCTTCCGCGGCTTCGACGCCGACGCCCCCGGCGATCCTTCCGACTCGAACGCCAGCGCGCCCGAAGGCGTCGAGCGTCTCGTCGTCGGTGACGAACGCCGACAGCAGGAACGAGACGCAGACGACGCCGCCGCCGGAGACGACGACGAGCCAGAACGGGGCCGGAACCGAGCGGAGCGACCCGGCCAGCGAGCCGGCGTGCGCGAGCGCAGGAGTCGAACAGACGGCGGACGCGACCGCGAGCGCGACTGTCCAGACGGCTCCGCGTCGAGCCGCGGCGCGGACCTCTCCTCCCTCGGCGCGGCGGCTCATCGTCGCGTCCGCCCCGCAAGCGACGGACCGACCGCGAGCAGGGCCACGGCGGCGACGAACACCAGCGTCGAGATGTCGACCGAGAGCGCCCGGAGCGCGCTCACGACGCCGGTTCCGCCGGCCGCGCCCGCGGCGAGACCGCCGACGAGCGGGACGGTACAGCCGACACACGAAACGAGTCCGAGCGCCCCCGAAAGCGCGCTCTTCGCGGCGTCGAGGGCGGCGGCGTAGACGAGGTACGCGAGCGCGAGGTAGCCGGCCACGCGGTACGGGACGAACGTCGCCGAAACGACTTCGCCGGCGTAGCCGACCCGCGGCCCCCATCCGGGCGCGGCGAGCGAGAACTGCCAGCCGGTCGGGCGATGCGCGGCGGCGTGGCCGTGGCTCCCGCCGAGAAGCGCGGCGAAGTCCACGGACACCAGTCCGGCCAGCGACGCGAGGACGACGAAGTACGCGGCGGCGACCGCGCCGGCGACGAGTCGCGCCCGACGGCTCGCCCGCGGCGGGTCGGTCCAGAGGACGGCCGCCGCGCCGACGGTTATCCAGACGAGCGGGTACAACAGGTACCGGAGGCTCTCGACGCGCTCCGGCGAGGCGGAGAAATACGCCCCGACGGCGAGCGCCTCGACCCAGCAGAGCGCCGCGAGCCACCACAACCGCGGCGCGTGGCGGGGGTCGAGTCGCCCCGCGTACGAGGTCGCCATCTCAGAGGAGGCCCACCAACCTGAGCACGATGCCGACGACGAACAGCAGGCCGAGCACCCACGACCCGAGAAGCGCCGCCTGCGACCGCGCCAGTCCCCGCCCGCGTGCAGCGTGATACGTGCCGTAAAAGAGGTACGCGACGACGACGGTGAGCGTCCCGGCGACGAGGACCGGTCCCGCGGCGTCCGACACGCCCTCGGGGATGGCGCTGCCGCCGACGAACAGCACCGCCACCGCGCCGAACCCGAGCGCCGCGAGGAGGAACACGACCGACAGCACCGTCGGGTCGTCGGCCCACCGGCGGGCGGCGCTTCCCCCGCTCCCCGCCGACCCGCCACCGGTCGGCGTCGGAACGCTCGTGACGGAGTAGTGTCGCCAGCCGCGACCGGTCAGAAACACGGTCAGCGCCAGCAGTACGACGCCGAGGACGAACCCGAGGAACAAGCCAGTCTGTGCCATGTGAACACGCCTCGTTTTCTATAACTATTGACAATGATATAAGCGATTCGACCCCACAGCGGCCCTCGGGGTCGAGTTCCCGGCGGTCGGCCGCCTCGAACGCGCCGCGACGGCGAAACGTGATTCTTAAGGGTCGCACGAGTCACGTAGCGTGTATGAGCGACGAACAGCAGGCGGAGGCCGAGCAGGTCGATGAAGAGGTCGAGTCCGGTATTCAGGACGGCGACTTCGTTCGCCTCGCGTACACGGTGCGAACGATCGAGGACGGCGACGTCGTCGACACGACGGACAAAGAAGTGGCCGAAGAGGCCGAGATCGACGTCGAGGGCTACGAGTTCGAGCCCCGCGTCGTCATCGTCGGCGCCGGCCACGTCTTCCCCGAGGTCGACGACGCCCTCATCGGTGCCGAGGCGGGCGACGAGGGCACCGTCGAGATTCCGGCGGTCGACGCCTTCGGCGAGTACGACGAGGACGAAGTGCGCACGGTCAGCGCCAACAAGATCGACGAGGACGACCGCTACCCCGGCGCGCAGGTCACCATCGACGGCGAGCAGGGTCGTCTGGAGACCATCATCGGCGGTCGCGCCCGCGTCAACTTCAACCACCCCCTCGCCGGCGAGGACCTCGAATACGAGTACGAAGTGCTCGAACTCGTCGACGACCGCGAGGAGCAGGCCTCCGGCCTCCTCGGCATGTACCTTCAGCAGGCCCCCGAAGTCTGGATTCAGACGGACGAGGTCGAAGAGGAGCAGGTCGTCGAGTCCGACGACGAGGACGAGGACGCCGAACCCGAGACGGAGACCGTCACCGTCGAGAAGGACACGCTCTACATCGAGGCGACGCCGCAGATGACGATGAACCAGCAGTGGATGTTCTCCAAGCAGCAGATCGCCCAGGACATCATGCAGCGGCTGGACATCGACCGCGTCATCGTCCAGGAGACCATCGAGGGCGGCATGGGCGGCATGGGCGGCCTCGGCGGTATGATGGGCGGCGCGGGCGGCGCCGACATCGAAGAGGCAATCGAGGACGTCGACATCGACGCCGACGAACTCGCCGCGGAACTCGACGCCGACGAAGAGTAAGCGAGTCAACCGCCCTCGCCGTCCCGGCGAATCGGCGGCTTCTTGACACTCGCCTTCCGACCGCCTCGTAGCTATGGCTTCGTCAGACGACGCCGCGACGGACGAGTTCCGCGACATCACAGACGTGAAAGTCGCGCTCGTCGCCGGGCTCTGTGCCGTCGCATTGACGCTCTCGCTCGAATACGGCGCCGGTATCGAGGTGCCGTTCGTCTACCGCCTCTCCCCGCTCGTACCGTACTTCGCCTACGTCTTCTCCCGCGGCGCGGCGCTGTCCGCCCGGACGTGGATGGCGCTCACCGCGGTCGTCACGCTCGCCACGTTCGGTTACTTCGCGTTCTAAGCGACCTCTCTCCCGGCCGGACGCGACTTTCGGGTCAGGCGATGTCGCGGCTGGTGTCGACGGTGACGCGCTCCGCCAGCCGGAGTTTGATGGTCTCGTTGAGCGCGCGCCCCCCGCGGAACTTGGGGACCGCGAGTCGGTTGACGATCTCCGAGCCGTCTATCTTCGTATCGAGGTCGAACACCACGTCGGCCATGTGCTCGGTCAGGTCGCGGTTGTCGGGAACCGTCTCGCCTTTCAGGCCGTGGAGGACGGTCAGCCCCCGCGTGTTGACCATGTGGGTCTGGAGGTCGTTGAGAAACCGCCGGTAGCGGGGCGGTTCGCTCCGTTCGAGCACGTCGACCACGTCGATGACGAGGTTCGCTCCCTCCGGGAGGTCGCGGACCAGACTGCTCGCCGCGTCCAGCGGGGCGTCGCCGCCCACGTCGCGCACGGTGGGGTTCCCCGTCGGACCGGGGTTCCGTTCGAGCGCGTCGGTGACGGCCTCGGCGGAGCGAACCGTCGTCAGCCACAGCGTCCCCCGCGTGGTCGTCAGTTCGTGGAGAAACAGTTCGGACTGGCTGGCAGGGTCGGCAGCGAGGAGGACGATGCTCCCCGCGGGGATGCCCCCGTCGAGTTGGCGGTCGAGCACGTCGATTCCCGTCGCCAGTCGAGACATGCCCGTGTGTTAGGCGGAGGCTCATATTACTCCTTCCCCGATATCTTGTCGGCTATCCGACTGTACGCCGCCCGAACTGTCGGACGAGTGAGGACTGGCGACGACTCCTCCGGAACGGTCCCGAGCACCGGCGCGCCCACGAGGTCGGACACCGCCTCGGGCGCCATTCGTGACCGCGAAACGACACATCCGACGACGGGGGTGCCGAGCGCCCGCGCCATCGCGGCCGTCTTCGCGGCGTCGCGGAGCGCCGGCGCGCACAGCGGCGACACGACGACCACGCCGTCGGCGACGCGGAGCGGGACGGCGGCGTCGGGGCCGGCCCCCGCGGGGCAGTCGACGACCGCGCGCCGCTCGTCGTCCGCGGCGGTTCGGAGCCACCGCTCGAAGGCGTCGTCGTCGGCCCCGGCTGGCGCCGGCAACACGGAGACGGTCGAGTCGGTCGGATGCGGCCGGACCGACGGCTCTCGGGCGGGTGCGCCCGAGGCGGCGTCCACCGGGCGTTCGACGCCGGCCATCGCGTGGAGGTTCGGCATGTCCCTGTCGGCGTCGACGGCGAGCACCGGGCCGTCGAGCGCGCTCGCCAGTCCGAGGGTCGTGGTGGTCTTCCCGCTGCCGCCCTTGCCGCCCGCGATTGCCAACATAGCCGGGGCTGGCCCCGGCTTGGTACTTGAACCTGCGGCGAAAACGAGTCGCGCCGAGTCGTCCTCAGTCGTTACAACAGCCGCCGGCCTCGCCGCCGAAGTCGACCGCAAGCGGCTCCGAGATGGCCTCGTTAATCTTCTCCAACTCGCCGACGAGTTCGGCCTGCGCGAGGAGGTACTCCTCCATCACGGGCTCGGAGTGGAGTTCCTCTTGGGCCGCTTGGACCTTTCGGAGCCCCTCTTGGGTCGCTTCGCCCATCTGCCGGGACACGTTGAACTCCTCGCGGAGCTGGTTGAACTCCGTGATGAGTTCCTGCACGTCGTCGTCGGCTTCGACGGCGGCCTTCGCCTCCTCGTAGGCTTCGTACTTCGGATGGTCGGCGATGGCTTCGCCGAGTTCGCGCCCGAGTTCTTCGAGCCGCGTCGTCTGCGTGCTCATAGCCGCGCGTTGGGGTGCGAGCGGTTTCAACCTGCCGAACGGGGAAGGACGGGCGATTCCGCAGACGGCGGCTCAGACGCGGGCTTCGACGAACGCGACCACGTCCCGCAGTTCGTCCGGGCCGACGCCGTGGGGCGCGCCGTAGACGTTCGCGGTCACGTCCGCGCCGAGTTCGCGGAGGCGCTCGGCCGCGCGTTCGACCCGCGAGGCCGGGATGACTTGGTCCATCGACCCGCCGCCGACGAACACCGGCTTGCCGGCGATGCCGTCGGGGTCGAGGTCGGCGTGCGAGTCAGCGAGGTAGCCGTGGAGCGCGACGACCCACGCGTAGTCGTCGGGGTCGTCGAGGAGGAGCGACAGGCTGGTAATCGCGCCCTGACTGAACCCGAGGAGTCCGATTCGGTCGGGGTCGATGTCGTACGCCTCGACCGCGCCGGCGATTGCCTCGCGGACGAGGCTCCGGGAACGCTCGAACTGCTCGGCGTGGGGCTGGCTCTGGTGGAGACCGCCCTCGGAGAGGTCGAGTTCGTACCACGTGTAGCCGCCCTGCAGCGGGTCGGGCGCGCGGAGGCTCACGACGTGGACGTGGTCGGGGAACTCCCGTGCGATAGACAGGAGGTCCTGTTCGTTCGAGCCGCGGCCGTGGAGCAGGACGACGGCGGGAGCCGGTCCGTCGCCCGGCTCCGACGGTTCGACGTGGACGTGTTCGAGGGGGATGTCTGACATGGACGGCGGTAGGCCGCCGCGAGCCTTGAATCCCCGAGTGACAACGGGGTAACCGGGTGACGCCGCCGTCGACGCCGCGGTTCGATTCGGCGTGCGTGCGGGTGTGTGACGCTCATTCGTGGGGAAGCGCGGTGGTTAAACGGCTCCGTCCGCAACGATGGGGCAATGAGTCAGGACGCCACCTCGGAGGGAGACCTCCGAAACACCGGGATGTCGCTCAAGCACGACCGGGAGTGGGACTACGAACTCGAACAGATCGTCGAAGCCATCGAGGAGCGCGACGCAAAGCGCGTCGGCCTCCAGTTCCCCGAGGGGTTGAAGCGCCGCGGCCCGGCGGTCGCCGACGACCTCCGACAGCTCTGCGACGACGACGTGACGTTCATGCTCTCCGGTCAGCCGTGTTACGGCGCGTGCGACCTCGACACCTACCTCATGCGGCGGACCGACGTGTTCGTCCACTTCGGCCACTCGCCGATGAAGGAGTCGGACAAAATCATCTACGTCCCGCTTTTCTCCAACGTCGACCCCTTCCCCATCATGGAGGACGCGCTCGACGACATCGAGGGCGACGAGGTCGGCCTCGTCACCACCGCCCAGCACATGAACCGCTTCGAGGACATGTGCGACTGGCTCGAAGAGCGCGGCTACACCGTCCAGACCCGCAAGGGCGACGACCGCCTCACCTACGAGGGACAGGTCCTCGGTTGTAACTACGCCTCCGCGGACATCCCGGCGGACGACGTTCTCTACGTCGGCGGCGGCAAGTTCCACCCGCTCGGCCTCGCGATGGAACACCCCGACAAGAACGTCGTCATCGCCGACCCCGTCAACAACGTCGTCACCATCGCCGACACGCGGAAGTTCATGAAACAGCGCTACGCCTCGGTCCACAAGGCGATGGACGCCGAGAAGTGGGGCGTCATCTTCTGTACGAAAATCGGCCAGGGTCGCATGGAAATCGCCGAGAAGATTCTCGAAGACAACGACAACGCCTATCTCATCACCATGGACGAGGTGACGCCGGACCGCCTCCGCAACTTCGACATGGACGCGTTCGTCAACACCGGCTGTCCGCGCATCACGACCGACGACGGCCCGCGCTTCCACAAGCCGATGCTCACGCCGCAGGAGTACCGCATCGCCGTCGGCGACGAGCCGCTCGACGCCCTCGAATTCGACACGTTCCACGGCACCTGGTAGCCCGAGACTCCCGGTGAGCGCCCCGCCCCGGCGCGTGGCTCTCGCGACGCCGCCGAGGGGAGCGTCCTGTTTCGACTCTTCCGCCTCGCTTCGGACGTATCCGATTTTCTGACAGTCCATCCAGAATACCTATACGAGTCGCCATTCGACGGACACGTATGGTCCCTCCACGAACACGAACTGCCCTCCTGAGCCTGCTCGGCGTCCTCGCGCTCGCGGGGACCGCCGCCGCGCAGAACCTCGAATCCGCACAGCAGATTTCGCCGGTGTTCCGCGCCGGTGGAAGCTTCCTCATCGACCTCGTCGTCGGCGGCATCCTCGTCGCCGCGGCCCCGGCGTACACCAGAGACGCCATCGCCGAGATTCGGGACGACCCCGGCGGGTCGTTCCTCTGGGGTCTGGGCGTCAGCATCGGCGGCGTCATCGTCCTCGTCCTCCTCGCAATCACCATCATCGGCCTCATCGTGGCGATTCCGGGGTTCCTCGCGCTCATCCTGCTTAGTATCGTCGGCGGCGCGGTTTCGACGGTCTTCCTCGGCTCGCTCGTGACTGGCACCGCCTCCGGCGGGTCTCCCCCGCTCGGCGTCTCGGTCGCGGTCGGCGCGCTCGTCGCGGCGGTCCTGTCGCTCGTCCCCATCCTCGGTAGCGTCATCCTGTTCGTCGTCGATATGCTCGGCCTCGGCGTCGTCGGCCGCAACCTCATCCGGCAGTGGGTCTGACGCCGCGCCGCCGCTTCTGACAGGCGGCTCTCAGGAGCACCACAACATTCAGGGTACAGGTAGCGAATTGGTCAGACAGATGCCGACGACCCACCTCCCCGTTCTCGGATTCGACGTGCAGCGGGTCGTCACCCCGCTCGAAGCCGCCGACGTCGACGCAGACCGGGTTCGGCTGGTCCGCGACGAGGCCGACCCCGAGCAGGGTCGCGACCCGGACGACTGTACGCCCGGCGCGCCGCGAGCGAGCGCCCGCGCCGCGAAAGCCGTCTCCGAACGGCTCGCGGGCCGGGGGACGCTCGACGAAGCGCGGCTCCCCTTCACCGCGTCGTTCGAGGAACTGTACGCCGCGACGGCCGACCTGCTCCGCGAGGCCGCCGCGGACGGCGACGTGCAGGTGAACCTCTCGGGCGCGCCCCCGCAGGTCGCCGCCGCGTTCTACGCCGCGCGGACCGCCCTCGTCGACGGCGGCGACCTCGACCGCGGGACCGTCTCGCTCTTGGCGATTCCCGCGACCGACCGTCCCGACCTCGCCGCCATCGACGACCTCCGGACGCTCGTCGCCGACGTCGAGGCCGCGTCGGACGCGTTCGCCGAGTTCCGGCGCGTCGCCGACGGCCCCGCGGCCGCGGCCGTCGCTCGACCGCTCCGCATCGCCCTGTCGGACCTGCGCGACGCGCTCGCCGAGGCCAGCGGCGAGTCTCGCCCCTCCCGCCGGTCCCGTCCGAACTCCCGTGTCGGCCGCCCCGCGGGCGCTCGTGGGGCGCGCTCCGGCGGCGACTCGCCGCTCGGCGCGATGAGTTCCTACGTCGGCCGCGCCCGCGAACAGTTGGCCGACCTCGTCGAGTCCGAGGCCCCCCGCCCGGACCCCGAAGACACCCGCGACCCGAACGCGGTCCTCGACGCGCTCGACGGGTGGCTCGACGCCGAGAGCCGCCTGCTCGCGTCGGTCGAAGACGACCCCCGCGAACTGGTCGGGCGCTTCCGGACGAGCTGTGAGGCGCGCTTCGGGAAGTTCGAAGACCGGGCAACCATCGAGCTGTTCGAGTCGCTCGACCGCTTCGAGGCGCACCTCGACGCCTATCTGGACGCCCGGTCGCAGCTCTCGGCCGCCGCCGCTCCGGTCGCAGAACGGACGGCCGACCTCTCCGAGCGGGCCACAGCGGCCGCGACGAGCCTCTCCGAACTCGACGAGTCCGGTCCGGCGACCGGCGAGTCGGGCCTCGAACTCGACGCCCACGCGCTCTCGCCGTTGGGCGACCTCGAAGCGGCGGTGCTGTCCGTCCTCGTCGCGGGGCCGCCGCGCTCCCGCCCGCGGACCCGCCGCGCGGTCGCCGCCGAACTCCGCGAGCGCGCCGAACACCACGGCATCGTCGCCGGCGCGCGCGACGAGGAGACGTGGTCGGCGTTCGATTCGTTCTGCGTGGGCGTCGCTCGCGACAGCGTGACCGGCGACCGCTTCGAAAAGCGACTCTCGAACGCGCTCGCCCCCAGACTCGACGTGGCCGTCGAGGGACTCGCCGCGAACGGGTTCGTCACGACGCGCGAGCGCGAGCGCGGACGAGACGCGCTCGAACCGACGGACGCCGGCCGGCTGTGGGCGTCGACGACCGACTGGGAGTCGTTCCGCGAGACCGTCGTCGACGACCTGCTCCGCGACTGCGTCGAGCGCGACGAGGGCGTCGCCGACGCGTAGCACGAACGGCGCGACCGAACTGGGTTCTCAGACCGCGTTTTCGACGAATGCGACGGCCGCTTCCGGCGAGTCGCACGGCTCGAAGCCGTCCAGCGAGCCGACCTGTTGGGTCCTGATTCCGGCCGTCGGGCGGTCGAAGACGTTGGCGTAGCCGACCTCGGAGAGCGTCCCGCCGCCGCCGTCGACGGCGATGACGGCGTCGCCGTTCATCGCGACGAGCGCGTTTCTCGCGTGGCCGAGACCGGTCGCGACGGCCACGTCGACGTAGGGGTTCGCCTCGTCGCGGTCCTCGCCCGGCAGGACGCCGATGGTCGTGCCGCCGGCGTCCTTCGCGCCGCGGCAGGCGGCCTCCATGACGCCGCCGAGACCGCCGCAGACGACCGTGTGGCCGCGCTGGGCGAGCAGGCGTCCCACGTCTTCCGCGACGGTCTCGACCGGTGCGGGAACGACGCTGCCGCCGACGACGCTCACGCGCACGGCGGCACCTCTTTTCGGCGTCCGCCGGTGTCGGTGTCTGTATCGCTGTCGTCGTCGCCTCGGCGTTCGTCGATACCGCGGATTGTGGCTGCGCTCATGTGGTATCGGACCGCGCCGAAGAAGATAAGTGCGGGGCCGCGTCGCCCGACTGGGGTCGGGCTGCCGTTCTCGGTCGCGTCAGAACTCGTCCGTTCGCCGCGAGTCGTCGTCCAGCGGGGAGACCGCTTCCCACGCACCGCACGCGCGCATCGTCCGAGCCATCGAAGAGAAGTTCGCCGTTTGTTTGCGGGGTCTTGACATGGTGTTTGGTAGCATGAGATACACCATTAAATATCTTGTCAGGGTAACACCTTATACGACACATATGTCCTCAAATTCTATCTAGTTCTGAGATATTCGACCACTCACTCTCGGATTAGTCACTAATTTTGAAGATGCGGTCGAGGCGGCCGGGAGGAAGGGGGAGAGGGCGCGCGGTCCGCTCCCGCTCGACGAGTCCAACGGGAGAGAGCGCAACGCTTAGTCCCCCCGCGTGAGGACACGTCTCTATGACAGTCAGCGACTGGAGCGACTGGCTCCCGCGTGCGGTCGAGTCGGCCGACCCCGAGACGGTTGCCGTCTGGTATCTGGGCTGCAACGGGTTCGTCATCAAGGGTAGTGAGGGGACGACGCTGTTCGTCGACCCGTACGTCGGCATCGGCGACCCGCCGCGGACGGTCCGCATGATTCCCGTCCCGTTCGACCCCGAGGACGTGACCGAGGCCGACGCGGTCCTCGCCACCCACGAGCACACGGACCACGTCCACGGCCCGAGTCAGGCCCCTATCCTCGAAAACACGGGTGCGACGTTCGTCGCCCCCGACGACTCGCTTTCGGTCGCCTACGACGACGAGGCGTGGTTCGACGACTACGACCTCTCCGACGACCAGTTCGAGGAGGTCGCGGAGGGCGACAGCGTCGAAATCGGCGAGTTCACGGTCCACGTCGAACCCGCCTACGACCCCGATGCGAGCCACCCGGTCGCCTACGTCTTCGAACACGAGTCGGGCACGTTCATCCACGGCGGCGACACCAAGCCCGCCGAGGAGTTCGCCGACATCGGCGAGCGCTACGACCTCGACCTCGGCATCCTCGCGTTCGGGACCGTCGGCAACATCCCCGACAAGGAGACCGGTGAACCGGTCCGCACGAAGTGGTACAACGACGAGAACCAGATTATCGAGGCCGCGAGCGACCTCGACCTCGACCGCCTCGTGCCGACCCACTGGGACATGTGGAAGGGCCTGACCGCCGACCCGAAGGTGCTGCATCACCACGCCAAGAGCTTCGAGGCCCCCCGCTCGCTCGAACTCGTCGAAATCGGCGACCGCGTCGATCTCTGAGGCCGCGTCCGGGACCGAAATTCCGGCGACGGCGGCCCCGCGACGGTCGTCGTCGACCGACAGTCATCCCATCGGAACGGTCTAATCGAGGGACGGCGTCGGGTCGACTTCGCGGTCCCCGGTTGTTTTATAATGGATGTCGGGAAAGTGGCGGCCATGAGCCGCGAGTCCGAAGGGGTTACCTCGGTTTCCGACGGCGAGGTCACGGTCGAAAAGACCTTCGCCGCCGACGAGTTTCCCGTTCCCGCCATCAAGTTCGTCATCAGTTCGACGCGAGACGAGGCGACCCGAATCCGGGTCATCGACCGCATCCCCGAGTCGTTCCCGATGGAGAGCGTCGGGTTCCACCCCGACTTCGAGAGCGACAACTGGACGGCCTACAAGGACCACCGCGTCGAGTACGAGCGGACGCTCGACCCCGGCGAGGAACTCGTGACGGTCTACGGCATCCGCATCACCGACGGCCACGACCAGACTGACTTCCTCGAAGAGCCGACGCTCGAACGCATCCCGGTCGACGGCGGCATCGACCCCGACGACATCGACGACATCCTCGGCGAAGACCGCAGTCAGATCGTCCGGGACGTGCTCGCGGGCAATCGCGACCCGCCCCGCGACCAGTCGTCCGCCGCCGACGCGGACCGAGAGGACGAAGGGGAAGTCGTCCTCGACGCGCCCGCGGACGCCGATTCTGAGCCCGGAGCCGCCGTCGACGCCGAGGCGGACGCGACCGCCGACGCGGAAGCCCTCGACGACGAGCCGAGCGACGGCGACCTCGCGGCCGCCTTCCGCGGTGGAGACGACGAGGACCTTGACGCAGACGCACCCGAGTCGCAGACGTCCGACGAGGGCGACGGGCCGGTCGCACCTTCGCCCGACGACGACGTGCTCGGCGATGACGACACCGACGACGCGGACGCCGCCGCCGGCACCGCCGAATCCGTCGGCCCGCGCGCCGTCGCGGCCGACACCACACCGGCGGTGACCGCACATCTCGAAGAGCCCGAGCCCGAGCCCGACCCGGCGGTGGAGCCCGACGCCGGAGCCGATTTCGACATCGACGCCGAAGCGGACTCGGCCACCGACGCCAACGCCCCCGCCGACGCGGCTCCGGCCGGAAGCGCGCCCGCGACCGACGCGAGCGGTCTCGTCGGCGCGCTCGCCGCCGAGATTCGGTCGGGCGCGGCCGACGAGGAGGACATCGAGGTCCTGCGCGAGGCGGTCGACGCCGAGACGCGCCGGAGCACCGACGTTCGCATCCGTCGCCTCCAGTCGCAGATGGAGGACCTCGCGGCGTACTCCGACGCGCTCGCGGAGTTCATCGACGAGGAGGGGACCGGGAACGAACTCGTCTCCGAGTTCCGCGCCGAGATGGCCGACTTCCGCGAAGACCTCGACGCCCTCGACTCGATGGTCGACGGCGCGGTCGAGTCGGTCGACGACGCGGCCTCCCGGCTCGACGCGGCCGAAGAGACCATCGCCACGGTCGACGAGCGCTCCGACCGCGTCGCCACGCGGGTCGCCGACGCCGAGAGCCGCCTCGACGACCACGACGGCCGTCTCGAAGGCCTCGCGTCCGACCTCGAAACCGCGGACGACACGCTCGATGACTACCACGGCTGGCTCGAATCCCACAACGAGCAGTTCGAGGCCGTCGAGGGCCGGCTGGACGACCACGACGGCCGGTTCGAGGACCACGACGAGCGGCTCGAAACCGCCTCGCGGAACATCGACGCCGGTTCCGCCCGCCTCGACAGCGTCGAGGAGACGCTCGCCAAGCGCGAGGAGGAGCTCGTGACCGTCCGCGAGCGTCTCGACGACATCGCCGGTCGGTTGGACGAGACGGTCGACCGGCTCGAAGGGGCCGAAACCGACGCGGCGGAAGCGACCGAACAGGCCTCGACGCTCCACGCCGAGGTCGGCGACATCCGCGAGGACATCGCCGAACTCGACGGGGACATCGTGGAGACGCGCGAGGCGCTCGACGACCGCCTCGCGGACGTTCAGTCGCGGGTCGAAGACGCCGCGGCCGACGAGGAAATCGAGGCTCTGCGCGACGACATCCAAGAGCTAAACGATACCGTCGCCGAACTCGAAACCTTCCGCGAACGCCTCGCGGGTGCCTTCGGCACCGGCATGGGCGGCGGCCCGGCCGCCGGCGACGACGGCGACACCGACGACGCGGAGTAGCGCTTCCGAGCTTTTTCCCGAGAGACGTTTTCGCGAAGCGCAACCTGTTTAGCGGGCCGCCCCGACGTTCCGATGATGACAGAGACGGTGCGCGTCGCTGTTCCGCGAAAGGGTCGCCCCCTCGAAGCGGTGCTCGAACGGTTCGCCACGACCGAGAGCATCGCCGAGGTGGCGGACGAAATCACCTCGACACTCCGATACGAGAAGTCGGTCACGAAGGGCCATACCCATCCGGAACGCGACGTGTACGAGCGACTCGCGGACTACAGTGACCTCTCGGACCCGGCCGCGCCGGAGTTCACGCTCCTGCGCGACGACCGAGACGGGATGCCGCGACGCATCGTCTTCGACAGCGTCGTCTTCGAAATCGACGGGGTGGACATCCACCTCGTCGGCCGCGAGGAGCCGTTCCGCGCCCTCCGGACCCACGAGTTCGGCCTCGGCTTCGACAGCGCCGACCTCGTCCTCGAAGAGGTCGTCAAGCTCCGGCCCGAGGGCCTCGGGAGCATCGAGGACGTGAACGCCCGCATCGACCCGATGGACACCGACGTTCGGGTCGTCTCCGGGCTCGGCGACACGGTGTATCACACGCTCATGGCCGACCCCGAACTCCTCCCGCCGGGCTCCGAACTCGACCGCGACTTCGTCGCGGACTACGCGGGCGACCTGTGTATCTCGCCGCGCTACGAGCGCCTCGTGGAGGCGGTTCTCGGCACGCGGTGTCTCGACGACGTGACGTTCGCGTATCCGAACGGCGCGCCCGAAGAAGAGGCCGCCATCGCGGAGACCGGTATCGGCGTTTACCTCACGATGACCGGGTCGACCGCGCGCGAACACGGCCTCGTCCTCGGCGAACACCTGTTCCCGAGCGAGACGGTCCTGATGGAGAACGTCGCGGAGGCGACGCCGGCCGCAGAGACCGTCAAGCGGGCCATCGCGTCGCCGGAGGTAGAGACCGAATTGACGGTCTAACCGAGCACAAAACGAAGCAGAACTTCAGTTCTATATCAGCGGGTTCGGTGGATAGATGGAGAGTCCTCTTCGGATGCCATACTCGAAAATGGCGACGATGCCAACGAAGACGACGAACACGAACCAGACACCGAGGTAAAGCGGTGTGAAACTCTCCATGGAGGGTGAGAAGTGGTCGTAAAGGCTGTAGGATGTGAATACAATGGCCAGCATCCCCGGGAGTATCAGCTTGTATCGGAGAAGTAGGTAAGATGAACCTGCGCCCAAGACAAACATGCCGAATATCTGAAGGAAGTTATACAGGAGACGTTGGGGACCTTCAGCATCCATAGACAAATTCAGTAGATAGTATCCATTGAAATAGACGATAACCGCGTTAATGACCCCGATAGCTACCGCGATTCCAATTCGTTTATTCATGGTTTACTATCGTGTTGATTATGACCCTACTGAGTCCTTAGCATTGCGATATCGCCATTGTGGGACTCCCAGTCGGAGCCGTTATTGAGGCTAGACCGTGCTGGGTACCGGGAGGAACTATCTGTCCAACAGCCAACGATTTCCTCTCTTGTTCCGAGGCGGTGAGCGGGTCGTCGTAGACGGCGGTGAGGAGACGCCTCGCGTGACAGATGACCGCCGACAGGACTTCGTCGGCGTCGTCGAGTGCGACGACAAGCAGTTTCCCGAACCGGACCAGACGTCGGACGGGCTCCGGTCGGTCGAGAGCCAGACCACCCGCGCGCTCGAACGCGTGTAGTCGGTGGCCGAACGCTCGGGACCCGACTGGACGACGTGCTTCGGACCACGGTGTACGCGACCGACCTCGACCGAATCGACGCCATCGAGTCGGCCTACGACGCCTACTTCGGCACCCGACGACCGACGATGACCGTCGTCAGCGTCTCCGTACTCCCGAACGACCCCCCCGTCCAAACCGAGGCGACGGGTGTCAAACGATAGGTTCGAACCCTCCAATTAGATATAGCGAGATACAGTTTACAAGTCGCACTTCGAACAGCTATCACGCTCCTCAGCGGAGCGAGTAAATGTTCGATTCGTACGTTTCGCGCACTCTGTCGCCCCAGTTGTGGGTATACGTGTCGATGATGTCGCCGGCCACGTCGCCGCGGAGGTACTTGACGATGCCGCGGTCGCCGGTGCGGTCCCGGAGATGGGTCGTGAAGAAGTGCCGGAAGTAGTGCGGCGTGACGTTCTCCTCTCGGTCACCGCCCGCCCGGTACCAGCCGGCGTCGGCGGCGTGAGAGGTGACGACGTGGTGGACGGCGTCGGGGTCCAGCCGACGGCCCCACCCCGAGGCGGTGCCGACGAAAAGCGGTTCGGCCGGTGACGGCGAATCCGGACGAACCGCTAGCCAACGCAGGAGAACGTCCTCCAGTTCGTCGTCGACCGGGACGACCGTCGACCGCTTTCGCTTGTTCGATGCGGTTCGCTCCTCGCCGTTTGTAATGCTCCCGACGCTCGGGTCGGCGGCGACGTACATCGACGGTCCGCGCCCGTCGAGGGCGGCGCGAGTCGATACACCGGAGAGGGGTGTATCCACCGACAACGACACGTCTCGAAGGTCGAGATTGCACAGTTCGCCGACGCGCATCCCGGTTTTGAGGAGGGTGACTACCAGCGCGTGCTCCAGCGGATGGGCGATTCCGCGGACGAACTCCCGCATCTGCGGGACCGAGAGCTCGCGTCGGGCGGGGTTCGTGTCGATTCGCTCGTCCATCTCCTCCATCACGAGGCTCATCGGGTTGGAGTCGAACGCGCCGACCTGCGCCATGTAGGCGTAAAACCGGTGGAGGTAGGAGGCGTACGTCGCCACCGTGCTCGGCGCGACATCCCGGTTTCGAAGGGTGTGTATCCACGCCATGCAGTCGCGGTGAGTCGCGTCGCCGACCGACCGAGCGGTCCCGGAGGGGTTCCGCGAGGGGTCCCCGAGGAACGACTCGAACGCCCGGAGGACGCGTTCGTAGGCGTCGCGGGTTCGGTCTGTCTTCCCGTGATAGGTCATATCCTGCAGGAAGTAGCCGACGGGGTCTTCCGCCTCGGCGGGGTTTTCAGCGGCCATCGCGCTCCGCCAGCGTGTAGCCGCCGTGTCGCCCGCTGTACACGACTCGGCCGCTCGATTGCAGTTCCTGAAGCGTCGATTCGAGGCGGTCTTCGATGTCGTCGGTCAGCGCCGCGACGAGGTCGTCCCACGACCGATGCGAATCGGCCGCGAGCGCCTCGACGATCCGGGCCTCGAACCCGTCGTTATTTTCTCTCGATTCTTCTTGATTTGAACCGTCGTTCTGGAGACCCGTTTCCACCCCTTCGACCCCGGGGGTTGTGGTCGCTTCATCGCCTCTCGGAGGGACATCGAAATCGCGCCGACCGGCCTGTACCATCGTTCTGACAAATTCGCTCTGGCTCATCCCGAGTCGGTCCGCGTGGTCCTTCCAGATGGCCTTCTGGTGGGCCGGGAGGTAGGTTTGCACCGTCGCGCGGTCGGCCTCGTCGCTCATGAACGGGTCGACACGGGGGTCGATATTCAATCTACCGGCACGGTCCAGAATAAGAGAGATTATCCTGAGCAGTACATGCGTATTTTCGGCGGCGAATCTGAGTTATCCTGAATACTACAATCGTATTTTTGGCAATTTGCATGTAGTATTCAGGATATTATATTTCGCCGGAGAATGTCGATTTCGGGCGTTTCGAGCGAATTTGAGACTCGGCTGATTTTTGTTGCTCTCGATAGGACAAACCACGCGCAGCATCTCCTCATTTTTGTTATGGATGCCCAATTTTGGATGGGGGTTCTCACCTTGTTCACCCTGGAGTAACGTATGGAAGAACCACTTACACGAGTTTCGTTATTTCATACATAATTTCACTGAATTATTATATAATTTGGACAGCGCTGGTTTTGCCCCCGTTTTATTTCTCTCAACGAGACACGAACTATTCTGTCTATAATTTCTGTATATTTTCTCAGAAATATACTCGCTGGCGACGCGTCATCTGTGTTCTCTCGAACGGCTATATTTCAACTAAAATGAACTCGGTATTTTTCACCGATTATATCTGCCATTCTACTCCGAATATGTGTCGCCGGACAGACCTTCGTTTCGAATTGATTCTATCTACTATTATGCGTGTTCTATTTCGAAGAAATTCGGTGAGTGTTGTCTGATTCGAACACGCAACCACCCGGGTGACGCCGTTCCGAATGCACTCGAAGACGAACCCAACCGAGGTCCTTGCCGGCTCGATTCGTTCTCTTTTGACGCCTTCACAGCCCTCTCCTCGCGGTGAGAACAGTTCCTCGGGTGTGGCTCCCCTCTCAGGTGAAGCGGCGTTCGAGCGCGGTGTGGCCGTCCTGACGGGTTCCATGAGTCCGGGGTTTCGGTGTCTCACTCACGGCCGGATTCGACGACTCACTCGTTCGGCGGACGATCCGTTCGAACGAACCGTCTCTCGGCCGGTGACTCGTTCGAACGGGCTGCCTCGAATCCCGGATGCGATGGCGTACTCCGTCTGCACGACCGGACTCGCCGCCGATGCACCTGTGTACTCTCGACTGCGATACACCCCCGACCGGGAGCGTGATGCGACTGTCGCGCTGTGATGCTGAGAAGACTCAAACGCTATCGACCGCTGGAGTGCCGATTTTCTGCGTCAACGCGGCTCAGTCGCCAAATATCCGGAGATTCGGGTCTCTCTGCCCGGTCGCCGATTGTCCGATTCGAGACTCGTATATCGCATCTCGCTATACCCAATTCCTGTTCCCGAGCTCACCCGATTTCGGAACAGTCGCGTCCCGTCGAACCCGCTCGGCCCGCGTCGAAATGGTCGAGACGGCCGAGCGCCGACGATTTCACCCGACGCGCTACGCTTCGACTGGCTCTATCAGCTCGGGGTCGTCGTTGGCGGGGCTGTTCACCCGCGTCGAGACGGGGTACGCCGTGAGTTCGTCGTCGGGGTAGGTGTCGAGGAGCGCCGCCGCCTCGTCGGGGTCGCCGTGGAGCCACGTCTCCTCTTCGTCGGGCGCGAGGACGACCGCCATTCGGTGGTGTAGCTCGGAGACGAGGTCGTTCGGCTCGGTCGTGACGACGGTGAACGTCTCCAGCGGCTCCTGTTCGCGCGAGGGGCCGTCGCTTCCGAAGTCACCGAGCCCGGTCTGTTTCGTCGAGGGCGTCCATCGCTCCCAGAGGCCGGCCATGGCGAACGGGCGGTCGTCCTCGAAGGCGACGCGGTAGGGCTGTTTGTCCCCGCCGCGGTCGACCCACTCGTAGAAACCGTCCGAGGGAACGAGACACCGGCGGGCCTCGTAGGCGTCGGCGAAGCTCCGCTTCTCGCGGACGGTCTCCGCGCGGGCGTTGATTCGGTCGTTTCCGACGCTCGCGCTGTCGGCCCACGAGGGGACGAGTCCCCACTTCAGGAAGCGGAACTCCTCCGGCGCGTCGTTTGTCACGACCGGGAGTTCCTGGCCGGGCGCACAGTTGTACCGCGCCGAAAGCGGGCGCGTCGGCGTCGCGTCGAACCGCGTTTCGAGTTCCTCCGGTGGGGTAAACAGCGTGTAGCGACCGCACATACCCCCGGCTTCGCGCCGTGCGGGTAAAACGCCCGCGGCGGGGGAGTGCGGGAGCGCGCCGGGAGCGCGGCCGCCGACCCACGACGACGCATTTAGGGTCGCCGACGCCCCCCTGTCGGACATGCGAATCGAGAACAGCTTCATCCCCGTCCGCGGCGTGGGCGAGCGGACGGAGCGGAACCTCTGGCGGGCCGGGTCGACCCACTGGGACGAGTTCGACGCCTCGCTCGTCGGCGCGAAGACGGGCGACCGAATCGAGACGTTCATCGCCGACGCCGCCGCCCACCTCGACGACGGCGACTCGCGGTTCTTCGACGACTGCTTCCCCTCGGGCGAGCGCTGGCGACTGTACGAGAACTTCCGCGACGAGACGTGCTTTTTCGACATCGAGACGACCGGTCTCTCGCCCGAGCGCGACTCGGTGACGACCGTCTCGTTCCATCAGGACGGCGAGACCACGACGCTCGTCAGCGGCGAGGATCTGACCGCCGCCGCCCTCCGCGAGCAGTTCGTCGACGCGAAACTCATCGCGACGTTCAACGGCGCGCGCTTCGACGTGCCGTTCCTCGAAACCTCGTTCGACGTCTCCATCGACGTTCCGCACGTCGATTTGATGTACCCGTGCCGGACGCTCGACCTCACCGGCGGGCTGAAACAAATCGAGAAGGACGTCGGTATCGACCGCGACCGCCCCGACATCTCCGGGCGCGACGCCGTCCGACTCTGGCGGGAGTACGAGCGCGGCGACCGGTCGTCGCTCGATACGCTCGTCTCGTACAACCGCGAGGACGCGGTCAACCTCGAACGCCTCATGGAGACCGTCACCGGACGCCTCCACGACCGCGCCTGCGAGGGACTCGACGCCGAACTCGGCTGAGTCGGGCGTCGCCTGATTCGCTCGCGCCCGCGGCCGGACGACAGCCGACCCGAGCGAACGTGACGGAACCCCGCGCTTTTTTCATCCCCCGAAGCGACGCGCCGCACATGACCGACGACCCCGACGCCGACCCCGAGGCGGACGACACCGCCGATTCGACCTCGACAGCCGACGCGGCCGAGGCGACTGAGCCGACCGACGGCGACGAGCCAGTCGATGCCGATGCGGCCGTCGAGGCGGCGGACGGCGGTACAGACGAGCGCGACGACGGCAACGGCAACGGCGACGAGACCGTCCCGCACGTCGAACTCGACCTCTACGAACTCTCCGTCCGCGTCAGCGGGCAGTCCAGCGACGAGCTCGACGACGTGGAGGCGTCGGCGACCCGCCTCATGGACTACCTCGTCGACCACGCCA
Organism: Haloferax sp. S2CR25; assembly: GCF_031624535.1. Taxonomy (NCBI): domain Archaea; kingdom Methanobacteriati; phylum Methanobacteriota; class Halobacteria; order Halobacteriales; family Haloferacaceae; genus Haloferax; species Haloferax sp. S2CR25. Next base: position 117,492 of record NZ_JAMQOO010000001.1, read on the forward strand.
AAGAGCTGGAAGACCAGCCCGACACCCGCGGGCTCAGCTAACGCCGGCGCTCGCGTCGCCTCCGGTTTTGGCAAACCTAAACGCTCAAGAGCGGCCGTCGACAACCCCGCCCAATGACCGAGTTCACCTTCGACGACCTCGCGGTCGTGATGGGGACGTACAACGAAGAGCAGGCTATCGGGGCCGTCCTGGCCGACATCGACCGGATTACCGACGGGCGCGCCGAGGTCGTCTGCGTGGACGGCTCGGACGACCGGACGCCCGAAATCGCCCGGAAGATGGGCGCGCGCGTCATCGAACAGGAGCCGCAGGGGTACGGCGTCGCGGTCGAGGCCGCGGTGCTCGCGTCCGACCGGCCGGTCGTCGTCACCACGGACTGCGACGACACCTATCCGATGGAGTATCTCCCGGAATTCCTCGACCTCATCAACGACGGCTACGACGTGGTCTCCGGCGACCGAATCACGACGGGCGCGGAGACGATGCCCCGACTCAACCGCGCGGGCAACGTCGCGTTCGCCCGCCTCGCCAGCTTTCTCATGGGCGCGACCGTCCACGACACGACCACCGGCATGCGGGCGTACCGCCGCGAACTCCTCCACGATATCGAGTGGACCGAGAACACGGGGCTGTCCGCCGAACTCCTCATCCGCCCCGCGATGCGCGGCTACAACATCGCCGAAGTTCCCATCCCCTACCGCGAGCGCGCGGGCGAGACGAAACTCGACCCCTTCGCCGGCGGCGCGGCCATCGGGAAATCCATCGTCAAAGTCTGTCTGGAAGAACGGCTTCGGTTCTGAGTTCGCGCTTGGAGCGCGTGATTCGAGAGCGATACGCGGAGAAACGGAGTTTTGGGCGGCGGTTACGACGAGTTCAGGATGTCGCGGACGCGCCGGGGTTCGCCGGAGAGAGCGGGTTCCTTCTCGACGATTTTCAGCACCTCGTGGTCGGTCACGTCGGGGTAGGACTTCCCGATGGCCTCCTCGATGAGGGCCTTTTCGAGGCGGAACTCCGTTCCCTCGTAGACCACGTCTACGCCGTCGTCGTCGAAAGAGAGAATCGTCATACCTCTCGTTGTATCCCGCGCGTAGTTAAATACGCGTCGTCGGCGCGAAACCGGCCGCCTCCGTCGCGTCTGACGCTCGTCTTGCGGACGGTTTATTACGGCACGGGTGTTGGTTCGGAGCGTGTCACTGGGTACGGACCCGCTCGATGCGCTCGAAATCCCCGACGGGACGACGGTCGAGGAACACGACCTCGTCACCGACGGCGACGTCGTCGTCGGCGGGCAGAGCACCGTCGAGTTCGGCGTCCGCGGACGGAACGTCTTCGCGGGCGAGCGCGTCACCTTCGGCGGCGACATCGAGGCCGAAGCCGACTGCCGACTCGACATGCTCGACGACGTGGCCGGCAACGTCCTCGTCGGCAACGACGCCTACCTCGGCGAGCGCGTCCACATCGCCGGCCGCCTGATGGTCTCGGGCGACCTCGACATCGGCGACGACGTCGACATCGAAGAGGGGTTCGAGGCAAACGGCTGGATCGTCATCCGCAACCCGATTCCGACGCTCGTGTTCTACTTCATCGTCCTCTCGCAGCTCCTTCGGCTCGGCGAGGACGAGGCGGCCGACGAACTCGCAGAAACCCTCTCCGGCGAGTCGCCGCACGACCCGCTCGTGATTCCCCGGAACGCCACCGTCTCCGACGACGCGTGGCGCGTCTCGACGCCCGCGCACGTCGGCTCCAACTGCCGAATCCACGGCAACATCCGCGCGAAGTCCATCGACCTCGCCGAGGACGACAACGTCTTCGGGAGCCTCCGCGCCCGCGACGATATCGTCGTCGGGAGCGGGACGCGCATCCACGGCGACGTGACCACGCGAAACGGCGAGGTCCGAATCCACGAGGACGCGCGCGTTCTCGGCGACGTGTCCTGTAACGACCTCGTGCTCGAAGCCGGCGCGCACGTCGACGGCACGATGCGCGCCCGCGGCGAGATGCGCATCCACCGCGACAACCTCCCCCGCGAGGCCGAGTAGTCGGCGTCGGAACCGACCGAGCGACTGCGGCCACCCGTGCGCCGCGATAGCAACAGTCGCCGTTTGTGCCTACCCAACGATTATTCGTTCACGTCGAGAGTGTCGTCTATGGACAATCGACTGAAACTTCTCTCGGTCGCCCTCCTCGTCGTCCTCGCCGGGTGTACCGGCGGCGCGGCGGACGGCGGTGCGGGCGGGTCGGAGAGCGTGTCTCTCGCCGCCGACGCGGGCGGTTCCACCGAGGCCGAACAGACGGGCGGCGACGACCTCCCGCAGGCCCAGCGGCGGGCGGTCATCAGGAACGGCCAGATAGAACTGACCGTCGACGAGTTCAACGAGTCGCGCGACGCGGTCGAATCGACCGCCGAATCCTACGGCGGCTACGTCAGCGACTCCAACGAGTACGTCAATCGCCGGAGCGGCGGGACCTATCGCTCGGGTCAGCTCGTCGTTCGCGTCCCCTCAGAGGACTTCTCGGCGTTCATGACCGACATGAAGGACCTCGGCGAGGTCGAGCGCGTCGAGACGAACTCGGAGGACGTGACCGACCAACTGGTCGATATCGAAGCGCGGTTGAGCAACCTCCGCGCCCAGCGCGACCGCCTCCGCGACCTCTACGAGTCGGCCAACACGACCGAGGACGTGCTCGCGGTCGAAGAGCGCCTGACCGAAGTCCAGACCGAAATCGAGCGGCTCGAAGCCCAGAAGCAGTCGCTCGAAGACCGGGTCGCCCTCTCGACTGTCCGCGTCTCGCTGTCGGAGCGACCGCCCGGCCCGGCGCAGTGGTACGACACGCCGGTCTTACAGGCGTTCTCCGAGTCGGTCAACGGCGCGTTCGTCGCCCTTCGGGCGCTCGTCGTCGCCGTCGCCTACGCGGCTCCGTACCTCGTCGTCTTCGGCGGCCTCCTCGCGATTCTCGGGAGCGGGGTGGTACTCGCCGGCCGCGCCGCCTTCAGGCGACTGACGGACTGACTGCGCGCCGGTCTCTCTTTCGTCGCTCGCCGTCGCTCGCGCTTCCTCGCACGCGAGCGTTTTTCCGCGTCCGCGACCATCGTCGAGCCATGCTCTCTCTCGCGTTAGCCGGCAAGCCGAACGCCGGCAAATCGACGTTCTACACGGCCTCGACGCTCGCCGAGGTCGACGTGGCGAACTACCCCTTCACGACCATCGACGCGAACCGCGGCGTCACGCACGCTCGCACCCGCTGTCCCTGTTTCGACCGCGACGAGCGCTGCGGCAACTGCGAGGACGGCATCCGCTACGTCGCCGTCGAACTCGTCGACGTGGCCGGCCTCGTTCCCGGCGCGCACGAGGGTCGCGGCCTCGGCAACCAGTTCCTCGACGAACTGACGAACGCCGACGCCATCGTCAACGTGGTCGACGCCTCCGGCGGGACGAACGCCGAGGGCGAACCCGTCGAGGTGGGGAGCTTCGACCCCGTCGAGGAGGTCGACTTCATCGAGGAGGAACTCGAACAGTGGCTCGCGGGCATCGTCCACAAGAACTGGGAGTCCGTGGTCCGCAAGTCGCGGTCGCCCGACTTCGACATGGATGACGCCCTCGCCGACCTCCTGACGGGCGTCGGCGCGAGCGAGTTCGACATCGCCGCCGTCCTGCGGGACCTCGACTACTCGCCGAACCCAAGGGAGTGGGACGACGCTGACCGCGTCGAACTCGCCCGCGCGATTCGCCAGCGGACCAAGCCAATCGTCCTCGTCGCCAACAAGGTGGATATCGCGCCCCCGGAAAACCTCGAACGACTCGCCGAGACCGGAAAGCCCGTCATCGCCGCCACGGCGGATGGCGAACTCGCGCTCCGGCGGGCCCGCGAGGCGGGCATCATCGACTATCACCCCGGCGACGACGACTTCGAACTCGTCGGCGACGTGAGCGACGCCCAGCGGAAGGGCCTCGAACGAATCCGCGACCTGATGGGCGAACACGGCGGCACCGGGACGCAGGAGGCCATCGACACCGCGGTCTACGACGTGCTCGACCGCATCACGGTCTACCCCGTCCAGAACGAGTCGAAGTGGACCGACGGCACGGGCAACGTCCTCCCCGACGCCTTCCTCCTCCCGCGGGGGTCGACGCCGCGGGACCTCGCGTACGCGGTCCACTCCGACATCGGCGACGGCTACCTCCACGCGGTCGACGCGCGAGCGAAACGCCGCATCGCCGAAGATCACGAACTCGAAGAGGGCGACGTCATCAAAATCGTCTCGACGGCGAAGTAACTGTCAGCGGTTCGTCTTTTCTGCCGGATTTCGTTGTTTGTCCTCGGTCAGTACTTCGTCTGCCACGCCACACGTAAATCAAATTTCGCTATACAGAATTGGATATCCCACGTCACCGATAGTCGACCGAACACAGAATGCGGAGTCGCACCACCAGTTCGACTGTCGCGCGGCTCACGCGTCGAGATTCACGGCGGAAAACAGGATTCGTCCCGGCGGCTCAGAGGTCCTTTGCGACGCGAAGTTCCGTGTCGGTCACCGTCTCGACCGACTCGGCCGGGACCTCGATGTCGTCGCCGTCGGCGTCGCCGAAGCCGAGGCCCTGCAGGACCGCCTCGGCGAGGTCCGGGTCGGGTTCGACGTACGCGACTTGGGCGTCCGCGTCGACTTCGGTCACGATTCCGATCTGTTCGGCCTCCTCGTCCATGAGGAACTTCCCTTCGTCGGCGGTCGAGAGTACTGACATTCGACCAATCGTTATGCCGGGGTGACATAATATCCTGTGGCCGGCACGAACGCTGATACGCCCTGCCCGCGTACGGGATGCATGACAATCGGTTCACAGGTTTCCGAGGCCGACGCCCGCCGGCTCCCGCTGCCCGAGACGCGGGTGTTGCTCGGCGTCGGGCTGGCGATTGCCCTCGTCGCCGGACTCGTCTTCCGCGTCGTCGGCCAACTCGTGTTGGTCCCCTCTCGCCCGCTGGTCACGGCCGTCGTGTTCGCGCTGACGGTCCCCGTGATGTGGGCGCTCGCGGTCGGGGTCTTCCGGTGGCGCGGGCTGTCCGGCGGCGCGCGGCGGGAGGCCGCGGTGTTGCTCGTCGTTCCCGGCATGCTCGTCGACGCGGTCTCGACGGCGCTGTTCTCGGTCGTCTACCCGAACATGGGCCTCGAATCCGCGGGGCTCTTCGGCGGGCTGTTGCTCTTGGCGTACGCGACGGTGCTCGTGGCCGGATTCGTCAGTCGATGAAACGTTTCAGCCTGGGACCGTATTACTCGAAATAGTATGATATTTTTAATTTAATACCAAATCTATTTTTCTATTGTTGTGAATACAATTCTGCATCGAATCTTCACTTAGTGACGTAGTATTCGCTTTGGCCTACCAGACCGAATCCTATGTGGTTATTAAACCATAGTTGGTGTATTAATATAAATTAAAAAGAAAAACTACAGGTGCCGATCCAGATCGAACGTTTTCGACGTCAACGTGTGTTCGTGTGTTGCATTTACGAATGTTTCAATCTCAACAGTCCCGGACTCATATTCATCTACTTGGAACCGGAAATTATTCATGGCGAAATTCACAGCCTTGTGCTTGTCAGTATTATCACTGAACGTAACTTGGTTCTCTTCCTCTTCGACGAACATATCCGAAGTTCGGGCAACAGTATACAGGAAGGCACTACCAGAGTAAGCAGGGTAAAGCAATGTTCCACCTGCCACAATGACATCAGCTAGTGCAAGAAAGGCCTCTTCTTTATCATCTTCAGCAGAGGCGTCCCCGTCTGGGTCGCTTATTCCACTTTGAGTATTGTTAGAGTCAAGGGGTTGAGGATCACCAGTGACACTATCACTAGCGTTCCATCTGATACCGTAACTCCAAATATTTGGCTTATTTTCCATGTGCTCGTATTTCTTACGTGCTTCAACCGACGATGCAATATCAAAATGGTAATATACGCAGTTATCGCAGTCGTCTGAATCGGTATTCTTGGCACCAATTGAGGTTTTTATCTGAGCTTGATACCGGTCGCCGTCGGGGTTATGATTCATTCCGTTGGCTTCATCCCATGTCTCTGAATCGTCCCAACAGTCCCAATAGCTTTCTCCATTATCTGGTTCGGGACAACCATTTTCCGCGGCTGCAGAACCGGAAATACCCGCAATAGAGCCACTAGTCGCCAAAGCGGCCCCCGTGGTTCGAAGGATTGAGCGTCGGTTAACAACCAGACCATTCCGTGTCTTGCTATTGTCTTCTTCTGTCATCATATAATGCATTCCGAGTGACATATTAAAAAGATTCTGGCGATAATTAGAGTGAATTCACGATTAAATAGTTTGTATAGCAACATGACTTAGTGGCCGGAAAACAACCTAGTTAGCCGGTTTGAGAACCGTCCGGGTCATTGAGTGGGTTTGAGTGGTGCTCGAAGATTTGCTCAGCGAGTGCTTTGCGACGGATCTCGAAGACTAGACCGTACCTGACGAGAACACCTCTCTTCTCACTAACGTCAGGGACATAGCGAAGTGTGCTAATAGCAAACTGACAATCCCGTACGATTCTGCGGCAAGTCGAGAGTCATTTCACAACTGTTGTGTATTTGACTATCCAATTGGAACAAACATGATGACAGAAATTAAATAATGAGCGATATCTAAAATCGAAACAAAATCAGATAACTGTGCCTCGGTTTAGGTATTATATGACCGCCTCGTACGCTTCGCCCATGATTTCGATGGCCTCGCGGAGCGACTCGGTGTCGGTCGCGTACGACAGGCGGGCGTAGCCGCGGCCGTGCTCGCCGAACGCCTCGCCGGGCACGATAATCACGCCGCGGTCGATGCACTCGTCGACGAAGCCCTCGGGGACCTCGGGCATGACGTAGAACGCGCCGCCCGGCGACGGGACGGTGAGGCCGATGTCCTCCAGCCCCTCGACGACGAGGTCGCGGCGCTCGCGGAACGTCTCGGTCATCTCCTCGATGCGGTCCTGCGGGCCGCTGAGCGCGGCCTCGGCGGCGAACTGCGCCGGTGCGGAGGCGCACGCCTGCACGTACTGATGGACGCGGAGCATGCGTTCGACTCGGCGGGTGGAGCCGTACACCCAGCCGAGTCGCCAGCCGGTCATCGAAAACAGCTTCGAGGCCGAGTTGACGACGACGACGTTGTCGGTCTCGGCGAACTCGATGGGCGAGCGGTGTTCGCCCTCGAAGACGGTGTACTCGTACACCTCGTCGGAGATGCAGAGCACGTCGTGTTCGTCGGCGATGCGGGCGAACTCGGCGATGTCGTCGGGCGGCGAGACCGCGCCCGTCGGGTTGCCGGGGCTGTTGACGACGAACGCCGCGGTGTCGTCGGTGATGGCGTCTTCGACCGCCTCGGGGTCGAGCGTCAGGTCGTCGCGGAGGGGGACCGGAACCGGGTCGCCCCCGGCGAGTTTGGTGAGCGCGTCGTAGGAGACGAAGCCGGGGTCGGGGATGATGACCTCGTCGCCCTCGTTCACGTGCGCCTCGATAGCGATGTGGAGTGCTTCGCTCCCCCCGGCCGTGGCGATGACGTCGTCTGGGTCGAGGTCGACGCCCTGGTCCCGGCGGTGCTTCTCGGCGATGGCCTCGCGCAGGTTCGGGAGGCCCTTGTTCCCGGTGTAGCCGTCGGCCTCGCCGGCCTCGATGGCTTCGACGGCCGCCCGTCGCGCGTGGTCCGGGGCCGGGAAGTCGGGCTGACCCAGCCCGAGGTTGATAGCGTCTTCGCCAGCCGCCTCGAACACCTTGCGAATGCCGCTGATGGAGATGCGCTCCACCCGGTCGGAGAAGTGCGTCATATCCTATCCGGTGTCGCCGTTCGGGATAGTTCTTCCCACGCACGGTCGCCGCTGACCCATCGAATCAGTGACGTGACCGGGGGCATTTGTCGGAAGCTGCTGCCGCTATCTGGGAGACGTAAGTCTCGGAAAAAACGCGTTTCTAACCCGAAATACGGCCGTAATGGGGACTTCAACGACTCTTCGAGTGTCATCTACCGCGTCTATCGTTACCGGGTGCGCGCCCGGAATAAGGCGCTGATTCGTAACGAGGACAATGACAGAGGCACCACGTTCGACGTCGATCAGCCGTAGACGTTTCCTGCAGGGGTCCGGACTCGCGGCGACCGCCGGCCTCGCGGGTTGTCTCGGCGGGTCCGGCGGGAGCGGGCTGGACGAACTCAACGTCGCCTACATGCCCATCTACCCGGACATGCAGTACTTCGTGATGGAAGAAGAGGGGCTGTTCGACGAGCTTTCGGTCCCTGTGGCGGGCAAGAAGTTCTCCGACGGTCCGAGCATCGTGCAGGCGTCGGCGACGGGCGACTTCGACGTGATGATGTTCGGCATCGTCCCGGCGATGATTGTCATGGACAAGGGCATCCCCGCGAAGATAACCGCGGCGAACATCAAGAACGCGATGGAGATTCTCGCCACCGACGAGTTCGCCGCGCTGTGGGAGGAACACGGCAAAGACGCCTTCGCCGAGTTCGAGGCGCAGAAGGGACGTAAGTTCACGTTCGGCACCTTCCCGCCGGGGTCGGTCCCGGACATCCTGCTCCGCTACTGGATTCAGAACACGCTCGGCCTCGACCCCGAGGAGGACGTGAACGTCAAGGGCCTCGGCGGCGCGGCCGCGGTCCAGCAGGCGCTCCTCTCGAACAACGTCGACGGCACGAGCATCATGGAACCCGTGCCGACGGTCATCGAGGCCAACGACGCGCCGTTCCAGCCCATCGCGTGGGCGGGTGACTTCATGCCCGGCCAGCCCGCGGCGGTCACGCTCATGCACGACCGCCTCCGGCAGGACAACCGCGACCTCGCCACGGAGTTCGTCGAACTCCACCGGCAGGCGACGAACTTCGTCGCCGACAACCCCGACAGCGCCGCCCAGCACGCGAGCTCGGTCATCGGCGAGAGCGCGCTCCCGGTCGAGACCGCCCGCGCGGCGCTCGACTCGCCCGCGTCCGACTTCATCACCGACCCCCACGACATCGAAGGCGGGGCCGAAATCTTCGCCGACTACGCCCAGACGCTCGGGAAGACCGAAGCGCAGTTGAGCATCGACGAGATGTTCGACTACGGTATCTACGACTCGCTATGAGCAACGACGAAGTCGGCGCGGGCGTCACCCTCTCGGAGACCGAGGCGGACGAGCGACTGCTCGACCGACTCGCGGGGTTCTCCTCGGAACAGACGGGGCTCGCGGTCGCCGGCTTCGTCGGCTTCCTCGCCGTCTGGTACGTCGCCGCACTGTTCCAACCGACGTATCTCCTCCCGTCGCCCGTCGAGGTGCTCGCGGCGTTCGTCGTCGAGCTCACCGCGCCGGCCTCGCTGTCGATTCCATTCACCGGCGTGGAACTCCCGGCGACTCGACTGCTGGTCAAACTGATTCAGAGCCTCTACCACTACGTGCCGGGACTGCTCATCGGGACGTCGCTCGGCGTCTTCGCGGGCGTCGCCATGGGCTGGAACACCCGCGTCGACAGCGTCTTCACGCCCGTCACGCGCCTCCTCCGCCCGATTCCGCCGCTGGCGTGGATCGGCTTCGCCGTCATCTGGCTCGGCGTCAACCACCAGGGCGCGACGTTCATCGTCGCCATCGGCTCGTTTTGGATTAACTTCTACAGTGCCTACGGCGGCGTCGAAGGCGTCTCGGAGGACCTCAAGGAGGTCGCCGCGACCCTCGGCGTCGACGACGACTGGACGATGATTCGGAAGGTCGTCATCCCGGCGGCCAGCCCCTCCATCATGACCGGCATCCGGACGAGCATCGGCCAGTGTTGGATGATTGTCGTCGCGGCCGAACTCATCGTCGGCGTCGGCGTCGGCTACGAGATTCTCAACACGGCGCAGAACCTCGCCATGGACGTGTCGGTCGCCTACATGCTCGTCATCAGCATCGTCTTCCTCGTGAGCGACGGCCTGTTCCGCCGGGTCGAACGGCGGGTGCTGGAGTGGAGAGCATGAGCGGCGACGCGAACGCGGATACGGATGCGTCCGCGAACACGACCGCGGCCGACCCCGACGAGACCGCGACGGTCCGCGTCGACTCGCTCGGCAAAACCTACGCGTCCGACCGGCGGACGGTCGAAGCCCTCTCCGGCGTGGAGTTCGCCGTCGAGGACGGCGAGTTCGTCTGTATCGTCGGCCCCTCGGGCTGTGGCAAGACGACGCTGTTCCGCATCATCGCCGGCCTCGAAGCCGCCACGTCGGGCGCGGTCACCCTCGACGGCTCGCCCGTCACCGGTCCCGGAACCGACCGCGGGATGGTGTTCCAGGAGTACGGGCTGTTCCCGTGGCGGACCGTCGCCGAGAACGTCGCCTTCGGCCTCGAAGAACAGGGCGTCGAGGAGCCCGAACGCTCGGAACGCGTGACCGAGATGCTCGAACTCGTCGGCCTCGACGGCTTCGCCGACGCCTACCCGAAAGAGCTGTCCGGCGGGATGAAACAGCGCGTCGGCATCGCCCGCGCGCTCGCGGTCGACCCCGAACTCCTCCTCATGGACGAGCCGTTCGGCGCGGTCGACGCCCAGACCCGCGACATGCTCCACGGCGAACTGCTCGACATCTGGACGGAGACGGACAAGACGGTGCTGTTCGTCACCCACGACGTGGAAGAGGCGGTCACGCTCGCCGACCGCGTGGTCGTCATGGCCGCCAATCCGGGCCGCGTCCGCGAAATCGTCTCGGTCGATATCGACCGCCCGCGCGAGCGGACCGAAAGCGAGTTCGCGGAATACGTCGAGCGGATTCGCGGGCTCATCGGGGAGTAGCTCTGCTCCGCTCTCGGTTCTCGCGTCTCTCCTCGCTCGCCTCTCGTACCTACTCCCGCGCCTCTCGCAACTCGTCGATGTGCGCGTCGATGACCGACAGCGTCGCGTCGGCGTCGACGTAGCCCTTATCGTACTCCTTTATCGCGCTGTTGTAGTCGCTGAGGAACTGTGCGACCGCGTCGTCGAGGTCGTCGCTCATACACGTCCGTAGCCCCGCCATCGGATTTGAACCTTCGGCCCGAGGTCGGCGAGGGCGGGACCCTCGTGGCACCGCCCCGACCTCCCCGGCCGTCCACAGCGAGGACCGTCGATTTATCACCACGCCCCGCCAACGCGCCGGTAGTGACGACCCTCCGCTTCGAGGACGGCACCGTCCACGTCGACACTGGCGGCGACGGCTCCGAGGGCGACGCCGACGTTCGGGCCGCCCTCGCCGACGTTCCGAGCGTCGAAGCCGACCCCAGAAGCGGCGGCTATCGCGCCCCTGCGATGCTGTACGCCGCGGTTCGGGACGCGCTCGACGCGGCCGGCGTCGACTACGACGACCGAGTCGCGGCCGCGCTCGACTCCCCCCTCTCGCTCTCGACGACCTACGACCTCCGAGAGTACCAGCGGGCCGCCCTCGACGCGTGGCTCGATGCAGACGCAGCGGGCGTCGTGGAACTGCCGACCGGCGCGGGCAAGACGGTGCTCGCGGTCGCCGCGATGGTCGCCCGCTCGGTGCCGACGCTCGTCGTCGTGCCGACCATCGATTTACAGGACCAGTGGATACGCGAACTCGAAACCGAGTTTGACGTGGCGGTCGGCCGGTTCGGCGGCGGCGAACAGACGCAGGAGGCCATCACGGTCTCGACGTACGACTCGGCGTACCTCCGCGCCGACGGCGTGGGCGGCGACTTCGGCCTCGTCGTCTTCGACGAAGTGCACCACCTCGGCGGCGAGGGGTATCAGGACATCCCGCGGTTTCTCGCCGCGCCCGCTCGCCTCGGTCTGACGGCGACGTTCGAGCGCCCCGACGGCGCACACGAGCGCGTCGAGGAACTCGTCGGCCCGCGGGTGTACCGCCTCGACGTGGACGACTTGGCGGGCGACCACCTCGCGGACTACGAGGTCCGCCGCATCGAGGTGGAGCTCACGGCCGACGAGCGCGAGACGTACGACGAGGCACAGGAGACGTTCGTGAACTACCTGCGCACCTCGGGGCTGTCGATGCAGTCGGGGAGCGACTACCAGAAGCTCGTGATGCGGTCGGGCAACGACCCGCGAGCGCGGCAGGCACTGCTCGCCAAGCAGCGCGCCCGCGACGTGATGATGAACTCCGAGGCGAAGGTGGACAAACTGGCCCGGTTGCTCGCGCGGCACCGCGAGGACCGCGTCATCGTCTTCACCGCCTCGACCGACCTCGTCTACCGCATCTCGCGGCGCTTCCTCGTCCCGCCGATAACGAACGAGACCGGCACGAGCGAGCGGCGCGAAATCCTCGACCGCTTCCGCGACGGCACCTACGACACCGTCGTCGCGGCCAACGTGCTCGACGAGGGCGTGGACGTGCCCGACGCCAACGTCGGCATCCTGCTTTCTGGGTCGGGGTCGGAACGCGAGTTCACCCAGCGGCTCGGCCGCATCCTCCGGCCGAAGGCCGACGGCGCGACCGCGACGCTCTACGAACTCGTGAGCGTCGAGACGGCGGAAGAACGGGTCGCCGCTCGGCGTCGCTGACGCGAGTCGGTTCCGTCGAAAACGCGGTCGTCTTCGGATTCAGACCAGCGAAACGTTCAGGTCGCCGTCTTCTCTGAAGGCGTCGTAGCCGAACTCGAACTCGACTGCGAAGTCGGCAGTTCCGCCGGCCGGGACGGCGAGTTCCTGCGACCGCGTCGAACGCTCGCCGCCGACGGTGACTCGGACTTCGACCGTGGTGAGTCGCTCGGCCCCGCCGTCGTTGAGGACCGACCCGAACACCCGGAGGCGGCCGTCGTCGGTCGCCTCGTAGTCGATATCTTCGATGCGGACCGGGGAGACCGCCGGCGTGTCTCGGGGGTCGCCCGCCGGTGCCTCGGGCGGGTTTCGCGGCCCCGTCGCGCCCGGTAGCGAGCCGAGACAGCCCGACGACAGGCCGACCGCGACCAGTCCGAGGAGGCGTCGTCGCTCCATACGGTGGCGTCCGCCGCGGGCGCAATGAACCTTGTCGTCCGTGTCGTCGTCAGCCTCTCAGTCGCGCCGTCGCTCGACCTACGCCCCCGCTGTCGGCACGCCGTCGCTCGCCCCTCCGCATCGCCCGAGTCGCTTTTGTCCCGCCGCCCCCTCGTGGCGAGCGTGCTGACGAAGGACCTGCTTCGCGTGTCGCGGGCGGGCGGCGGCTACCACCCGCAGTTCGCCGACCGGGGCGACCGCCCGCTGGCCGCGAAGGCAATCGGCGTCTTCCGGCGACACGTCGGCGACGCCCGGGCCGACCTCGACGACGCCCTCGCCGACCTCGAAGCCGAGGCCGACGACTTCAAACTCGCCCGCGGCTTCGCGTCGCTGCTCGACCGCGAGGCGGTGTTCGAGACGGCCGCTCCCCTGCCGCCCGCCCGCGCCCGCCGCGCCGCGTTCGAGGCCGCGATGGCCGTCGGCGGCGTGACGACCGCCGAGGAGCGAGCCGCGGCGCTCGACCGCGCGGCGTCCTCGCTGGGGTCGTCGCCCGAGGCGGTTGACGACTCGCTCACGGCCGACCGCGAGGTCGAACAGGTGCTTTCCGAGTTCGACCCGCGGTGGACGCCCGACGAACTGCTCGCGCAGTACAACCTCTCTCTGGCGCAGACGGCCCTGTTCGACGCGACCGAGGTCCGGGTCCGAAGCTCCGACCCGAAGGCCGTCGTCTCGGCGGTCAAGCGCCTCCGCCTGATGTACGAGGTCCGGAAGACCGATGCCGGCCGCGAGGTCGTCGTCACCGGCCCAGACGCCCTCTTTCAGCGAACCAGACGCTACGGAACCGCCTTCGCCCGCCTGCTCCGGTCGGTCGCAACCGCCGGCGACTGGCGACTCGTGGCGACCATCGACGACCGCGGGACCGACCGGGAGATGACGCTCACGAGCGACGACGTGTCGGTCCCCGGCGTCGAGCCGATGGCCGAACCCGGCTTCGACAGCGGCGTGGAGGCCGACTTCGCCGCCCGCTTCCGCGGCCTCGACCTCGACTGGTCGCTCGTCCGGGAGCCGGAACCGCTCGAAACGGGAACCAGCGTGATGATTCCTGACTTCGCGTTCGACTACGCGCACGCCGACTTCCGCGTCTTCTTCGAGATTATGGGCTTTTGGACGCCCGAGTACGTCGAGAAGAAACTGGGCCAACTCGCCGACGTGGAGGACGTGGAACTCGTCGTCGCCGTGGACGAGTCGCTCGGCGTCGGCGAGGACATCGCCGCCCGCGACCACCGCGCCGTCCCGTACGCCGGCTCCGTGCGCGTGAAGGACGTGGTTGACGTGTTGCGCGACTACGAGTCGGACCTCGTCGCCGACGCGGCCTCGTCGCTTCCCGGTGAACTCGCCCCCGACGCCGACGTGGTGACCTTGTCCGACCTCGCGGCCGCCCGCGGCGTCTCGGTCGACGCGCTCGACGACGTGGTCTTTCCCGAACACGAACTCGTCGGGCGGACGCTGGTCCGGCCGGCCGTCCTCGACGCGCTCGCCGGAGAAATCGAGGCGGGGATGTCGCTGTCGGCGGTCGAGGCCGCCCTCGACGACCGCGGTCTCGACGACGCGAGCGCGGTCCTCTCGCGGCTCGGCTACCGGGTCGAGTGGGAGGGACTGACCGGCGGGACGGTCAGAGAGAAGTAGGAGACGTCGCGTCGGCGGACGACCCCGAACGGCTCAGTCGAGTTTGACGAGGTCTTCCTGCCGACCCTTGGGGACGGTCGAGCGGAGTTCCCCGTGGAGGTAGAGGCCGACGCCGAGCGGTTCGAGTTCGCCGGCGATTTCGTGGGCGGCGGTGAGGTAGCCCCAGTCGCCCTCCCATCGGTCGAGCTGTTGGTCGTGGCCGTCGACGAACGCCTTCGCCTCGCCCGGGCTCAGTTCGATGACGTTCTTCGTCGCGTCGCCGCAGAATCGCTGGACCGCGTTGGTCGAGGGCTTCCAGTGGCGCTGGCGGGTCCGCAGGATGCGCATTCCGAGGCCCTCGACTTCGATGGGGTCGACGACCTCGCCGTGGAACGCCCAAATCTTCCCCGCGCCCTTCTCCCAGAACGTGTAGCCGTCGAAGACGGCGGGGTCGACGCCGAACCGCTCGTCCCACCAGTCGATGACCTCCTCGCGGGAGGGCCGTCCCTCGACGACGCGGTCGTCGGCCGTCGGCGGCAGGCGGTCGAACTGCTGGCCCCAGTTCTCGTCGGGGGCGGTGTCGTCGCTCATGCGGTCACCTCCAGTTTAGCGGTGAAGAAGCCGCCCGTGTCGTTGTGGTGCGGGTAGACGCGCCGGGCCTTGGTCACCGAGGGGTCGTACTCGTCGCCCTCCCACTCGGTGATGCCGGGCGCGGTCTCGAAGCCGTCGGGCACGTCCCACTCGACCACCTCGCAGTCCTCCCGTTCGAGGACGAAATCGAGGATGGCCTCGTTCTCCTCGGGCGCGAAGGTGCAGGTGGAGTAGACGACGGTGCCGCCGGCTTTCGTCACCTGCACGGCGCGTCGGAGGATACCCTTCTGGATGCCGGCGACGCTTTTCACGTGGTTCATCGTCCACTCGTCGAGCACGTCGGGGTTCTTCCGGCAGGTGCCCTCGCAGGAACACGGCGCGTCCACGAGGACGCGGTCGAACTGGTCGAACGATTCGGACTTTTCCGGGGTCCGCTCCCCGTAGGGCTTCATCGAGAAGTTGCGGGCGTCCTGATTCGACACGACGAGGTTGGTCACGCCGAGGCGCTCGGCGTTGTGGCGGAGCGCCGACAGCCGACCGAGGTTGTTGTCGTTGCCGACGAGGACGCCCTCGTCGTCCATCATGGCGGCAATCTGGGTCGTCTTCGACCCCGGCGCGGCGCAGGTGTCCCACACCCGCTCGCCCGGTTGGGGGTCGAGGGCGATAGCCGGGAGCGCCGACACCTCCTCTTGGCCGTGGAGCCAGCCGTGGAAGTACGGCCAGTTCGTCCCCGGACTGCTGTCTTCGAGCTTCAGGATGCCGGGGTGCCAGTCGGTCGGTTCGTAGGCGACGCCCTCGTCGTCGAGCGCCTCGCGGGCGCGCGCCACCGTCGTCTTGATGGTGTTGACGCGGACGACGGAGGGAAGCGGCCGCTCGCAGGCCGCGAAAAAGGCCTCCTCGTCGTCCACGAGCGGCGCGTACCGCTGGAGCGGGTTCATGACACTCGATTCCGCGCGGGCGCGTTTGTCGGTTTCGGAGTCGTCAGCGTCGTCGGAGTCGCCGGCGGCGTTGGCGTCGTCGCCGGAAAACGACCGGCCGAACCAGTCGCGCCGTCCAGTCGGCCGATGGCGACGCATTCGCCCGTCGGTTTTACCTCGCCCGGGCGACCATGTTCACGTATGGCACGCATTCGCGTCCTCGCGGAGGAACTCACCGACGAACTGGAGTCGCCGACGCTGGTCGAAGGGCTGCCGGGCGTGGGGCTGGTCGGCAAAATCGCGGCCGACCATCTCGTGGAGGCCTTCGACATGACCCACTACGCGGACGTGTTCTGCGAGGGCGTCCCGAAGGTCGCGGTCTACATGAAAGACGACCCGGCGTTGCACCCGCCGGTCAGGCTCTACGCCGACGCGGAGCGGGACCTGCTCGTCCTCCAGAGCGACATTCCCATCCGCCCCGAAGCGGCGACCGAACTCGCCACCTGTCTCGGCCCGTGGTTCGAAGACCTCGACGTGCTTCCCGTGTTCCTCTCGGGCATCGCCCGCGAGAAGTCCGAGGACGTGCCGGCGCTCTACGGCGTCGGCACCGACGGCGCGAGGTCGCGGCTCGAAGCCGCCGGCATCGACCGCCCCACGGAGACGGGACTCGTCTCGGGGCCGACGGGCGCGCTCCTGAGCAACGCCGTCTCGGTCGGCCGTCCGGCGCTCGCGCTGGTCGTCGAGTCGGACCCGCAGTTCCCGGACCCCGAGGCCGCTCGCGTCATCATCAAACAGGGCATCGAACCGCTCGTCGGCGTCGAGGTCCCCGTGGACGACCTCGTGGACAGCGCCACCGAGATTCGCCAGGCCAAAGAGCAGTTGGCCCGGCGGATGCAGCAGTCCGACGAGGAGAGCACGCAGGCGCGGCCGCTCGGGATGTACCAGTAAGCGGCGCTGGTCGTCGGTCGCGGGGAGTCCCGGCCCGCGCGACCGCTCCGCCCTGAGAAGGGTTTCGGCCGACCCGCAGTCTACACGTTTAAGCCGCGTCGGACACTTCTCCCGCCCATGAGCGACGACCCTGCCGAGTCGGTCACGGACGCGAACGCAGAATCCGAGACTGACGCGGCATCCGACGCAGCGGCGCAGGCGGCCGAAGACGCGGCGACGGACGCCGACGGCGAGGCGTCGAGCGCCGAGTCGGCGGCCGAGCAATCCGACGCGACGGGCGACGGCCCGACCGTCGCCGACCGCGTCGCCGAGTACGACGACGACCTCGCGGCCGAAGTCGCGGCGCTCGAAGCCCGCGTCGCCGACCTCGAAGCCGAACGCGACGAGGCAGAAGCGACGGCCGAGGAACTCCAGTCCCGTCTCAAGCGCACGCAGGCGGACTTCCAGAACTACAAGAAGCGCGCGAAGAAGCGGCAGTCCCAAATCAAAGAGCGCGCCACGGAGGACTTCGTCGAGCGCGTCGTCACCGTCCGCGACAACCTCGTTCGCGCGCTCGACCAGGACGACGACGCCGACATCCGCGGCGGCCTCGAATCGACGCTCAAGGAGTTCGACCGCATCCTCGAAGACGAGAACGTCGAAATCATCGACCCCGAACCGGGGACCGACGTCGACCCGAACCGCCACGAGGTGATGATGCGCGTCGACAGCGACCAGCCGGCGGACACCGTCGCCGACGTGTTCCAACCCGGCTACGAGATGGCCGACAAGGTCATCCGCGCCGCGCAGATCACGGTCAGCAAGGGCGAATAGCGCGCTGTCGACCGGGCGCTCGCCGCCGTCGGGGGCGGTCTCGCCTCCCTCCGACCGGCGAGGACTTTTGTTCTCACCTCGCTATCACTACGCCATGCGACTTCGTTCCCGTCGGCGGCGGCCGACCGTGCGCGTCACCCAACACGGCGACCCCGGCGACGACGACCTGCTTTTCGTCCTCGGGTGGGGCAACAAGCCGGGTCACCGGAGCGTCGAGTGGCTCCTCGACCGCCTCACCTACGAGGGGTATCACGTCCACGCCGTCGAGCTCCCGACGAACGGCTGGGAGTTCGAGCGCCAGTACGTGAGCCCGGTGCGGGCGTACGCGGTCGACCGCGACATCGACCTCGTCCTCAGCCACAGCACCGGCGGCCTCGTCGCCGCCCACCTCGACCTCGCGGTCCGGAACGTCTTCTTGAGCCCGTGGTGGGGAACCGCGGTGTCGGGGGTAGCCACCGTCCTTTTGCCCCTCCTCAGGCGACTGCCGACGACCAAACCCGTCGTCCCGTCCGGCATCTCCCGCGAGGACCTCGGCGAACTGAAACTCGCGGCCGAACTGGCCGACGCGCCGGCCAACGCCTCGCCCGCGTTCCTTCGCATGGTTCACGGCGCACAGGAGTCGCTGCCGCCGTTCCGCCCCGACGACGTGGTGTTCGTCTCGCTTTCGGACCGGGTCGTGGACGTCCGCGCAATCGGCGACCGGACGCCGGCGTCGAACCTCGTCCCGTACGACGGGGGTCACGAGTTCTTCGCCAGCGAGGGCAGAGAGCGGACGCTCTCGACGGTGCTCGACGCCCTCGACGGGGCCGACGCGTCGTCGCTCCGGTCCGACGGCGCTGACGAATCCGACTCGGTCGACGGAACCGAGCGACCTCAGCCGACCGACTGACGCTCCGAGAGCCGCGCGGTTGGTCGCCGACCGGGCGTCGGGTCGCCGCCGGGCGACCGCGCTCGGAGCCGTCGCCGCGACGCGGTCGGCGGTTCTACATAAATCGACCGACCTGTTTCGACGCGAGAAGTAGAAATCGCAAGACGGCGTCGACCCCGATGCACACCGTGTGTCGCAGTATCTAGTAACCTTTAACCGGCAAAAGACGGTATTTGCGGGCAAGATGGCGAGCAACAAGATTCTGGGTATCGACCTCGGCACCACGAACAGCGCGTTCGCGGTGATGGAGGGCGGCGACCCGGAGATTATCGTGAACGCAGAAGGCGACCGAACCACCCCCTCCGTCGTCGCGTTCACCGACGACGGTGAGCGGTTGGTCGGCAAGCCGGCGAAGAACCAGGCCATCCAGAACCCAGAGCGCACGATTCGCTCTATCAAGCGCCACATGGGCGAGGACGGCTACACCGTCGACATCGAGGGCGAGGAGTACACGCCGGAGCAGATTTCGGCGATGATTCTCCAGAAGATCAAGCGCGACGCCGAGGACTACCTCGGCGACGAACTGCAGAAGGCCGTCATCACCGTCCCCGCGTACTTCAACGACAAACAGCGGCAGGCGACGAAGGACGCCGGCGAAATCGCGGGTCTCGACGTCGAGCGCATCGTCAACGAGCCGACCGCCGCGTCGATGGCCTACGGTCTCGACGACGAGTCGAACCAGACCGTGCTCGTCTACGACCTCGGCGGCGGCACGTTCGACGTGTCCGTCCTCGACCTCGGCGGCGGCGTCTACGAAGTGGTCGCCACGAACGGGGACAACGACCTCGGCGGCGACGACTGGGACGACGCCATCATCGACTGGCTCGCACAGGAGTTCGAAAACGACCACGGCATCGACCTCCGCGAGGACCGACAGGCCCTCCAGCGTCTCAAGGACGCGGCCGAGGAAGCCAAAATCGAGCTCTCCTCCCGCAAGGAGACGACCATCAACCTCCCGTTCATCACGGCGACGGACTCCGGGCCGGTCCACCTCGAATACGACCTGACCCGCGCGAAGTTCGAGTCGCTCACCGCCGACCTCATCGACCGCACGGTCGAGCCGACCGAGCAGGCGCTCGAAGACGCCGGCTACGACAAGGGCGACATCGACGACGTCATCCTCGTCGGCGGCTCCACCCGGATGCCGCAGGTCCGCGACAAGGTCGAAGAACTGCTCGGCTCCGAGCCGAAGAAGTCCGTCAACCCCGACGAGGCCGTCGCGCTCGGCGCGGCCATCCAGGGCGGCGTCCTCGGAGGCGAGGTCGACGACATCGTCCTCCTCGACGTGACGCCGCTGTCGCTCGGTATCGAGGTCAAAGGCGGCCTCTTCGAGCGCCTCATCGAGAAGAACACGACGATTCCGACCGAGGAGTCGAAGATATTCACCACCGCGGCCGACAACCAGACGACGGTGCAGGTCCGCGTCTTCCAGGGCGAGCGCGAGATGGCCGAGGACAACGAGCTCCTCGGCGAGTTCACGCTCTCCGGCATCCCGCCGGCCCCCGCGGGCACCCCGCAGATCGAAGTCGGCTTCAACATCGACGAGAACGGCATCGTCAACGTCTCCGCCGAGGACAAGGGCTCCGGCAACGCCGAGTCCATCACCATCGAGGGCGGCGCGGGTCTCTCCGACGACGAGATCGACCGCATGCAGCAGGAAGCCGAACAGCACGCAGAAGAGGACAAAGAGCGCCGCCGCGCCGTCGAGGCCCGCAACGAGGCCGAGGGCGCGGTCCAGCGCGCGGAGACGCTCCTCGAAGAGAACGAAGAGAACGTCGACGACGAACTCCGCGACGACATCGAGGCGGCCATCGAGGACGTCGAAGCCGTCCTCGAAGACGACGACGCCTCCACGGACGAACTCGAAGACGTGACCGAGGAGCTCTCGAAGGAACTGCAGGAGATCGGCAAGCGCATGTACCAACAGCAGGCGCAGGCCGGCGGTGCCGGCGGCGCTGGCGCTGGTGCGGGCGCGGCCGGCGGCCCCGGCGGTGCTGACCCCGAGGACTTCGTCGACGCCGACGCGGACTTCGACGAGGACGCCGAGGGCGACGAGGACAACTAACCACCCGGCTGACGCTCGCGCTCGCCGAGGGACCCGACGCCGGCGGTCGAATCCGGGCGAAACCTCCGGTTTGACCCCGCTCGCGCTCGCCGCGATACGAGAGACGGACTTTTCAAATACCTTCACCGGCTACAAGATAGCAACCGATGAGCGAGGACTTCTACGACGTACTCGGGGTCTCGCGGGACGCCTCGAAAGACGAAATCAAGAACGCGTACCGCAAGAAGGCCGCGAAGTACCACCCCGACGTTTCCGACGAGGACGACGCCGAGGAGAAGTTCAAGAAGGTCCAGAAGGCCAAGGAGGTGCTCACGGACGACGAGAAGCGGCAGATGTACGACCAAGTCGGCCACGAGCGCTTCCAGCAGTCCCAGAAACGCGGCGGCGGTGGCGGCGGCCGCGGACAGGGCAACCCCTTCGGCGGCGGCGGCAACCCGTTCGGTGGAATGGGCGGCGGTGGCGGCGGCTTCGAGGACATCTTCAACAACCTGTTCAACGGCGGCGCGGGCGGCCAACAGCGCAACCGCCCCCAGCAGGGCCGCGACGTGGCCCAGCGCATCTCCATCGACCTCGAAGACGCCTACCACGGCGTCGAGCGCGACGTGACGATTCGCCGCCGCGAGGTCTGTCCCGAGTGCGACGGCGAGGGCCACCCCGACGACGCAGAGGTGAACACCTGTTCGGAGTGTAACGGCTCGGGCCAGCAGACGACGGTCCAGCAGACGCCCTTCGGCCGCGTCCAGCAGACGACGACCTGTCGCGCCTGCGGCGGCGAGGGCGAGACGTACAGCGAGGACTGCTCGGAGTGCCGCGGGAGCGGTCGCGTCCGCCGCACCCGCGACGTGACCATCACCATCCCCGCCGGCTTCCGCGACGGCCAGCGCCTCCGCTACCGCGGCGAGGGCGAACCCGGCGAGAACGGCGGTCCCAACGGCGACCTGTTCGTCGAGGTCACCGTCCGCGACCACGAGGAGTTCGAGCGCGAGGGCGACGACCTCCGGTACACCCATCCCATCTCCTTCCCGCAGGCCGTCTTCGGCGCGACCGTCGAGGTGCCGACGCTCGACGGCGAGGAGGAACTGAAGGTGCCCGCGGGCACCCAAAGCGGGTCGACGTTCACCGTCTCCGGCGCGGGGATGCCCCACCTCGACGGTCGGGGCCACGGCGACCTGCACGTCGAGGTCCACGTCGTCACGCCCGAAGACCTCAACAAGGAACAGCGCGAGGCGCTCAAGGAGTTCGCCGAGGCCGGCGGCGAAGAAGTGAAAGAGGGCCTCTTCCAGAAGCTGAAGAACTCCCTGTAACGGATTTCCGGCACCGCCACGCTCTCTTGTCCGGCGGCCGTCAGTTC
Source organism: Haloferax sp. S2CR25 (assembly GCF_031624535.1). Lineage (NCBI taxonomy): Archaea > Methanobacteriati > Methanobacteriota > Halobacteria > Halobacteriales > Haloferacaceae > Haloferax > Haloferax sp. S2CR25. The sequence goes on from NZ_JAMQOO010000001.1 coordinate 139,692, forward strand.
GGTCGATGTCCTACACGAAAGCGAACTACGAGGACGTAGACGCGGTCGGCGGCGGGCTCCACTTCCTGCGGGACGAACTCGACTGCGTCGAACTCGGCTTCAGCGTGTTGGAGGCGGACCCCGACTGGTCCGGCAAGCCCCACGACCACGCCGAACAGGGCCACGAGGAAGTGTACTACCTCGTCTCCGGCGGGGCCACGCTCGTCGTCGACGACAAGGAACTCGACCTCGAACCCGGCGACGCCGTGCGCGTCTCGCCGGAGGACACCCGAGAACTCCGAAACGGGCCCGAGGAGAGCACGTTCGTCATCGCGGGCGCGCCCTGATTCGAATCGAGGGACGACGCCGTTTTCCCGTCGCGCTCTCGACCCGCGAGCGCGCCTCGGGGGCTTTTTTCGCGCCGACGCCGTACGGTCGGCTATGGACGTTATCGGCGACCTCATGGCCCGCGACCGGCGGAGCGACCGACTCGCGCTCCGGGTCGACGGCCCCGCCCGGACCTACACGTACCACGACCTCATCACGACCTCGTACAAGGCCGGGAACGTCCTCCGCTATCTCGGCGTCCGCAAAGGTGCTCGCGTCGCGGTCGACCCGGTGTCGCTCCCCGAACCGCTGTTGACGTTCCTCGGGGCGGCCCAACTCGGCGCGGTGTCCGCGTTCGACCCCGCGGTCGAGGCGCGGGCGACCGTGGTCGCCGTCGCCCGCGAGTCCGAGTTCGACGACCTGCCGCCGGGGCAGAAACTCGCCGTGTTCGGCGGCCCGCCGAGTTCGCCCGCGACGACCCACTGGGAACAGGAGGTCTGGAGCGAGAACCCCGCGGTCCACCCGGAGGTCGTCGCGCCCGACGACCCGGCGCTCGTCGCCGACGACCGCGAGGTCACCCACGGCGACCTGCTCGACGCGGCCCGCGGGGTCGTCGCCGACTTCGACCTCGAAGCGGACGACGCGGTCGCGGTTCGGTCGTCGCTCTCCCGTCCCGGCACCGTCGTCGCCGGCGTGCTCGCCCCGCTTCTCGCCGGCGGGACGATTCAAATTCCCGCGGGCGACGAGGCCGTCGAGGCGGCGCTCTCGGTCGGCGACGGGGTTCCCGAGTCGGTCGCCCTCGCGCCTGACGACGCGTGGTGACGACGGACGCGGCGGCGTATTGTCGGAGAGTCAAATATCCGTTCGATTCTTGAGTTTTACTTCTACCCTCGTATTAAATTCCGATTCTCAACCGCTACATTTATAATTCGGCTATATGTGTGGTTCACACACGTCACATGTCACAGTCTAGCATCGCGTCTCTCTGGAATCGGTATCGCTCGGTCGGCATCGTCTACCGAATCGGGGTCGCGTTCGTCCTCGGGTCGCTCGTCGGTCTCGTCGTCGGCGAACCCGCGACGGTCCTGAAACCGGTCGGCGACCTGTTCGTCCGACTGCTGGAGATGCTCATCGTCCCCATCGTGGTGTTCACGCTCCTGATGGGCGTCAGACAGCTCTCGCCGGCGTCGCTCGGGCGCGTCGGCGCGCAGGTCGTGGGCCTGTACGCGCTCACGTCCGCGTTCGCGGTCGCCATCGGGCTCGGCGTGAGTAACCTCGTCTCCCCCGGCTCTCGCGGGCTCGAAGAACTGCTCGCCGGTGCCGAGGCACAGAGCGCCGAGGCCCCCGACGCCGTCGAAGTCGTCCTCAACATCGTCCCGACGAACCCCGTCGGCGCGATGGCCGAGGGCAGCGTGCTCCCGACCATCTTCTTCGTCGTCGTGTTCGGCCTCGGCCTCACGCTGGCGTGGGAGGAGACCGACGACGAGCAGGTCAAACGCGGCATCGAGGCGTTCTTCGATCTCGCCGACGCGGGCGCGGAAGCGATGTACAAGGTCGTCTGGGGGGCGATGGAGTTCGGCGTTCTCGGCGTCTTCGCGCTCATGGCGAACGTCTTCGGCACCGCCGGCGTGGACGCAATCCTGCCCTTCGCGCTCCTCATCGGAACGATGCTCTTCGCGGCCGTCGTCCACATCGGACTCGTCTACCTCGGCGCGTTCGTCGTCGGGGTCGCGGGGCGGTCGCCGGCGGCGTTCCTCTCCGGCGCGCGCGACGCGATGGTGACCGCGCTGAGCATCCGGTCGTCGTCCGGGACGCTCCCGGTCACGATGTCCGACGCGGACGAGAACCTCGGCATCGAAGAGCGCATCTACGGCTTTACGCTCCCGCTCGGCGCGACCATCAACATGGACGGAACGGCGATGTACCAGGGCGTCGCGGCCATCTTCGCGGCGAACATCGTCGGCGTGAACCTCTCTCTGGCCGACCAGTTCGCGGTCGTCGCGGTCGCCGTGCTGGCGAGCATCGGCACCGCCGGCGTGCCCGGGTCGGGGCTCATCATGCTCACGCTCGTCTTGACGCAGTTGGGACTCCCACTGGAAATCGTGGGGCTCGTCGCCGGCGTCGACCCAATCCTCGACCGGATTCGGACGATGGTGAACGTGACCGGCGACCTCGCGGTGACGACCGTCGTCGCCACGTGGAACGACGCGGTCGACTTCACCGCCGACGCGTGGAACGACGGCGTCGGCGCGGCGCTGTCCGACTGAACGAAAGCCGGACAAACCGCTTCAGGACGCGTTCTCTATCTTTTCGAGCGACTCGGGGTTCTCGATACTGCTCATGTCGCCGAGGTCCTCGCCCGCGTAAATCGAGGCGATGGCGCGGCGGATAATCTTCCCCGACTGCGTCTTCGGGAACTCGTCGACGAACAGTATCTCGCGCGGGCGGAACGGCTTGCCCAACTCCTCGCCGACGACGCCGCGAAGCTCCTCGCGGAGGTCGTCGCTTTCCGCAACGCCGTCTTCGAGGACGACGTAGGCGACGACGGCGGTCCCGGTGGTGTCGTCGGGCACGCCGACGGCGGCGGCCTGATTCACCGCGTCGTGTTCGATGAGCGCGCCTTCGACCTCGGCGGGGCCGACCTTGCGGCCGGCCACGTTGAGGGCGTCGTCGGCGCGGCCGTGGAGGAACCAGAAGCCGTCTTCGTCTTTCTGCGCCCAGTCGCCGTGGTCCCAGAGGTCGTCCCACGACGACCAGTAGGTGTCGAGGTAGCGCTCGTCGCCCTCCCAGAGGCTCTTGGTCATCGACGGGCAGGAGTCGCGGGCGACGAGGAAGCCTCGTTCGTGGGTGTCGGCGATGGACTCGCCCGCGGAGTCCACGATGTCGATGTCCATCCCGAGGCCGGGGCCGCCGAGCGAGCAGGGCTTGAGCGGTTGGGTCGGCATCGGCATGAGGAAACAGCCGCAGATTTCGGTGCCGCCGGAGATGTTGATGATGGGCGCGTCGCCGCCGCCGACGTGTTCGTAGAACCACATCCACGACTCGGGGTCCCACGGCTCGCCGGTCGACCCCAGCAGGCGGAGGCTCGACAGGTCGTGTTTCTCGACTTCCTCGTCGCCGTACTTCCGCAGGGCGCGGATGGCCGTCGGCGAGATGCCGAAGGTGGTGATGCGGTGGCGCTCTATCATGTCCCAGAAGCGGTCCGGGTTCGGGTAGTCGGGCGCGCCCTCGTACATGAAGATGGTGCCGGCGAACGTGTGGTTCCCGATGAGCGTCCACGGACCCATCATCCAGCCGATGTCGGAGACCCAGAAGAAGCGGTCTTCGGGCTTCTGGTCGAATCCGAAGTGAATCTCCTTCGCGGTCTGCATCTGCACGCCCGCGTGGGTGTGGACGATGCCCTTCGGCTTGCCGGTCGTCCCCGAGGAGTACAGTAACATCGACTCGGCGTCCGACGGCAGGCGCTTCGTCTCGTACGCCGCGTCGGCCGTGCCGACGGTGTCGTCCCACCACTCGTCGCGGCCCTCGGTCCACGGCACGTCGGCGTCGCTATCCTCACTTTCGTCACCGAACCGCCGGTAGACGACGACGTTCTCGACGCAGCCCGCCTCCGCCATCGCCTCGTCGGCGGTCGGCTTCAGTCGGACCTCGGAGCCGCGGCGGTAGAAGCCGTCGGCGGTGAAAAGCACCGAGCACTCGGGGTCTTCGAGGCGGGTCGCCGTGGCGTCGACGCCGAACCCGGAGAAGATGGGAACCGCGATGGCCCCGACCTTGAAACAGCCGTAGAGGATGGAGATGACCTCGGGGACCATCGGCATGTAGAGGCCGACGGTGTCGCCGGTCTCGACGCCGTACGATTCGAGGACGTTGGCGACGCGGTTGGCCTCGCGGTAGAGGTCGTGATAGGTCCGCTGGACGACCTCGCCGTCTTCGCCCTCCCAGATGCAGGCGACGCGGTTCCGGTTCCCGGAGCCGACCGCGGCGTGGCGGTCGAGGGTGTTGTGGGCGACGTTGATTTCGCCGCCGGGGTACCAGCGGGAGAACTGCGGCCCCTCCGAATCGTCGCGGACCGCGTCGTACTCCTCGTAGAAGTCGATGTCGAGGTAGTCGACGAGTTCGTCCCAGAACCACTCGACGCCCGAGGCACCGACGCCCGGAACCTCGGTCGTCGTCCGCTCGATGAGTTCGTCGTAGTCCTCGATGTCGTGTTCCCGCATGAAGCGGGTGACGTTGGCGTCCTCGACGAACGCCGGGTCCGGTTCGTGTACCACGGTGTCGGTGTCGGGCACGTCCATGAATCGAGGTACCGCGACCGCGACCATGAATCTTTACTGTTCTTTCGTTGACTTCGCCGGACGCGGCGGGAATCGGCGACCCGGCCCGAGGCGTTTTTGTCGGCCGGTGTGCTACTGATAGGCATGTACGTCCGAGACGCGAAGAACCGAGACGAGGTCTGGTTGCTCGACTCGCTGGAGGAACTCGGACTCGACGACGGCTCGTTCCGCTCCCGCGACTACGTCATCGCGCTCGACGAGGAGTCCGGCGAAAAGGCCGGTTTCGGGCGCATCCGGGTCAACAAGGCCGACGAGCCGTTCTGCGAGGTCACCTGCGTCGGCGTCTCGGAGCGGTGGCGCGGACAGGGCGTCGGGGCGCACGTCGTCGAGCGACTGGTCGACCGCGCCGCGGCCGAGGGGTTCGACACCGTCTACGGCTTCACCGCCGACCACGGCTACTGCGCGCAGTTCGGCTTCGAGGCGGTCGACGCCGAGGACCTCCCGGCGGGGCCGCGGCAGCGACTCGACGGAGTCAGAGAGGCCGACGGCGACGCCATCGCGCTCCGACTCGACCGCGAGGCGTTCTCGATGCCCGAGCGACTGCGCGAGCGGTTCAAAGCCGCCGCCCCCGCGAGCGGCGGGGACGCCGAACCGGAACTGACCGCCGAGGACTTCGGCTACGACGAGGAGACGCCGACGAAGTACTCCACGAACCTGCGGCGCTGACGTTCCGGCTCCGAGTCGGGTCGCCCCCCGACTCAGGTCCGGTCGTCGAGGAAGTCGGTGCTGAAGACGATCCAGGTCAGCACGCTACAGAACAGAATCGGCGGGAGGATGGCGAAGCCCCAGAGCGGTTCGAGCCCCTGTAGGAGGATGAGTACCACGTCGGCCAGCCCGAGCGCGAGGAACGGTGCGGTCGCCAGCGCGGCGCGCTTTCGGTTCTTTCCGCCCGTGTCCTCCGGGAGCGGGCCGGGGGCGGCGTCGCCGGCCGAGGCGTCCGAGGTCGAGGTCGACGAGGGCGCGTCCATGCGGGTCCGTCGGGGCCGGACGAGCAAAAGCGGTCCGCCTTGCGGTCGCGGTTCCCCGACTGATAGGGCGTTTCGCCGCGGTGTGAACCGCCGTTTTACCGGGCGTTCTCCACGCGCGAGGCGTACTCGACGAGCGCGAACAGCGCCGCGAGGAGGACGGCCGAGAGCACCATTCCGTAGAGGCTGAACGCGAGCGGACTGGTCGGCAGCGGGAGGACGCCGAACAGCGATATCTCGGCGGCGACTTGGCCGCCGTTCTCGCCGATGAAGACGCCGAGGACGCCCGAGATGACTACGACGCTCGCGCCGACGAGGAGCAGGATTCGTCGTCCGCCGGATGTGTCGTTCACGACGCGGCGTTAGGGCCGCGCCGTATAGTCGCTTGCGGGACGATTCGATGGGAGGTGGCCACGGAGCCGGCCCCGTCCGTCGACCGCCGGACCGACAGTCTCGGAGAGCCGAACGAACTAAGCCACCCCACGCGAATGAGCGCCCAATGCCCGAAGCACTCGTCGAACGCGCCCGCGAAGCGCTCGACAACGCCTACGTCCCCTACTCGGAGTACACCGTCGGAGCGGCGCTCAGGACCGCCGACGGCGAGGTCTACGTGGGCTGTAACATCGAGAACGCGAACTACTCGAACAGCCTCCACGCCGAGGAGGTCGCCGTCGCGGAGGCCGTGAAGAACGGCCACACCGAGTTCGACCGCCTCGTCGTCACCTCGGGGGCGCGCGACGGCGTCACCCCCTGTGGGATGTGCCGCCAGACGCTCGCGGAGTTCTGCGACGAGGACCTCCCGGTCGTCTGCGACCTCGGCGGCGACGACGTCGCCGAGTACACGCTGGGCGAACTCCTCCCGAACACCATCTCGCTGGACACGCTGGAAGCCGCCGCGGCGAAGCGCGACGCCGACGAGTAACGTGTCGCTCGCCGTCGACCGCGGAATCGTCGCGCTCGCGCTCGCTTTTCTCGTCGGGCTTTCGGGGTGTGCGTCGCTGTCGCCGTCCCCGCCGGTCGTGGACGCCGCCCTCGGAACCCAGTCGGCCGACGCGACCGACGGCGACGACGGGGCCGTCTCAACCGCCGTCGGTGGAACCGGGCCGTCGCCGGTGCCGGAGACGCGCCCCGCCGACAACCCGTGGGGCCACGCGCCCGTCGTCGTCGGCATCGACGCGCCCGCGGACGGCCGCGACTACGCCTCGCTCGTCGAATCGGCGGTCGACTACTGGCGGGCGAACGCGTCGGCGGTCGCCTACGACCCGGCGTTCGCCGTGGTGCCGAACGCCTCGGAGCCGGACGTGACCGTCTCGGTCGTCGAGCGAATCGACGCCTGCGGCGACTACGCCGGCGCGGACGCGGTCGGCTGCGCGCCCCTCTTGGGCGGCGACGAATCGACCGCACCAACTGAGTCTGCCTCGGTGGTCGTCGCCGCCGGCTACGACGACGAGACGACCGAGACGGTCCTGAAACACGAGTTCGGCCATCTGCTCGGGCTGACCCACGACGACGCCGCCGCGTTTCCCGCGCTGTCAGAGCGCATCGAGACGACGCGACTGCCGGAACCGGACGCCGACGAGCGGGAGTCGCCCTTCCGCGAGCCGACCGTCGCGGTCCACGTCGACCTCTCGAACGTCTCGCCCGGCGAGCGGGCGACCTACGAGGCCGAAATCGACCACGCGCTGTCGTACTACGAGGCCGGAGCCGACGGCGTCGCGCCCGCGAACCGCTCGTTCGAGCGCGTTTCCGACCCCGAGATGGCGGACGTGACGCTCTCGGTGTCGGCGTTCCGCGACGGTGGTTCTGGCGTGCGCTGGCGGCGGACCGGTATCGACGCCGACGACGACGCGGCGCTGGAGTGGTACACCGGCGGCGACCTCGTCGTGGACGCCGGCCTCGCCCCGTCGCTGGTCGACTGGTACGTCGGCGCGGGACTCGGCTACCTGCTGGCGGCCGACGAGAGAGCCGACCTCCCGCCGCCGTTCCGCGACGGCGACCCCGCCGACGACCCGGTGTGGCGCGGTCTCACCGGCGAGACGGCGGACGACCCCACGCGCGACGACCTCGCCGACCGCGACCGCGATACCGAGAACGCGACCGAGAACGCGACGACGCCCACGGGGAGCCCCTCAGAGAACGCAAGAATTTCCACCGCCGCCGCGCGAGTACACTCATGAACGACAGTGAGGACCCGAACGACGAGGTTCAGTACCACCTCGAAGTCGGTCCCGCGGACCTCGCCGACGCGGTGTTGCTCCCCGGGAACCCGGAGCGCGTGGACAAGGTGACGGCGCTGTGGGACGACCACGAGGAGAAGGCCTACCACCGCGAGTACCGGACGGCGACCGGGAGCTACGACGGGACGCCGATTTCGGTCACCTCGACGGGTATCGGGAGTCCCTCGGCGGCCATCGCCGTGGAGGAGCTCGCCCGCGTCGGCGCGGACACCTTCATCCGCGTCGGCTCCTGCGGCGCGATTCAGCCCGAGATGGAGGTGGGCGACCTCGTCATCACCTCTGGCGCGGTCCGACAGGAGGGAACCTCCAAGGAGTACGTCCGCGAGGACTACCCCGCCGTTTCCGACCACGAGGTCGTCTCGGCGCTCGTCGCGGCCGCCGAACGCCTCGGCTACGACTACCACGTCGGCCTCACGATGAGCGCCGACTCCTTCTACGCGGGGCAGGGCCGACCCGGCTTCGAGGGGTTCCGCGCCGCCGGCTCGGACTCGCTGGTCGAGGAACTGCGTGAAGCGAACGTGAAGAACATCGAGATGGAGGCCGCGGCGCTCCTGACCATCGCCAACGTCTACGGCCTCCGAGCGGGGGCCGTCTGCTCGGTGTACGCGAACCGCGTCACCGGCGAGTTCCGCACCGAAGGCGAGTCGCGCGCGGCAGAAACCGCCAGCCTCGCGGTCCACCTGCTCGCGAAGATGGACGAAGTCAAACGCGAGGCGGGCGTCGACCGCTGGCACGCGGGCCTCAGTCTCGACTAATCCGACAACCGTCGAATCCGGATTTCGACGCTCTGGGGGCGTAGCGGCCAAAATTACCCCGGCTGTAGAGACGGTTTCAAAGCCCCTTTATCGGATGACTGCACAGACGACGACATGAGCACGCAGGTCGTCGTTCTCGGCTCGGGGTACGCCGGGGCCGGCGCGGTCACAACCCTCGAAGAAGAGCTCGGTCACGACGCGCAACTCACGTGGGTCGCCGAACACGACTACCACCTCGTCCTCCACGAGGTCCACCGCTGTATCCGAGACCCGAGCGTCGAGTCCAGCATCACCATCCCCGTCGACGACATCAAGTCCGACTCGACCGACTTCGTCAAGGGTCGCGCGACCGACGTGAACGTCGACGAGCGCGTCGTCGAACTCGAAGGCGGCGACGACGTCGACTACGACTATCTGCTCGTCGCCATCGGCTCTTCGACCGCCTTCTTCGGCATCGAGGGCCTCGAGGAGTTCGCCCACCAGCTCAAGGGCCTTGACGACGCCCGCGAGATTCACCAGGACATCAAGGAGGCGGCCGCCGACGCCTCCCGCGACGACCCCGCGCAGGTCGTCATCGGCGGTGCGGGCCTCTCCGGCATCCAGACGGCCGCCGAGGTCGCCGAGTACCGCGACACCAACCGCGCGCCCATCGACATCAAGCTCGTCGAGGGGATGGACGAAATCTTCCCCGGCAACGACCCCGAACTGCAGGGCGCGCTCCGCCGCCGCGTCGAAGACCTCGACATCGACATCCTCACCGGCGACTTCATCTCGAAGGTCGACGAGGAGACCGTCTTCATCGGCGGCGGCGAGGACGAGGACCCCGAGGAACTCGACTACGACGTGCTCGTCTGGACCGGCGGCATCACCGGCCAGCCCGAGGCGTCCGACGTCGAACTCGAACAGGACGAGCGCTCCCACCGCTTTTTCGCCGAGGAGGACTTCCAGACCAGCGACGACCGCGTCTTCGCGGTCGGCGACTGCGCCCTCGTCGAGCAGGGTCCCGACAGCGTCGCGCCGCCGACGGCGCAGGCCGCCTGGGACGCCGCGGACGTCGCCGGCGAGAACATCGCCCGCGCCATCGCCGGCAAGCCGCTCAAGCGCTGGACGTTCACCGACAAGGGAACGGTCATCTCCATCGGCCACGACGCCGTCGCCCACGGCGTGAAGTTCCCCGTCGTCGGCGAGTTCCCCGTCAACGTCTTCGGCGGCCCGCTCGCGCGGACGCTGAAGAAGGGCATCGCCGCGAACTGGATTGCGGACGTCACGTCGCCGAAGCGCGCGCTCTCCGCCTGGAACGACCTCTAACTCGGCCGCCTCGAACGATCACCGGGCGACGCGACGCCCGACGACTCAGTTTCGGTTTCTTCGGCTCCGTTAGACGCTCCGAGCACTGCCGAGGTCAATCGGTGGCGCGGACCGCCTCGCCGGCGTCAGACGGACTGTCTCGCCCGAACGCCAAACCAGCCGGTCGGAGTGCGAGGAGAGTGCCCGGAAAAAGACGAAGAGATGTGCGTGGTTAGTGCTGGGGTTCGCCGACGGGTGCCTGCATGTCGTCGATGCGGAGGATGAGGATGTTGCTCGTGTCGTCCTTGCCGTCGAGCGTGCCGTCGATGACGAGCTTCGAGAGGGGCGTCGGCCCGACGCGAATCTTGTCGCCCTCGTGGAACTCGCGGACCGAGCCCTGAACGTGAATCTCGGCGCGGCACAGTTCGGGGTGGTGGACGCTGGAGAGGTCGATTTCGTCGACGTTGACGCCCTCGACTTCCTCGTCGTTGTGGAACAGGGGGACGAACGCGGGCTCGTCCATCTTGTCCACGTCGAGCGCCTCGTAGGCGTTGGCGGTCGGCTTGTAGCCGCCCTTCGGGCCGGGGACGCCCTCGACCAGTTGGAGCGCCTTCAGGCTCTGCATCTGGTTCCGGATGGTGCCGGGGTTTCGGTTGACCTCGGTCGCGATGTCCTCACCCTTTACGGCGTCTTCGGAGTCCCGATAGAGGTTGATGAGGGCAGTCAAGATAGTTTTCTGACTCGACGTGAGCTCGATTGATGACATGGAGAATGGTTCGCTACATACGTCCTTAAATCCGATGGATGACGCCTCGAATCTGCCGTTCGTCTACTTTGGAACCACGGCACACTCATGAATGTTCATTTTGAACTCTAATTCACCTTCGATGCTGTCGATAGCACTATACGGCTCACGAGAGTTCGGTAGCGCATGAACGGGAAACGAGTCCTCGTGACCGGCGGTGCCGGCTTCATCGGTTCGAATCTCGCGAACCACCTCGCCGACGACAACGAGGTCGTCGCGGTCGACGACCTCTACCTCGGGACGCCCGACAACCTCGACGACGCGGTCGAATTCCACGATATGAGCGTGCTCGACGACGACCTCCCGACCGAGGGCGTGGACGCGGTGTTCCATCTGGCGGCGCTGTCGTCGTACAAGATGCACGAGGAGAACCCGACGAAGGGCGCTCGCGTCAACGTCGAAGGCTTCGTCAACACGGTCGAGCAGGCGCGAAACGACGGCTGCGACACCGTCGTCTACGCCTCCACCTCCTCTATCTACGGCTCCCGGACCGAGCCCTCGCCGGAAGACATGCCCGTCGAGGCGCGAACGGGCTACGAGGCGTCGAAACTGGCGCGGGAACGTTACGCGGAGTACTTCCACCACCACTACGACGTGCGGACGGCCGGACTCCGCTTTTTCTCGGTGTATCAGGGCTTCGGCGGCGCGGAGGAACACAAAGGCGAATTTGCGAATACGGTCGCGCAGTTCGCCGACCAGATTGCCAACGGCCAGTCGCCGGAGCTGTTCGGCGACGGCACCCAGACCCGCGATTTCACCCACGTCGACGACATCGTCCGCGGCATCGAACTCGCCGCCGACCACCGGCTGCAGGGCATCTACAACCTCGGCACCGGCGAGAGCTACTCGTTCAACGAGATGGTCGAGATGATAAACGAGGTGTTGGGGACGGACGTCGACCCGGTGTACATCGAGAACCCCCTCGACGTGTACGTCCACGACACGAAGGCCGACTGCACGAAGATTCGCGAGGCGACCGGCTGGGAGCCCCGGATCTCCTTCGAGGAGGGCGTCCGGCGCGTCTGCGAACCGTACCTCGACGGGTAGCTCGTCGGTTCGTCGTCCCACCGTCCGCCGCGCTGTTTCAGTCGGTCACGACGCCCGCGACCGACTCTGTTGTTCGAACTCCACGGTCACGACGACGTCTTGCCCCGTCGCCTCGCGTATTCGGTCTTCGATTCGCGGCGACAACTGCGGGTACTGACGACCGACCGGGTGCTGGACTGTGACCGTCACCTCTCGCGGGCCGTCGTCGATACCGGGGGTCCCGAACTCGACGCTGAGCGACAGCAGTTCCAGCGAGTCGTACTCCGAATCGTCGAGAACGGTCTGAACGGCCGCCGTCGACTGGTTCTCGAACGCGATTTGCGAGGCGAGAAGCGACCCCGGTCCGAGGACGGTGAGTCCGAGGAACACGAGCGCCACCCACGTCGCTTTGGTTCCGAAGAACGCCCGAACTCGCCGTCTGGTCGACCCCGTCGAGTTCCAGAAGCTCGGTCGATACCCGAGATACCAGAGCGCGAGCGTCCCGGCGAGGATGATGCTCGCCACGTTGACCGCGAGGAGGGTGAGCGCGCCGATAGCGACCGCCGGAATCGCCCACGCGACGCCGATACCGACGGCCGCGGCGGCGGGAACGGTCGCGGCCGCGACCGCGACGCCGACGATGGAGACCGGGAGTTCGGTCGCCAACCCGACGCCGCCGGCGGCTCCCGCACAGAGCGCGACGACGAGCGTCAACAGCCCCGGTGACGACCGGCTCGCTAACTGCTGGACCGTGGTCACGTTCAGCGCCGCCGGCACGAACTGCGCCGTCTTGAGCCCCCACCCCAACGCCGCGGCGGCGGCGATGGCCACGGTCAGTCCGATAACCGTCGACCGAACGCCTCCCGTGAACATCGCGTCGTCCCCGAGCGCCGCGCCGACGCTGGCCATGAGCGCCGCGCCGATCTGCGGGGCGATGACCATCGACCCGACGACGAGCGCGGCCGAGTCGAGCAACAGCCCCGCGGTGGCGACGAGCGCGCTCAGAACCGTCATCGCGTAGTACGCCGTTGGCTGGGGGTTGAGGTCGTGCGCCTTCGTCAGAATCTCCTCGTTCGAGACGCGTTCTTCCTCCTCGTCGCCCTCGACGTACCGCTCGACGAGTCGGTCGTAGTGCGGCGTCGTCGCCGACTCGATGTTGCCGATGACGAGGTGGTCCTCCTCGAAGCCCGCCTCGGAGAGCGTCTCTCTGATTCTGTCGACCGCCTCCGTCGGCAGCGGGAATTCGACGAGATACGACTGGGGTTCGTCGCCGTCGGCCCTGTAGACCGGCAGCGTCACCGGGTCGACGTCCTCCCCTCGGAGCGCATCGACGACCGCGTCGAGTTCCCCCGCCTCGACGCGAATCTGTAAGTGCCGCATGAGACTCGGTACGACCTCGCCGTGCAAAAGCGAGGTGGGCGTACCCGTCGGGCGCCGCACGGCATTATTGATAAGGGTGTTTTTCCGATGCCACTAAACGCCCCGAACGAGTGCATCAGCTATGGAACGGAACGTCAGAATTCTGGGTGCACCAACGGACTACGGTGCCAATCGACGCGGGGTGGACATGGGACCCTCCGCGATTCGATACGCCGGACTCGCAGGGGAACTGGAGTCCGCGGGCGTCTCGCCGACGGACGCCGGCGACCTCGCGGTCCCGCACCACGCGACGCGGGACGCGGACGCCGGGGCGGCGAACGCGAAGCACGTCCAGGAGGTCGAAGAGGTGACGACGAGCCTCGCCGACGCCGTCTCGACCGCGCTCGCCGAGGGGACGACCCCGCTCGCGCTCGGCGGCGACCACTCCATCGCCATCGGGTCGCTGGTCGGGAGCGCCCGCGACGCCGACATCGGCGTCATCTGGTTCGACGCCCACGGCGACTTCAACACGCCGAGCACCTCGCCGTCCGGGAACGTCCACGGCATGCCGCTGGCCGCCGCGCTCGGCGTCGGCGACTTCGCGGGCGTCGAGTGGGCGAACGCCGCCGGCCTCACGGAGGAGAACGTCGCCATCGTCGGACTCCGCTCCGTCGACGGCGCGGAGGCCGAGGCGATTCGCGACAGCGACGTGACCGTGTACACGATGTCCGACATCGACGAGCGCGGCGTCACCGAGGTGACGAACGACGCCCTCGACGTGGCGACCGACGGCACCGACGGCGTCCACGTCAGCCTCGACCTCGACTGGCTCGACCCCCGCGAGGCCCCCGGCGTCGGGACGCCCGTCCGCGGCGGGGTGACCTACCGCGAGGCCCACGCGGCGATGGAACTCGTCGCCCGCTCGGAGGCCATGCGCTCGTTCGAACTCGTGGAGGTCAACCCCATCCTCGACGAGCACAACGAGACCGCGACGCTCGCGACCGAACTCGCCGCAAGCGCCTTCGGCAAGCGCATCCTCTGATGTCGACGCCGAGAGAAGCCCCCGCGCCGCACGACCTCGCCGCCGGCGTCGTCGTCCTCCAAGAGAACTCGGTGCTCGCGGTCTACGAGAAGGACCGCTGGGGACTGCCGAAAGGCGGCTCAGAGCCCGGGGAGTTCTTCTTCGAGACCGCCGCCCGCGAGGCCGCAGAGGAGACCGGCGTCGAAGTCGAAATCCAGTCGCTCGCGTTCACGAGCGAGATTCGCGCCCCGGACCGCCGCATCTACCTCCAGCGGTTCTACCACGCGACGCCCGTCGCCGACGACCCCACCCCGTCGCCGAGCGACCCGGACGACGAAATCGAGGCGGCGAAGTTCCTCCCGCTCACCGCGCTCGGGTCGACGCTCACCTACCGGCCGCGGGTCGAACCGCTCCGCGACTGGCTTCGGGACCGCAAGCCGCGACACTACACCTACGACCTGACGCGAGAACCCTCGGACGTCGAGAAATAGCCGACTACGGGGTTCGCCCGGTGGCTGTCCCGATTTTCCGCGCGATTCGAACGACGTAACCGACGGCCGCTCCGAGACCGCCGAGCACGAGTGCAAGCATCGCACCGCCGACGAGCGGATACGCGACCCACAGCGGCGACTCCATCGTCGAAACCGGGACGAACAGGTTGCCCGCGAACCCGAGACACGGCCCGAAGGCGAGCACGATACCCTCGCCGGCGCGCGTGCCGACGTTCTCGCCTCTGGCGACGTGTGCCGCGACGACGGCGACGACCAGCACCGCGCCCGCGTCGACGACGAGCGACTGCGCGGCCGTCGACGGTTCGAGGTTCCACGCCCGAAGCGCGGTCAGGCCGCCGAGAACGACGACGAACGCGAGCGCCGAGACGCCGACAATTCTCGACCGCGGTCGCACTCTCATACCGTGACGACCCCTCGGCCGAAGTAAATGTCTTCGGGGAGCGATGGCCGGAGCCGCGGCTCCCCGGTGGGGTCCGCAAAAGAGGAATCCGTCGTCGGGGAGAGCCGACTTACTCGTCGTCCGCGTCGGCTTCCGAGTCGCCTTCCACGTCGTCGAGTTCCTCGGCCTCGGTCGTCATCGCGGCCGGAATCACGTCGACGGAGGCGACGTCGTCGCCGTCGTCGAGGTCCATCACGATGACGCCCATCGTGTTGCGGCCGACCGTCGAGATGTCCTCGACGGGGGTCCGGAGAATCTGGCCCTCGTCGGACATGACGACGAGGTGGTCGCCCTCGCCGACGGTGTTGATGGCGCAGACCGGGCCGTTTCGCTCGTTGGTCTTGATGTCGATGAGACCCTTGCCGTTTCGGGACTGCTTGCGGTAGGCGTCGAGGTCCGTGCGCTTCCCGTAGCCGTTCTCGGTGACGGTGAGAATCCAACTGTGGTGGGCCTCGTCGATGGCGGCCACGCCGGCGACCACGTCGTCGCCTTCGAGTTTGATGCCGCGGACGCCGCGGGCCGAGCGACCCATCGCGCGCACCTCGTCCTCGTCGAAGCGGATGGACATCCCCCGTTCGGTACCGATGACGAGGTCGCTTTCGCCGTCGGTGACCTCCACGTCGACGAGTTCGTCGCCCTCGTCGAGCTTGGTGGCGATGATGCCCGTCGAGAGGATGTTCTGGAAGCGGTCGGTGCCGGTCCGCTTGATGTAGCCGTTCCGGGTCACCATCGTCAGGTAGCCCTCGATGTCTTCGAGGTCGTCGCAGTTGACGACGGCCGTAATCTCCTCGCCGTCGTCGAACTCAAGGAGATTGACCGCCGACTTCCCGCGGGCGGTCCGGGACATCTCGGGCACCTGGTAGGCCTTGAGCTGGTAGACCTGTCCGTGGTTGGTGAAACACAGCAGGTCGTCGTGGGTGTTCGTGACGAACACCGACGAGACGTTGTCGCCCTCCTTGAGGTCCGTCCCGATGATGCCCTTACCGCCGCGGTGCTGGGCGCGGAACCGCGAGACCGGCATCCGCTTGATGTAGTCGTCCTCGCTGACGATGACGACCACGTCCTCCTCGGGGATGAGGTCGGCGCGGGTGACCTCGCCGGTGTTGGCGACGAAGGAGGTCCGCCGGTCGTCGGCGTACTCGTCTTTGATGTCGAGCAGTTCGGACTCGATGACGGCGTCGAGTTCAGACCGGTCGCCGAGGATGGTTTCGAGGCGCTCGATGGTCGCTTGGACCTCCTCGTACTCGTCTTCGATTTCGGCCGCCTCCATCGAGGTGAGCGAGCCGAGTTGCATCGAGACGATGTGGTTGGCCTGGTCCTCGGAGAAGTCGAACGCCGGCAGCGGTTCGCCGTCGACTTCGACCGTGACCTCGCCGCGGAGCGCGGCCTTCGCGTCGTCGCGGCTCTCGGAGTTCCGGATGGTCTCGACCACGTCGTCGATGTTGTCGAGGGCCTTCAGGCGGCCTTCGAGGATGTGCGCGCGGTCTTCGGCCTCGGCGAGTTCGTACTCGGAGCGCCGGCGGACCACGTCGCGGCGGTGGTCGAGGTAGTGTTCGAGCGTCTCCTTGAGCGTCAGCACCTGCGGCTGACCGTCGACGAGCGCGAGGTTGATGACGCCGAACGTGGATTCGAGGTGGTTGTCGAGAAGCTGGTTCTTGACGACCTCGGCCATCGCGCCGCGCTTGAGCTCGATGACGACGCGGATGCCGTCGCGGTCGGACTCGTCGCGGATGTCGCGGATGCCCTCGATTTTGCCCTCGTTCACGTCGTCGGCGATGCGCTCGATGAGGCGGGCCTTGTTCTCCTGATACGGGAGTTCGTTGATGACGATGCGGCCCTCCTCCTCGGACACGTCGTAGTCGGCGCGGACGCGGACGCGGCCGCGACCCGTCTTGTACGCCTTGTGGACCGCGTTGCGGCCGACGATGTTCGCGCCGGTCGGGAAGTCGGGGCCCTTGACGTGTTCCATCAGGTCCGCGACGGTCGCCTCGGGGTTCTCGATGAGTTCGACGGTGGCGTCGATGACCTCGCCGAGATTGTGCGGCGGGATGTTCGTGGACATCCCGACCGCGATGCCGGACGACCCGTTGACCAGCAGGTTCGGGAACGACGACGGGAGCACCGTCGGCTCCTGTTTGCGGTCGTCGTAGTTCGACTGGAAGTCGACGGTGTCCTTGTCGATGTCGTCGAGGAGTTCCTCGGCGATGGGGGCCATCCGCGCCTCCGTGTACCGCATCGCGGCCGGCGGGTCGCCGTCGACGGAGCCGAAGTTACCCTGCCCGTCGACGAGCGGGTAGCGCATGGAGAAGTCCTGCGCCATGCGCGCGAGGGTGTCGTAGATGGCGGAGTCGCCGTGGGGGTGGTAGTCACCCATCGTCTCGCCCACGATGGACGAGGACTTGCGGTGCGACGAGTTGGAGGTCACGCCGGCCTGGTGCATCGCATAGAGGATGCGCCGGTGGACCGGCTTCAGGCCGTCGCGAACGTCGGGGAGCGCCCGACCCGCGATGACCGACATCGCGTAGTCGATGTACGACTGCTCCATCTCGTCTTCGATGCGCGCGTTCTTGACCTCGGCCGCGATACCCGCGCCCGGTTCGAAAGAATCCGGTGTGTCAGAACTCATGTTAGATGTCCACCCACTCGGCGTCGTTCGCGTGGTCCTTGATGAACTGCTTTCGCGGTCCGACGGCGTCGCCCATCAGGATGTTGAACATCCGGTCGGCGGCGGCGGCGTCCTCGACGGTGATGCGCTTGAGGACGCGGTTTTCGGGGTTCATCGTCGTGTCCCACAGCTGGTCGGGGTTCATCTCGCCGAGTCCCTTGAACCGCTGGACCTGCGTGGGGTTGCCGTTGCACTCTTCTTCGATGATGCGGTCTCGCTCCGCCTCGTCCATCGCGTCGTAGGTGTTGCCGCGGTAGCGGACGCGGTACAGCGGCGGTTGGGCCGCGTACACGTAGCCGGCCTCGATGAGCGGTCGCATGTGCCGGTACAGGAGCGTCAACAGGAGCGTCCGGATGTGCGCGCCGTCGACGTCGGCGTCGGTCATCAGGATGAGGCGCTGGTAGCGCACCTTCTCGATGTCGAACTCGTCGCCGACGCCCGCGCCGATGGCGGTGATGAGCGCGCGGACCTCGTTGTTCTCCAAGATGCGGTCGAGACGGTGTTTCTCGACGTTCAGAATCTTCCCGCGGAGGGGCAAAATCGCCTGGAACTTGCGGTCGCGGCCCTGCTTGGCCGAGCCGCCCGCGGAGTCGCCCTCCACGATGAACAGTTCGGACTTCGAGGGGTCGCGGCTCTGACAGTCCGCGAGCTTCCCCGGAAGCGAGGTGGATTCGAGCGCGGACTTGCGGCGGGTGAGCTCCTCGGCCTGCTTGGCGGCCTTGCGGGCGCGGGCGGCCTCGACGGCCTTCGAGATGATGGCCGTCGCCGTGTCCGGGTTCTCCTCGAAGTAGGTTCCGAGCTGTTCGTGGGTGACGCTCTCGACGATGCCGCGGACCTCGGAGTTCCCGAGCTTCGTCTTCGTCTGGCCCTCGAACTGCGGATCGGGGTGCTTGATGGAGATGACGGCGGTGAGACCCTCTCGGACGTCCTCACCGCGGAGGTTGTCGCCGTCGAGGTCGGCCAGCATGTCGTGGCTGTTCGCGTAGTCGTTGACGACGCGGGTGAGCGCGGTCTTGAACCCGGTCAGATGCGTGCCGCCCTCGCGCGTGTTGATGTTGTTGGCGAAGGCGTGAACCGACCCCTGTAGCTCGTCGGTCGCCTGCATGGCGATTTCGACCTCGATGCCCTCCGACTCGTCGTCGTAGTAGATGACGTCGTCGTGGAGGGACGTCTTGGTCTCGTTGAGGTACTCGACGAACTCGCGGATGCCGCCCTCGAAGAGGAACGAACTCGACTCGTCGGTCCGCTCGTCGGCGAGGGAAATCTCGACGCCGGAGTTGAGGAAGGCGAGTTCGCGCAGGCGGTTTTCGAGCGTCTTGAAGTCGAACTCGGTCGTCTCGAAGATACCGTCGTCCGGCCAAAATCGGATGGTCGTCCCGGTGTCCTCGTCGGGTTCGAGGTCGCGGACGCGCTCGAACTCGTCGACCTGCGGCTCGCCGAACTCGAAGCGGTGTGTCCACACCGCGCCGTCGCGTTTGACCTCGACTTCGAGCTCGCTCGACAGCGCGTTGACGACGGAGACGCCGACGCCGTGGAGGCCGCCGGAGACCTGATAGGACTTGTTGTCGAACTTCCCGCCGGCGTGGAGGACGGTCATGATGACCTCCAGCGCGGGTCGCTCGTACTGTTCGTGCGTATCTACCGGAATCCCGCGGCCGTTGTCGGTGACGCTGACGGAGCCGTCCTCGTGGAGGGCGACTTCGATGGCGTCGCAGTGCCCCGCAAGCGCCTCGTCGATGGAGTTGTCGACGACTTCGTAGACGAGGTGGTGGAGCCCGCGAGAATCGGTGGACCCGATGTACATCGCCGGACGCTTTCGAACGGCTTCGAGCCCTTCGAGGACCTGAATCTGTCCGGCCCCGTACTCGTTATCCTGAGACATCTGAACTGGCCTAGGATAGCCCGTCCCTTAAAGCCTCGCACGCGCGGGCGCGTACTACTTACTGGAGTCCCGCGTAGCGGTTTCCGCGTCCGGCGATTTCGACCGGCTGACCCGTGTTTCGTGAGTGACTCTGTGTAACACGATTCGTCGTTCCGGCGCGAACGCCCCTCGAAGCGCGTCAACGTCCCGTGTTCACTTTCACTCCGTTGCCGGTGAGTACTTAACGCGGGACTGGGTAGATGCGCATCAGGAAATGACCTCGTTCCAGTCGACACTCGGTGACGAGCCGGGGATCGCAGAGGAGCTGGCGAAGGGCCAGCGGGAGATCTCCATCGCCGAGTTCTTCGAGAAGAACAAGCACATGTTGGGCTTCGACAGCGGAGCCCGCGGGTTGGTCACCGCCGTCAAGGAAGCGGTGGACAACGCGCTCGACGCCACGGAGGAGGCGGGCATCCAGCCCGACATCTACGTGGAGATAGCCGAGGCGGGCGACTACTACCGCCTCGTCATCGAGGACAACGGGCCGGGCATCACGAAAGAGCAGGTGCCCAAAGTGTTCGGGAAGCTCCTCTACGGCTCTCGCTTCCACGCGCGCGAACAGTCCCGCGGCCAGCAGGGTATCGGTATCTCCGCGGCGGTCCTCTACTCGCAGTTGACGAGCGGCAAGCCCGCCAAGGTGACGAGCCGGACGCAGGGCTCGGAGGACGCCGAGTACTTCGAACTCGTCATCAACACGGACCAGAACGAACCCGAGATTCGCACCGAGAAGACGACCTCGTGGGACCGCCCCCACGGCACGCGCATCGAGTTGGAGATGGAAGCCAACATGCGCGCCCGCCAGCAGCTCCACGACTACATCCTCCACACGGCGGTCGTCAATCCCCACGCCCGACTCGAACTCCGGGAACCCGGCCTCGACGAGCCGATGAAGTTCGAGCGGGCGACCGACCAGCTTCCGAAGCAGACGAAGGAGATTCGTCCCCACCCTCACGGCGTCGAACTCGGGACGCTCCTGAAGATGCTCTCGGCCACTGAATCGTACTCCGTCTCCGGCTTCCTCCAAGAGGAGTTCACCCGCGTCGGCGCGAAGACCTCCGACAAGGTTCACGACGCCTTCCGCGACCGGCACTTCGGCCGCGAGATGACGTGGCGGACGCCCGACGCGTCCGAGACGAACGACCTCGTCGCCGTCGTCGAGGACGCCGTCGCCAACAAGGGCAGGGAGGCGACCGCGGCGTTCGCGGACGAACTGGTCGGCATCGTCGTCGGCAAGGACCGCATCGCCCACGGAGAACTCGTCACTATCGTCGAAAACGTCGCCGAATCGGTCGGCGAGGACACCGACACCTCGTTCGGCGAGACGGTCCGCGAGAACGTCGTCGAGGCGCTGTGGCCCGTCCTCACCGACGACCGCGAGGGCGACGTGTACGCCATCGTCGACGACGTGACGACCACGCAGAAAGACGACGCCGGCAAGCTGTCGATGGCGCGCTCCATCGCCACGCAGTTCGCCGAGACGACCGGCCCGGCGGACCGCGCCACCCGCGACGACGTGGCCGAGTTCGTCTCGTGGGCGGCCGAGCGGACCAAAGAACGCGAGGACGAGACCTACGGCGAGACGGCCCAAGAGAACATCGGCGACGCCATCTGGTCGCGGATGCGCACCGTCGCAGACGAGGTGCCGAAGGTCCGGGAAGTCTCGGACGACCGCGACGTGGCCCGCGACCTGCTCGACGCGATGCGCCAGACGGACATCCTCGCACCGCCGACGGACTGTCTGTCGCCCATCTCCGCCGACCTCGTCGAGGCCGGCCTGAAAAAGGAGTTCGACGCCGACTTCTACGCCGCGGCGACCCGCGACGCCGAGGTCCACGGCGGCGACCCGTTCATCGTCGAGGCCGGCATCGCCTACGGCGGTGAACTGAAGTCCGAGGGGAAAATCGACCTGCTCCGCTTCGCCAACCGCGTGCCCCTCGTCTACCAGCAGGGGGCGTGTACCATCACCCACGTCGTCAAGGACATCGGCTGGCGGAACTACGGCCTCGACCAACCCGGCGGTACCGGCATGCCGAGCGGTCCCGCGGTCCTCATGGTCCACGTCGCCTCCACGAACGTCCCCTTTACGAGCGAGTCGAAGGACGCGCTCGCGGACGTGCCGGCGATTCAAGACGAGGTCGAACTCGCCATCCGCGAGGCGGCCCGAGACCTCAAGTCCTACCTCTCGAAGCGGCGGTCGCTCCAGAAGCGCCGCGAGAAACAGGACGTCCTCGGCCGCATCCTCCCGCAGATGGCGACGAAGCTCTCTGAGGTCACCGGCCGACCGGAGCCCAACATCGACGGCGCGCTCGGCCGCATCATGAACAACCTGACCGTCGAGCGGGCCGTCGACGACGGCGAGGTGACGCTCACGGTGAAAAACTACTCCAACACGAACGAGTCGCCGGACATCACGGACATCGTCTCGGCGGAGCCGGCCGGCCTCGACGGCGAGGCGACGGTCGTCGACCTCGACGGGGAGTGGTTCGTCAAGTGGAACCCCGAGGTGTCGTCCGGTGAGACGGCGACGCTCACGTACTCGGTCGCACAGGACGCGTCGTTCGACATCAACGTCGACGGCGTCGAGACGGAGAAACTCACGGTGAACGTATAATGGCATCCGAACGGAAGACATCCGAGGAACGCACCCGCGAGCGTCTCATCGACCTCGCGGCGGAGTTCTACGACCAGTTCGACGCGGGGGAGATTCCGCACATGACGCTCCCGACGCGGACGAAAAGCAACATCGAGTACGACGAGGACGCCAACGTCTGGGTGTACGGCGACCGGACCTCGAAGCGCTCTGCGAACAGCGTCCGGGGTGCGCGAAAGCTCCTGAAGGCCGCCTACACCATCGAGTTCCTCGCGCGGCAGTTGGACGAGGACCGCTCCTCTACCCTGCGTGAGCTGTACTACATCTCCGAGTCGTGGGACAACGAGGAGGCGCACTTCTCCGACCAAGACGAGTCCAACAAGCTCATCGAGGACTTGGAAATCGTCAGCGAGGTCAAGCGCGAGGACTTCCACATGCGCCCGGAGGAGTCCGGCGCGAAGCTCATGGGCCCCCTCAAAATCCGCGAGCAGACGAACCGCGGCGACCGCGAGATTCACTGCCAGTTGGACGTGGGACAGGGCGGCTACCAGATTCCGAACAACCCCGACACCATCGAGTTCCTCGAACACGACGTCGAGTTCGTCATGTGCGTCGAGACCGGTGGGATGCGCGACCGACTCGTCGAGAACGGCTTCGACGACGACTACAACGCGCTCGTCGTCCACCTCGGCGGCCAGCCGGCGCGCGCCACCCGGCGCATCACCAAGCGCCTGCACGACGAACTCGACCTGCCGGTCGTGGTGTTCACAGACGGCGACCCGTGGTCCTACCGCATCTTCGGCTCCGTCGCCTACGGCTCTATCAAGTCCGCGCACCTCTCGGAGTATCTCGCCACGCCCGAGGCGAAGTTCGTCGGCATCCAGCCGCAGGACATCGTGGACTACGACCTCCCGACCGACCCGCTCGCAGATTCCGACATTAACGCGCTCCAGTCCGAGCTGGAGGACCCGCGGTTCATGAGCGACTACTGGACCGAACAGATAGAGCTCCAACTCGACATCGGCAAGAAGGCCGAACAGCAGGCGCTGGCCTCCCGCGGTCTCGACTTCGTGACCGACGAGTACCTGCCGACGCGCCTCGACGAGATGGGCATCATCTAACCCCGGTCACTCCCGGTCACCGCTTTTCTACCGCCCTGCTCCGGACCGATTGAACAGTGCAACGAGCGTGTAGCCGCCGTAGAAGCCGAGGGTGTGAACCGCCACCTCGGTTGCGAACTCCGCGGCGGTTCGGGTCGGTTCGATGTGAAAAAACAGCGCGTCGGTCGTCACGACGACGAGCGTGACGACGAGACAGACGAGGAGCCGACGGACGCTGAAAAGCGGGCTCGACCGGAGGGCGTCGCGCATGGCGGTCCGACGGCCGCCCGCTGTATGAGCCTGTTGCCCCGAGAGTGTTTCAGGGGTGTCAGCTTCCGGAGGGCAGTTACGGGTACAGCCCGTTCCCGCGGAACCCGTCGAAGTAGCGCCTGACGACGCCGTTCAGCGTTCGCGGCTCGCTGGTCGTGAGGTTGTGACCCGCCCCGGAGAACAGCGCGAGCGTCGCGTCCGCGACGCCGTCTTTGAGTTCCCGAACCCGCGGTTCGGGGAACAGTCGGTCGGACCTCCCGGCGGCGACGAGCGTCGGCGCGTCGACGACGCCGAGAACCTCCCGAGAGTCGTGTTCGAGACAGGCCGTACAGGAGACGACGGCGTCGGCGGGGACGGCGGGTCGGAGGTCGACGACCCGGCCGGCCGCCTCGATGAGCGCCGGGGCGACCGTCGCTTCGAGGCCGGTCGCGGACTCCCGTTCCGCGTCGGCGACGACCTCGGCCCAGCGGCCCTTGCCCGCCAGCGAGCGCCAGCGCGTCACGACGTTCTCGCCGTGGCCGCCGAGTCGCGTCCCGGCGGAGACGACCGCCAGCGAGTCCACGTAGTCGCCGTAGTCGGCGGCGAGGTACTGGGCGACGAGACCGCCCATCGAGACGCCGATAACGTCCGCCGGCCACAGGTCCTGTTCGTCGATGACGCCCGCGTAGCCCGCGGCCATGTCGCGCGTGGTCGACCCGACCGGGAGGTGTCGCGGCCGGCCGACCACCCACACGTCGCGGTCGTCGAACTCGCGGAACAGACCGGCGAGCGCCGCCGCAGTTCCGCGGTTCGGGTCGATGCGCTGGAAGGCGTCGGAGAGGCCGGGAAGCACCACGAGCGGGTCGGCGTCGGCGTCGCCGAAGCGGTAGTAGGGCCGCCGGCCGCCGAGCATGCCGTAGTCGAGGTCCATACCCGAACCGACGGCCCGGCGCGGCAAAATCGTTCTGTCCATTCGCTAGCCCGTCCGGCTGTTCGGCTGTCCGTCCCGCGGTCGCCCCCTCAGACTTGGTCGGGGTCGTCGAGGACGACCGGGATGCCGCGGTTCGCCACGTCCACGACGAAGGCGTCCGGGTCGGTTTCGAGAAGCGGGATGGTGTCGTAGTGAATCGGGAGCACGAGGTCGGGGTCGAGCGTCTCAGCGAGGTCGGCGGCCTCGCGGCGGTCCATCACGACCGACCCGCCGATGTTGGCGAGGAACAGCGACACTTCGAGGTGTTCGTGGCCCGCCAGCACGTCGGAGTCGCCGGGCCAGAAGACGGTTCGGTCGGCGATTGAGATGTGGAAGCCACAGCCGAACCCGCGGGGGTGGACCACGTCGCCGTCGCGGAGGTGCGGGCCGTCGGGGTCGTTGAACGCCGGGAGCGACCACACGTCGACCTCGCCGACGGTGAGGTGGTCCTCCTCGCCGACGCGGACCGTCTCGTAGGGGAGGTCTTCGACCGGCACCACGTCGCGGTCGATGGTCGCGGCGTCGACGCCCTCGAAGGCGACGACGGTCGCGTCGGCGTCGGCGACCTGCTCGATGGCGTCGGAGTCGTAGTGGTGGTTGTGCGTGACCAAAATCAGGTCGCCGTCGCGGGCGTAGTAGTCGTCGAGGACGCCGTAGCGGCCGGGGTCGAAGTAGACGACGAAGCCGTCGGGCGACTCGATTCTGACGGTCGCGTAGCCGAGCCACGACACGTCGAGGCCGTCGTGTTTGATGGTCATACGCGACACCTCGAACCGAGGGGTAAAAAGCGCGGCTCTCGGGGCGAATCGGCCGGTTCGGGCGAGGACGAGTGACGTGGCGGGTGCGCGGCGGGGGTCCGACTCAGACGAGGGTGTCCCGCAGGACGCCGAACACGACGAGGCTCCACAGGAACACGCCGGCCCCGTAGAACAGGAGGGCGAGTCGGAGCGAGGTGTCCGTCTCGACGGGGGACCACAGCCCCGCGTTCGAGACGACCCGGTTCGTCCCGCCTTTCTCGCCCGCGTGTTCGACGTTGCTGGGGCCCATCTGACCCACGGCCCCGCCGCCGAGTACGACGAGCAGCACGCCGGCCCCCAGCAACGCCAGCATGTACATCCCCGAGTGCGTCGCGAGATACACCGCGCCGACCGTGAGCAGTCCGAGGAGACCCGTATACAGGAGGGTCGGTCTCCAGAGGGCGTCGAGATTCATGGTAGGAACCGTCTGAAAACGTGTCTGTTGGGACAGTAAATCCCTTTGGGCGCGACCCGGGGCGAGCGTCGCTCACTGCGAGTCGGCCAGTCGCTCCACGCGGTCCAGCGAGTCGGCCGTCTCGGCGGTCTTGTCCTCGCGGACGGTGACGAACCGCGGGAACCGAAGCGCGTAGCCCGAGGAGTACGTCGGCGACGCCTGAATCTCCTCGTAGCCGACCTCGAAGACGACCGACGGGCGGATGTCGACCTCCTTTCCCGCCTCGCGTTCGATTTCGGGTTCGAGGAGGTCGGTCAACTCGGCCAACTCCTCGTCGGTGATGCCCGTGGCGACCTTGCCGATGGTCTCGAAGGCGTCGTCGCCCGAGTCGGCTTCGACGCGGGCCGAAAGCAGGAACGTCCCGAGGAACTCCGCGCGGCGGCCCTCGCCCCACTCCGCGCCGGTGACGACGAGGTCCAGCGTCTCCACGTCGGGCTTGCGCTTCAACCAGTTCTTCCCGCGGTCGCCCGGCGAGTACGGCGCGTCGGGGTTCTTCAGCATGATGCCTTCGTGGCCGGCGTCGAGGGCGTCGGCCTCGTAGGCGGCGATTTCGTCCGGATCGTCCGAGAGGAGGAGGTCCGAGACGGCCGCCGAGTCGCCGCCGAGGACCGCGGTCAGTCGATCGTGGCGGGCGGAAAGCGGGTCGGTGAGGAGGTCGTCGCCGCCGGCGTGCAGGCAGTCGAACGCCCGGAGTTCGACGCGGACCTCCTCGCGCATCCGCCCCACGTCGTGCTTGCGACGGAAGCGCCGGAGAATCTCCTGAAACGGGAGGGGTTCGCCGTCGTCGTCCATCGCCACGACCTCGCCGTCGAGGATGACGGGTTCGTCGACCGCGTCCGCGACGAACTCGACCACCTCGGGGAGCGCGTCGGTCACGTCCTCCATGTTGCGCGAGAACAGCGAGACCTCGCCGTCGGCGTCGCGGTGGACCTGCACGCGCGCGCCGTCGAACTTGGTCTCGACCGCGGCGGTGTCCCACTCGTCGAGCGCGTCGGCGGCGGTGCCGGCCTGCGCCAGCATCGCCTGCACGGGGCGGCCGACTTCGAGGCGGACCCCGTCGAGACCGGCCTCGCCCTCGTCGCGGGCGAGTTCTGCGACCATGCCGTAGTCGTTCGACACCTGCAGGGCGCGGGCGACGGCGGCGATGGCGTCGTTCCGGCGGTCGCGGGCGGCGGCTTCAGTCTCGGAGTCGGCGTCGTCGTCGCGGATGGCGGCGGCGTCCGCGGGGTCGACCAAGAACGCCTCGGCGACGGCGTCGCGGACGGTCCCCTCCCCGACGCCGATGCGCATCTCCGAGAGGACGAGTCGCGCGAGGAAGCGCGCCTCGTCGGGGTCGGTCCGGTTGAACAGGCCGTAGAGCGTCTTGAGCTTCGTCTCCTCGCTCCCCGAACCGGAGGCGGCCGCGAGCGCCCGGAGTTCGGAATCGACTTCGGCGACGGTCAGGCCGTCCTGTCCGCCAGAGCCGAAGGCGGCGAGGCCGCGCTGGCCGCCGAAGTCGTAGCTCGCGGCGACCGCGCCGATTTCGCCGCGGTCGGCGAGGCGGTCTTCCACGTCGTCGGCCGAGACGTTCGGGCCGGCGGCGCGGGCGATGGCCTCGTGACAGAGCCGCGGGCCGATGTCGAGCGTGGTCGAGTCCCACGCCGGGAAGACCCGGCCCTGGACGAACCGAGCGACCGTGTCGAGGTCGTCGCCGGCGTCAGAAAAGAGGTCTGAGAGGAGCGAGACGACCGCGAGGTCCGCTGGCTCGGCTTCTATCTCGGCGGCGCGGGCGGCGAACTCGGCGAACTGCATCGTCCGTGGGTATCGCCGCGCGGGGCAAAAGCGTCTCGACAGCCGTCGGGGATGTGATTCGCTGTCGAACGGCCGGAGTGCCGGGAAGTTGAAGGCCTTCGCCGTCGGAACGCCGGGTATGAGCGACGACCTCGCAGAGCGCGTCGAAGACGTGCTCGCGGTCGACGCGGCCGAGTTCGAAGCGCAAGCGAGAGCCGACGCCGAGGTGCTCAAGCGCGAACTGCGCGAGGGGACCTTCGACAACCACCAGTCCATCGTCGGCTTGGAGTACGAGTTCTACGCCGTCTCCGACGGTCGCTGGTCCGCGAGCGAAGACGACGTACACGCGCTCATGCGGGTCCCGCGCCGGCTGCTCGGCCTCATGGGATTCGAGAAGGAACTGGGGCTCCACAACGCCGAGATGACCACGAGCCCCCAGCCGCTGAACCCCCACGGCCTCCGCGCGCAGGAGTCCGAGGTCCGCGCCCGACTCGACGCCGCGCTCGACTGCGCCGCCGCGGAGGGGATGCGCCTCGTCTCCGACGGGATGTGGAGCATCCCGCCGGCCGGCGAGAGCGCCCGCGAGTACCTGACCGACTCCGTCACCGACGGGGGCGTCCGCCTCGCGACGAACATGAGCAACTCCGTGCGATACCACGCGATGGCGAACGGGCCGACCGCCCCGCCGTCGTTCACGCTCGACGCGCCGCACGTCTCGCTCGAAGCGGACACCGTGATGCCCGAGGCGCTCATCACGTCCATCCAGCCGCACTATCAGGTCCCGCACGCCGACGACCTGCCGTACCACTTCAACTACGCGCTGCGGGTCGCCGGCCCGCTCCTCGCGCTCGGCGTCAACTCGCCGTTCTTCCCGGCCGACCTCTACGACGAGGACGTGACGGGCGAGGAGATTCTCGCCGACAGCTGGGACGAAAACCGAATCGCGGTGTTCGAGTCGGTGCTCAACTCCGGCGATCACGAGAAGGTCTCCTTCCCCGGCGACCTCGACACCGTCGAAGACGCCGTCGACCGCGTCGTCGAGGACTCCACGATGGTCCCCATGTCGGTCGAGCGCGGCGACCGCTTCGACGACGACTTCGCAACGCTCCGCCGGAAACACGGCACCTACTGGCGGTGGGTCCGCCCGGTGTTCGACGGCGCGTCCCGGTCGTCGGCCAACGCCCGCATCGAGTTCCGGCCCATCGCGGGCCAGCCGACCGTCCGCGACTCGGTCGCGTTTCAGGCCGCCTTCGCGGGCCTCATGGAGCGGCTCCCCCGACTCGACCACCCCGTCATCGACCTCGACTGGGAGACCGCTGAGGAGAACTTCTACACCGCGATGCGCGAGGGTCCCCACGGCGACCTGCGCTGGATAGACGTCGACGGCGACGATGCGACCGGCGCGGACCTCTACGAGGACCTGCTCGTCCACGCCCGCGACGGGCTTCGGCTGGCGGGCTGTTCCGAGGAGGAGGCCAACTACTACCTCGAACCCCTCCGCAAGCGCGTCGAGACGGGCGTCACGCCGGCCGACTGGAAGTGCGCCCGCGTCCGCGACGCCCTCGACGACGGCGGTGACTTCGAGACGGCGCTCCGCGAGATGCAACGCGAGTACGTCGAGCGACAGTCCGACTCGCTGCTCGAAGGCGCGTTCGCCGACTGGTTCTGAGCCGGCGCGGGCGTCCGCGTCTGCGTCCGCCCCACGTCGGCGACGACGCGGCGGCCGTTCTCGTCGGTCGCTGGCTCTCACGCGCTCCGCGCACTCTTGTCGGAGAAATAACTATTATCGTGCCGCTCGAACGCCGCGTATGGTCTCCCGTCGGACGAAAGCCGTCGCCGAGTTCGGTATCGCGCTTCTCACCGCGCTCTGGATGGTGTCGATGCGCCGTCTGCTCCGCTCCAGCGACGACGAGTCGCACGAACCGACGCCGCTGTCGCCGGGCGGACTCGCCGTCGGCGGGGCGTGGGGTGCCGGGCAGGTGTGGGCCTACGACCGCGATAGCTGGAAAGTTCGCACGAATCGGCGTCGCGGGATGGCCGTCAGCCTCCTCAGTATCGTGGTCGAGCGCCGACTGCTCCCCCGAACCGAGTCGTTCCGGTACAGCCTCGGACTCGGGCGCGTCCTCGGCGTGGTCGTCTACCGGGCGTGGTACGGGCTCGTGCGGCCGCTTCCGGGCGACGACTGAGTGACGAGCGAGCGGGAACCGCGGGAGCCCCGCCGGTCGCAAGTCGCGAAAACGGAGAGAAACCGCCGACTGCGGGCGACTTATTCGAGGCCTTCGAAGTTCTGGTGGCGCTGGATGTCGACG
The DNA here is from genome assembly GCF_031624535.1 of Haloferax sp. S2CR25. NCBI lineage: Archaea > Methanobacteriati > Methanobacteriota > Halobacteria > Halobacteriales > Haloferacaceae > Haloferax > Haloferax sp. S2CR25. The sequence continues at coordinate 169,563 of NZ_JAMQOO010000001.1, forward strand.
CCGTCCTCGGTGACGACGGCGATGTTGATGCCGTTACCCGACGCGAGGTCGCGCTCGACCGCGGAGCGGATGGCCTTCGTGGCGACCTGCTTCGCCTCGTCGATGCTGAGGCCGTCTTCGAACTCCTGTTCGAGCACACCGAGGGCGTACTGGCTGCCGGAGCCGGTGACGGTGTACTCCTCTTCGAGGATGGAGCCGGCGGGGTCGATGCTGTAGATGTGGGGGCCGGTCTCGTCGACGCCGCCGAGGATGGGCTGGACGACGTAGAACCCGCCCGAGCGGAGGAAGTTGCCGACGAGCGTCGACAGCGCCTGCATGCTCATGTCCTCGCCGCGGCGGGCCTCGTAGAGGCGGACCTCCGCGCGGAGGGAGCTGATGAGCGACTGGGCGGCCGACACGGAGCCGGCGATGGTCAGCGCGCCCGTCGGGTGAATCTCTTCGACCTTCTGGACGTCCTTCGAGGAGACCATGTAGCCCATGCTGGCGCGCATGTCGGTCGCGAGGACGACGCCCTCTTCGGTCTTGATGCCGACGGTGGTCGTTCCGGTCTTCGTCTCTTTGTCACCGAGCGAGTCGGCGCGACGCTCGGCGTTCGAGAACTCGCCGAGTTCGGGGCCGAACACGTTCGAGCGGTCGCCGTTCAGCGAGTCGAGACGGCCGGAGAACTCGTCGTGAGTCGGGGTACGCATTGTCAGCGATTGCACTTCGGCGCTGATAAATGCAACCCTTCGCCTCGCCGTTGCCGGTGCCAAACATCGTCCGCGCGTCGGCGGCGGCCGCGCGGCGCGGTCGCTCGCGGCGAGTGTCGTCGGGAGGAAGCGGTCGCGTGAGTCGGCTTAGCGACCCGCGGCGCGTTCGTAGGCGGTTCCGGTCGTCTCCACGAGCCGGCGAATCGGGAGGGTCACACCCATCCGGCGAGCGGCGAGCGCGATGGGGAGGAGCGCGATACCCATCGCGACCGATAGCTGGTAGGCGGCAAACAGGACGTACTTCGTTAGGCGGGGAATCATCACCGTGTCCTCAGTCGTGGCTCGGGCGGTGCCGGTATATAAGTCTTCTCTCAGCCGGGCGCACGTCACCCCGGCGCTGTCTGCCGATTAAAGCGCAGTTGTCTCTAATCCAACTAGACCGACCATTCGGCGTGAGTCGCGCGTGACCCGCGGAGCGCTTCTCCATAAGTTATAGCGATAATCGCAGTGGCATGCGCGAGTCGTGCGCGCTCCGGTCGAACGACGTGAGCGTCGCGGGTTCGGACGGGACGCCCGCTCGCGCGCCGGGCGTGTGAATCCCACGCGCCCCGACGCCCGAACCACAAGACACGAAACCCCACCGGCGCGTAACGTGTGTATGAGCAACTATCTCGTCGCGATGGAGGCGGCCTGGTTGGTCCGGGACGTAGAGGACATCGACGACGCCATCGGCGTCGCGGTCAGCGAGGCCGGCAAGCGACTCAACCAGAAGGACAAGGAGTACGTCGAGGTCGAAGTCGGCGCGACGCCCTGTCCCGCCTGTGGCGAACCGTTCGACTCCGCGTTCATCGCGGCCAACACCGCGCTCGTCGGCCTGCTCCTCGAAATCAAGATTTTCAACGCGGACGGCGAGAAGCACGCCTCCCGCATCGCGAAAAGCGAGGTCGGCGGCGCGCTCCGCGACGTCCCCCTCGACGTCATCGACATCCGCGAGTTCGACTCCGACGAAGACCAGTAACCGCGCCGCCGCGTCCGGCCGCATCGGACCGCGCCGCCGCGTCCGGCCGCATCGGACCGCGCCGCCGACCACCGAACTCGGGGCGACCGCCCGAGGCGAGCGACCGGAACACTTTTTCATAACTACGGGTTATTCCCCCGTCATGGAACTTCCCACGCCCCAAGACCTCAGGGAACGGCGGAACTCCCTCGAACTGACGCAGAGCAAACTCGCCGACATGGCCGGGGTCTCCCAGCCGCTCATCGCCCGCATCGAGGGCGGCGACGTCGACCCGCGGCTCTCGACGCTCCGGCGCATCGTCGAGGCGCTGGACGAGGCCGAAGGGCGCATCGTGCGCGCGGAGGACATCATGAACACGACCGTCCGGAGCGTCGCCCCCGACAACTCCGTCCGCGAGGCGCGCGACATCATGCTCGACGCCGGCTTCTCGCAGTTGCCCGTCATCGAGAACGGCCGCCCGCTGGGCATCATCTCGAACGCCGACATCCGTCACGTTCAGGAGGACGACGTCACCGACCGTCCGGTCAACGAGGTCATGTCAGAGGGCGTCACGACGGTCGAACCCGAGACGACGCTGGACGAAATCGGCGTCTACCTCGACCACAACTCGGCAATCATCGTCGTCGAGAGCGGCGAGACGGTCGGCATCATCACCGAGGCCGACATCGCGGCCCACATCTGAGCCGACCCCGAAACGACGGCGGTTCCCCGACGACGCCGCTCGGAGTCAGCGCCGCCGGACGACGAGGGGCGTCTCGCCCTTCGGCTGGGTCGTCATCTCGGGCGTGATTGCTAACTCTCCGTCGCCGGCCCAGTCGAGGTCGAAGTCGCGGAGCACGGTCGCGAGCACGATTTTCGCCTCCGTGAGCGCGAACGCCCGGCCGAGACAGCTCCGCGGCCCGGCCCCGAAGGGGAGGTAGGCGTAGGCGGGGCGGTCGGTGTCGCCGTCCCATCGTCCGGGCCGGAACGCGAGGGGGGCATCGTACCACCGCTCGTCGCGGTGGATGCGGATGACAGAGAGGTGGATGTCCGTGCCCGCCGGGATGACCCGGTCGCCGGTCGGAAACGGTTTCGCGGTCTCCCGCGGGAGCGTGTGGACCGGCGGATAGAGCCTGAGCGTCTCCTTGATGACGCGTTCGAGCACCGGGAGCTCCCCGGTCGCGTCGGCGGTCACGGGGCCGTCGCCGACGACGCGGTCGACTTCGGCGACGGCTCGTCCCCGGGCGTCGGGATGGGTCGCGAGCAGGTACAGCGCGTAGGTGAGCGCGAGCGCGGTCGTCTCGTGGCCGGCGAAAATCATGCCCACGAGCTGGTTCTCAAGCGACTCGACGGTCGCCGGGTAGTCTGCGTCGGTTCCGAGCGCGTCGGCGAGGTGGCGCGTGAGGCTCCCCTCGTCGGCGGTCTCGACCAGTTCGCGGACCTCCTCGCGGAGGACGCGGTCGGCCCGGTCGAACCGGCGTCGGCTCGGCGTCGGTACCCACGACGGCAACACCCACGACGCGGGCGCGAAGCGGCCGTTGAGACCGTCGGCGGCCGACCGAATCCGCACGTCGCCGTCGAGGTCGAGTTCCCGTCCGAGGATGGTGGCAAAGATGATGTCCAGGGTGACCGCCTTCATCTCGGATTCGAGCGACAGCGTCCCCGAGTCGGGCCACGTCCGCAGGCGGCGCTCGACCTGCCGGCGCATCACGGGTGCGTAGTCGTCGACCCGCTCCCAGCGGAAGAAGGGCTCTAGCTCGTCGCGCTGTCGCCGCCACTCGTCCCCCTCGGCGGCGATGACGGCGTCGCCGAAGGCGGCCTCGAACTCGCCGCCCTTGACGATGGAGTCGCGGTCGGTCACGAACGCCCGCTCGAAGTGGTCGGGGTGTGCGAGGACGTACAGGTCGTCCATCCCCACCACGTCCAGTCCGACCGCGTCCTCGACGCCGTGGTCCGCGAGGAGGTCGGCGACGAAGCCGAACGGGTCGGCCGCGAAGCCGACGGTGTGCCCCACGAGCGGGAGGCCGCTCGGTGTCGGTGGCGGTGAAGTCACACCTCCACTATGGCGAACGTCGGTAAAATAGTGCTTCTAATCGAACAGTTCGATTCGGCGCTCGGTCCGGCCTCAGAGGTCGAGGCCGCGAATCGAGACGCCCTCGCCAGCCTCGACGCGGCCGATGACGCGACCGTCCGTGGCTTCGACCAGCGCCTCGGCGTTCGCCTCGGGGACGGCGGCGACGAAGCCGGTGCCCATGTTGAACGTCGTGTGCATCTCCTCGTCGGAGACGCCGCCGCGTTCCTGGACGAACTCGAACACCGGCTGGGGGTCGAAGGCGTCGTCGACGACGTAGCGGAACTCGCCCATGCGTTCGAGGTTGGTCCAGCCGCCGCCGGTGACGTGGGCCGCCGCGTTGGTCTCGGCCGCGCGCAGGTCGTCCAGCAGGTAGGTGTAGAGCCGCGTCGGTTCGAGGAGCGCCTCGCCGACGGTATCGTAGTCGTCGCCGTCCCACGCGTCGTCGTAGTCGCCGTCGGCCGTTGCGGCCTTGCGGGCGAGCGTGAGGCCGTTCGAGTGGATGCCCGACGACGGGAATCCGACGAGCGCGTCGCCCTCCTCGGCCTCGCCGGGGAAGATGGCGTCTTTCTTCGCCAGTCCGGCGCAGGTGCCCGCGAGGTCGAGGCCGTTGATGACCTCCGGCATGACCGCCGTCTCGCCGCCGACGAGTTCGATGTCCGCTTCTTCGGCACCCGCGGCGAGGCCCTGACCGACCTGCTCGGCGAAGCTCTCGTCTGGGGCGTCGACCGCGAGGTAGTCCACGAACGCGACGGGCCGGACGCCGGCCGCGACGAGGTCGTTGGCGTTCATGGCGATGCAGTCGATGCCGACCGTCGAGTAATCGCCGAGCGCCTCGGCGACGAGCAGTTTAGTGCCGACGCCGTCGGTGGCGAGTCCGAGGTAACGGTCGCCGATGTCGAGCAGGCCGGCGTAGTCGCCCGACCCGCCGCCGACCTGCGCGACGAGCGCGGCGGTCGCGGCCTCGCTCGCCTCGATGTCGACGCCCGCGTCGGCGTAGGTCATCCCGTCGGAGTCGTCGTTCGTCATGTTCGTGTACGAGATAGGCCGAAATATAAAATCACAGGGTACGAATCATACACGTTCTCGCATAGGTGAGCGTTCGCCGGCGGTCCGGCCGACGACGGAGGCACGATGGACCGGCGTCGCCCGTTCGGTTACCCACCTCCTGTCGGCCGCGCGCGCTCCGGGACGCCCCCCGCTACGACCCTCCTAATCGTCGGCTTCCGAGCCGATGTTATCGAATAATCAATAGCTTTCGCAACATTTGCGAAAAAGCACGAAAGGAGTGTATAAACTTTCTCGGCCGGTCTGAGCGGTTCGTAAAACGTTACGAAAGAAGAATGTCTTCCGTAACCCGGCCCTGAACGGTCGAAAAAGGACCCGAATTCACGGTAACGCTCGACCCCTTATATTATGGTCCCCGTCGTATGCAGAAGTGACGATGTCCGGAATCCCCTCCACGAACGACTCGATCGCGCTCGACCTCGCATCGACCGTCGGCCGCCTCGCGTACGCCCCCGTCGAAACCGTCGCGTTCTGGTCGGCAGTCGCGCTGCCCCTCGCGTACCTGCCCGTCCTCAGCGGCGGTCTGAGCGCCGGCGAAATCCCTCTCTTCGCCGGGCTCATCGCCCTCCACGCCGTCGCGCTCGTCCTCGGGCGCGACCACGGCCAGCAGTAACTGCGGTCCCCCGACGCGTACGACCAACCCGGATTCGTCTCGGTCCCCGCCGACGCTCTCCCCGCGAAGCGTACGTCTGCACCCCCCGCCCGACCGCGAACCGCTCGCTACCCAACCCAACCTGACAGCAGCCCCCAATCCAACCTCAACCCGACCGACCCGCCGCTCGAACCCGGCCTCGACGTGCCGACCGACCCTCCGCTTTCCTCCCCCCGGACTCCGACCTCGACGACCCGGCCGGACCCCGCCTTCGCGGCCCCTTTTGCCTCCGTTCGTCCCTGTGAGAATCGAGCAGTCGCTCGCGGCTTCGAGACCGAAACGAACCAGAAATCGAGCGGTTGGGGTCGTCCTAACCCCCCGTCGTCGGGTCAGAACCCGACGAACAGGAACAGGCCGACGGTGAGGAGAATCGACAGGACGAGCACGCCGGCGAACACCGGCGTGCTCCACGACTGGACCGTCTTTCCGTCGAGCGAGCCGAACGGGAGCATGTTGAACGCCGCGAGGAAGGCGTTGATGATGAGCCCGCGCGCGCCGACGAGTTGGACCACGTCGGAACCGGCGGCGACGCCGACGACGAGTACGGGCGCGAAGGCGACGAGGAGCAAGAGGTTCGTCACCGGCCCGGCGAGGGCGATGAGACCGTGTTCGCGCTCCGTGAGCACGCCGCGGTGGTAGACCGCGCCGGGCGCGGCGAAGATGAACCCGACGAGCGCGCTCATGATGGCGATGGCGAGCATGCCGTAATCGGCGCGGAACTCGGCGACCTGATTGAACCTGACGGCGACGACCTTGTGGGCGACCTCGTGGAGGAGAAAGCCCACGCCGGCCGTCAGGAGGCTCACGACGAGCGCGAGGCCGAACGACCCGCTCGTCAGCAGTTGGAGCGTCCGGTTGCCGCCGCCGGCGAAGAAGATGGCGAAGGCGAGGCCGAGCGCGACCCACGCGACGAGCAGGTCGCGGAGTTCGCGCGAGGAAAACGAGACGTTCACGTCAGGGACCTCCAGATGAGGTCGGCGCTGTTGTGCGCGCCCTCGAACATCAGGTTCGCCACGCCCGCGACGCCGCCGAGGTCGGAGGCGATGGCGGGGATGACGTAGGTGACGAAGAGGAAGCTCGCGATGATGCTCCCAATGTTCGTCATGGCGACGACCATGATGAGCTTGAACAGCGGCACGTCGAACATCTGGCCGACGAGGTCGACGATGGGCGTATCCTCGTCTGCGAGCAGTTCGTTCAGTTTGCCGATGTCGCCGACGTTGACCGGCGTGTGTCGGAGTTCGACGTAGCCGGTGAACCAGCCGGGCGCGAGAAGCGGGTTGATGGAGGTCATCCACGCGACGAGGCCGCCGACGAGGGCGGAGGTCCACCGCGCGCCGGCGACCTTGGCGAGCGCGGCGGCGAACACGCCGTTGATGAGGAACCACGCGCCGAAGATGGTCAGGAGCCGTTCGTTGCCGACGCCGGCCATCGCCAGGAGGACGAAGAAGGCGACGAACACGGCGGTGACGCCGAAGCCGAGCAGTTTGCCCCACGGGAAGCCGTCCTTTTCGGCGACGCCGACGAGCGATTCCATCGGCGGGAGCGTCTCGGGGTGTTCGAGGTAGTTCTCGATGCCCTCGCGGTGGCCCGCACCGACGACGGCGACGACGTGGCGGCCTGACTGCCGGAGCGCGACGAGCTGGTGGGCGATGTAGGCGTCGCGCTCGTCGATGAGCGCCTCCGCGCCGCCGGGGCTGAACCGGCGGAACTCCTCCATCATCGCCGACACCACGTCGCCGTCGGTCAGCTCGGCCATGTCGAACTCCTCGTAGTCGGCGTCGCCCTCGACGGGCGCGAACAGGCCGAAGACGTTCAGGACCGCGCCGACGGTGACGCCCACGACGACGCCCGCGAGGATGCCGATGACGAGGCTCCCGACGATGGCGGTGCCGAGGCTCCCGAGGACGCCCGAGACGAGACCGGTTCCGAGGCCGAGGCCGAAGCCGGCGACGATGCCGACCGCCGCGCCGCCGCCGAGGCCCGCGAGGACCGCGTCGTCGCCGTCGAGGGAGAACGAGGCGACAGTGTAGAGCATGTACGCGGCCGCGGCCCCGAGGACCGCGGCGGTGGCGGTGCGCGTCAACAGGAGGTCGGTGACGCCGACCGCGCCCCCGAACAGGCCGACGAGCGGCCCGAGGAAGACGCCGACGGCGATGCCGAACACCGCACCGATGCCGCGGGCGTCGGCGACCCCGAACAGGAGGTCGCCGGCCATGCGCATCTTTTCGAGCGTGCCCATCCGCCGCCAGAAGCGCTGGATGGTCACCTGGATGTCGCGGTCGACGAGCGCCACGTCGAGGCCCTCGTCCTCGGCGGTCTCGACGGCCGCGAGCATGTCCGCGCCGGGCTTCACGTCGAACTTATCTCCCATCCGCGACTGGACGTACGAGAGCATCCAGTAGGCGATAAACTGGAAAACAGTGTTGCCGCGAAGCAGGTCGCGCGCTTCGATGTCGTCGGGCGTTCCGCCTTTCAGCTGCCGGTAGCGCCCCTCGTCGAGTTCGACCGCGACGACGTCCGGACGCTCCTCTCTGACGGTCTCTTCGACCTCTCTGACGCTGTCGGCCGAGACGTGGGCCGTGCCGACGACGCGGACGTGACCCTCGCCGGGCGACGAATCGTTCATCGCCGGGTTTACCGCCCCACGGTTTTTATCCGTGTCGGCATCCCCCACGAACTATGCAGGAGTTCGACGCGCGAACCCCGACGCCCGCACACGAGACGGCCATCGACTGCCTCCGCGCCGGCGTCGAGGCCGTGCTTCCCGACCGCGTCGTCCGCGAGTCGGTGTCGCTCGACGGCGACACGCTGACCGTCGCGGACGCCGCGTACGACCTGACCGCCTACGACCGCATCCTCGTCGTCGGCGGGGGTAAAGCCGGAAACGGCGTCGCAGACGCCCTCGAAGCCGTCCTCGGCGACCGCATCGACGGCGGCGTCGTGGTGACGCCCGACCCGACGCCGAGCCCCGACGGACGCATCGAGCGACTGCCCGGCGACCATCCGGTCCCCTCCGCGCGCGGCGTCGAGAGCACCCGGCGGCTCGCTGACCTCCTCACGGACCTCGACGACCGGACGCTCGTCCTCGCCGCCATCACGGGCGGCGCGAGCGCGGTCCTCCCGGCCCCGGCCGAGGGCGTCTCGCTCGCCGAGTTACAGGAGACGACCGACAGACTGCTCGAAAGCGGCGCGGAGATTCACGACCTCAACGCGGTCCGAAAGCACGTCTCGACGCTGAAAGGCGGCGGTCTCGCGCGCCTCGCCGCGCCCGCGACGGTCGTCGGTCTCGTGCTCTCGGACGTGGTCGGAAACGACCTCGGCGTCATCGCCTCCGGCCCGACCGCGCCCGACGAGACGACCTACGACGACGCCCTCGACGTGCTGGACCGCTTCGGCCTCGACGTGCCGAAGTCGGTCCGAACCCGACTCGCCCGCGGTTCGGCTGGCGATATTCCAGAGACGCCGAAGCCCGGTGACCCGGTGTTCGACCGCGTGACGAACCACGTCCTCGCGGACACGTTCACCGCGCTCGACGCCGCCCGCGAGGTGGCCGACGAACGCGGTTACGACCCGCTCGTCCTCTCGTCTCGCGTTCGCGGCGAGGCGCGCGAGGCCGCGAAGACCCACGTCGCCGTCGCGGAGGAGGCGCTCGCCACCGGGAACCCGATTCCCGCGCCCGCCGTGGTCCTCTCGGGCGGCGAGTGCACCGTGACGGTCCGCGGCGACGGCGACGGCGGGCCGAACCTCGAATTCTGCCTCGCGGCCGCCGCGGAACTCCCCGAAGCGGCCGTCCTCGCCAGCATCGACAGCGACGGGAAAGACGGCGGGACCGACGTCGCGGGCGCGATCGTTGACTCGTCGTCGGTCGACGCCGGCGACGCCCGCGCCGCGCTGGCGAGAAACGACGCGCTCCCGGTGCTCCGGGAGGCCGGCGCGCTCGTCGAGTCCGGCGCGACGGGGACGAACGTCAACGACCTGCGCGTCCTCGTGGTCGGCGGGGGCGTCTGAGCGCCGGCGGTTCTCCGGGCGGCGGGACAACAGGTTTGTATCCTCCGGCGGAGTACCCCCCGTATGGCCGGTTTGTTGCCCTCCACCCCCGACACCTCCGCCGCGGACGAGTCCTCGCCGCGGGTCATCGGACTCGAAGACGACGAGGCGTCGGACCTCCTGTCAGCGCTCTCGTCTGAGACGGCCCGCCGCGTGCTCGCCGCGCTCCACGAGGAGCCGACGAACGCCGCGGAACTCGCAGAGCGCGTCGACACGTCGCTCCAGAACGTGCAGTACCACCTCCGAAAGCTCGACGACGCGGGCCTCGTCGAGGTGGTCGACACCGTCTACTCCGAGAAGGGCCGCGAGATGAAGGTGTACGCCCCCGCCGACAGGCCGCTTGTCGTCGTCGCCGCCGGCGAGGAGACGCGGACGGGTCTCGCGTCCATGCTGACGAGCCTGCTCGGCGGCGTCGCCGTGTTGGGTCTGCTCTCGGCGCTCGTCCAGTGGGTCGCCACCCGCGGGCTCGGCGTCCTCGGCGGTGCCGGCGGTGCCGCCGAATCCGCCGACGCCGGGGCGGTCTCGACGATGGCCGCGGAGGCCGCGCCCGCGGCGGCGCAGGGGATTCCGCCGGGACTCGCCTTCTTCGCCGGCGGTCTCGTCATCCTGCTCGTCATCGCGGCCGTCCAGCTCGCCCGGCGGTGAGGCCCCGCGGGAGTCGACGGCGACCGGGTCGGCGACCGCGCTGGGGTAACTATTCGTACTCCGCCCAACTACAGCATAGCATGAAACACCGTGCCGTGGTCCGCGGTATCGGGGTCGGCGTCGGCGAAGACGGCTCGAACGTCCCGGCGGTCGTCCTCGAAGCGCGCGACGAGTTCCTGCCCATCGTCATCACGTCGGACCAGGCTCAGGCCATCCAACTCGGTCTCTCCGGCGAGCAGTTCGAGCGCCCGCTGACCCACGACCTCCTGGTCGAGATGGTGACGGAGTTCGGCGGGGCAATCGACAGCATCCGCATCGACGACCTCTCGAACGGCACGTTCCTCGCCAAGGTCGACGCCGAGCGCTACCACGACGGCGAGGCGCGGTCGGTCGTCTTCGACGCGCGCCCGAGCGACGCCATCGCCCTCGCCATCCGCGTGGACTGCCCGATTCTCGTCTCCGACGAGGTGCTCGACGCCGCCGGGCAGTCGCCCGAGGCGTTCGACGCCGACTTCGACGAGTGAACCGGGGGCGTCGCCGCCGCGCCCCACGATTTCAAGCCCCCTCAGCGTGACCCTGCTCGCATGAGCGAACCCACCGCGACGCTCGAAGAGTCGCGCACCGAGATGACCGAACTCCTCCTGCCGAACGACACCAACAACCTCGGGCGAGCCCTCGGTGGCGCGGTCCTCCACTGGATGGACATCTGCGGGGCCATCGCGGCGATGCGGTTTTCGAACCGCCAGTGCGTCACCGCGTCGATGGACCACGTCGACTTCATCGGCCCCATCGACCTCGGCGAGGTGGCCGTCATCGAGGCGTACGTGTTCAACGTCGGCCGGACCAGCGTGGACGTGAAAGTCGACGTGCACGCCGAGAACCCGAAGACCGACGAGCTACGGAAGACGACCACGTCGTTCCTGACGTTCGTCGCGCTCGACGACGACGGGAAGCCGACGCCCGTGCCCCGACTCGTCTGCGAGACCGACGAGGAATCTGAGCTCCGCGCCGAGGCGGTCGCCGCCCGCGCCGACCAGCTCGAATCCGTCATCGAGCGCATGGAGAACTGAGAAACCCGGCGCCGAACCCTTTTCCCCGGCGGCGACCGACTGGCGACCATGCTCGACGTTCCCGTCCCGGACCCGCCGTCGCTCCCGACGGTGGACCCGAACCAGTACGACGACGCGCAGGTGGCGGCCGACGCCGACTTCAAGCGCGCCGAGTTGGAGGAGTTCCTCGAAGCCGGCGCGTGGGCCGACGCCTTCGAGGCGTGGGCCGCCGAGACGCCCGTCACCGAGGCGCAGTGGGAGGTCGTCCTCGACCTCGACCTCCTCACCCACTTCGACTTCTTCTGGGACGACTTCGCCGACCGCGTCGGCTACCACGCCCCCGGAATCCCCGAGGACTGGAAGGAGCGCGAACTCCACCCCGACCTGACCTCGTGGGGCGAGGTGTCGTCTATCAACGCCGGCCTCACCGAACTCGGACAGGACGTGTGCGACGTGCTCAAAGACGACTACATCGACTGGGAGTCCGAGTACGAAGCGCCCGACGACCTGCCGGACTTCTGAGGCCGTCGATTCCGTCCCGACCGTCGTTCTTCCTCGGCTCGTCGTCTCGCGAGCCCTGTTCCGAAATCCCTCCGAGAATAGTCTTTATATCGTGATATTATCGTACAATGTATGTATTTATGGACACATTGTGGCGAGATTTGGGAAAACGGTGATATTCCGACCGTCGCTCTCATCTCTCGTCGCTATGACGAACATGAAACGACGCGACGTACTCCGTGGATTCGGTGGCGTCGCCATCGCGGGCGGACTCGCAGGGTGCATGGGCGGCGGCACGGCCGACGACGAGACCGAGACGACCACGACGTCGACCCCCACGCCGACGCCGACCCCGACGCCCACGCCGGAACCCGAGACGGCGATGCTCCGCGTGGCGCATCTCTCGCCGGACGCGCCGAACGTCGACGTGTACGTCGACGACTCGGTCGCGCTCTCGGACGTGCCGTTCGGCGCGGTCAGCGATTACCTCTCGGTTCCCGTCGGAACCCGGACGGTGAAGGTGACCGCCGCCGGCGACGAGTCAACCGTCGCCTTCGAGGGCGACCTCGACGTCGCCGAGGCGACCTACACCGTCGCCGCGGTCGGCGAACTCACCGAAGAGACGTTCGAACCGCTCGTCCTCGAAGACGACGTGTCGCTCCCGGCCGACGACACGGCTCGGGTCCGCGTGGTCCACGCCTCGCCGGACGCGCCCGCGGTCGACGTGACTGCCGGCGACACGGTGCTTTTCGACGGCGTCTCCTTCACCCAGTCCGGGAGCGTCGAGGTGCCGGCCGACACCTACGCACTTCAGGTCCGGGGCGACACCGAGTCGAACGACGGCGACGCGGTCGCCGAGTTCGACGTCGAACTCGCCGGCGGCACCGTCTACACAGTGTTCGCGGCGGGCTACCTGACGCCCGACGACGAGCCGACCGACGCGGGCTTCCGGCCCGTCGCGGTCGTCGACGCCGGGTCCGGCGGCGGCGGGCTCGTCCAGCGCGACGTGTCGCTCCGCGCCGCGCACCTCTCGCCGGACGCGCCGAACGTCGACGTGCTCGTCGACGGCGCGGTCGCGCTCTCGGACGTGCCGTTCGGCGCGGTCAGCGACTACCTCGCGTTGACCGCCGGGTCGCACCAGGTGACGATTCGCGCGACCGACGCGCCCGACACGGTCGTCTTCGACGAGATGCTCGACCTCGCGGCCGGCGCGTACACCGCCGCGGCGCTCGGCGAACTCGACTCGGCGGCCGAGAACGGCTTCGCCGTCTCGCTCCTCGAAGACGACCGCTCGGCCCCCGCTGACGACGCGGCCCGCGTCCGGGTGCTTCACGCCTCGCCGGACGCGCCCGCCGTCGACGTGACCGTCGCGGGCTCCGGGGACGCTCTCGTCGACGGCGCGGCCTTCGGCGACGCCGCGACCGTCGAGGTCCCCGCCGGGGACTACACGCTCCAGATTCGGGGCGACACGGAGTCGAACGACGGCGACGTGGTCGCCGAGTTCGACGTCGCGGTCGAGAGCGGCCGCGCCTACACCGCAATCGCGCTCGGCTACCTGACGCCCGACGACGAGCCGGCAGACGCCGCGTTCGACCTCAGCGTCGTCGCGGACAACTGACCGTAGACCGGCCCGACCGGCCTGCGAGCGCCCCCGACTCGACACCGCCTCCAGGAGACCCCATCTGAACGAATGACGACGACACGAACCCGGCGACGTGAACCGCCCCGCGAACAGCGGCGGCCATGAGCGTCTGGGTCGACGCCGCGCGGTTCTCGCTCGGCGCGAGCGTCGTGTTCCTCGTCGTCATGCTCGCCGTCTGGGGGCGGAACTACCTGCTGTTCCGGTCGAAACACGCGCTCGGGTTGGTCGTCTTCGGCGCGTTCCTCCTCGCACAGAGCCTCTTCGCGCTCTACTACTACCTCGTCGACCCGACGCTGTCGGTCTGGTTCGCCGCGGCCGTCCCCGCCGCGGCGTGGCGGGTGTTAATGGGAATCCACGTCCTCCAAGCGATCGCGCTGGCGGTCCTCCTGTGGGTCACGTGGGATTAAACGTTAACCCGGAGGGCCCCGAGCCTCCTTGCATGCACCGCCGAGCCCTCCTTTCGAGCGCCGCCGCGCTCTCGCTTGCCGGCCTCTCGGGCTGTCTCGCCGACGCCCGACGAACCGCCAGCGGTCGAATCCGCGCCGACACCGGCCACTCGCAGCTCCACCCGACCGACGAGCGGTACGTGAAAGGGTCGTTCCCCGACGACGCCGACTTCCGCGGGTGGCTCTTTTCGGACCCGCCGGCCGACCAGCGGGACGTGTTCACCGACCGCGCGATGCAGGGGCAGTACTCGAACGACCTACTGGAGGCCGACGGCGACTCGTTCGTCCTCCTGTTCGAGGTCCGAATGGCCCGCGAAGACGCCGCGTTCTACAACGTCGGATTGTCGCCGTCGTGGTCCGGGTGGCGCGACGCCGACATCCCGATTCGGCGGTCGCCGCCGGCCGACCCCGATGCGTTCGAGGTGGATGCCGACACGCTCGTCTGCACTCACCTCTCGACGTTCGACGTCGCGAGGGGTGCGACTCCGACGGACGCCACGCTCCGGGTGTTCGAGCGCGACGACGAGTCCGGAACCACGCACGGGTCGTCGGCCGAGTCGGTCGTGGCCACCCACCGCGTCGGCCGTTGGTCGGACCGGTAGCGTCGGAGTCCCGTCGGGTCCCTCGGCGTCGTCGTCCGCGTCGCCGTCGGCCGCGGAGTAAGCGTTATACTTCTCGCGGGACTGCTCTCGGATAGCATGCGACGGCACCGGAGTTCGCGCCGTCCGCCCGCGGTCGGCCAGTTCCGACGCTCGGTCGTCGCCCCGTCGCCCATTATCGCGGGGCAGTAGCCTCGCACTTCTCTCATCCTCGACCCCCGTCCGTATCGACCTCCGAGCGACAGCGGTCTCCCGTCCGGTGACCGCGACCACCGGAACCCAACATGGAGCGACACACTCTCCCCACCCGACAGGCGTATCGACAGCGACCAGTAGACCATCGACAGCGGAGGGTCTCCCGTGTCTGAGTCGGACCCGGCGGAACGGCCGACCGACGCGGACCAGACCCGCCGTTTTGATATATATCCGCGAGAAGGACGGGGTATGGAAGACATCGCAGACCAGTACACGCCGTCGGACGTGGAGTCCGTCGTCGGCGAGTACTGGGACGAGAACGACGCCTACGAGGCGACGAAGGAGGCACACGCCGACGACCCGTCGTTCTTCTTCGTCGACGGCCCGCCGTACACCTCCGGCCAGATGCACCTCGGCACGGCGTGGAACAAGACGCTGAAGGACGCCGTCATCCGGCACAAGCGCATGACGGGGCATCAGGTCACGGACCGCCCCGGCTACGACATGCACGGCCTCCCCATCGAGGTCAAAGTCGAAGAGGAACTCGGCTTCACCTCGAAGCGCGACATCGAGGAGTTCGGCATGGAGCAGTTCATCCAGAAATGCAAGGAGTTCGCCGTCCGCAACCGCGAGGCGATGGACGAGGACTTCCAGTCCATCGGCGCGTGGATGGACTGGGACAACCCCTACCAGACGCTCTCGCCCGAGTACATGGAGTCCGCGTGGTGGGCCTTCTCGAAGGTCGCCGAAAACGGACTCGTCGAACAGGGCAAGCGCAGCGTCAACTACTGCCCGCGCTGTCAGACCGCCATCGCGGCCAACGAGGTCGAGTACGACGAAATCACCTCGCCGTCCATCTACGTCAAGTTCCCGCTGAAGGGCCGCGAGGGCAACCTCGTCATCTGGACGACGACGCCGTGGACCATCCCCGCGAACACGTTCGTCGCCGTCGACGGCGAGATGACGTATCAGGAGGTCCGCGCCGAGAAGGACGGCGAGAGCGAGGTTCTCTACCTCGCCGAACCCTGCGTCGAGGAGGTCCTGAAGAAGGGCCGCTACGAGGACTACGAGGTCCTCTCGGAGGTCACGGGCGAGGAGATGGTCGGCTGGGAGTACGACCACCCGCTCGCCGGCGTCGTCGCCGAGTACGCCGACTTCGAGGGTGCTGGACAGGTGTACACCGCCGACTACGTCGAGGCCGACCGCACGGGCCTCGTCCACTCCGCGCCCGGCCACGGGCAGGAGGACTTCGCCCGCGGGCAGGAACTCGGACTCGACGTGTTCGTCCCCGTGGACGACAAAGGCGAGTTCACGGAGCAGGGCGGCGACTACGCGGGCACGTTCGTCCGCGACGCCAACCCGGAGGTCATCGAGGACCTCGACGAACTCGGCCACCTGCTCCACGCCGGCGAGCACGACCACCGCTACGGCCACTGTTGGCGCTGTGACACGGACATCATCTTCCTCGCCACCGACCAGTGGTTCATCACGGTCACGGACGTCAAAGACCAGCTTCTCGACAACATCGAGGAGTCCGAGTGGCACCCGCAGTGGGCCCGCGACAACCGCTTCCGCGACTTCGTGAGCGACGCGCCCGACTGGAACGTCTCCCGCCAGCGCTACTGGGGCATCCCGCTTCCCATCTGGGTCCCGAGCGACCCGGACGCCGAGGGCGCACAGGAGATGATTGTCGTCGGCACCCGCGAGGAACTCGCCGAGCGCGCCGACCAGGATATCGACCCCGAGACGGTCGACCTCCACCGGCCCTCGGTGGACCCCATCACCATCACCGAAGACGGCGTGACCTACGAGCGCGTCCCCGACGTGTTCGACGTGTGGATAGACTCCTCGGTCGCCACGTGGGGCACCCTCGACTTCCCCGGCGAGACGGAGGCGTACGAGGAACTGTGGCCCGCCGACCTCATCATCGAGGCGCACGACCAGACCCGCGGGTGGTTCTGGTCGCAACTCGGCATGGGCACCGCCGCGACCGGCGAGTCGCCGTACAAGGAGGTCATCATGCACGGCTTCGCCAACGACAAGGACGGCCGCAAGATGTCGAAGTCCGTCGGCAACATCGTGACGCCCGAGGAGGCCATCGACCGCGCCGGCCGCGACCCGCTTCGCGCGTACCTCCTCAGCCACGACCAGCAGGGCGTCGACCTCTCGTTCGAGTGGGACGGCCTCGCCGACACCCAGTCGACGCTCAACATCTTCTGGAACGTCTTCCGCTTCCCGCTTCCGTACATGGACCTCGACGGCTACGACCCCGCCGAGGCCGACCTCTCGGAGGGCGAACTCACCGTCGTCGACGAGTGGGTGCTCTCGCGGCTCCAGACCGTCGAAGCCGAGATGGCCGACGCGTGGGACGACTACGAGGTCTCCACCGCGCTCAACGCCCTTCTCGACTTCATCACGAAGGACGTCTCGCGGTTCTACGTGAAGGCCATCCGCGAGCGCATGTGGGACGAGGAGGACTCGGCGTCGAAGCTCGGCGCGTACGCCACGCTCTCGACGGTGCTCTCGGAGTCCATCCGACTCATCGCGCCCTACGCGCCCTACATGGCCGAGCGGATGTACCAGCGGCTCGACGGCTCTGCGACGTCCGTCCACATGCTGTCGTACCCCGAGGCCGACGAGGAGCGCCGCGACGAGGAACTGGAGGCCAACATGGCCGTCCTCCGCGACGTGGAGGAGGCCGCGGCGCACGCCCGCCAACTCGGCGGCCGCAAACTCCGCTGGCCCGTCTCGCGCATCGTGGTCGAGTCCGACGACGACGCCGTCGCCGAGGCGGTCGACGCCCTCTCGGACCTCCTCGCGGAGCGCGTGAACACCCGCGACGTGCAGGTCGTCGAGGTCTTCGACGAACTCGTCGAGACTGCCGAACCGCAGATGAGCGTCATCGGGCCGGAGTTCGGCGCTGACGCCCAGAAAATCATGGAGGCCGTCGAAGGGCGCTCGCGCGCCGAGGTCGAGTCGGGCGTCGAGGTCGACGGCGAGACGTACGACCTCTCCGACGAGATGGTCTCGTACCGCGCGGAACCGCCGGAACACGTCAGCGGTGCCGACTTCGAGGGCGGCACGGTCTACGTGGACACCGAACTCACCGACGACATCGAGTCCGAGGGCTACGCCCGCGACGTCATCCGCCGGATTCAGGAGATGCGCAAACAGCTCGACCTCGACGTCGAGGCCGAAATCGACGTGTCGCTCGCGGTCGACGACGAGCGCGTCGCCGGCTTCGTCGCGGAGAACAGCGACCTCATCGCCGAGGAGGTCCGCGCCCGCGAGTTCGACCTCGGGTCGGCCGAGGGCGAGACGGTCGAGACGTGGGACGTCGAGGACGTGTCCGTGACCATCGCGGTCACCCAACTCGACTGAGGCGGTCGCGCGCCGGTCCGTACCGGCCCCGGGCGTCTCCGCCGGCCCGACGCTCGGCCGCCGCCGCGACCCGTGAAATGGAGGGCGTTTACCGCCGATTTTTCGCAGACGGCGACCGCCCCGACTTCCGACTGACCAACACTTTTGGCCTCATCGAACGTGAGGGACGGTGAGTCATGAAGAAACTCATCAACGAACCCGGAGCGGTCGTAGACGAGATGCTCGACGGGATGGTCGCGGCGCACCCCGAACTGCGCCGGCTCGACGGTACGAACGTTCTCGTCCGCGGCGACGCGCCGGTCGAGGGGAAGGTCGCGGTCGTCTCCGGCGGCGGGTCGGGCCACGAGCCGACGCACGCGGGCTATCTCGGCGAGGGGATGCTCGACGGCGCGGCGGCGGGTGAGGTCTTCACCTCGCCGACGGCCGACCAGCTGAACGAGATGATTCAGGCGACGGACGCGGGCGAGGGCGTCCTCTGCGTCGTCAAGAACTACGAGGGCGACGTGATGAACTTCGACACCGCCGCCGAGATGGCCGGCATGGAGGGCGTCGACGTCGAGCAGGTCGTCGTCAACGACGACGTGGCCGTCGAGGACTCGCTGTACACCTCGGGCCGCCGCGGCGTCGCGGGCACCATCTTCGTCCACAAGTGCGCGGGCGCGAAGGCCGCCGCGGGCGGCGACCTCGGCGAGGTCAAAGCGGTCGCGGAGAAAGTCGTCGACAACGTCCGCACCATGGGCATGGCCCTCACCTCCTGTGTCACCCCGGAGAAGGGCGAGCCGACGTTCGACCTCGGCGAGGACGAGATCGAACTCGGCATCGGCATCCACGGCGAGCCGGGAACCGAGCGCGCCGAGGTCATGAGCGCAGACGAGATAACCGAACACCTGACCGAGAACGTCCTCGACGACCTCGAACTCGACGAGGGCGAGGAGGTCGTGACGATGGTCAACGGCATGGGCGGCACGCCGCTGTCGGAGCTGTACATCGTCAACCGCAAGCTCCAGTCCATCCTCGACGACCGCGGCGTCGAGACGTGGGACGCGTGGGTCGGCGACTACATGACCTCACTCGACATGATGGGCTGTTCGGTCTCCGTGCTCCGCGTCGACGACGAACTCAAGGAACTGCTCGGCGCGCCCGCGGAGACGCCCGGACTGACGGTCACCGAGTAAGTCGGACTCACCGCCGCCGAGTACGCGACGACCGCCGCCGCGAACTCCCGGCGGCGACCCCCGACACGTCACCGATTTTTCGCGGCAGAACAGTCCCGCGGGACAAGGGATTAACCCCCGGCCGACGAAGGTCAGCCATGGCTGACGCAGAGACACAACGCGAAGCGGTGCTGGACGCGCTCGACAACGTCGCCGAGCGCCTCGCCGAGGAGAAGGAGTATCTCACGGACCTCGACTCCGCCATCGGCGACGCCGACCACGGCGCGAACATGGAGCGCGGCTTCGGCAAGGCCGCCGAAAAGCGCGAGGAGTTCGCCGAGATGGAGCCGAACGAGGTCGTCAAGAACGTCGGGACGACGCTCATCTCGAACGTCGGCGGGGCCTCCGGCCCCCTCTACGGCGGCTCTATCATGTTCGCCAGTCAGGAACTCGAAGACGGCATCACCGCCGAGACCTCGGTGTCGTTCGCGGAGGCGTACCTCGACAAGGTCAAGGACCGCGGCGGCGCGCAGGTCGGCGCGAAGACGATGGTCGACGCGCTCGTCCCCGCCGTCCACACCTACAAGAAGTCCATCGAACAGGACGACCTCCCGCCGCTCGAAGCCCTCGCCAAGGCCGTCGACGCGGCCGAGCGCGGCGTCGCCTTCACCGTCCCCATCAAGGCGATGAAGGGCCGCGCGTCGTTCCTCGACTGGCGCTCGGTCGGCCATCAGGACCCCGGCGCGACGAGCACGCTGTTCATCCTCGAAGAGCTGCTTGAGACCGCCGAGGAGTACCTCGACGGCGAGGTAGACCGCGACGCGCGGGCCGAAGACGCAGTCGGGAGGGACGAATGATCGGTCTCGTCGTCGTCTCGCACAGCGCGAAGGCGGCCGAGGGAATCGCTGAGGTCGCGGCGCAGATGGGCGGCGGCAACGCTCGCATCGTCCCCGCCGGCGGCGACGAAGACGGCATCGGCACCTCGCCGGACCGCATCCGCGAGGGTATCGAGGAGGCGGACGACGGCGACGGCGTCGTCGTCCTCGTGGACCTCGGCAGCGCCGTGATGAACGCGGAACTCGCCATCGAGATGGCGATGGACTCCGAGGCGGTCATCGCGGACGCGCCGGTGCTGGAGGGCACGCTCAACGCGGCCGTCGAGACGACGAGCAAGAAGGCGACGCTCGATTCGGTCGTCGAGCGCGCCGAGGACGCCCGCGACTACCGGAAGCTGAACTGAGTCGGTCGGCGGTCGAACCGGTTTCCGAGCCACCGATTCGACCGGGAAAGAGACCGCCGCGCGGCGCGGCGGCCCGCAGTTCCGTGCCGCTTTGTTTTGTTTCGTTTTATTCTTCGTCGCCGGCTTCGGGCGTCGAGAGCACTTCTTCGAGCGCGTCGAGCGCCGCTTCCGCGTCGTCGCCCTCGGCGACGAGGCGAATCTCCTCGCCGTGGCCGACGCCGAGGCCGGTGACCGCGAGCATGCTGGCGGCGGGGACGAGGTCGTCCTCGCCGGCGCGGCCGAGTTGGACGTCGGCGTCGAAGGAGTTCGCGGTCTCGACGAACTGCGAGGCGGGACGGGCGTGGAGGCCGTCTTTCGGGACGACCGAAACGGTGCGTTCCATACGTCGGGTATCGACCGCGGAGCGTTATCGCTACCGGTTGCGGAACGCGGCGAAGAAAAATCGTGAACGACGTGTGCGGGGCCGGAGGCGTCCGGGCTGTTAGGGCCCGAGTCCGAGGTACGCCGAGTTCGGGATGGCCCCGAGGAGGAACAGCACGCCGATGAGCAGCGAGTAGATGGTAATCGACATCGCCGGCGGGTCCACGTGGGTCCCGGAGTGCGAGTAGGCGATACGCTGGGTGAGCTCGCCGAGCAGCGCGCCGATGAGACCACCGACCGCGGCGGCGACGATGATGAGCGGTTCGTTACCGCCGACCATCGGCGCGGCGATGGCCGCGAACGACGAGCCGCCGAGCGTGATGTGGTGGGTGACGGGAATCTTCTCGACGCCGAGGTTCAAGAACAGCAGGCTGGCCGCCGAGATACCGTAGGCGAGGAAGAAGCTCTCCGTGATGAGCCACGTCCAACCGCCGAGGATACCGGCCCCGAGGCCGATGACCACGATGTTGACCCACTTGTACTGGTGGGGAAGCCACGGCTCGGTCGCGGGTCGGCCGCTGCCGTCGCCGCGCGTCTCTCCCTTCTCGAACGGCGACATGTCGAGGAGGCCGCTGCCGGCGGGCGAGCCGATGAGCGGGTAGCCGAAGGCGATACGCGCGATGAACGCCGTCGTCATGACGGACAGCGCGACGCTGTCGAGCGGGAGGCCGATGCCGCCCGCGACGCGGGAGATGAGGAGCCCGAGGACGCCGAAGAGACCGCCGACGGCGAGGATGTCGGGCTGCGTGCCGAACGCGTACGTGATGTCCTTACCGAAGTGGTAGCCGCCCTCGCTGGGGTCCATATCGGCGTACCGCTTGCCCGCGTAGGCGCTGGCGGCGACGCCGCCGGCGAAGGCGATATGCGGGCCGACGAACGGGCCGAACCCGATACTGCTGGTGATACCCGTTCCGAGTTCGCCGGCGGTGATGAGGTCGGCACCTTCGAACTGTCGGATGATGATGCCCGCCGTCTCGCCGAGCAGCACGACGAAGCCGGTGAAGATGAACGACGGCAGCGCGCCGAGGGCCGCGCCGAACATCCCGCCCGCGAACGCCGCGAGCAGGAGGACGATGAACCGCTCGGTACTGACGCCGATGACCGGAATCTGGAGTGCGAATGTTTCGAACACGTGTTACTCCTCCCGTGCCCAGTCGAGCGAGCGGTCGACGGCCTCCTTCCAGCGGCCGTAGCGCGCTTCGACGTTCTGTGGGTCTTTCGGACCGAACTCGCGGTCGACCTGCCAGTTGTCGCGGAGTTCGTCGAGCGTCTCCCAGTAGCCGACGGCGAGGCCGGCGGCGTACGCCGACCCGAGCGCGGTCGTCTCGTCGACCTGCGGGCGGACGATTTCCGTGTCGAGGATGTTCGACTGGAGCTGGCAGAGGAAGTTGTTCTTGACAGCGCCGCCGTCGACGCGGAGACTGGAGAGGTCGATGTCGCTGTCGGACTCCATCGCCTCGGCCACGTCGCGCGTCTGGAACGCGATGGATTCGAGCGTCGCGCGGACGATGTGCTCGCGGCGGGTGCCGCGGGTCATGCCGACGATGGTGCCGCGGGCGCGCTGGTCCCAGTGGGGCGCGCCGAGGCCCGTGAACGCGGGGACGAAGTAGACGCCGTCGGTGGACTCGACCGACCGAGCGAGCTTCTCGGACTCGCCGGCGTTGTCGATGAGCGTCATGTCTTCGAGCCACTCGATAGCCGCGCCGGTGATGAAGATAGAGCCTTCGAGGGCGTACTGGACCGGCTCACCGGAGCGCTGGAAGCCGACGGTGGTGAGGAGGCCGTGTTCGGACATGACCGCCTCCTCGCCGGTGTTCATCAGCATGAACGAGCCGGTGCCGTAGGTGTTCTTCGCGTCGCCGGCGTCGAAACAGGTCTGGCCGAACAGCGCGGCCTGCTGGTCGCCGAGCGCGCCGGCGACGGGGACTTCCGCGCCGAGGAAGCCGTCCGCGTCGGTCTCGCCGTAGTGGTCGTCGTCGGACGACGGGCGGACCTCGGGGAGGAGTTCGCGCGGGACGTTGAACTCCTCTAAGAGTTCGTCGTCCCACTCCATGTCGTGGATGTTGAACAGCATGGTCCGCGACGCGTTCGTCACGTCCGTGATGTGGTTCCCCGTCAGATTGTAGATGAGCCACGTGTCGATGGTCCCGAAGGCGAGTTCGCCGTCTTTGGCGCGGTCTCGGATATCCTCGGGTCGGGAGCGCTGGAGCTTGATGGGGTCGGAGTTGTCCAGCAGCCACTCGGCCTTCGTCGCGGAGAAGTACGCGTCGGGTTCGAGACCCGTCTTGGCGCGCACGTCGTCGGTCTTGCCGTCCGCTTCGAGCGTCTCGATGCGGTCGGTCGTCCGACGGTCCTGCCAGACGATGGCGTTGTGAATCGGCTGTCCGGTCTCACGGTCCCAGATGAGCGTCGTCTCGCGCTGGTTCGTGATCCCGATGGCTTCCAACTGCTCGGGGTCGAGCCCGGCGCTCGAAAGCGCCGCGTCGATGACCTTCTTCGTGTTGTCCCAAATCTCGTTTGCGTCGTGTTCGACCCAACCGGGCTCTGGGTAGATCTGTTCGTGCTTCTCGTAGGCGTTGGCGACCACCTTGCCGTCGTGGTCGAACACCATGAACCGCGTGCCTGTGGTACCCTGATCGATGGCACCGACGTAAGTTTCTCCTGACATTTCTAACCAACCTCGATACGAACTCTCGGTGTGAGAGTCCTACCACTACAAACGTGTACAAATTATATGATAAATGTTTCTTTACTACTCCCCCGCATATTGTGTAGAACGAATCCGCAGTATAGGCTCCATGTCGGCTGAATATGGGGAGTACTATTTCACACGGACACTTTTTCGACCGTTTTACTCAACGAGGCGGTCTGCCGGACAGAACGACCACGTCCGCCGAGTAACGGGCGAAAACGGCGATAAACAGGCAATATAATCCGCCAAATCGCCGGCGATTCGGCGCGCGCGCCGAGCGCGGCGACGTTCGAGTGGTCCGGCGCTCGAACGCGTTCGTCCGTCAGCCGTGCGCGCGTGTCAGACCAGCGCCTCTTCGAGGAGCTGGAGCGGGTGTTTGATGTCGTAGCCCGTGCCGTGTTCCATCTGCATCGAGCAGGTGGGGCACTCGGTCATGCCGACGCTCCCCTGCGCGTGCTCCATGTGGTCGAACATGTCCGCGCCGATCTGCATCGACTTGTCGTACTTCTCTTCCTTCCAGCCGTAGGTGCCGGAGATGCCGGAACAGGAGTTGCCCACGTCCTCGATTTCGACGCCGTCGAGCTGGCGGAACAGCTCGACCGCCTGCCGGTCGAGGCCCTGATTGCGGCCGTGACACGGCGCGTGGTACGCGAAGGCTTGGTCGTCGACCGATGCCTCGCGAACCGCGCCTTCGAGGTCCTCGTGGATGCGCAGGTACTCCAGCGCCTCGTAGGTGTGCGCCGAGAGGTCCTCGATGCCGTCGATGTCGAACAGTTCGGGGTACTCCTGGCGGAGCGACATCGAACAGGAGGTACACGACGCGATGATGTCGTAGCCCTCGCGGATGAGCCCCGCGAAGTTGTCGACGTTGATGCCGGCGGCGCGCTTGGCGTCGTCGAGCATGCCGTTCGCGAACATCGGCGTCCCCGAACAGCGCTGTTTGGGGACGACGACCTCGTAGCCGAACGACTCGAAGACGCGGACCATCGCCTTGCCCACCTCGGGCGTGTTGTAGTTGGAGTAACAGCCGTGGAAGTAGGCGACGCGCTTTTCCTCGGAGCGGACCTGCGGGCCGCCGCGTTCGTTCCACCACTCGCGGAACGTCTGGGTGGCGAACTCGGGGAAGTCGCGCTCGGCCGTGATACCGAGTACTTTCTCGTTTATCCGCTGGACGACCGAGTTGCCCATGACGGCGTTCGCCAGCCGCGGGAACATACCACCCAGCTGGGCGAGCGTGCCGTAGTTGGCGAGGATGCGGTTGCGGATGTACTCCCGCGAGAGCTTGTCCATCTCCTCGTCGACGTACTCGCCGCGGGCCGTGTTGTGCATCTGGCTGAGCGGGACGCCCGACGGACAGGCGTCGTCACAGCGCATGCAGTTCGAACACGACATGATGGAGTCGTCGACGGCCTCGTCTTCCTTGCGCTTGAGCCGCCACTGCTCCGGCCCTTGGAACTTCGGCCCGGGGAACTCGTCGTCGACCTCGGCGACCGGGCAGGACACGTCGCAGGCGGTACACTTGTAACAGTTGTCCGCGCCGGGACGGAGGTCCATGTCGGTGCTGTCGGGGAACACCTCGACGGCCTCGAAGTCGTCTGTCTGTGCGTCGGGGGTCAGCGTTGGATTGCCTGGGGATTCTGCGTCGCTCATCTGGTTGCCTCCTCGCCCGCGAGGCGGCCGGCGACGGCACCCGTCGCCAGCGAGACGCCGCTCGCGGATTTCTCGCGCGCCACGTCGGCACCGCCGACGACGCCGCCCGCGGCGCGCAGGTTCTCGAAGTGCGGTTCGCCGTCTTCGTCGGTCGGCCGGAGTTCGTCGTCGGGGACGACGCCGAAGCGCGCGAACGCGTGGTCGCCGAACGCCTCGGGTTCGGACCAGTCGTAGCGGTCCTCGGGGTGCGGGACGTGACAGCCGAAGACGGGCTCTGTGACCGATTCGCGGTCGGAGTCGAGGCCCTTGCCGACGAGGCCGCCGGTCGCGAGGACGACCTGGTCGGCCGAGTAGGGCGTCGGTCTGTTCTTCTGGTCGACGATGACCGTCTCGACGCGGCCGTCTTCGGCCTCGAAATCGACCGCCGGGTTGCCCGCGGAGATGCGGACGCCAGCCTCGTCGAGCGCGTCGAACAGGATGTCCTCCAACTTGAGTCCGAGCAGACTCGGCGGGCCGGTCGGCACCTCGAAGACGGGGACGCCCAGCCGGTCCGAAAGCTCCGCGCGAACGTCCTCGTCGTGGTCGTCGCCGAGCATCGCCGGGAAGCCGACGCGCGACTCGCCGTCCAGTTCCGCGGCGACGGTGTCGGCGAGGACGGAGCGAACCGTGCCGCCGTCCACCGTCTCATCGCGGTCGAGCGCCTTGGCGAACCGCGTCACCTTCGCGTCGGAGCGGAACCGCTTGGGGAACTCGACGGTGACGCCGCGGGCCGAAAACGGCACGCCGGCGGCCGCGAGGTGGTCGGCCGCGACGGGCGCGTCGAAGTCCGTGAGGCCCGCGAAGCCGACCAGAAGCGTGTCGCCGGACGAACTGGCGAGGCCGGGCGCGACCGACTCGGGGTAGCGCGCGGTCGGCTTCACCGCGCCGCCGTGGGTCATCACGAGCGCGTTCGAGTCGGTGTGGCCGCCGCGGTAGGCGTCGCCGACCGCCTCGTCGAAGACGCGGAGGCCGGCGCGGACGCCGTCCTCGCCGACGACGCGGTAGGGGTGACCCTCCGGGAGCGCGTCGAGACCGGCGTAGGGGTCCGAGAGGGGACCGTCGCCGCCGGCGTAACCGAGCACGTCGACGAGGCCGCTGGCCTGTCGGAGCGTGCTCTTCTTGTGGGCGAGCAGGCGCACGCGAGCGCCCGTCTCCGCGGCCGAGAGCGCGGCCGTGCAGGCGGCGATACCGCCGCCGATGACGAGCACGTCGTCAGTTATCGCCATCGGCACCTCCGAGCGCGTCGTCGCTCGCGCGGTCGTCGAGTCGGCCGCCGTCCGCGACCGCGCCGCCGGACGCGACGCCCGAGGCGTCGTCCTCCGAAGCGCCGCCGTCGTCGAAGGCAGCGAAGTCGATGTCGGCGTCGGCCGCCGCGGGGTCCTCGTCGCGGTTCATCGTGGCCGCGTGGAGCATGTGCTTCAGCGCGGTCTGGGAGAGCTGCGTGCCCCACATGGCGTGGCGCTCGCCCTTCCAGCGCTCCTGATAGAGGTCGTCGAGGGACGCGCGAATGGTCTCCTCGTCGTACTCGGGCGCGAGTTCGTTCGCCATCCGGTGACAGCATATCGCGCCCTGACAGTTACCCATCGAGGCGCGCGTCTGGATGCGCACGGAGTTGAGCTCCGTGCCGGCGGTGTCGAGGGCGTCCTGAATCTCGGCGCGGGTGACGGCCTCGCACTCGCAGACGACCGGGTTGGGGTCGACGCTGTTGAGCACCTCGTCGGCGCGCGAGCCGAGCCGCTGGGCCGACCGGCGGCCGATGGGCGACCGCAGGCCGAAGTCGTCCATGTAGTCGCGGAGGACGGTGAAGTCCTCGCTCCCCGGAAGCGGCACGTCGGCGGTGCGGCACTCGGCGTCGACGCCGAGCTTCTCGCAGACGTGGTCCGAAATCTGCTCGGCCATCATCCGATAGGTGGTGAGCTTGCCGCCGACGATGCTCGTCATGCCCGGCAGGTCGTCGCGGTCGGCGTGGTCCAACAGGAAGAACTCGCGGGTGATGTCCGTCGGGTCTTCCGTGCCGGTGCCCGGCGGCTCGTACAGCGGGCGAACGCCCCAGAAGGAGCGAATCGTCCGCGCCTCGGCCAGCATGGGAACGAGCTCCGACAGCGTCTCTATCATCAGGTCGACTTCCCAGCCCTCTTCGGGGTAGTCTTCCGGGTCCTCGACCTCCTCGTCGGTCGTCCCGAGGATGCACGTCGTCTCGTGGGGGACGACGATGTCGGCGTCGCCCTTCGGCCGACAGCGGTTGATGACCGTGTCGACCTGCCGGGTGTTCATGATGGTCATGACGCCCTTCGACGGGCGGACTTCCACGTCGACGCCGGCGAGGTCGCCGATTTGGCCGGCCCACGCGCCCGTCGCGTTGACGACGTAGTCGGCGCGGATTTCCTCGACCTCGCCGGGCTCGCCGTGGACGTACGGGCCGGTACCGGTCTGGTGGGTGACCTCGACGCCGACGACCTCGCCGCCCTCGACGAGCACGTCGGTGACCTCGGAGTGCGTCTCGATGCGCGCGCCGTGTTCGACGGCGCTCGCGGCGTTCGCCACGCAGAGGCGGAACGGGTCGACCGCCCCGTCCGGGACCTTGATGGCGCGTTTGATGTCCTTGGCGAGGTACGGCTCTATCTCGCGCGCTTCCTCGGCGGACAGCACCTCGGCCGGAATGCCGCACTCGCGGCAGCCCTCCAGTTTCTTCTCGAAGTACTCGTCGGAGTCCTCGGGGCGCTGGACGAACAGGCCCCCCGTCATCTCGACGCAGTGGCCCGCGATGCGCCGCAGGACGCGGTTCTCCTCGATACACTCCTTGGCGGACGGCTGATCCGATACCGCGTACCGACCCCCGCTGTGGAGGAGTCCGTGCATCCGCCCCGTCGTCCCGTGTGTGAGGTTCCCCTTCTCGACGAGGGTCACGTCCAGCCCGCGCATCGCGAGGTCGCGCGCGATGCCCGTGCCGGTCGACCCCCCGCCAATGACGAGGACGCTCGGCGATTTTTTCATCTGTCTTTCGTGAGGTAGGACCGACGGCACTTTATTTTACCTTCACTCGTCTCGCGTCCCGTTCGTCTCACGGAACGGACCACTTCGCTCGCGGGACTCCCATCGGTGCGCCCGTAGAATACCGTAGCTCGGCGTTTCTACACCGAATCGAAACGGCAGCGATAATTCAAAATTATCGATGCAATTAGTTACGTTCGCCCTTGGTGCGGCGGTAGTCGCGAACCTCTCAACTGCCTTCGAGGCGGCCGTCCCGGCCGATTCCCGTGTTTCGTGTTCTCTCTTGTCAGGGGTGCTGTCGGTAGTGGTCGGTTTTTAGGCGTGTGCCGGATACCCTCTGCCACGGGACTTATCACGCTATGCGCCTCGAAGACAGAATCACCAGGCGACGTCGCCGCGGGGGGAAGCGACCCCGGCTCGTTCGGGACCTGAGCGCGCTCGACCCGACAGCCCACCCGGACGAGCCGACCGGCCGCGGCCCGACGCTCGAACGCATCCTCGACCACCTCGACCCCGTGTTCGACGGCGACCTGCCGCCCGACGCCCACGTCCACGGGCCGAAGGGCGTCGGGAAGTCGGCGGTCGTCGCGACGCTCTTCGAGCACCTCGCCAGCGCGCTCCCCTCTCGGCGGTCGGTCATTCACACCACCACGCGCACCGCCGCCACGCCGACGACCTCGTTCGCCTACGTCGACTCCCGGGACGCCCCGACCGAGTTCGCGCTCCTCCACGCGGCGCTCGACGCGCTCTGCGAGGAGGCGGTGCCGTCGCAGGGCGTCGGCGTCGAGGCGCTCCGCGAACGGCTCACCGAGCGCGTCGGGCACGACGAGCACGCGGTCGTCGCCGTCGACCACGTCGGCGAGCCCGAGACCTACTCCGCGGCGACGGCGGTCGAGACGCTCTCGTCGGTGTCGCCGCACGTCTCGGTGCTCACCGTCGGGCGCGACCCCCGCGACGACGCGCGTGCGGGCGGCGATACCGGCGCGACCGACGCGCCGTCGATCGCCGTCTCGGCCTACGAGCGCCACAGTCTCGTCGATATCCTCGTCGCGCGCGCGTCGGACGGCGTCACCCGCAACGCGCTCCCGCACGAGGCGACGCGCGAGGTCGCCGAGTGGGCCGACGGCGACGCCCACGACGCGCTGTCGGCGCTCTACGGGGCGGCGACGCTCGCCGCCGCCGACGGCGCGGAGACCATCGACACCGAGTACGTCTGCGCCGGCATCGACGCCGTTCCTGACGACGGCTGCTCGCTGGGGCGCGTGTTCGCGCTCCCCGAGAGCCGTCGCCGCGTCCTCCGGGCGTTCGTCGCGCTCGACGACGAGGCGACGGCCTCCGTCTCGGCGGCGACCGAGCACATCGCCGCGTCGCCGCGGGTGTCGCTGTCGCCGGCGACCGTCCGCCGCGTCCTCTACGAGCTTTCGGACCTCGGCATCGTCCGGCGCGTCTCTGACGACGACTCCACCGACGGGCCGGGCCGGCCGGCGACGCGACCCATCCCGAACTTCTCGACGCTAGCGTTCCGCGGGCTGGACGACGCCGAGCGTTGAGTGTCGAAAACGACGAACCCGACCTGCGGCGCGGTTCTCCCCGACCGCTGAACCTTTTTCCCCCGTCTCCCAACTCCGGGTATGGTTCCGCCGCTCGTACTCGACATCGACGGGACGCTCACCGACGCGGATGGCCACCTCGACCCCCGCGCGTTCGAAGTGCTCCCGTCGTGGGACGCCCCCGTCATCCTCGCCACCGGCAAGGCGTTTCCCTATCCGGTCTCGCTGTGTCACTACCTCGGACTCCCCCAGACGGTCATCGCGGAGAACGGCGGGGTCGTCCTCGCCGACGGCGAGGTGACATTCACCGGCGACCGCGAGGCCGCGCAGGCCGCCGCCGACGAGTTCGTCGCGCGCGGCGGCGATCTCGGGTGGGACGCCGCGGACACCGCAAACCGATGGCGCGAGACCGAAATCATCGCCCGTCTCGACGCCGACGAGGCGCTCCTCCGCGAGGTCGCAGACGAGTTCGACCTTGAGGTCATCGACACCGGCTTCGCCTACCACATCAAGACGCCGGGAGTCGAGAAGGGCGTCGGCCTCGAACGCGTCTGCGAGACGATGGACTACGACCCCGAGGAGTTCGTCGCCGTCGGCGACAGCGTCAACGACGCCTCGACGTTCGGCGTCGCCGGGCGGTCGTTCGCCGTCGCCAACGCCGACGACGTGGCCAAGGAGGCGGCCGACACGGTGCTCGACCAGTCGTACATGGACGGCACGCTGTCCGTGCTCGAATCGCTCCGCGAAAACGAGTAGGCGTCCGCTCCGCTCGCCCCGCCGACGACTGTCGCCCGACCACTCAGACGACCGCGGTGCGGTCGCTCCGTCCGTCGGGACTGCGACTACCCGAACGCCCCGGTAACGGGGTCAAACGGCGTCTCAGGCCGGTTCCTCGAAGGGTGCGAAGCGCCCGTTGATATCCCACTCGTGGATGCAGTAGGCGCTCCCGACCTGTTTTTCGCCGTCCGCTTCGGCGACGAGCCACGTCGCGGCGTCGTCGTCCCAGCGTTCCACCCGACCACAGCGCTCGCAGACGCGTCGCGTCGGCCGTCGAAGTTGGGGTTCCATACGTGTGAGACCGATTTCCGGGCAAAAAAGCCCATCGCCGTCGGCAGTTTCGCGGTCGGTCCTCGAACGCCTCCCCGCGACTCCGACCCGAACTCGACGAGTCGGTTGTGCGCGGGACGAACACGCATCGCCCGGAACCGATGGGACTTACGGGACGGGGCGCGGAGGTGTTCGCATGGGCTTTCATACCTTCGACGCCGACAGGGCGGCGAAGCTCGACGACCCCGCGCGATTCCGCTTCGTCTCGCGGGAGGAACTGCTGTCGCACCTCGGCGTCGGCCCCGACCGCGTCGTCGCCGACCTCGGGAGCGGGACCGGCTTTTTCACCGACGAGGTCGCCCCCTTCGTCGGCACGCTCTACGCCGTGGACGTACAGGAGGTCATGCACGACTACTACCGCGAGAAGGGCGCGCCCGACAACGTCGAGTTCGTCACGGCCGACGTGGCGTCGCTCCCGCTCGACGACGACCACCTCGATGCCGCCTTCTCGACGATGACGTACCACGAGTTCGCCACCGACGACGCCCTCGCGGAACTCGCCCGCGTCGTCCGCCCCGGCGGCAGTGTGGTCGTGGTCGATTGGTCCACAGCCGGCTCGGGCGAGGACGGCCCGCCGCGCGACGAGCGGTTCGGCCTCGGCGACGCCGTCTCGGCGCTCGAATCGGCCGGTTTCACCGTCTCTCACGGCGAGACGCGACGCGAGACGTTCGTCTGCGTCGCCCGGCGCTGACGCTGCTCCGTCAGCGAACCGCGCCGCCGCCTCGGGTGAACTGAACAGTATTGGTTCCTGTCTCCCATTTGTTTCCCGTTCGAGATGATCGACGCCGGATAATATTAACATCCTAGAGTAATTTGGTGAATATCAGGACAACGCTTACCACCGGGCCTGTGGTACTCTCACTCATGGTATTGAATAACTCAGTCATCGACGACTATCGTTCGACGGAGGGCTACTACGAGTGTCGCTCCTGTCGCACGCGGACAGTGAGCGAGACTCACCTGTCGTCGTGCCCGGACTGCGGCGGGTCGGTTCGAAACATCGCCGTCGCCCGCGAGTGAGTGTCGTTCGCGCGAGCCGCATAGTCCGGGTCCGCCCGTAACCGTCCGACTTCCTTCTCACGGGAGTCGTCGCCCCGGCGCGGCGGTGGCGACTGCGCTCCCGTTCAGGACTCGATGACGTCCGTGTAGCGGTCGACGAGCAGGACCACTGCCGCGCCGACGACGGCCGCCACGGCGAACGTGGCGTACAGTCCGGTCGTCCACGACTCCCCCGCGGCGACGAGTTCCTCCGTGCTCTTCACCACCGGCGCGCGCAGCGCCCCGACGATGAGGCTCACGAGGAACGCGAGCGTCGCCCGTCGGTGGTGTTCGAGCGCCCAGCGGACGGCGTGCGCGATGGTGAACAGGCCGACGACGGCCCCGAGCATGAACGTGACGACGATCGTTCCCGGTTCGACGACGACCGACAGCGGCGCGCCGCCGGCGACGTCGATGAGGCTGTCGAGGAACGTGTTGAGCGCCGCGGTCATGTACTCGTACTGGCCGAGAATCAACAGGAGGAGCGACCCCGAGACGCCGGGCAGAATCATCGCGCTGACGGCGATGCCGCCGGCGAACGCGATGGCTGGGAGCGAGTGTCCGGCCACCCCGGCACCGCCGCCGGAGGCGATGAAGGCGATGCCGAAGCCGGTGACGGCGGCCGCGATTTGTCGGGGGCCGTCGAGCGAGACCTGCGCGTACAGGACGACCGCCGAGGCGGCGATGAGCCCGAAGAAAAAGCCGTACGTCGGGACCGGTGCCTCGTTGAGCGCGATGTGGAGCACGCGCATCACGGTCACGATGGCGGTGGCGATACCCGCGCCGAGCGCGAGCAGGAAGCCGATATCGACTTCGCGCATCGCCGCGACCGCGTCGGCCCGGCGACTGGGGATGACGACGCCGAGGCCGCGTTTGATGCGACCGGGCGTGATGGCCGTCACCGCGCCGATGAGCCGTTCGTAGATGCCAGTGATGAGCGCGATAGTTCCACCCGAGACGCCCGGCACGGCGTCGGCGGCCCCCATACAGACGCCTTTCAGGTAGATGAGAAGCCACGAGAAACGGGCTGTCGACCCGTCTGAGTTCCTCGACATTGCGTTGTCGGATGCTCTCTCGGGGAGGATATCAGTCCACCGTTCGAGATTCCGGTCCGCTCGGGAGTGAGCCGTACTCGGAAAGAATCAAAGCTCACGGCGCTCACAACTCTGTCAATGAAGCTCAGCATCATCGGCAGCGGGTACGTCGGCACGACGGTCGCGGCCTGCTTCGCGGAGCTCGGCCACCACGTCGTCAACGTCGACATCGACGACGATATCGTTCGGGCGTTGAACGAGGGCCGGTGCCCGATTCACGAGCCCGGCCTGACCGAACTCGTCGAACGGCACGCGGGAGACCGACTCCGGGCGACGACCGACTACGACGAGGTTCTCGACACGGATGCGACGTTTCTCGCCCTCCCGACCCCGTCGAACGACGACGGTAGTATCGACCTCGGCGCGATGAAGGCCGCGGCGACGTCGCTCGGCGAGACGCTGGCGCGGAAAGACGGCGCGCATCTCGTGGTCACCAAGAGTACGGTCGTTCCGACGACGACGGTCGACGTCATCGGACCGCGAATCGAGGAGGCGTCTGGGAAACGTGTCGGCGAGGGGTTCGATATCGCGATGAATCCCGAGTTCCTCCGCGAGGGCACCGCCGTCGACGACTTCCTCGCGCCGGACAAGATCGTCCTCGGCGCACAGACCGAACGCGCGTACGAGCGACTCGC
This sequence comes from Haloferax sp. S2CR25, assembly GCF_031624535.1. Classification (NCBI taxonomy): domain Archaea; kingdom Methanobacteriati; phylum Methanobacteriota; class Halobacteria; order Halobacteriales; family Haloferacaceae; genus Haloferax; species Haloferax sp. S2CR25. The sequence continues at coordinate 203,158 of NZ_JAMQOO010000001.1, forward strand.
CGAGATTTTCGCCCCGCTCGTCGAACGCGCCGGGAACCCGCCGGTCGTCGAGACCGGAATCAGCGAAGCCGAGATGATAAAGTACGCCAACAACGCCTTCCTCGCATCGAAAATCAGCCTCGCCAACGACCTCGCGAACATCTGCAAGGAGTTCGGCGTCGACTCCGCGGAGGTGTTGGAGACCATTGGTCTCGACTCCCGTATCGGCTCGGCGTTCCTCGGTGCGGGTCTCGGTTGGGGCGGGTCGTGCTTCCCGAAGGACACGGCCGCGATCATCGCCGCCGCCCGCGGTCGGGGCTACGAACCGCGCCTTTTGCAGGCCGCCGTCGACGTGAACGACGGCCAACCAGAGCGAATGCTCGGCCTCCTCCGTGAGCGCGTCGACCTCGACGGCACGCGCGTCGCCGTGCTCGGGCTCGCGTTCAAGCCCGGCACCGACGACATCCGGAAGTCGCGGGCGACGTTACTCATCGGTTCGCTCCTCGACGCCGGAGCCGACGTCGTCGGGTACGACCCCGTCGCAACCGAAAACATGCGCGAGCGGTTCCCCGACATCGAGTACGCCGACTCGGCCGCAGACGCGCTCGCGGGCGCCGATGCGGCGCTCGTCGCGACCGACTGGGACGAGTTCGCGGCGCTCGACGACGAGTTCGACGCCATGCGCTCGCCCGTCGTCATCGACGGCCGCCGCATCGTCACTCGACGCGACGGCATCGACTACGAGTCGCTCGTCTAAGGCCCCCACGAATCACTCTCTGAATCGCTCGAAAAAGACAAAAAGCCGCCAGCGTCGCCGTTCGTTTCGTTACGGAGCGACCGTGACCGCGCCGGCGTCGACTGACGCCGAGGTCGGCGCCGACTCGTTCGTCTGCGAGTCGTCCGACGAGGAGTTCCCGGTCAGATCGAGTTCCTCTTCGTTCCGTTCGAGGGTGACCTGCACGGCACCGTCTTCGGCACCGTTGACGAGGCCCTCCTCGACGGCGACGTTCTCCGCCTGGTAGCTGACGACGGTGTTGTTCCCGGCGACCGACGTCGGGCCGGTGAACGCGTAGCCGCCCGTCGCGCGGACGCTGACGTTCGTGTAGCCGTTGTTCGGCCCGTACTCGTCGTAGCCGGTCGTGGAGTACGGGAGCGTCATCGTGAACTCACCGTCGGCGTCGGTCTGCGCCTGCTGCGTGTAGGTGAAGTTCGTGCCCGTGGTCAGGTCGCGCATCTGGACGCGCGCGGTCACCGTCGCGTTGGCCGGGGCACCGCTGCCTTCGACCGTCGCGCCGGGGACGCGCTCGAACGTCTTGACCCACGAGGGGTTGTTGGGGACGAGCGCCTGCGGCTGGATGCCGTAGGTGTTGCCCTCCCTGACGATGGAGTTCTGGTAAGCTCCCGAGCGGAGCGCCGAACTGTTCGAGGACTTCACGAGGCGGTAGTGTTCGAGCGCGGCAACGCGCTCCTCGGGGAACGTGCCGAGACCGCCGATCTGTGAGGTCGGGTCGTTCGCGACGTACTCCTCTGCTGCGGTCATGTTATCGAACACCCTGACCGCCTGCCCGTCCGAGGGCGTCACTTTGAACGTCACCGAACCGTCGGCGGACGTGCGCTCTTCCCAATCGACGACGATCGGCGACGCCTCGCGGGCGCTGCCGTGGTACGCGTAGAGCCGAACCATCAGGCTCTCGTAGTAACGCTGGTCCTTGACGTTCGATGCGGCGGCGATAGTCGTCTGCCCGTTCTGCTCTTGCAGCCGATACATCGGACTGTAGAAGTCCGACGTGGAGACGTTCGACTCGTCGTAGAAGACGGTCGGCGCGGCGAACTTCGAGTCGGTCGAAGCCATCTGCCAGTCGACCATGACGTAGCGAGTCTGATCGCCTTCGCCGTCGTCACCCATCGAGGTGAGGACCGATTCAGCCTGCTGTTCGTCGTCGGCGAGGAGGAAATTCGCTGCCCCGGTAGCACCTCCTTGGAACGGGTTCGCGTTCGGGATTCGTTCGCCGAGGACGGTGATCCAGTGACCGTAGTCCCACCAGGACATGACGCCGTAGGAGCCGTCCGGATAGTCGAAGTCGTCTGCGTACTCGTACGTCCCGTAGTACTCCATCCGGTTCGATGCGCCGCCGAATTCGCCTTCCGCGGGTGTGTTGTTCTGCATCCAGGAGAGACTTCCGTCCCACTGAGTGACGGTCCCTGGACCGGTTTGAGACGCTTGCATAGCGGTCTGAGACACGCCGCCGTTACCGAGTTGGATCGGGATGATGAGGACGGGCGTGAGGATGAGGAGGACGGCAATCACGACCGCTGCGACCTGACCATACGAGACGTCGTCGAGGCGGTCGACGCTCGCGAAGCCGATGAAGTCGATTCTGAGGACTTCTCGAAGGAGGTAGGCGTTCATCACCGCGACGACGACCGCGAGGTAGTAGTTGAAACGAACCTGCGTGAAGGCGGCAGAGGTCATAATAGCTGCCCACACGAGGACGAACAGCTGCTCGCTCTCGTAGTCAGCTTGCATCACTGCCCCCACGATGAGTGCGGTGACGATGGTCAGACTGACGAGCGACGATTCGACGCCGAGGGCACTACCGATCCCTGCCGGAAGCGCCGGTATCAAGAAGAGTACTCCGATGAGGGTGAGGCTCCCGGCGACGTATCCAATCCTCCGCGAGTTCCCACCCTTGACGAGTGGTTTCGCGACGAGCCAAACTGCCGCGAGAGCACCTGTGAAGAAGGTGAAACCGTACTCGGACATGATACGGCCGACAGCAGTCTGTCCGCTCGACTGGAGTATGTTCGCTGCGAGGAACGGCTGAGCTTCACTGATAGTTCGGGTCGCAGCACCTGCGCTGAAGCCGACCGTCCGGAGGAAGTTGCGTGCAATCGAATCGAAAACACTCGGGAGGATGAGAGAGAACAGCACTGTTCCGACAAGCATGGTTCCGCCAACCACTGCAGGATAGTATCGATCGTCGACGTCGTTCGATTCCCACCACCGGGCGAGTGCGGCGAGGAACACAGCACCGATGGCTACACCGAGTGAGAACAGTGGTTGCAAGAAGCTGAATCCAGTCACACCGAATCCCGACTCCTCAATTGGGATAAACATCAACATGCCAGTGACTGTCATCGACACGACACCGACGAACGCGACATGTTCGGGGGACTGCCCACGTACGTAGTCGGAAACCATCCTCAGGACCAAGAAGAGGCCAAAAATACCGACGAGAAGAATTCCCGGTGGCCACGACCACATGTAGATGGCCGTTGCGACGCCGGCGAGAACGGACCATTTCAGGGGTTCACGGAGCGCATTGAGGTCACCTGCCTCAACGAGTTCCCAGACGGGTTTCTCTCTGTCCGCAACCGTCAGGGCGATCATAATCGTCAAGACGGCAAATCCCATGAAGAACGGTTCTGCGATATTGTGATCTGCGAACCCGACGAGCCCACGTTGGAGGAATGCTCCTGGGAGAAGCATCAGAATAATTGCACCAAAGAGGCCACCGAGACGACCACCGAGACGTTTCCCGATAAGGTAGGCTGGGATAACGGTCAACGCACCGAAGACGGCCGGAGCTACCAAGAGCGTCTTGGCCACGAGGTCTGAAGACGGGCTTCCCAGACCGACGACGAGCGCAGCGGTCGCGATAATTTGGTCGTAAACTGTCCCGAACTGACCTGCGGTCCGACCGAACGGGAATTCGGTCCACGGATCGAACGGCATCGTCGTGGGCCAGTTCCGGACGGTGTATTCCACCTGGCGAAGATGATACCAGGCGTCGTTTCCTGAGAAGAACACCGAGTCCCCTCGAATGAACGCGTCATAACTGCGGAGGCGTATCCACAACATGACGAGGATAATAGTCGAGAGGACTGGTATGTGATACCAGTCGCGAACGAGATCCGCTATGGAGGGCGAATACTCTGTTTGCTCGTCGCTCATTGTGACCAACAACCGCCATGCCGTTCATAAGCCTTGTGATAGTCTGTGTCGGTAGAAATAGATATTCACAAATCGAAGGGCAACGCTTATTCGAGACTCTTCGGTAACCTCGGCTTATGGAAGTCTCCGTCGTGGTCTGTACGTACTCGATGGAACGGTACGAGTCATTCTCCGAGACTGTTGAGAGTGTCCTCGAACAGACCTACGAACCCCTCGAAATCGTCATCGTTGTCGATGGTAACGAGGAGATGTTCGTCCGCGTGCAAGACGACTTCGGTGACATCGACGGTATCGTTCTCCACTGCAACGACCAGAATCAAGGTATCTCTTACAGTCGAACAAAGGGGGCAGAAATCGCCTCCGGTGAAATTGTTGCAATGATCGATGACGACGCGACGGCGGAACCCGACTGGATAGAGAAATTCGTCCAGACCTACGAAGAATACCCAGAAGCTGTCGCTGTCGGTGGCCACGTCATTCCAGACTGGGTTGCGCAAAAACCCGACTTTTTCCCTGAAGAGTTCTACTGGCTCGTCGGCTGTGACGAACGTGGATTCGGAGAGCATATGGAAGAGGTTCGAAACACCTACGGCTCGAATATCTCATTCAAGCGCGACATTTTTCTCGAAGTAGGCGGCTACGACACGAATACCGGTCGAAAAGGTGACAAACACGTACAGGCACACGAAGCTCCTGTCTGTATCCGTATCCACGAGCAGACGGGCAAGCGCGTCATCTATAACAAAGAAGCGCGCGTGAACCACAAACTCTTTGAATACCGAACTAAGTTCGACTGGCTCGTCTTTCGTTCGTTCTGGCAGGGCTACTCAAAGCGCGTGATGGACTTGTTGTACCCCCAAGCATCAGATGACAAAAACGAGTATCTGAAGGACTTAATGCTCGTTTATGTCGTTAACCGGCTCAAGAATCTCGTCAAAGAGCCATCGATGGCGAAAGCCCAGCAGCTAATTGCTATCTTCGTGTTCACTGCGGCGGTTGGATTTGGTTATGTGTATGGTCTGTTGACGCCGAACCTCGTGGAGAAGACGAACGCGTAGCGTAGTTCCAGATTACTCCGATTGGAGACGCCGCTCTGCCTCTTCTCGGTCCTCTGGATAGCCGATGTCCATCCGCCAACCGTTGATACGAATCGCGTCAATCGTTCTCCCGGAGCGGATGAGCAGGTCGATTGCTTCACTAATCTCGTACTCGCCACGGTTCGATGGCTGAACGAGGTGACACGCGTAGAAGATTGCAGGGGTAAACGTGTAGAATCCAGTCATCACGAGATTCGACGGTGGCTCTTCGGGTTTCTCGATAACCTCTGTAATCTCTCCGTAATCGTTGGTCACGCAGACGCCGTAGCGGGAGGCTTCGTCCCACTCCACCTCTTCGACGAGGAAAGCAGCATCTGCGCGGTCCTCACGCTGTCGCTTGACAACGTCGCTCAAGTTGGCGTTAAAGATGTTGTCGCCGAGCATGAGCATGAAATCTTCGTCAACGTGGTCTTCCACAGTTAGGAGGGCGTGTGCAAGACCCTTCTGTTCACGCTGGTGGGCATAGGTAATGGGAACTCCACGGTACTCGTCATCATAATGGCTGATGATAATCTCTTTTTTATATCCGACGACGACAGCGAGCTTCTCCGCTCCGAGTTCGACTAATTGGTCAAAACAGTGTGTGAGGATAGGTTTGCCGTCAACTTCAACCATACCCTTAGGTTTGTCATCGGTGAGAGGCTGAAGGCGAGTCCCTTTGCCAGCGGCGAGAACGACTGCTTGCATATACAGAGCATATTATCAAGGATACTAATAGGTTCTCTGCTGATCTGAACAGAGATGGATAGGTTTATACACGCACACTCCTACTTTGAATAGATCTAATTGACGAATGGGATTTTAAACGGGAGATTCGAATCTACTGTTTCACGGAAATCCCGGGATATAGATAATAACGTCAAAAAGTACACTGCTGCTCCAGTCGTTATGAGGATAACTAGTCTCACAGTCGGTCTATCCACAATCTGTGTGGTCACCAAGACATCCTGTAAGGTGATGACGACAATCGACATTAAGAGTCCCGAGCCAACTTGGTAAACGATTTCATTAACTGGAACTCCAAATTCTAGTAAATTTGTAAGGGCTCGGAAAGCGAGTACCACGCCCAACGATGCTGAGAGGACAGTTGCAACTGCTGCACCAACCCAACCGACGGTGGATATTAGCAAGATGTTTAGAACGACATTTGTTAAGATGAATATAAAATTGATATTGAAGGAGATCTTTGGACGATTTAACGCATCAATTGCGTTCGTAAGCTGCGTTTGATATCCGTAGATGACCGTTGCCAAAATCAATAAGTTGAGAACTGTTGTCCCTTGGACGAACTCTGGACCGTATATCTGCAGTATTTGATCGCCGAGAACTATTCCACCGAACATTCCTGGAATAGAGACAAATCCGTTATATCGGAGAGAATCCGACACAAGCTTTCCGGCAATTTGCTCGTTGTTTTCGACTTTCGCTTTACTAATTTCTGGGAAGAGTGCAGATCGTAAGGAACTGTCGAAAACCGCCATAAACTTCGATATACCCCATGCAACTGAGTATATCCCGACGAACCCCGAAGATGTCAATGCGCCCAGTACAAGGATGTCTACATCGTTGTACGTCCTTGCTTTTAATGTTCCAAGCCAAGAGAACTTAGCATAGTCATACAGACTCCTGAAATGATGTCTCTTCGGCATTTCAAATCTGGACGATATATAGGCAAGCCCGATAATCCCTGTGGTGATCCCTGCAATGAAATATCCCGCAAGCATCCCCACAAGTTGAAAGCCGTACAACACCAGAAAGATCTGCACGGCACTCCGGATTCCCGTACGCAGTGGTACGAGTATTCCGGAGATGTGAACCTGACGTTCTCCTTCTAGAACGGCACTTACAAATGCATAGAGGAGGTTGGCAACGAGTAGCGCTGCCGCGAACAGCGCAACGTTCTCTCCGACGTAATTGTTCACCTGAGATTGAAAAACGAGTATCAGCAGGATTCCAAGCGATCCAACAAAAACCAACGTTGTACCTCCAGCAGTGAAATATTGATTCGGATCGGTAGCTTCGCTAATTCGCTTCTTTACAGCAGTAGAAAAACTACGCCCCCCGAGTTCAATCCACGCAACGAGCGAGACTACCAACGCATAATATCCTAACACACTAGGTCCGAGAGTACGTGCAAAGTAGATGGTTGCTACGAACCCCAACAGTGAGGCGACTAATTTTGAGACAAAGAAAATAAACGACGTTTGACCAATTCGCATACTATTCTACTCAGCGTGAATGCCGTTTAGAAGTGTCCATTGATTCACCGAGGTTTCGATGTGCAACAGAAGTCTCACGCTGACGCTTCGGTGAGGCGGTTGTATTTGGACGCTACCGGATGGACCACCTACTGGACTTAGTGGGATCTTCACGGACATTATTGTTTCAACGGGATTTGATCACTCTTGCTGGGTTCCCGACAGCAACTGAATACGCCGGAAGCGATTCAGTGACGACACTGCCTGCGCCGATAACTGACCCTTCACCAATCGTCACTCCGTCCAAGATTTGACAGCCTGCACCGATCCAGACGTCGTCCTCTATCACGATTCCCTCTCTGGTTTCACCTTGCTTGTAGATGTACGTGTCAGGATCGTCAAAGACGTGATTTGCGGGAACAATCGTCGTGTGGGCAGCAATACGTACACCGTCCCCAATCTCGAGTCCGCCTTGTCCATATAAGATTGTGTATGGGTTCACTGTGCAATTATCTCCGATGGAAATCCTCCCACCGTAGGTGATTAACTTTGCTCCTGACCGGAGTTTACACTTTTTGCCGACGGTGATATCGGTACCTTTGAACTCAGCACTCACCGATACTTTTGAACTCCGATGGATGTTGACTGCAAGTAGTAGTGAGATTAATTGCGTCCAAGCGTATGGCAACGCGTAACCCAGTGATTTCCTGAGCAGTGCTCTTACACCGTGTCGATGAACAACTTCCGTTGCTCGGCGCAGTTTATCCATTAGTTTTGGCTCGCCTCGTGAATCGTCAGTACGTATCGGTTAGCCCTTACAGTTTCTTTCTTGTTCACATGGATGTGACGGCAAATAAGTCGCCGAGATGAACCGACGTTCAACGAACGTCTGTCGAAAAACAAGCAGACATCGCTCTGGTTCGATTTTTTCACCTTGATTCAAACGTATCCAAGGTCTTGAAGTCTGTCAGTGACGACTGTATCTTCTACGGAATTCTCGGAAGATTGAGGTCTCTCCGCCTTGATCTCCCTCCGAGTCCCATCGTCGTGGACATTCCAAGGAACAGTCACGAGTTCGTCCGTGTATATCCCTATTGGATGCCCCCACTCCTTGACCGGAATCGGTGAAGCTCGCTCACCGATCATGTTTCCGTGGTCAGAAGTGACGACAACTCGACCGTCAATTTCATCTAACAACTCCTGTACTGCAGGGAGTGCTCTCCTAAGTGTCTCTCGGTACGCATTCCAGACTTTCTCCGGTGAAACCTCGTACCGACCACGAATCAGTTGGTCCCAGAGGTCAAATCTCCCACGTTCTTTCCAGTTCGTCCCTCTGTTGATGTCAGAACCGAGGAATGGATAATGTGGTTGCATGTAGTGGACGATGTGGCGTTTGTTTGGATACTCTTGATGGGCTTCGATTGCCGCATCAGTCATATCCTCTGGAAGAATAGTCCCTACGTCATCGTTCCACCGACTAGAATTCCATATGTTACTCACTGCGTGAAATTCGACATCAATCTCGTCGCGTCGTTTTTCCAGTTGCGGTGAACCGTTCGTGTACACGACATCGTGGAGTGTCCGTCCGTCGAAATTCCCCCGAATGAACTGAGACGTGTGCGACCCCCGAGATTGCCGCTTTTCGATTGGTCCCGAGAAGGTGCTCTCCTCGCAGAACATATCGTACCTGCAGGCATCGAGAACGATCAGAGTGTCCCAATCTTCATCGAGGACAGCGGTTCCATCGTGATTGTAGTCGAATCCTTTTCGAACGCCGTAATAAACACGGTTCGCTTCTCGAAACACGAGAGACGGACTTTCGAGACCCCACTTGATCCCTTTTCGAATTTGCGAAAGTGAGTACATCTCTTTGGGTGTAACCGTTACTTCTCCGCTTCCAACTGACCCTAGGTAAGTGCTTCTATGTATTTGGTTTCGATGACCACCGTACTCGGGTGTGAGCGTGTATGACGAACTCGGCAGAGAGATGAGTTTCACTCTATCCGTTATTGAGGACACCTCTGTAGATATCGATTAATCGGTCCCCAATCCGGTCCCAACTCACTTCTCTCACTTTCTCACGACCATTCGACCGTGCTCCTGATTCAATAACCGTCCGCAACAAGTGGATAAGTTCTTTTTTCGTCGTTCCGACTCCTGACGGGGTTACCCCATCTAACCGCTCTCTCACATCACCGACATCTGTGGACACCACGGGGACGTTGCACGCGAGCGCCTCTTTGACAGTGTTCGGTGAGCCCTCATGGTCTGATGTGACCAGTACTGCGTCGGAAGCATTGAGATAGTACACGACTTCGTCGTGCGGGACACCAGAAATAGTTTGAAGCTGTATTTCTCTGCCAAGTTCGCTTTGGCAACCTTCGACGACTGACTGTGCAAGTGGATGATTTTTTCGCTTGTACTCTGGAGAGTACGGAAACAAGACGTGTACCTCGTCGGTATCCCACCCAACACGCTTTCGGGCTTCTTCTCTGTCGATCTGGTGAAACCGCTCCATATCGATTCCACTTGGGATAATGTGCGCATCGTTCCGACCCAGCAGCTCACGCATCTCTTTACTTCGGACAGTCACGGCATCACACCGCCAGGCACACGTCTTCGTCACGAATCCGTCGAACCCAATTACGTCCGAACCCCACAGGGTTAGGACGACCGGAAGGCTAAATTGCGTAACTGCAAACGGTGCTGTCAACCCATAGTTCGCGTGGATTAGGTCAAACTCCCCTCGACGGAGTTGCCGTCTTACTTTTGGGAAATACTTGAGATACTCTTTAACCCCCCGCTTCACCCCCATATCTCCGTCTATCTGATCCTGACCGGGAACCGGAAGAACCGTACACTCGACTCCCTTCCCTTCTAAGACATCTATCTGGTATTGAAAAAAAATTTCCTCCGAAGTTACTAAATGAAGGACACTCAGCCCGTTGTTGCTCATCGTGGTGCAGAAGATCGGTACCGGCGTGATCTATCTTTTGGTGAATCTGATGCGTCGATGATCTAAATCTTAGTCAAAAATTTTCGTATTTTAGCCTTCTACTTTGACTATTCGTGTCTCCGACACGTGGCTTCGAAACCTCTGATTAAGACTGCCGAACGAGCGCGTCGTACCAATCAACGTTGTTTCGATACCAGTCAGCGAACAGGCGTGCCCCCTCTTTAATTGAGACGGTTGGTTCGTATCCAAGGAGTTTGTTCGCCTTTCTAATATCAGCGTGGGTGTGTTTTGCATCCCCTTCTCGCGAACTTTCGTATCTGATGTCGATGTCGGAGTTGATCTCGTCTCGAATGAACCTGGCGAGTTCGTTGATCGTGATTCGGTCGCCGCTGCCTATGTTAAGCACGACGCCATCGGCGTCGTCTAATTCTAGGAGACGTGCATTGGCGTCGACAATATCTTCTACGTAAGTGAAGTCCCGCGTCTGCGACCCGTCGCCGAAAATTATTGGTGATTCTCCATGAATGCACCGAGATACAAAATTTGTGAACGCCATGTTTGGTCGCATCCGTGGCCCATAGACTGTGAAATAGCGGAGTGAGACGGTTGGCAGCCCGTACACTTCGTGATAGACTCTCGTGTAGTGTTCCGCTGCTAATTTCGAGGCACCATATGGGCTGACTGGCTCTGTCGGGTGTTCCTCATCGTACGGCAACACCTTCGGCTTCCCATATACAGATGATGAACTTGCGTTGACGAACCGGGTGAGTTCCGTATCCCGTGCGGCTTCGAGCAAGTTCATCGTCCCTGTGACGTTTATTTCGTGCACCTTTGTTGGATTATTCACACTATTTCGAACGCCTGCCTGTGCTGCTTGGTGAAAGACAGCATCGACATCTGAGACCAACTTTCCAACGAGGTCAGTATCTAAGACACTCCCCTCGACGAACGTGTAAGTCCCGTTCGTCTGTTCAGCACTACGCTCAGCAACCTTGCGGTTCCGCTTCTTAAGTTCGAGATTGTAGAAGGGATCCAAAACGTCAAGCGCGACCACATCGTGACCTTCGTTAACGAAGTATTCAGCCAGATGGCTGCCAATAAATCCTGAACCACCCGTCACGAGTATCTGCATAGTATGTTCGTGGCCGCTACCGAAACAAAAACTCTACCCATTCTAAATCACAGTCAATAATAGAGCCGTTGCGCGAACTTGAGATATCTCGACCAGATCCGGAAGCACTACGGGCCACTAAATAGCATATAAGAATGATCTCGATTAGTCGGTTCTGAATCGCTAGTTATCTCTGTGACTATACTAGATAACTACATTGGTCGACCGATACATTTTCACGACCCGAGTATGGACTGATTCTCAATGAACCGACTCGTTGTGCTTGATGTTGACGGTGTCCTCACTGATGGACGGATTAACATCAGTCAATCAGGTGAACTTTTCAAATCTTTCGATGTCAAAGACGGCTATGGAATAAGCCATTGGATCTCTTCCGGTGGTAATATTGCGTTTCTCACCGGTCGAAGTTCTGAATTATTAGAACGACGTGCAAGTGAACTCGGTGTTGAAACTGTCGTTCAAGATGTGAGTGACAAGGAATCTAAAATCCCTGAATTGGCTGACGAATTTGGAGTTTCTCTTGATGACATCGTCTTTATGACTGATGAAAAAGGCGACGTGGGAGCGATGGATCAAGCGGGTATCTCTGCAGCGCCTGCTGATGCAGTCTCAGAGGTTAGGGAATTCGCCGATATTGTTACGGCTGCAAACGGTGGTGAAGGTGCAGTGCGTGAGCTATTAGACACGCTCAGAGTAGACGATGCTCCTGTACTTGGTGTTATCCCTGCGCGGTATGCCTCTACTCGTTTCCCAGGAAAACCTCTTGCAAATATTGGTGGGAAACCAATGATTCAGCGCGTGTACGAACAGGTGCAGAAGGCAGATTCAATCGACCAAATTGTGGTCGCTACCGATGACGACCGAATTGTGGAGGCTGTGGAATCGTTTGGTGGGTCTGCGATGATGACTTCCTCAGACCACGGAAGCGGGACTGATCGCGTCAGAGAAGTTGCCACAAACGTGGATGCGGGGGTCATTGTCAATATTCAGGGTGACGAACCACTTATCACTCCCCAAGTCATCAATGAAACGGTTGAAGCACTCCGGTCGAACCCGGTTAGTGTTGCGACGCCCATTACGACTATCAAGTCAGAGTCAGAACTAACAAATGAGAACGCCGTCAAAGTCGTTGTCGATTCCTCGGGTCGTGCACTCTACTTCTCACGGTCAAAAATCCCATCACGTGCAACGGTCGACGAAGCATGGAAGCACGTTGGACTGTACGCATTTACTAAAGAGCAGCTTCTCACGTACACAGAACTTGAATCCTCTCTTGAACCTCAAGAGGATCTTGAACAACTCCGTTTGTTGGAGAACGGTTACGACGTTCAGACTGTGGAAGTCGAATACCTTGGTGCAGAAGTGAATGTCCCGGAAGATATTCAACGCGTGGAAAAATATCTATGAGGTAAGTCGATGAAGATTGATATTGCTGATTTCACCGTCTCGAATGATGATCCGCTGTTCTTGATTGGTGGCCCGTGTGCACTGGAATCAGAAGAGATCGCGCTCAAAGTTGGCCGGAAACTCAAAGAAATAACAGACGAATTGAACATCGGGTACGTGTTCAAATCCTCATTCGACAAGGCGAACCGAAGCTCTGTCGAATCGTATAGAGGACCAGGTCTCGAAAAGGGATTGGAAATCCTCGATAATGTCCGGTCAGAACTCGACGTCCCTGTATTGACCGACATTCACACACCAGAACAGGCACAGCCAGTGTCGAAAGTCGTCGACGTGATTCAGATTCCTGCATTTTTATGCCGGCAGACGGATCTCATCGTCGAAGCAGCACGAACAGGCGTTCCGCTCAACATCAAAAAGGGACAGTTTCTCTCAGCAGAAGGGATGGGGAACGTCGTTGAGAAAGCCAGGTCAAAAGGGAACGAAGACGTGATGCTTTGTGAACGCGGTGCGATGTTTGGATATAACAATCTCGTCGCAGACATGCGAAACCTCGAAGTGATGAAACAGACTGGTCTGCCGGTCGTCTTCGACGCCACACACTCAGTCCAACGGCCGGGTGCCCGTGGTGATTCGACTGGCGGGAACAGAGAGTTCGCTTTCCCACTTGCACGGGCCGCGACAGCAGTCGGTGTTGCAGGACTGTTCATGGAAGCACATCCAAACCCAGAATCGGCGAAAAGTGACTCGGCGACCCAGATGCCACTTGAGGAAGCCAAAAAAACCCTTCGGACAGTCAAAGCCATCGATGAGCAAATCAAAAACTGAAATGGAACGACTCGTTGTTGAGACGCTCCGTACCCAAAGCGCCGCGTTAGCGAAACTCGCTGACTCAGACTCCCTTTCGGATATTGTGGACGCCGCTAATGTAATTCACGACAGTGGTGGTCGCGTCATTGTGACCGGTATTGGGAAGTCTGGCGATATCTCGAAGAAAATCACGTCAACATTGACCAGTATTGGTCAACCGTCATTCTTTATCCACCCTGTCGAAGCGCAACATGGCGATTTGGCGGTGATATCTGAAGATGACGTCGTCATTCTAATCTCAAACAGCGGAAACACCTCTGAAGTCGTTGACTTAGCATACTTTGCCGATTCATTTGGAGCGACAACTATCGCGATTACATCAGATCCAGAGTCCGAATTAGGTCAATTTTCTGACGTTCATATCGATACGAAAGTAGACGAAGAGGGAGCGTTTGTTGACCTAGTTCCAATGACGAGTACCACGGTGACGATGGCAATTGGCGATGCCATCGCAAACATCGTCATGTTCCTCAGTAACTTCGACGAGGAACAGTTTGCGAATTTCCATCCAGGGGGCACTATTGGAAAACGACTGCTCCTCACCGTCGAAGACGTGATGAGCGACGATATCGACTCAGTTTCGGAATCCCATTCGCTCGTCGAAACAGTCTATAAGATGAGCGAAGGCGGCAAAGGAATCGCTGTCATCACCGACAAAAACGGTGAAATTTCGGGCGTCATTACTGATGGTGACCTTCGACGACTCGTCGAAACTGGTCTTGACTTTCATGATACGACCGCTGGAGAAGTCATGACCAGTGACCCCATCGTGGTTAGCCCAACCGATTCTGTCGTGGCCGCGTTGCAACTTCTAGAAGACCGAAATGTCACACAACTCGTGGTCGAACGCGACGGCAAATTCTGTGGGGTCCTCCATGTCCACGATCTGATGAGCGAGGGGATTAAATAAACATCTTGAACCCTTATAGACCGGTGTAACAAAACGATTTTTATTGCTGTACGGTGTAACTATTTTATGGATGTACTTTTCGTATCAGACACTTCTCGCGAAGAAAATTGGGGTTCTCAGGCAACTACCGCAGCACTGAGAAGTGTTCTGAAGACATCAAATCATTCGATAACTGACACGATTTTTCTAGATGAGATATCGAACTCATGCCCACGGATTCGGGTCCCGAACCTAGAGACTGTTCTTCGATCGGTGTACCGTTTGGGAATATTTGGCATTAATCGCGGATTCGGGACATCATATAACCGCGGAAGAGTTATCTTACCACAAGAGTGGTTTGATGACATTCCAACCGCGGCATCAGAACTTGATTCAATGGTCAAGAAAGCGATTAGTGGTAAACGGCACAAAGAACTCGTTGACCGAATTACTGCTGTTGACCACGTTGTGATAAATGGGGAAGGTAGTATCCATGGATGTCAACGACAGGCTCGCTTCTTGCTCTACATCGGCTACCTCTCTTCGGCGTTAGGGAACCCAACCCACTTAGTCAATCATTCAGTCGAACTTGACGATCCGGTCATCGAAAAGATCGCAAAAAAAGTCTATCCAAATTTTGACACCGTCACCTTCCGGGAACCTGTGTCTCTTCGACATTTCCCTGACGATGTTGAAGTTAGTTCTGTACTTTCTGCAGATGCGGCATTTCTATTTGAACCAACCCGAAACCGGCGGGATGTAATTAATGCAATCTCTAGTGGAGCAATTCCTACCTTGAGCAACCGAGAAGTTGATCTCGACCCAAGCGACCCATATGTAGCAGTTGGTGGCAGTTCGGCGTTCAATCTCAAACCATCGTTTGATCCCAGTGAAGATATCGGAGATATCGTCGAACAACTAGATCGAGCAACACAAGTTATTCTAACGAGCTCAGCCCGCGCTGATGAACAGTTTTTACAGCAGATTAGCGAGACACATGATGTTCCATTGGTTCCAGTGGATGCATCATATAAAGACGCTATTGACCTCATCGGGAATGCCTCTGCGTATGTGGGTGGCCGATGGCATCCTAGTATATTCGCTGCGAGAGGTGGTGCAACACTAGTTTTGTTTGGTGGGAATACGCATAAGATACAGGGTTTAGTTGAACATCTGGATCTGAACCAGCGCGTTTATGATCCATTTAACCTTGACTCAGATATCGATAAGATAATTCGTCGTGCAATTGATGGAGTGGAAAGTGGCAAAGATGACAAAGTAGCTGAAAGGGCCTCTAAAGTTTCCGAACTAGTCAATAAAAATGTTCCTTGAAATTGATTTCAACTGCACAGACTATCTGAGAATGATATCAGTTTCGATCAGTATCGGTTAAATATCTTAACGTATATTTCCACTATCCGAAAGTTTCGGACAATCAATGTGAAACTCGGTCTCGGTCTTCTTTCGTTTACCTGTATCCAAGATTCTCTAAGTGAGTGATAGTTGATTCTTTTAATTCAACCGACTCTTCACTGGGCTTCTGGAACTCTTCACCCAGAGTAGAAAGAAGTTCTCTGTGATATTCCGAAGAATCTTCTTCGTCAGTTAGTGTCTCTCCGCCAGATATGTCGTAAAGCTCCCGTTCTCCATTAGAATAGTACATATATTTTGTCTTGTGATCTCGGATACATTTTTTTCCGGCGTCAAAGTATTCTTTTCGTTCTGGATTCATGTAATCCTTATTGTAGTTCAGACCAATGTCCCGTTTACCAATTTCTGCAAATACGTAGGAACGCTCATGACCGTTGAAGATTGATTCTCCGTCAAGTAACGTCGGAGGCTCTACGTTAGTCAAATCACAGATTGTCGGAAATAAGTCGACAAGTGAACACAGATCATTCCTCACTTCCGATGGTATCTCTTTGCCGGAGATAATTAGCGGTACATGTAGGAGTTCGTCGAACAAAAAATTATTGTGGTATACTAAGTCGTGTTCTCCTAGCAGTTCGCCATGGTCCGCGGTGAAGATGATGGCTGTATCGTCAGCAACATTCAATTTTTTGAATTCTTCCATGAACCAACCAAACTGTTCGTCTAAGTACAACAATTCTGCTGTGTACCACTTCTTCCAGACCTCTACTTCTGTCTCGTTCAGCCAGTTGGAATCTGCGAGATAACGGTCAATACTATCGTTAAAGTCCCAAATCTTCTCAAGATTGACATCTGAATCATCATATGACCCTACTCCCAGCCCGAGTTCCTGTCGTATTTTTTCTATGAACTGGTATTTAGAACGTGAGAGCTTCGGCGTCGCCCCTCCCATGAAGGGTCTCGGAGCTCGGTATGGTGAGTGGCATCCAGTGAGATTCATCATCAAAAAGAATGGTTGGTCAAGCTCACCAGACATCGCATCAAGTGCATATTCGAACTTCAACTGCCCATAGTTGTCTGGACCATCAGTTATTGCCCTCAGTGTATGGCGTCCAATTCGCGGATCTAAAATGCATTCTTTCAATCCGTCAAGTGTGAACAACAGTTCAAGTTCATCGTAGAATTCGACAAATTCGTCGAATCCACGGTCGTAACCATAATCTGAACCTGCTTTTGCTGGCCCAGGAATCGCATACGTGTCGAAGCCGGATTTTCCTAGCCACTCCGCAATTGTGGGTACATCGCCTCGTAACGGTGGTTGTGGTGTGTCACAGGCAACTCCGTGGTTACTTGGGTACAATCCTGTGAACATTGTTGCATGTGATGATGCACTTTCTGGAGCTGTCGCAAACGCTTGCTTAAAAAGAACACTATCTTCTGCAAACGAATCTATGTTCGGTGTTTCGTTCTCTGTCTCGCTACTGATACATGACAGGTAGTCTGCCCTCAGTGTGTCAAAAACAATCAATAGTACATTATCGAATTGACATTCCATGGGGACCTGTGCCATCCTAGGTTTAAAAAGTTAAGCTATAGTGTGTGGTTTTATTACCTTTTGGGTAACGGGTCGGCAAGATGCTTTATGTTTCAAATATGTTTCAAATTTTGGTCGGTGTTGTTGTCAGAGTTGAAACCCCGGTGCGATTATTGAGACAGTGAGTTTGTCCTCAATGTGAACCTCCAAGAACTCATTTTGGAAGTTTAATCAATACACTGTATGAGTCGAGAGATAGAATCCCCTACACGGACCACCTCTTTTTGATTACCTGTATCTATCGGGCGTGAATCTAATGCATTCAACAAGTTCCCCTCCAATCTATCTAGAGATCGAGGGAAGTAGACATGATTAACGGGGCCGATGTCCCGCAATCCTCGTTCTGATACGTCGACAACAACGCTCGGTGTGCCAAAAACGTTCGCCTCGATGAACGCTGTTGATGTGTCGGTCACCGCGACCCTCGATTGAAGCAGTGCTGTATCGATGTCGTCGAATTGGCGGACGTAACTCGCTATCCCCCGATCTTCGTACCATTCGATACCTTCGCGGGGATGGAGCTTTACTGCAAATTCGAGATCGTGCTCGGCGCAGATCTCTATGAGGGTCTCAACCATTTTCTCATACTTTGTGAGTTTCGATTTGAGTACGGCATGTGATTGGCTGATAAACAGGACGTCGATATTTTTCGAACTCCCTTGTTGGTTCATCGAAGATAGACTGTCGTACCAAGGGCTCCCGGTTACAACGACAGTAGAGTCTGGGTGAGCGAGTCGTTTGAAGTTCTCTTTCCACGCGTCACCCCAAACGAAGTACGCAAGTGGAACGTAGTACGGAACCGATGCCTTGAGGTCGATATCTCGCTGTCCATCTTCGATTCCCGGCCACGCTTGTTCGGGGTAGGCAACCTGCGTCCCGTGTTGATACACGTAGATGCTCTCTCTGCTTGTCGATTCAAGAAAGTAAGGCATCGGTTTCAACGTATGTATCTTGGGCTCTCCAAATGTTACAGGCTCAATACTGTGGTACTTAACGTACTCTAGTATAATTAGGTTAAACACAAAGACAAACGTACGCCTATCGATATCTTCCGTTGAGAGTGCTGTCCTCAAGCGGTATGTGTCTCTGAAACTTTTGAGTGGGATATTGACAAGAGTTCGTAGACTGATCGTTCCGTGGAGCTGTTTGTGGCGGACTGTTTCAGTAATCTCGCGCCACTCGTCGATTCTCCCTTCACCACTTGGCGAGCACAAAAACAGAACGTCCTCTCCTTTTGCTTTGAGTTCTTTGGCGACCTCAACTAGGGTGTACGAACGGTACTCGCTCGTTGATGTAATCGAGATAATGTGGTCGTATTGGGAGGGTGAGGTGGCATCACTAGTCAACGATACCATCACTTTTTGATAAATAAGATACCCAAAAATAGCCGGTAGAAACAGTACTGTACGGAGAAACGGAAGAGTATTCTCCTCAGGTACAGTTTCATCATTTTCATTGGCAAAAAGTCCACGATAGCCCGCGAAGAGAAATGGGTTCTCCGCAAATTCTTGTCCGAGTTCTTCGGCATTCATAGTGTGATTATTGTGGTAGTTGCAGTAGTATATGCGGGCGTAGTTTGTATATTGGTGCTGGTCACTGAACATTGTGCCATCAAACACATCTGTATTTAATTTGGGTGGTTTGTTGATCACCGCTGTTGGTTCTGCTATCGTGACATTCTATGGATGATGATCAACACTTCTGTCTGATTTATCATTAGTGGGCTTACCCTCTTTGGGAAGAGCCAATATGGTTTTATCACTCTAAATCCCGTTATAATTAAAAATCGAACACTCTCAGAATACTGATAGACCTCAATCGTCAAACCAACTATTTTAGTTTATTATATTTGTTCTCTGTACCAATTCCAAAAAGACACGAATATTGGGAATCACTTATATCAGCATGGTGTCTGATCCAAATTTTTTCTCCGATGCGTGTGTTCCAGATCGCTACCTCTCCTTTTGATCATGGATAGATTTCTCCAACCACTAGTTCGCAAAAATCCATGTATGCTGTGAGACGTGAATATGAAACTCTTTAATCGGCAGCTATTAGTCCTACACTAAGATGCCCACCCCCGACGCCGTCTGTATCCTCGTCCCTACCTACAACGAGGCAGAAACAATCGCCGATGTCGTCTCAGACTACAGAGACGAGGGATTCGCTAACGTCCTCGTCATCGACGGCAATTCCGCAGATGGGACACGGGAGCTGGCCGAAGACGCCGGTGCTCACGTCGTCGTTCAGTCGGGGACGGGGAAAGGCCAAGCAGTCAGAGAAGCCATCGAGGACCACGTCACAGCCGAGTACGTCCTGATGCTCGACGGCGACGGGACCTACGAAGCGACGGACGCCGCCAAGATGCTCGACCCGCTCACCGAGGGGTACGACCACGTCATCGGCGACCGATTCGCCGACATGCGGCCGGGCGCGATGACGCGGCTCAACAGGGTTGGAAACCGCATCATCAACCGGGCGTTCGCGTTCATTCACGGTCAGGACTTCCGCGATATCCTCAGCGGCTACCGGGCGTTCACTCGCGAGTCGTTTCTCGACATGACGCTCACCTCCGACGGGTTCGGTATCGAGACGGAGATGGCCGTCGAGTGCGCGAAGCGTGGTATCAAGACGACGGTCGTCCCCACGACCTACTATCCGCGGCCCGACGGCTCGGACACGAACCTCGACCCGATCCGCGACGGCGGTATCATCTTTCTCGAACTGTACCGCCGCGCCAAGACCAACAACCCGCTTTTCTACTTCGGAAGCGTCGGGTTCGCGTCGACTGCGACCGGGGTCGGCCTCGCCCTCTACGTCGCCTACGAGTGGGTCGTTCGCTCGGTCTCCCACGAGGTCATCGCCGTCGTTTCCATGGCGGGAATCCTCTTCGGGGTGCAGCTGCTGATGTTCGGCGTGCTGTCGGACCTCATCTTGTCGTTGCATCGCGAGCAGATGAAGCGCATCGAAGAACTGGAGTGAGCGTCGGCTCGCGCCGGCCGTCGAGACCGGGGATTCGACCGAGACCGCCGTTAGAACGGGACGAGCGAGCGAAGCCGACCCATCAGGCTCTTCGACGCTTTGGCGCGGAACTCCTCGAACACCGGGTGGAGCGTCTCCAAGAGGTCGCGGCGGGAGTCGAATCGGTCTTTGGGCGCGGCGGCGAGGGCGTCGCTTATGGCGACCGTATTGCCCGCGGCGTCAATCGGGACGGCGACGTCGTCGAGTGCTCGCACGATCTCGCTTGCGTCTGCCGGGTAGTCGATGTCTGCGGTGTCGACATCATCGGCGAGCGCGGCGATACCGAATTCGATTGAGTTCGGCTCCGACGTATCGTTCTGCGGCGGTCTCGCGGCCATCGAACGTGTATACGATGTCCCGAATGGAAAAACCCCCGACCTTCGGGGACATCGCCGGTGAGCGCCGGGAAACCGGACGGACGGTCGCAGTCGCCACCGTTGGGGTTAACCCCGCCCGGTGCCACGGTCGAGCCATGACCGAGTACACGACGGTCTCGATCCCGAAGGAGTTGGCCGCTCGCGTCGACGACACCATCGAGGGAACCACCTTTTCGAGCACGAGCGACCTCGTTCGGTTCCTCCTGCGCAGCATCGTCATCCAACACGAGCGCTCCGGTGGGGACCTCTCCGAGTCGGAGTTCCAAGAGATAGCGGAACAGCTGACCGACCTCGGCTACCTGCGGTAGTCAGCCGGGCACGGTCGGGTCAGTCGAGTTCTTCCTGCGGCGGTTCGGCGTCGAGCACGACGAGTTCCAACTTCCGTCCGGCGCGGTCGAAGGCGGCGAGCGTCCGCCGCTCCCACGGGGGGACGGCGAGGAGCACCACGGCCGCGAGGTCGTCGCGCTCCGTGAGCTCGAACGGACCCTGCGGATGGGTGAGAAAGCGGGCGCGGCCGCGCCCGGCGGGCGTTCCGAGGTCCATGCCGAAGACGGCGCTCACGGACTGGCCGGCTTCGGACATGTAGAAGTGGGTGAGAACCGGCGTCTCCGGGTCGAGCCCGAGGTCCTCGTCGAACTCGCCGGCGGGCGTGGGCGCGAGAACGACGTTCGCGGGCTTCGGCTCGGCCTCTTCGCCCATTTCGAGGAGGACGTCCACGAGTCCTCGCGTGACGTGAACTCGCCGTCGTTCCGACTCCTCGCCCGCGTTGTCAGCGGTGGGGTCGGCGGTCGGTTCTATGTTGGAGGGCTGTTCGTCGCCGTCGCTTGGGGGAGTGTCGTCGGGCATCAGTTTGAGAGCATCGAGGTGAACGCCCGGGCGTAGGCGCTCGGGAGGTTTCGTCGGGCGTTTCCGAGTGCGGTTCGAAGCTCGTCACCCGCGTTCACGGGCACGCCAGCGCCGTGACCGACGAGCAGCCGCTCGGGGTCGTAGCGCGAGAGCACGCGGCGCGGCGGGAACGGCCGGAGCATCGGGTGGACGCCGAGGTGCTCGCCGCGGGCGCAGAAGTAGCCCACCGTGCCGACCGACTCGGGGACGACGAGCAGGTCGTAGTCGTCGTGGTAGAAGCCGACTTCTTGCCACGGCGGGAGAGAGCGGTCGACGAGGCGGAACGCCTCGAAGCCCGAGTCGGCGAGATCGGCCCCGAAGCGCTCGACGGTCGCGTCGAGTTCGTCGGCGACACCGGTCATCCACGAGGCGACGTAGACGGGGGCCTCGTGGCGGTTGGCGATGGCCGCCGAGTCGCGCTTGTGCCGGTCGAGGCCGACGACGACGCCGGCCACGTCGCCGAACTCGTCGAACAGGTCGTCGACGCCGGGGGCATCGACGGGGTCGAACACCCACACGTCGCCGTCGACGGCGACGGCGTGGCTGGCGCGCTGCATGGTCTCGTCGGGGTGTGCGAGCCAGCCGACGCCGTGGTCCCATCGGTCGATCTCGCGGAGGTCGGACGTGCCGCGACCTTTCATCGGCATGTCAGTATCGTGGGGCTCGCGGCGCATAAGGACTCTCCCCGCGGCCCATGCCCCCGGTTCTCGCGCCTCACGTCGGCGGTCGCTCGCCGGGACGCGGGACCAACGCGGGTCGGCCTCTCAGAGGTCGTCCGTGTTGATGTCCACGCCCGGTGGGGAGACGATGAGGAACTTCCGGAAGTGCATCAGCTGGCCGCCCATGTCTTTGACGTCGCGTGCGAAGCCCGACGCGAGCTTGTTGAGGTCGCCTTCGATGGCGAGAAAGAGGACGTTGCCGCGGGCGACGGACTGGACCCACTCTTCGGGCGGGGTAGACCCGTCGAGGACGCCGAGGACGACATCGCCCTCGGCGTCGTCTTCGTCGAGGTGTTCTTCGGCCGTCTGCAAGTTGAGATTGAAATCGCCCATACCCGCCCGGTTGTCGAGCGACGAGAAAAGGGTTCGGTCGGGCCGCGAGCCCGCCGTCGAGCGTCGCGATTGGTTCATTGTTATCACGTTGCACGCGACAGTCGTGTTTCAATCCACGTTTGTCCAGTCCGCGGTGCGCGCATCGGCCACGAAATTTTGTTTCTAAACTCTATTCGATTGTATTATGTAGTACAGCGATTCGAACGCCAAGCGAGCATATCAAGTCAATATATGACATTAAATACTATAAGGTCGTTTATGTACGTCGATTAGGGTCGGTGCGGGTTGTCACGCGACACCCCCTGAACGTTCGTGATACTGTCGGGGAGAAACGTTTAAATAGGAGTTCGGGCACGTGACTGACACGATGTCTCACAAAGACACGGAGGATTCGTCGGGTTCCCCGGCGGGTCGAGTTCTTCCAGGGCACATTAGCCCAACAATCTGAAATCGAAGACGTACGAATCTTCGACACGACGCTCCGCGACGGCGAACAGTCACCGCGAACCTCGTTCAGCTACGAGGAGAAGCGCGACATCGCCGAAACCCTCGACGACATGGGTACCCACGTCATCGAGGCCGGGTTCCCGGTGAACTCGGAGGCGGAGTTCGAGGCAGTGGCGGATATCGCTGCTTCGACGGACGCGACGACGTGCGGGTTGGCCCGCGTCGTCGACAAGGATATCGAAGCCGCGCTGGATTCCGGCGTGGACATGGTGCACACGTTCGTGAGCACCAGCGACGTCCAGTTGGCCGACTCGATGCACGCTTCCCGAGAGGAAGCCGTCGAGCGGGCCGTCCGCAGTGTCGAACACGTCCGCGACGCGGGCGTTGAAGTAATGTTCTCGCCGATGGACGCCACCCGGACGGACGAGGACTTCCTCATCGAAGTCGTCGAGGCCGTCTCCGAGGCGGGCGTCGATTGGATCAACCTGCCGGACACCTGCGGCGTGGCGACGCCGACTCGCTTCGCCCGCATGGTGGCGACGGTCAGAGAACACACCGACGCGAGAATCGACGTGCACGCGCACGACGACTTCGGACTGGCGTCGGCGAACGCGATGGCCGGCTTCGAGGCCGGCGCAGCGCAGGCGCAGGTGTCGGTCAACGGCATCGGCGAGCGCGCCGGCAACGCCGCCTACGAGGAGGTCGTCATGGCCGCCGAATCCCTCTACGGCGTCGATACCGGCATCGACACGACGAAGATAACCGAGCTGGCTCGCGTCGTCGAGGCGGCGTCCGACATCCCGGTCCCGGCGAACAAGCCGGTCGTCGGCCGCAACGCCTTCTCTCACGAGAGCGGCATCCACGCCGCCGGCGTCATCGAGAACGCCGACACCTTCGAACCGGGCGTCATGACCCCGGAGATGGTCGGCGCGACCCGCGAGTTCGTACTCGGCAAGCACACGGGGACGCACTCGGTACGCAAACGCCTCGCAGATATCGGGTTCGACCCCTCGGACGCCGAGGTCCGGGAGGTCACCCGCCGCGTCAAAGACCACGGCGCGGAGAAAGAACGCGTCGACGACGCGACGCTTGAGGTGTTCGCCCGCGACGTGGGTATCACCCACGAGGACGATACGGAGGAGGAGGTCCGCGCCTGATGGCGCCGGGCTGTGGCCCTACGGGGCGACCGCCCTGCACGCGTTCGACCTCCCGACCGGCGTGCAATCGTTGCCCGCCGCGAAAGCATTATTATCGACGGGACGGACGTGTTGCATACGATGACCTCGCACGACGCACACGCGGTTCGCTCGACCCCGGACGCCGGGGCCAGCGACGCCGCCGTCGGCGCGATTCGGTCGCTCATTATTGTAGGGGCATAGCCCCCTACCACACCATCTCTCCGTCCCGCGTATCCGCACCGTTTTCAGACACGTCCGCAGTCCCCACAATGGCGCACCAGCACCACACGCAGTCACCAGACAACTCGTATCGACGACCGACCACACACCACGGAGCCCACACATGAGCGAACGAACCGCAGCCACGACCGACCCCGACGCGACCGACGCCGCCGACGACTCGACCGAGACGCCGACCGAGGTTACCACGGGTTCGACGTCAGTCGTCCGCGCCCTCGAAAACGCCGGCGTCGAAACCGCCTTCGGCGTGCAGGGCGGGGCGATAATGCCCATCTACGACGCGCTGTACCACTCGGACATCCGTCACGTGACGATGGCCCACGAGCAGGGCGCGGCGCACGCCGCTGACGCGTACGGCGTCGTTCGCGGCGACCCCGGCGTCTGTCTCGCCACGTCCGGTCCGGGCGCGACGAACCTCGTGACCGGCATCGCCGACGCGAACATGGACTCCGACGCGGTGCTCGCGCTCACGGGGCAGGTCCCGTCCGACATGGTCGGTTCCGACGCGTTCCAGGAGACCGACACCACGGGCGTCACCGCGCCCATCACGAAGCACAACTACTTCGCCTCGTCGCCCGACACCGTCGGCGACACCGTCGGCGAAGCGTTCGCGCTCGCCGCCGAGGGCCGCCCCGGTCCGACGCTCGTCGACCTCCCGAAGGACGTCTCGCTCAACGAGACCGACAGCGAGCCGGGGGCGGCACAGCCGCCCGAGACGTGCCGCGCCCGAACCGACCCCGCCGACTCGCAGGTCGAGGCGGCCGCGCGCGCAATCGAGCGCGCCGAGAAACCGCTCTTGCTGTTCGGCGGCGGCGTGGTCAAGGGCGACGCGACCGAGGTCGCCCGGCAGTTCGCGACCGAGCACCGGATTCCGGTGGTCACGACGATGCCAGGAATCGGCGCGATGCCGGAGGACCACGAACTCTGCCTGTCGTGGGCGGGGATGCACGGCACCGGCTACGCCAACATGGCCATCACGCACACCGACTGTCTCATCGCGGTCGGCACGCGGTTCGACGACCGCCTGACCGGCGGTATCGACACGTTCGCCCCCGAGGCGGAGGTCGTCCACATCGACATCGACCCGGCGGAAATCTCGAAGAACGTCCACGCGGACTACCCGGTCGTCGGCGACGCCGGCCGCGCCATCGAGCGCGTCGACGCCGAACTGGACGAGGGTCCCGACGCGCGCGAGTGGGTCGAACAGTGTCTGGCGTGGAAAGACGAGTACCCGATGGACTACGCGGCCCCGGACAACGAGCCGCTGAAGCCGCAGTTCGTCGTCGAGGCGCTGGACGAGGCCACCCCCGACGAGACCATCGTCACGAGCGGCGTCGGCCAACACCAGATGTGGGCCGCCCAGTACTGGACGTTCACCGAGCCGCGGCGGTGGGTCTCGTCCCACGGCCTCGGCACGATGGGCTACGGCCTGCCCGCCGCAATCGGCGCGCGGGTCGCGGCCGACGACGACGAGACGGTCGTCTGCGTCGACGGCGACGCCTCGTTCCTGATGACGATTCAGGAGCTTTCGGTCGCCGTCCGCGAGAACCTCGACATCACCGTCGCCATCCTGAACAACGAGTACATCGGGATGGTCCGCCAGTGGCAGGACGCCTTCTTCGAGGGCCGACGCATGGCCGCCGGCTACGACTGGTGTCCCCAGTTCGACAAGCTCGCCGAGGCGTTCGGCGCGCGCGGCTGGACCGTCGACTCCTACGAGGAGGTTCCCGACGCTATCGAGGAAGCGCTCGCGTACGACGGCCCCTCGGTCATCGACTTCCACGTCGACCCGGCGGAGAACGTCTACCCGATGGTCTCCTCGGGCGGCGCGAACGGCAAATTCGCACTCTCGGAGGACCAGTTATGAGCGACAATCGGACAGGACTGCAGGGCCCCGCGCCCGACGAGCGGCCACACCCCGACGGCCGACGCAACGCGCAGGGCATCCGCATCGACCCCGAAGCGGAATCGGAACACGAACCGCGGCGAGCGGTCTTTTCGGCCATCGTCGAGGACGAACCCGGCGTGCTCTCGCGGGTCGCCGGCCTCGCCGCCCGCCGTCAGTTCAACATCGAGAGCCTCACCGTCGGCCCGACGACCGTCGAGGGTCACTCCCGTATCACGATGGTCGTCGAGGAGCCCGAACCGGGCATCGACCAGATAGAAAAACAGCTCGCGAAGCTCAAGCCCGTCATCTCCGTCGGCGAGCTGGACGACGACGCCGTTCGCGCGGAACTCGTCCTCCTGAAAGTCCGCGGCGAGGACCCCGACAAGGTCCACGCCGTCACGGAGATGTACGACGGCCGCACCCTCGACGCCGGGCCGGAGACCATCACGATCCAGCTCACCGGCGACGAGCGCAAGATAGACGACGCCGTCGACGCGTTCCGGCGGTTCGGCATCATCGAAATCGCCCGAACCGGCCAGACCGCGCTCGCCCACGGCTCGAAGAAGACCGTTCCCGGAGAGGAACCCGGAACCTCCGGCGAACCAACCAAACCGAACACCAACACCCAATGACCGAACTCACCACGGAAGTCTACTACGACGACGACGCCGACCGCTCCCAGATCGACGACAAGACCGTAGCCGTCATCGGCTACGGCAGCCAGGGCCACGCCCACGCGCAGAACCTCGCCGACAGCGGGGTCGACGTGGTCGTCGGCCTCCGCTCGAACTCCTCGTCTCGCGACGCCGCGGAAGCCGACGGCCTCCGCGTCAAAGAGCCGGCCGCGGCGGCCGCCGAGGGAGACATCGTCTCGATTCTCGTCCCCGACACCGTCCAGCCGGCGGTGTTCGAGGAGATTCGAGACTCCCTCGACGCCGGCGACACGCTCCAGTTCGCCCACGGCTTCAACATCCACTACAACCAGATTCGACCCCCGGAAGACGTCGACGTGACGATGGTCGCCCCGAAGTCGCCGGGCCACCTCGTCCGCCGTAACTACGAGGCGAACGAGGGGACGCCGGGTCTCATCGCCGTCTATCAGGACGTGACGGGCGACGCCAAAGAGGAGGCGCTGGCCTACGCGCACGGCCTCGGCTGCACCCGCGCGGGCGTCATCGAGACGACGTTCCAGGAGGAGACCGAGACCGACCTGTTCGGCGAGCAGGCCGTCCTCTGCGGCGGCGTCACCTCGCTGGTCAAGCAGGGCTACGAGACGCTCGTCGACGCGGGCTACTCCCCCGAGATGGCCTACTTCGAGTGTCTGAACGAACTGAAGCTCATCGTCGACCTGATGTACGAAGGCGGGCTCGGCGAGATGTGGGACTCCGTCTCCGACACCGCCGAGTTCGGCGGGCTGACCCGCGGCGACCGCGTCGTCGACGAGCACGCCCGCGAGAACATGGAAGAGATTCTGGAGGAGGTCCAGGACGGCACCTTCGCCCGCGAGTGGATTCTGGAGAACCAGGCGGGCCGGCCGTCGTACTCCCAGCTCAAGGACGCAGAGGAGAACCACCACATCGAGCAGGTCGGCGCACCCCTGCGCGACCTGTTCGCGTGGGCCGACGAGGAAGACGAGGCGGACGCGGAGAAAGCCGAAGCGCCGGCGGACGACTGAACACGACACCAATGACACGCGACGACACGACCGACCGAATGCGAGATATCAGCCACACGAACCCCTATACGGGCGAGACGTTCACCACGGTCTACGAGCGCGGCCCGGCCGTCACCGACGGCGGACGGAGCGACTCGACGCCCGCGGCGACGGACACCGACACCGACTCGCAGACGATGGGCGACGTGGACCACACGCCCCGCAACGGCGAGGGCGCGAACCAGGTCTGGGAACGCGGCCGCGACGACCGCGTCGTACCGGGTGACGGACATGAGTGAGGGAACGCTGTACGACAAGGTCTGGGAGGAACACACGGTCTCGGAGCTGCCGACCGGCCAGACGCAGCTGTTCTGCGGCCTGCACCTCATCCACGAGGTGACGAGCCCGCAGGCGTTCGGCATGTTGCAGGAGCGCGACCTCGAAGTCGCCTACCCGAACCGGACGCACGCGACGGTCGACCACATCGTTCCGACGTCGGACCAGTCGCGGCCGTTCCGCGACGACGCCGCCGAAGAGATGATGGCCGAACTCGAACAGAACGTCCGCGACGCGGGCATCAACTTCTCGGACCCGACGTCGGGCGAGCAGGGCATCGTCCACGTCATCGGGCCCGAGAAGGGACTCACCCAGCCCGGCATGACAATCGTCTGCGGCGACAGCCACACCTCGACCCACGGCGCGTTCGGCGCGCTCGCGTTCGGTATCGGGACGAGCCAGATTCGCGACGTGCTGGCGACCCAGACGGTCGCGATGGAGAAAAAGAAGGTCCGGAAGATCGAGGTCACGGGCGAGCTCGGCCCCGGCGTCGAGGCCAAGGACGTCATCCTCGAAATCATCCGTCGCCTCGGCACCGAGGGCGGCGTCGGCTACGTCTACGAGTACGCCGGCGAGGCCATCGAGAACCTCGACATGGAGGGTCGGATGAGCATCTGTAACATGTCCATCGAGGGCGGCGCTCGCGCGGGCTACGTCAACCCCGACGAGACCACCTACGACTGGCTGAAAGACACGGAGTACTTCCAGGAAAACCCCGAGCGGTTCGACGAACTCAAGCCGTACTGGGAGTCCATCCGCTCCGACGAGGACGCCGAGTACGACGACGTCGTCACCATCGACGGCTCCGAACTCGAACCCGTCGTGACGTGGGGGACCACGCCCGGACAGGGCGTCGGCATCACCCAGCCGATTCCGGCCCCGGAGGACCTGCCCGAAGAAAAGCAGGACACCGCCCGGATGGCGCAGGAACACATGGGCGTCACGCCCGGCGAGACGATGCAGGGCTACGAAATCGACGTGGCCTTCCTCGGGTCGTGTACCAACGCCCGCATGCCCGACCTCCGCCGCGCGGCGGAGGTCGTGAAGGGCCGACAGGTCGCGGACAGCGTTCGCGCGATGGTCGTCCCCGGCAGTCAGCGCGTCAAGGCCGCCGCGGAGGCGGAGGGCCTCGACGAGATATTCACGGAAGCCGGCTTCGAGTGGCGCGAGGCGGGCTGTTCGATGTGTCTCGGCATGAACGAGGACCAACTGGAGGGCGACGAGGCCTCCGCGTCCTCGTCGAACCGCAACTTCATCGGTCGGCAGGGGTCGAAAGACGGCCGCACCGTCCTGATGAATCCGCGGATGGTCGCCGCCGCGGCCGTCACCGGGCACGTGACTGACGTGCGCGAACTGAAGGAGGTGACCACCGCATGACCGACGAGATTCCCGAAATCGACTCCGCGTCCGGCTCCGGCGTGCCCATCCGCGGCAACGACATCGACACGGACCAGATCATCCCGGCGCGGTTCATGAAGGTCGTCACGTTCGACGGCCTCGGCGAGTTCGCGTTCTTCGACCAGCGCTACGACGAGAACGACGAACCCAAGGACCACCCGCTGAACGAGCCGCAGTTCCAGGACGCCGCCATCATGGTCGTCAACGCCAACTTCGGCTGTGGCTCCTCTCGGGAGCACGCCCCGCAGGCGCTCATGCGCTGGGGCATCGACGCCATCATCGGCGAGTCGTTCGCCGAGATTTTCGCGGGCAACTGCCTCGCGCTCGGCATCCCGACGGTCACCGCCGACCACGACACCATCACCGAACTGCAGGACTGGGTCGACGAGCACCCGGACGCCGACATCGACGTGGACGTGGAAAACGAGACGGTCACCTACGGCGACACCACCGTGGACGTGACCGTCGACGACGCACAGCGGAAGGCGCTCACCGAGGGCGTCTGGGACACGACGGCGCTCATGAAGTCGAACGCCGACGCGGTCGCCGAGAAAGCCGCCGCCCTGCCCTACGTCGATGACTGAGGAAATCGTCGTCATCCCCGGCGACGGCATCGGCGCGGAGGTCATCCCGGCGGCGGTCGACGTGCTGAAGGCCGTCGGCGACTTCGAGTTCGTCGAGGCCGAGGCGGGCGACCACGTCAAGGAAGCCACGGGCGAGGCGCTCCCGCAGGAGACCTACGACCTCGCCGCCGAGGCGGACGCGACGCTGTTCGGCGCGGCCGGCGAGACCGCGGCGGACGTCATCCTGCCCCTTCGAACCGCGGTGGACTCGTTCGTCAACGTCCGCCCGGCGAAGGCCTATCCCGGCGTCGACGCGCTCCGTCCGGAGACGGACCTCGTGTTCCTCCGCGAGAACACCGAAGGCGTCTACTCGGGTCACGAAGACCGCCTCTCCGAGGACCTCTCGACGCTCACGCGCGTCGTCACCACCTCGGCGTCCGAGCGACTCGCCGAGTACGCCTGCGACTACGTCGGCGGCGAGGGCGGCAGTTTCCAGGTCGCCCACAAGGCGAACGTGATGCGCGAGACGGACGGCCGCTTCCGCGACGCCGTGGTCTCAGTCGCCGACGAGCGCGGCGTCGAGGCCGAGGAGGTCCTGATGGACGCCTTCGCGACGCGCGTCTGTCTCGACCCCACGCAGTTCGACACCGTCGTCTGTCCGAACCTCGCGGGCGACGTGCTCTCGGACCTCGCCGCCGGCCTCGTCGGCGGCCTCGGACTGCTCCCCTCGGCGAACATCGGCCCGGACGCCGCGCTGTTCGAACCGGTTCACGGCTCCGCGCCCGACATCGCCGGCGAGGGAGTCGCCAACCCCGCGGCGACGATTCTGTCCGCGGCGATGCTGCTCGACTACCTCGACTACGAAGCGGAGGCCGACCGCGTTCGGTCGGCCGTCGAGGGCGTCCTCGCCGACGGGCCGCGCACGCCCGACCTCGGCGGCGACGCCTCCACGGAGGACGTGACCGCCGCGGTCCTCGCCCGCCTCTGAGCGTCGACGACGCGCCGAACCGGCGACTTGACGCTCGTTTCGAACGCGCTCGTTTTCGTTTTTGATCGTTTTCTCACCGACGAACGCCCCGTTTTCGTTCCTGTGTGGGATTCCCCGGATTCGAACAGATACGGGCGGAATCCAACATAAACAATTAACACTACTCCCCGACCTATCTTCCTCGTAACGAGGAATCGCCACCGATGTTACCAGCAGAGCGCAAACGCCGCATCGTCGAACTCGTCTCCGACTCGGACGGCCGGTCGGTCGAGTCGCTGTCAGAACACCTCGGCTACTCGAAGGCCACGATACGGCGCGACCTGCGCGAACTCGAAGACCGTGGGCTCATCGAGCGGTCGCACGGCGGTGCCGTCCCCGTGACCTCCGTCGGGCGCGAGCAGACCTACGGGCAGAAGGAAGTACAGAATCTCGAAGGGAAACGCGCGATCGCGGACCGCGCGGTCGAGGAACTGGCCGAGGGGCAGGTCGTGTTCTTCGACGCCGGGACGACCACGATGGAGGTGGCGCGGAAGGTTCCCAAGGACGGGACGATACTCGGCGTCACGAACTCGCCGCGGCTCGCCATCGAACTGAACGAGGAGGACAACGAGGTCAAACTCACCGGCGGGACGCTCCGCCGGCGGACGAAGGCGCTCGTGGGGCCGACCGCGGAGTCGTTCATGGAGCGGACGAACTTCGACCTGCTGTTCCTCGGCACGAACGGGTTCGACGTCGAATCCGGCCTCACGACCCCGAACGAGGACGAAGCGCGGATGAAGGAACTGATGGTCGAGAAGGCCGCGAAGGTCGTCCTCGTCGCGGACCTCTCGAAGCTCGGCCGGCGGAGTTTCGTTCAGTTCGCATCGCTCGAACAGATTGACCTGTTTATCACCGACGGCGAACTCGACGCCGACTCGCGCGAGGAGATAGAGAGCGCGGGCGTCACCGTCGTCGACGGAGTTGCACGATGATTCTCACAGTCACCCCGAACCCAGCAGTCGACCACACGATTCACTTCGACGAACCGCTTCAGCCCGGCGTCGTCCACCGGACCGACGACGCGGTGTTCACCGCCGGCGGCAAGGGCATCAACGTCGCCAAGTACGTCTCTGCGCTCGACGCCGACGCGACCGCCTCGGGCTTCCTCGGCGGCCACTTCGGGAAGTTCGTCCGCGACCGACTCGACGCCGACGGCATCGCCTCGGACTTCGTCACCATCGACGCGGACACGCGCCTGAACACGACCGTGCTCGCGGAGGACGGCGAGTACAAACTCAATCACAACGGCCCGCAGATTCGCGCAGCCGACGTGGACGAACTCGTCGAAACCGCACAGGCGAACGAGCCGGACACGCTCCTCGTCGGCGGCAGCCTCCCGCCGGGGATGTCGCTCTCCGACGTCGACAGGCTCGCCCGCGCGGGCGACTGGAAAATCGCGGTGGACATGGGCGGCGAGTACCTCGCCGAACTGGAGGCCGACTACTACGTCTGCAAACCCAATCGGTCTGAACTCGCGGCGGCGACGGGTCGAACCGTCGAGACCGAAGCCGACGCCGTCGAGGCGGCCGAGGAGCTTCACGCGCGCGGATTCGAGTACGTGCTGGCGTCGCTCGGCGCGGACGGCGCGCTCCTCGTCACCGACGACGAAGTCCTGTCTGCGCCCGCGCTCGACGTGGAGGTCGTGGACACGGTCGGCGCGGGCGACGCGGTCATGTCCGGCTTCCTCGCCGCGCGCGAACACGGGCTGTCGGACGCCGACGCCCTCCGAATGGGCGTCCTGACGGCCGCGCGCGTCGTCGGCGTCGCCGGCACCCGCGTCCCGCACCTCGAAGACGTGCTGACGAACGAAACGCGCGTCGAGGTGACGACCGTTCGGACTCGGTGATTCTCGTATGAACGTTTGTTAACGACCAAAACACTCAGTAACGTTCATATTCGAAAGGGTTTTTGAGCACATTTGCGTACGTTCTTTCGTAGGGGTGGCAACACTATGGCAAACGACGCAGAAGACGCGGTTCGGTCCTACCTCACTTCGGTGAAGGAGGACCTGATGACTGGGGTATCGTTCATGATTCCGTTCGTGACCATCGGCGGAATCTTCCTGGCGCTGGGCTACGCGGTAGCCTCGCTTTCGAACAACGTACAAGACGTATTCAACAGCACGGGGACCGCCGGCTGGTTCCTCGCGCAGATCGGCGTCGCTGGGCTGACGCTGATGGTTCCGGTCCTCGGCGCGTACATCGCGTACGCAATCGCCGACCGACCGGGCCTCGCACCGGGGTTCATCCTGTCGTACATCATCCAGCAGGGCAACGTCCTGCAGGCCGCCGGTGACGTCATCGGCCTTCAGGGCGGCTCCGCCGGCGCGGGCTACCTCGGCGCTATCGTCGCCGGGTTCCTCGCCGGCATCGTCGCGCGCTGGTTCAAGCAGCGCGACGTGCCCGAGTTCATCGCGCCGATGATGCCCGTGCTCCTCATCCCGGTGGCGACCACCGCGGTGCTCACGCCCGTCATGCTGTTCGTGCTGGGCGTTCCGATCTCCATCGCGAACGCGGGGCTCACCGAGTTCCTGAGCAACATGCAGGGCGGCGGCCAAGCCATCGTTCTCGGGGCCATCCTCGGGGCGATGATGGCGGCCGACATGGGCGGTCCCATCAACAAGGTCGCCTACGTGTTCTCCGTCGGCCTCATCTCCGAGGGCGTCACCGCGCCGATGGCCGCGGTCATGATCGCGGGGATGGTCCCGCCCATCGGCCTCGCGCTGTCGAACTTCATCGCGCCGCAGAAGTACGCGGCCGAGATGTACGAGAACGCCAAGAGCGGCGTGCTCCTCGGCTTTTCCTTTATCACGGAGGGCGCGATTCCGTACGCGGCCGCCGACCCCGCCCGCGTCATCCCGAGCGTCGTCGCCGGCAGCGCCGTCGCCGGCGCGGCCTCGATGGCGCTCGGCGTGAACATGCCGGCTCCGCACGGCGGCATCTTCGTGGTTCCGCTGTCGAACCAGCCGTTCATGTTCATCGCGTGCATCCTGCTCGGCTCCATCGTGACCGCCGTCATCGCGACGGCCATCAAGCCGAACTTCGACGCCAAGATGGCGGCCCAGAGCTCCGACGACTGACCACACCGAACTAATCTTTCCAGACCCGAACGAAGCACAATACAATGGACGTCACTGACATCAGCACCATCACACCGCTCGAACTGATATCGCTCGAAGAGCCGCCGGCGACGAAGGAGGGAGCCATCGAGTTCCTCCTCGACCTCGCGGTCGACGCCGGTCGCGTCGACGACCGCGACGCCGCGCTTGCCGCCCTCCTCGAACGCGAGGAGGAGGCGACGACCGGCGTCGGCTTCGGCATCGGCATCCCGCACGCGAAGACCGACGCGGTCTCGAAGCCGACGGTCGCCTTCGCGCGCTCGACCGAGGGCATCGACTTCGACGCCATGGACGACAAGCCGGCGAAGCTCCTGTTTATGATTCTCGTTCCCGCGGCGGGCGGCGAGGACCACCTGCAGATTCTGAGCGCCCTCTCGCGGTCGCTCATGCACGAGGACGTCCGCGAGAAGCTCCTCGAAGCCGAGAGCAAACAGACCGTTCAGGACGTGCTCGCCGAGGTGGTCGAGTGATGGAGCGGACCGCCACGGTCGTCCCCGAAGACGGGCTTCACGCCCGACCGGCCTCGCAGTTCGTCGAGACCGCGAACGAGTTCGACGCCGACATCCGGCTCGGCCGCGCCGACGAGGACGACCTCGTCCCGGCCGCCAGCATGCTGGCCGTCACCGGTCTCGGCGTCGGCCACGACGAGTCCGTTCGCCTCGTCGCCGAGGGCGACGACGCGGAAGCGGCACTCGACGCCCTAGAGGATATCCTTTCGACGCCCGAAGCCAAACAGTAAGCCATGACCGAACGAACCCTCTCCGGCATCGGCGTGACACCGCTTTCGGGCGTCGGCACCGTCGTCTGGTACCGACCGGACGCCGACCTCCCGGAGCCGCCGGCCCCGGAAGACGTGGACGCGGAGGCCGAACTGGCACGCTTCGAGGACGCCCGCGCGGCCGCCGAAGACGAACTCGAAGCCGAGCGCGAGCGGACCGCCGAACGCGTCGGCGAGGAGGAGGCCGCGGTGTTCGACGCGCACGTCCAGTTCCTCAACGACCCGCAGATAACCGACGGCGTCACCGACGCCATCGAGGGCGGGCTCCCGGCGGAACACGCCGTTCAGGAGACGTTCTCCGAGTTCGTCGAGCAGTTCGAGAACATGGGCGGTCGCATGGGCGAGCGCGCCGACGACCTCCGCGACGTGCGCGACCGACTCGTGCGCGTCCTCTCCGACGGCGAGCGCGTCGACCTCTCGTCCCTGCCGGAGGGGAGCGTCGTCGTCGCGGAGCGGCTCACGCCGAGCGACACGGCGCAGCTCGACCCGGAGCGCGTCGCGGGCTTCGTCACCGTGACGGGCGGCCGCACCTCCCACGCGGCCATCTTCGCGCGCTCGCTCGCCCTGCCGGCCATCGTCGGCGTGGGCGAGGAACTCCAGTCCGTCGAGGACGGCACCGAAGTCGTCGTCGACGGCGAGTCGGGCGACCTCGTGGTCGAGCCGAGCGACGAGCGCAAGGAGGCCGCCGCGGCCGCCGCCGACGTGGACGTCCGACGCGAGTCGGTCGAGACCGCCGACGGCGTCGAAATCGAGGTCGCGGCCAACATCGGCACGCTGGCGGACCTCGGGCCGGCGGTCGACCGCGGGGCCGACGGCGTCGGCCTGTTCCGCACCGAGTTCCTCTTTCTCGACCGCGAGTCGCCGCCGGACGAAGACGAGCAGTACGAGGCGTACGTCGAGGCGCTCGAATCGTTCGACGGCGGCCGCGTCGTCGTCCGCACCCTCGACATCGGCGGCGACAAGCCTGTCCCGTACCTCGACCTGCCCGACGAGGAGAACCCGTTCCTCGGCGAGCGCGGCATCCGCCGGTCGCTCGGCCCGGACGCGGACCTCTTCGAGACGCAGGTCCGCGCGCTGCTTCGCGCGGCGGCCAGCGCGGACGGTGCGAACCTGTCTGTGATGCTCCCGCTCGTCTCGACGGTCGAGGAGCTTCGCGCCGGCCGCGAGCGGTTCGAGTCGGTCGCCGACGACCTCGACGCCGAGGGCGTCGCAAACGAGCTTCCCGAGTTCGGCATCATGGTCGAGACGCCCGCCGCGGCGTTCATGGCCGACCGGTTCGCGCCGCACGTCGACTTCTTCAGCATCGGGACGAACGACCTCGCGCAGTACGTGATGGCCGCCGAGCGCGGCAACGAGCGCGTCTCCGAGCTCGGCGACTACCGACAGCCCGCGGTCCTCCGCGCCATCGACGCCACCGTCTCGGCGGCCGAGGGCGAGGACTGCTGGGTCGGCATGTGCGGCGAGATGGCCGGCGACCCGGACCTCACCGAACTGCTCGTCGGGCTCGGCCTCGACGAACTGAGCATGAGCGCCGTGACGGTGCCGCAGGTCAAGGCGGCCGTCGCGGAGACCGACACCGCGGACGCCCGCGCACTCGCGGAGCGCGTCCTGCAGGCCGACACCAAGGCTGAAGTCGCGGAAATCCTTACACTAGAGCTATGAAACTCGTCGCAGTCACATCCTGTCCGACCGGAATCGCACACAGCCAGATGGCGGCCGAGAACCTCCTGCAGGCCGGCGAGCGCCTCGGCCACGACATCGACGTCGAGGTCCAGGGCGCGATGGGCACGCAGGACGAACTGTCCGCGGACGCCATCGCCGAGGCCGACGCGGTCATCATCACCTCGGACACCTCGGTCAGCCGCGACCGATTCGACGGCAAACTCGTCCTCAAGGGGACGGTCAAAGACGGCGTGAACAACGCCGAGGCCGTCGTGGAGAAGGCCGTCGAACTCGCCGAGGCCGGGAAGACCGGTTCGGTCACGTTCGGAAGCGGCGACGACGGCGAGGACGCCGACGCCGAATCCGGCACCGACGAGTCGTCCGGCGACGATGCGGAATCGGACGAACCCGTGCGCCGCGGCGGCGACCCCGAAAAGGGGCTGTTCGCCCGCCTGAAGAAGCTGTTCTCGTAACCTTCGCCGACGGTTCCCCGTTTTTCGCTCGCCTCCCAGCGCCGGCGCTCCGTCCGCCGATGAAAATTAACTCGAACGCGAACAAACGAAAACGTGCAGAATCGAAACTCACTTCCCATACATTATTAGTCTCGCAGTCGTTGACGAAACCGAGGTGAACGCATAATGCCGTTCTACGGCGGGGAGGAACTCGCCACAGTGTACGACGAGGCGCTCGACGAAGGATTCGGACTCATCGCGAGTAACATCGCGGAGCCGAACATTATGATGGGTCTCATGGAGGGAGCCGACCGGATGGACTCGGACCTCCTGTTGCAGATGAGCGGCGGGGCCTGTCGGTTCGCGGGCGACGGCGACGCCGTCGCGGGCCTGAAAGCCATGGGGAACTACATCGAGACCATCGCCGAGCGGTACGACATCGGCGTCTTCCTCAACATGGACCACCAGACGGACCTTGAGTTCATCGAGCAACAGATCGAACTCGACATCCCGTCGTCCATCATGATCGACGCCTCCCACGAGCCGTTCGACGAGAACGTCGCCACGAGCCGCGAGGTCGTCGAGATGGTCGAGGCCGCGGACTCCGACGTCCTCATCGAGGCCGAACTCGGCCAGATAAAGGGCGTCGAGGACGAAATCGAGGCCGAGGAGGCGTTCTACACGGACCCCGAGCAGGCCGTCGAGTTCGTCGATAAGACGGGCGCGGACCTGCTCGCCATCTCCGTCGGCACGCAGCACGGCGTCGCCAAGGGCAAGGACCTCGAACTCCGCCCGGACCTCGCAAACGACATCCGGCAGGCCCTGCGCGACCACGGCCTCGACACGCCGCTCGTGCTCCACGGCTCCTCGGGCGTCCAGCCCGACCAACTGCAGGAGATGCTCAAACACGGCATCTGCAAGGTCAACAAGGACACCCGCTACCAGTACGAGTACACGCGCACCGCCTACGACCGCTACACCGAGGAACCCAACGCCATCGTCCCGCCCGAGGGCGTCGTGGACGCCCGCGACACGTTCTTCAACGAGACCGACTGGTCGCCGAACAAGGACGTGTTCGACCCCCGCGTCGCCGGCCGCGACATCCGCGAGCGCATCGCCGACGTGCACGCCGACCTGACCGAGGTCTCCGGCAGCGCCGGCCAGTCGCTGTTCAAGTAACACCGCGCGGGCGGTGACTCGCTCGCCGTCGAGCGCTCGTCGCGTCCGCATCGCGGACCGGCACCGGCCGTCGTCTCCACCCGGCACACCGCCGGTTTTTCGTTTCGGTACGCTTCCCCCAGCGGCGGCGCTCCCAGTCCTCGATGGCAGTCGAATCCGACGTCCCCACGTCGCTTAAGGTGTCACGCGGCGTGGGTGTAGGTATGCCGCAGATTCACCTCGACGACGAGACGGTCGCCCGACTCGACGCGCTCCGCGAGGAAGACGAGGAGTACGACGAACTCATCAACGAGCTGATGAACATCTACGAGGCGAGCGAGCGGACGCTGTTCCACGCCGGCGACGAGTACTGAACTCGGCACCGCCGCTCGGGCGTCTGTGCGGTCGGTTCTCTGCGACCCGTTACAACCCGAGCCACCGCGCGACCGCTCCCGCGAGGAGCACCAGTGCGCCGGCGATAAACGTGCCGGGAATCGGAAGCACGAACAGGAGTCCACCGAACGCGAAGACCAACGTTGACGGTCGCATCTGGCGAGGACATCGCGTCCGGAGCCGGTTACTAATTGTGGCCCTCGAACGGAATGTCGGCTTTGGCTCCAACTGAGCGCCGTCGCCGCAGCCGGTCGAATGGCCCGTTATTCGAGGTAACTGACCCGGACCTGATTCCACTTGCCCTTCTTTTCGAGGTGGTCCTGGAGCGCGTCCGCGTACTCCTGTGTGAGTCGCTCCGCGGCCTCCAGTTTCTCCTGTTCGCCCTTCTTGCCGCCGCCGCCCATCCCGAGCGCGCCCTTGATGGAGTCGACGATGCCGCCGGCGGACGACGAGTCGCCTCCGCCGCCGCCGCCCATCCCGCCCATCTGACTGCGGATGTTGTCGAGTTCGGGGATAATCTGCGGGACCTTCTCCGTGTCGGCGACGATGCGCGCCGCCTCGGGGTCGTCCGCGTTCTCGATTTCGAACTCCGTCGCCGTCATAATCAATCCCCACTCCTGACTGTTGAACCGGGAGTTCATCACCTGCTCGTTGAACTCGCGGTCCACCGTCATCCGGTCGCCGACGATGCTGTCGGTCCAATGTGCCATGTGCACACGTCGTCGGCCGGTCGGTATCAGAGTTGCGGGGCAGACCGACCGTCGGCGTATCCGGTCGCGGCACCGCCGTCCGGTGAGACGCCGTGAGGGCGTAGAGACGCGCGGGTTGGAATCGCCTCCCACGCGGGTTTAATGCGGTTGGGTGACGACCCCGAGTCATGGAGCGGTACGACCTCCTGTACAGACTGTACGGGAACTTCGACGCGGACGCGGTCCGGGACGCACAGGACTTCGTCGACCTCTTGCCGCCGCTCGGCTCGCCGGTGGCGCTGTCGCACTGGCAGGCGGTCGACGACGAACTCGCGGCGAAGAAAGACCGCATTCGCCGCGCGCTTTCGGACGGCGACCGCTACGCCGAACTCGCCGCGCGCGCGACGCGAGACCAGGCGTTCACCGCCCTCGACCTCTACACCAAGTACGGGCGAGCGGTGAACGCGCTCGTCCTCGACGTGGACGAGACGCTTCGCTCCGCGGGGCAGACGGACAACGAGATTCCCCGCGAGGTGCTGCACCTCCTCACCCGGTTCCACGAGCGGGACGTCCCCATCGTCATCTGCACCGGACAGACCTTGGAGAACGTCAAGGGCTTCGCCATTCAGGGACTCGGCAACGAACTCGTCCACTCGGGGGACGTAAGCATCGTCTACGAGGCCGGCACCGGCGTCTTCACCCCCGGCCACGGCTCCGAGACGAAGCGCCTCCTCTACGAGACGCTCGACGACTCGGTGCAGTCGGTCTTCGAGTCGGTCCGCGGACGGGTCATCAGCGACCTCCCCGACGCGCTCCGCGGGGGCGTCCACCTGCAGGGCAACGAGTTCAACGTCACGCTCAAGCCGAACTTCGAGACCGGGAGCGACGACGCCGAGGCGGTCATCGACGGCGCGCTCGTCTACCTGCTCGACCTCCTCGGCGAGGCGCTCACCGACGACCCCGACGGCCCCGACTGGGCGCGGGCGTACTTCGCGGACCGCGACCCGGAGATACGCGACGTGCTCGACGACCGCGACGCGCTTCCCGAGTCGGACACGGAGATTCCCGAGGACGTCGAACGGACCCTCGAACGCGTGACGGTCGCGTACTACCACGCCGACGCCGCGGAGCTCTCCGCGGTCGACCTGAACAAGGCGGCGGGGGTCCGCGCCGCGCTCGACGTGCTCGGGGTGGACGACCCGTTCGTCCTCGTGATGGGCGATTCGAAGTCCGACCTCGACGTGATGCGGTGGGCCGCCGAAAACGACTGTGGACTCGCGGCGGCCCCGGAACACTCCTCGCCGGGCGTGCTCGAACACGTCCGCGAGACGGACGAACTCGTGTTTCCCCGCGGCGACGCCGCGTCGGTGCTCCGGACCGCCTACGCCCTCAATCTCTTGGTCGACTGAGCGGGTCGCGTCGTCGCTGTGTCCGGTCTCTACACGTGAGTAAAACGAGTTCTCGGGGGTAATCGAGGCGGCTCAGATCGTGCACACCCCGATGTCGTCGCCCGAGCCGTCGCCGTTCGAACCGTCGCCGGTGTCGTCGGTGTTCGAACCGTCCGATGACGAGTCGTCGCTCGCATCGTCCGAAGACGAGTCGTCGGTGTTCGAGTCGTCCGAAGACGAGTCATCGGTGCTGTCGTCGGTCGAATCGTCCGCGCTGTCGTCAGTGTTCGAGTCGTCGCTCGCATCGTCCGAAGACGAGTCGTCGGACGAGTCGTCGTCATCGTCATCGTAGTTCGAGACGCCGACCGGGCTCCCGCGCGGCCTGGTCGTCCTCGTCGCCGAGTCGGTGTCGTCGTCGCCGGTCTCGACCGTCTCGAACGTCCCGACTTCGCTTTCGGCGTCGTCCGACCCGTCGTCGCCCGAGTCGTCGGCCCCGTCGTCGTCGGCGACGGCGGGTTCGGCTTCGATTCCGGGGTCGGGGTCCTCGGTCTGTGTGTCGTCCGCGTCGGGGCCGGTCACGTCTGCGCCGATGCTTCTGTCGGCGTCGACGGCCGGAGCGGGCGTCTCGGGGGTGTTCACGCCCCCGGAGAGGAAGGCGAACACGACGATGACGAGGACGACGACGCCAACGACGAACTGGCCGAGATTCATCGCCTGACCTCCCGGTGGTCGGAGTCGGTTCCCGGGATTGGTACGCTGGTGGGGGTCACGGACATGGTTCGACCTGTTATTTGCGTTCCGAGGGCTTCGTTACGAATCGTCTACCGCTCGGCGTCGTGCCCCGGATTTCGCCCGATAGGGAGCGGGCCGACCCGCGGGGGCGCGCCCCGAATCCGTCACCGGATGCGAACATTCGCGTTCCTAACCTCTGTTAATCCGTGAATACCACGCCGATCTGAGGGTCTATTTTCGACCGACACTCTCCGTGAACAGAATGTCTGGAATACCTGTGGTTATCGTCGGTCTACGTGGTGTCGAACTCGGGCCGCGAGACGCCGCGTCTCGGGTCCTCTGGTTCTGTAGTTATCTTCTCGGGGCGCGTACAGTCTCCCAATGACCGCCTCCATCGACAGAATCATCGCGCGCGTCTCGCGCTGGCCCGGCGTCGAGACCGCGCCGCACCGCTTCGGGGGGACGGAGTTCGTCGTCGCCGGCAGGGAAATCGGCCACGTCCACGACGCCGGCGTCGTCGACCTCGCGCTCACGAGGCGCGTCCGCGACGTGCTTCTCACCGACGGACTCGCGGACCCGCACCACGTCCTGCCCGACTCCGCGTGGGTGACCTACCGCGTCAGAAGCGACGCCGACGTCCCCGACGCGATGCGTCTGCTCAGACTCGCGTATCTCTGGCGACTGCTCGCGCTCCGCCGCCGCGGCGTCGACCTCGACCCGGCGACGGACCCCGACACCGACCTCCGTCGACTGGGCCTTCCGGCGGACCTCGACGCGCTCGTCAGGGAGACGTTCCGCGACTCGCTCGACCGATGGGCGACCGTCTGACCCCGGACCCGCGAGTCCCGAGCGGGGACATGTCTCGTCCGGAAAAACTTTACTAACGTCCGAGTAAACCACACTACATGGGTAAGAACTACGCGGAGTTACACGATCCGAACGCGGAGTACACGATGCGAGAGCTGTCGGGGGAGACGATGGGCGTGACGGCCAAGCGCGGCGGCGGTCGCGACGTCGAGATTACCGACGTGCAGACGACGATGGTCGACGGCAACTTCCCGTGGACGCTCGTCCGCATCTACACTGACGCGGGCGTCGTCGGCACCGGCGAGGCTTACTGGGGCGCGGGCGTGCCCGAGATCATCGAGCGCATGAAGCCGTTCGTCATCGGCGAGAACCCCCTCGACATCGACCGCCTGTACGAACATCTCATCCAGAAGATGTCCGGCGAGGGCTCCGTCGAGGGCGTCACGGTCACCGCCATCGCGGGCATCGAAATCGCCCTGCACGACCTCGCGGGCAAGATTCTCGACATTCCCGCTTACCAGCTTCTGGGCGGGAAGTACCGCGACAAGGTGCGGGTCTACTGCGACTGCCACACCGAAGACGAGGCCGACCCCGAAGCGTGCGCCGACGAGGCAGAGCGCGTGGTCGACGAACTCGGCTACGACGCGCTGAAGTTCGACCTCGACGTGCCGTCGGGCTTCGAGAAGGACCGCGCGAACCGCCACCTGCGGCCCGGCGAGATTCGGCACAAGGCCGAAATCGTCGAGAAAGTGACCGAGCGCGTCAAGGACAAGGCGGACGTGGCGTTCGACTGTCACTGGACGTTCTCGGGTGGTAGTGCAAAGCGTCTCGCGGCCGAGTTGGAAGACTACGACGTGTGGTGGCTCGAAGACCCCGTGCCGCCGGAGAACCTCGACGTGCAGGAAGAGGTCACGAAGTCCACGCTCACGCCCATCACGGTCGGCGAGAACCGCTACCGCGTGACGGAGCTGCGCCGGCTCATCGAGAAGCAGGCTGTGGACATCGTCGCGCCCGACATGCCGAAGGTCGGCGGGATGCGCGAGACG
This sequence comes from Haloferax sp. S2CR25, assembly GCF_031624535.1. Taxonomy (NCBI): domain Archaea; kingdom Methanobacteriati; phylum Methanobacteriota; class Halobacteria; order Halobacteriales; family Haloferacaceae; genus Haloferax; species Haloferax sp. S2CR25. The sequence continues at coordinate 246,892 of NZ_JAMQOO010000001.1, forward strand.
CAGAAGATCGCGGACGTGGCGAACCAGTACTACGTGCCGGTCGCGATGCACAACGTGTCGTCGCCGGTGGCGACGATGGCGTCGGCGCACGTCGGCACGGCGATTCCGAACTCGCTGGCGGTCGAATACCACTCCTACGAGCTGGGCTGGTGGGGCGACCTCGTCGAGGAGACGGTCATCGAGGACGGGTACATCGAGATTCCGGAGAAGCCGGGCCTCGGCGTGACGCTGGACATGGACGCCGTCGAAGAGCACATGGTCGACGGCGAGACGCTGTTCGACGAGGCGTAAGCCGACGTCGAATCAGTCGAGCTTCGCTCGACAATATTCGACGAGGAGTGAAACGACTCGTCGAGCCGGCGAATCCCCGATTCGCCTCGTTCGACGAAGCGTAAGCTTCGGCGAGCCAGCAGCACAGCGTGCTGCGCTGTTCGACGAGGCGTAAGCCGAACCGAAACCACGGCAGAACGCACGGGACCCGCGTTCCGATTTTTCCCGAGACACCACGCGGAGCCGTCGGCTCGCGCTCACTCCTCGCCGACCAGTCGAACGCCGGCCGACGGGCGGCAGGCGAACACGTTGCGTCGGGACCGACGCGCTCGGGGGCGGCGGCTCGAATCGCGCGCTCGGCCCGGTCGAGCGCGTCGCCGTCGACTAACGCGACCGCGCTTCCGCCGAAGCCGCCGCCGGTCATCCGCGCGCCGTAGACGCCCGGCGTCTCGGCGGCGAGTTCGACCGCCGCGTCGAGTTCGGGACAGCTCACCTCGTAGTCGTCGCGAAGGCTCTCGTGGGCCGCGAGCATCGCGTCGCCGACGCGGTCGAGGTCGCCCGCGGCGAGCGCGTCGCGGGCGCGACGGACGCGCTCGTTCTCGGTCACGACGTGTCGCACGCGGCGGGAGTGAACCGACTCCAGCGCGTCGGCGTGGGCGTCGAGGAGGGCGCGGTCCACGTCGCGAAGGGAGTCGAGGCCGCGGTCGGCGACCTCGCGCAGGCGGTCGAGCGCCGCCTCGCACTCGCGGACGCGGTCGTTGTAGCCGGACTCGGTCAGTTCGTGGGAGACGCCGGTGTCGATGACGAGGACGCCGGCGTCGTCGCCGAGGGGGACCGACTCGGTCTCGCGGCTCCGACAGTCGAGAAAGAGCGCCGAGTCGGCCTCGCACAGCGCCGCGGAGAACTGGTCGAGGATGCCGCACTCGACGCCGACGCCCTCGACCTCGGCCCGCCAGCACGCCAGCGCGAGGTCGGCGACGGGGCGGTCGCGCCCGGAGACCGCGAGGAGCGCGCGACCGACCGCGAGTTCGAGCGCGGCCGACGAGGAGAGTCCCGCGCCCGTGGGAACGTCCGAGGCGATGGCGAGGTCCGCGCCGCCGACCGGGTCGTCCTCGCGGAGGACGCGCGCGACGGCGGCGACGTAGGCGGCCCACCCGCCGGGGTCGTCGTCGGGGTCGAGTTCGGCCGTCTCGTCGAAGTCGGCGGCGCGGACGCGGAGTCGGTCGTCGCTTCTCGGGCGGGCCGCGACCGCGACGTGGCGGTCGACGGCCATCGGGAGGCAGAGCCCGTCGTTGTAGTCGGTGTGGCCGCCGACGAGGTTCACCCGGCCGGGGGCGACGGCGACGGTTGGGGCCGGCGTCGACCTCGAACTCGGGGCGTCGCCGTCGGGGCCGAACGCCGCGTCGAGTGCGACTGTCGCGCGTTCGACCTGGTTCGGTGTCCCCGTGTTCGACCCGTCGGCGTCGCGGCTCATTCGCGTCCGCCTCCCTGCGGTTCCTCGTCGCTCGTCGCGGCTTCGTCGCCCGAAACCGCGTCGCCGCCGAGTCGCTCGGCTAGCTGGCGGCCCATCTCGCGCGGGTTCGCCTCGGTCACGCGGAGGTCGTCGCCGACCGCGACCCGGCCGGGCGCGAGGACGTCCGCGCAGATGCCGCCGCGGGACTCGCGGAGGGCGTCGCCCACGTCGTCGTCGCCGACGAGGTCCGCGAGGTGCGCGCAGGGCGGCCTGAGCTTCGTCCCGCGGAGTTCGGCCCCGCCGAGTTCGAACGTCGCGTCGAGCAGGCCGTCGAGGTCGACGCCGCGGACGACGACATTTCGGCGGTGCTGGCCGTCAGCGAGGTCGAGGTCGTACTCGCGCTTCGCGTCGTCCAGCACCGCGGCGTCGACGAGCGTCACCGGACAGCCGTCGGTCGCCGAGTAGAAGCCGTCGCCGTCGGCGTAGCGGTCGCCTTCGATGCCGCCCGGCGCGACCGAGACGGTCTCGTGGGAGACCATCGGCTCGGCCTTCGACGGCGCGGTGTACAGCGCCTCGACGCGCCCGCGAACCTCGGAAGTCATACCTCTGGTTACCGCTCGAAACCACGAATAGGTTGGGCCGGCCACACGCGTCGGACCGGGCGTCGCGGCGGCGACTCAGCAGAGCGGCTTGGGGTCGACGCCGAGTTCGGCGAGGCCGTCGGCGTAGTCGTCGTACGCCAGTTGGACGACGTACTCGGCGACCATCCGGGCGCGCTCCCAGTCGTCGTCGGTCGCACAGCGGTCGGCGAGGAGGTCCAACCCGGCCGCAAGCGTCTCTTCGGTCTCGGCTTTCAGGTCGCGAAAGAGGTCGGCCCGTGGTTCGTCCGCCTCGTTGACGAAGAAGCCGATGACCTGCGCGTGGGTGCGAACCGAGACGAGGCCGCGGCCGACCATGCCGGCGGCGGCGCGCTCGACTGTGTCCTCGCGCCCGCGGAGGTACGCGTGCATCACGCCGGGTTCGTCGGGAAGGTCGACGTCCTCGTCGAGGGCGTCGAGGACGCGGTCGAGGTGGTCGGCCTCTTGGGTCGCGGTGGCCTCGAACGCGGCTCTTGCTTCGTCGTCGACCTCGTCTGCGGCCCACGCCGCGAACGTCCCGCGGGCCGCGTGCTCGGAGTACGCGGCGGCGCGGAGCACCGCCGGCTCGGAGAGGTCCGCCCCGGTCAGCGCCAACAGGAGCTTCGACGAGCCGAGCCGGTCGAGTTGGGTTCGCTTCGCCGTCTCGACTGACTCGCGGAACGAATCGACGTCCATACCGCCAGTCGGTCCGCCAGCCACGTGAACGTTCGCCCCGACCAACGTGCGCCGGATTCCCTCTGCTATCGGTTTTTTGGTATCATCCGTGATATTCAGCGGAGAGGGTTGAAATATCGGTGACCGCTGAGGAACGTATATGACGAACTCCTCGGGACCAGTCGACGCGAGCGCGCGAGCGCGCGTGAACGGCGACAGGCTCCTCTCGCGGTTGGATATCGACGCGGCGGAAATCGACCGCCGGAAATCGTTCGTTCGGCTCTCGGCGGCGGACGAGCGACGATTGAGCGACCTCGAACCGCTCTTGGACGAGTTCGCGGACGAGTTCGCGGCGGCGTTCTACGACCACCTCGGCGAGCACGCGACGACGAAGTTCTTCGGTCGCTCGACGAAGACCACGGAGATGCTGCGGACCGACCAGGCGGCGTATCTCCGCGAACTCGGCCGCGGCGAGTACGACGAGGACTACTTCGCAAAGCGGGCGCGCATCGGGAAGTTACACGATATGATAGACCTCGGGCCGAAGTTCTATCTCGGCGCGTACTCGGTCTACTACGAGGGCATCCTCGGTGCCGTCGCGGACGAAGTGAAAGCCGAGTTCACCGGCGGCGACGCCGACACCGAGTTCGAAGGCGACGGCGACGGCGGCCTGCTCTCGGGACTTCTCGGCGGTGCGTCCGGCGTTTCGAGCGGTCTCCGCGGCGGCGACGACCGGGTCGAAGCCGCCGTCGACGAGGTCGTCGAGCGCATCCTCCCCGTGTTGAAGCTCCTGTCTCTCGACCAGCAGGTGGCGATGGAGACGTACATCCACTCGTACAGTCGGGCGGCGCGCGAGGCCGCCGAGCGCCGACGGGCGCTCGCCGACGAGGTCGAAGCCGACGTGAGCGACCCCGTCGAGTCGCTCCTGCGGAGCTCAGAGGAGGTCACGGAGCGAACCGACGACATCGAGACCACGGCGCGGGCGCAGGCCGAGGACATGGCGACGGTCGCCGCCGAGGTGTCCGAGATGAGCGCGACCGTCGAGGAGATCGCGGCGACCGCGGAGGAGGTCGAGCGGACCAGCGCCGACGCCGCCATGCGCGCCGCCGAGGGCGAGGACGCCGCCGACGAGGCCATCGACGTGATGCGCGACGTGAGCGAGGCCGCGGAGACTGCCTCCGAGGACGTCCAGCAACTGCACGACCAGATCGCGGAGATAGACGAGGTGCTCGACGCCATCAACGACATCGCCGAACAGACGAACCTGCTCGCGCTCAACGCCTCCATCGAGGCCGCCCGCGCCGGCGACGCGGGCGAGGGATTCGCCGTCGTCGCCAGCGAGGTGAAGAACCTCGCCGAGGAGTCGCAGGCCCGCGCCGCCGAGGTCGAGGGCACGGTGGACGACATCCAGTCCGAGGCGCGAGAGACCATCGAGAGCCTCTCGCAGACGACCGGGCGGCTGTACGACGGCATCGACCGCGGTGAGGACGTGATGCGGAGCCTCTCGGACATCTCGGCGGCGGTCGAACAGGCCACCGTCGGCGTCGGCGAAGTCGCATCGGCGACCGACGACCAGGCCGAGAGCGCCGAGCAGATCGCCGGCATGGTCGACGACGCGACCGCCCGCGCGACCACCGTGTCGGACCACATCGGCGACATCGCCGACGCGAACCGCTCGCAGACCGAGCAGGTGCTCTCGATCCGCGACGCCGCCGAACGCCTCGGCGGCGGCGAGACGGGCGGCGTTGGCGGGTCGAACGCGACTCCGGAACCGGGCTCCGACGCCCCGTCCGCCGGCGGGGTCGACGGCCCGCCGGGCGATGTCGTAAACGAGTTCGACTTCGACGAATCGCCGTCGCGCCGCCTCAGTAACGACGGGGGAACGACCGAGTAGCGCGGGCCGCTGCTCGGGTCGCCGTTCTCTTTTCGACCCGCGTAGCGTTCTTCCGCCCGGCGCGCGTATCGTGTGCGTATGACTCCCGAGGAACTGGCGGCCCGGCTCGCCCGCGGTGACCCCACGACGGTGCTCGACGTGCGCGACCGCGGCGAGTTCGAGGCGTGGCGCGTCGACGGCGCGGCCGTGACCGCGACGCAGATTCCGGCGGTTCGCTTCACGCAGGCCGAGATTCGCGGGACGGTCGACGAACTCGCGGCCGAGTTCCGAGACGCGCCCTCGCCCGTGGTCGTCGTCTGCGCGGAGGGTCGGTCGAGCGCGCACGTCGCCGACCTGCTCTCCGAGGCCGGCGTCCCCGCCGAGAACCTCGAAACCGGGATGGACGGCTGGGCGCGCGTCTACCGCGCCCGCGAACTCTCGGTCGGGAACGCGGACGCGACGGTCCTCCAGTACGACCGCCCCTCCAGCGGCTGTCTCGCCTATCTGGTCGTCGTCGGCGACGAGGCCGTGGTCATCGACCCCCTTCGGGCGTTCGCGGACCGATACGTCGCAGACGCCCGCGAGCGCGGCGCGGACGTCGTCGCCGCCGTCGACACGCACGTCCACGCCGACCACGTCAGCGGCGTCAGAGCGGTCGCAGAGCGCGCTGACGCGACCGCTGTCCTCCCGGCGGGCGCGACCGACCGCGGCCTCGACTTCGACGCGCGACTCGTCGCGGACGGCGAGCCCGTCGGCGTCGGCGACGCGGAACTCGTCGCCGTCCACGCGCCGGGACACACGACCGAGATGACCGCGTTCCGCCTCGGCGACCTGCTCGTTGCGGGCGACAGCCTCTTTTTAGAGAGCGTCGCCCGCCCGGACCTCGAAGACGGCGACGAGGGCGCGCCCGACGCCGCGAGACGGCTCCACGCGACGCTCACGGAACGGTTCGGCGCGTTCGCGGACGACACGCTGGTCGCGCCAGCCCACCGCGGCCCGCGGGCGGTGCCGGACGTGAGCGGCGCGTACGTCGCCGAACTCGGCGCGCTCCGGGAGCGACTCGGGGCGCTCTCGATGGACGAAGCGGCGTTCGTCTCGTTCGTCTGCTCGGACATGCCGCCGCGGCCGGCCAACTACGAGCGCATCATCGAGACGAATCTCGGTCGTGCCTCGCTGACCGACGAGGTGGCGTTCGAAGTCGAGTTGGGACCGAACAACTGCGCGGCGACGAGCGAGGCGTGAGACGCGGTCCGCGGGCGGATTGCGGGCCGAGCGAGTACGTCGGGCCGGCGCGTCGGCTCGGCGACTCGGTACGAAGCGGAGAACGCGGGCCGGCGGACCGGCCCCGGTGAGTAGCCGTCGTCAGTCGTCGTCCGCGGCGGTGCCGGCGGCCGCGGCGTCGCCCTCGATGCTCGGCGGGTAGACGCCGCGGTCGAGTTTGAGGTCGCTCTGCGGGCGGGCCATGCAGGTGAGCGCGAAGCGTTCCGCCTCCTCCTCTGTCAGCCCGCGGGCGGCAGGCTGGGTGACGTCGCCTTCGAGAATCTCGGCGGAGCAGGCGAGGCACATCCCGACGCGGCAGGAGTACTCCTGTGCGATGCCCTCCTCGATGCAGGCCTTGAGAATCGTCTGCTTGTCGGAGACGGTGATGGTCTCGCCCGTACCGACGAACTCGACGGTGTACTCGGTCATACCGCGGCGTATGCGCGACCGCACCAAAACTGTTTATCAAAACCGCGGCGACCTCGCCGCCGACCGCGCGGTCGAAGCAGGCTCCCGAGCGCGGCGCGAACGCGCGACTCGCGCCCGAGTTCGGACTACTCCTCGGCTTCGGCGTCCGCGCTCTCGTCGGCGTCCGCCTCGTCTTCGTCTTCGTCGTCCAGTCGGATGGTGAGCACCGGCACCGGCGAGGTGCGGACGACGCGCTCGGTGACGCTCCCGAGGAGGTAGTGGCTCAGGCCCGTGCGCCCGTGGGTGCCCATGACGACGAGGTCGATGTCGTGGTCGTCGATGTACTTCCGGATGGAGCGGTAGGCGGTCCCGGTGACGACCTCCGCCTGCACGTCGATGCCGACCTCGTCGGCGGCCTCGCGGACGTGTCGGGTCGCGGCGTCGCCCTCCCGTTCGAGGGCGTCGATGACCACGTCCGCGCCGGCGTCGAGCGAGGTGTAGATGCTGGTGTCGACGACGTACAGCGCGTGAATCCGCGCGTCGTACGTCTCCGCGATGTCGAGGGCGTGGTCGATGGCGCGTTCGGCGGCCTTGCTTCCGTCGGTGGGGACGAGGATTTCGCTGTACATGACGGATTATACTTAGTTCGGAACGCGGTTAATACTACTCCTCGTTCCCGTCGCCTCGGAACGACAGGACGGCTTCCTCGCACGTCTGCAGTCCGTCGATTCGCTCGGTCTCGCCGTCGAGTGCGACCGTCTCGACGACCGACCAGCCGGCGTCGTCCTCGTAGGCGACGCCTTTGACCCACGCGTCGGTGGCGAAAAGCAGGCTTCGGGCGGGGCCGTCGTCCTCGACGGCGACGACGAGGTCGAACGCGTCCGCGCGATTCAGCGACGTCAGCTCCTGCGGTTCGAGGGGCCGAGGGGGTAGCGACTCGATGAGCGACATATCGGAGTGCTACCGGTCGGCGGGGATGACGCTTTCGAAGGGGCGGGCCGGGGGGCCTCCGCGAGTCGTAACCTTTCTGCCGTCCGGCGCGTCACGTCACCTCATGACCCCCTCCCGCGCTGGACGGCGTCCCGACCGGACGACGCTCGCCGTCGTCGCGCTCGCGGCCGCGGCGCTCGTCGTCCGCCTCGTCGGCCTCGGCGACCGGCCGCTCCACTGGGACGAGGCCCGCGTCGGCTACTGGAGCCTCCGGTCGCTCGAAACCGGCTTCCTCTCGTATCGCCCCGTCGCCGGCGGGCCGCTGGTCTACCACCTCTCGCGGCCGTCGCTCGCGCTCGTCGGCGCGACCGACTTCGCGCTCCGCCTCCCCTTTGCCCTGTTCGGCGCGGCGCTCCCGCTCGCCGCGCTCCTCTTCCGCGACCGCCTCGCCGACGACGAGGTCCTCGGGTTCGCGGCCGTCCTCGCGGCGAATCCGATCCTCGTCTACTACGGGCGGTTCGCCCGCGGCGACGTGCTCGCGGTCGGCTTCGCGCTCGTCGCCTTCGGCTTCGCGCTCCGCCTCGTCGACGGCGCAGGGCGGCGCAACGCCTACGGACTCGCCGCGGCCGTCGCGCTCGCGGTCGCCTCGTCGGGGCTCGGCGTCGTCGCCCTCTGCTGTCTCGGCGTCGCCGGACTGCTGGTGTTCGACCACGCGGCGCTTCTCCCGTCGGCGCGCCCGGCCGCGATGCGCCTCGGCGAGTACGCCGCCCGACTCCGCGGCGCGGCGACCCCCGCGGCTCGCTCGGCCCTCGTCTTCGTCGCGGTCTACGTCTTCGCCTTCGCGCCGCGGGCGGGCGACACCGACGGCGCGGGTCTCTACACGCCGGGGACGGTGCTCGGCGCAATCGACGCGGCGCTGTTCGACTCGGTCCGTCGCTTCGTCGGCGTCCGCGTCGTCGAGCGCTACCCCGAGGGGACCCACGAGTACCTCCCGTATCTCGGCGACCTCCTCGGAACGCTCGCGTTGGCGGCGCTCCCGGTCGTCGTCCTCGGTGCGGCGGTCTTCCTCGTCGACCGCTACACGGCCGGCGGACCGCGCTCGGAGGTGTCGGCGGCGGTGTACTGGGCCGGCGCGTCGCTCGTGTTCGTCCCCATGCTGACCGAGGTGTCCGCGCCGTGGCTCGGCGTCTACGTCGTCGTCCCGCTCGCGCTCCCGGCGGGCGTCGGCCTCGCGGCGCTCGTCCGCTGGGGTCGGAGCGCGTTCGACTCCCGAGACGTGCCCCGCGTCGCGGCCGCGGTCGTCGTCCTGCTCGCGCTCGTCGCCCAGACCGGCGCGGTGGCGTCGAGCGAGGTGTACGCCCCGAGCGACCGCGACGCCGAACTCGCGCAGTTCGCCCAGCCGTCGGAGGAGTTCTCGTCGTTCCGCGACAACCTCTCTGCGTGGGTCGGTCCGACCGACGACGGGGCCCCGGAGGTGCTCTACTACGGGAGTTCGATGTACGTCGCCGACGGCGCGGCCGACTACCCGCCGGTCCCCGACGCGTGGGGCGAGCGGCTCCCGATGGCGTGGTACGTCGAGCGTCTCGGAGCCGACACCGCGTCGGCGGCGACGCCCGAGGCGCTCGAAGCCCGGTCGTCGGTTCCGCCGGTGGTCATCGCGCCCGCCGACGAGCGCGGGTCGGTCGCGCCGCTCCTCGACGGCTACGTCGCACACCAGTACGACACCGGCCTCTGGGGGCGGTCGGTCGTGGTGTTCGTGAAAAACTGAGACTGCGTGTCGCCGACGGCCGTCAGTCGGCGTCCGTGACGGCGACGGGAGGTGAGCCGGGTCCGGTCGGGTCTACGGGCCGACGCTCAGCGGAAGCCCATCGCTTCGATCTGTTCTTGGTAGCGGTTTCGGATGGTGACTTCCGTCACCTGCGCCACGTCCGCAACCTCGCGCTGGGTCTTCTTCTCGTTGCAGAGAAGCGACGCCGCGTAGATGGCGGCGGCGGCGAAGCCGGTCGGCGACTTGCCCGACAGCAGGCCCTGCTCGGCGGACACGTCGATGATTTCGGTCGCCTTCGCCTGGACCTCCTCGGAGAGGTCGAGCGCGGAGGCGAACCGCGGGACGAACTGCTTGGGGTCGACGGGCTTGAGTTCGAGCCCGAGTTCCTGCGAGATGTAGCGGTACGTGCGGCCGATTTCCTTCTGCGGGACGCGCGACACTTCAGCGACCTCGTCGAGCGAGCGCGGGATGCCCTCCTGACGGCAGGCGGCGTACAGCGCCGAGGTGGCGACGCCCTCGATGGAGCGGCCGCGAATCAGGTCCTCGTTGAGCGCGCGGCGATAGATGACCGACGCGACCTCGCGGACCGACCGCGGGACGCCGAGCGCCGACGCCATGCGGTCGATCTCGCTGAGGGCGAACTGGAGGTTACGCTCGCCGGCGTCCTTGGTCCGGATGCGCTCTTGCCACTTGCGGAGGCGGTGCATCTGCGACCGCTTCTCGGACGAAAGCGAGCGGCCGTAGGCGTCTTTGTCCTTCCAGTCGATGGTCGTCGTCAGCCCCCGGTCGTGCATCGTTTCGGTGATGGGCGCACCGACGCGCGACTTCGACTGCCGCTCGGAGTGGTTGAACGCCCGCCACTCCGGGCCGCGGTCGATCTGTCGCTCGTCGAGGACGAGGCCGCAGTCGTCACACACCAGCTCCCCCTGGTCTGCGTCCGTGACGATCTGGTCAGAACCGCACTCCGGGCAGTTGACTTGCTCGTCCTCTTGTGCCGTTGCCTCCTCCTCTCGTTGACGCTGCCGGCTCGGACGTTCCATTAAAAGGTTTCTGGTGGAGCGTGAATTTAAACCTTTGTAACAGAAATATGATACAGGCCGCTGTCTGTCGATTCGTCGAGTTCGGATTCGGGCAACCGGGACGCACCTACTTATACAGTTCCCTGACAAACGGTGAATCGAATGGTCAGACGTGCTACCGCGACACTCGTTGTCGTCGTTCTCGCGGTCCTCGCGGGCTGTCTCGGCGGGGGCGGCGCGGACGCGACGACGACGGTCGAACCGACCGTGACAGCGGCGGCGTCGCCGACATCGCAGTCGGGGTCGCCGACGACCGCGGCCGCCGCGGGCGACGTGACAGTCGAAGTGGTCGAGGTGGTCGACGGCGACACCATCAAGGTCGTCATGCCGGACGGCGCGCGCGAGACGGTGCGGCTCCTCGGCGTCGACACGCCGGAGGTCCACGCCGAGAACACGCCCGACGAGTTCGAGGGCGTCCCCGAGACGGAGGCCGGCCGGGCCTGCCTCCGCGCGGCCGGCGAGAACGCGAGCGCCTACGCGAAGTCGCGGCTCGCCGACCGGACGGTCGAACTCCGGTACGACGAGAAGGCCGGCGAGCGCGGCTACTACGGGCGACTCCTCGCGTACGTCGTCGTCGACGGCGCGGAGTTCAACTACGACCTCATCGCCGAGGGCCACGCCCGACTCTACGAGAGTTCGTTCGAGGAGCGCGAGCGCTACGAGCGCGCCGAACGCGACGCCAGAGAGCGCGGGGTCGGCCTCTGGTCCTGCGCGACCGAGGGGGCGGCCGCGGGCGGCGCGGACGCGACCACCGACGACGGCCTCTCCGTCTCGGTCATCGCCGACGCGCCCGGCAACGACAACGACAATCTGAACGAGGAGTACGTCACGCTCCGGAACGACGGCGACGACTCCATCGACCTCTCGGGGTGGACCGTCTCCGACGCGGCCGGCGCGACTTACACGTTCGCCGAGGGGACCGAACTCGACCCCGGCGCGTCGCTGACGCTCCACACGGGGTCGGGAACCGACACCGACGAGGACGTCTACTGGGGCCGCGGCGGCGCGGTGTGGAACAACGGCGGCGACACGGTCACGGTTCGGAACGCCGCCGGAACGGAGGTCCTCTCGTACACGTACGGGTAGCGAAGTCGGCGTCCGGATGAACCGCTCGCGCGGGTCAGGGAAAATGGGGGTGGAGCGTGTACCCCCATCGCCAGTACGGTTACGATAGCTATCAGCCTCCGGGCTGTCACGCCGGAGCGGCGAAATTCCGCGCCATCGGCGGATTCTATCCAGATAAATTACTACTGCGCATTTACAAAGATATATACATAACCAAAGGAAATGTATGCGCAACATGAGCACGCTCGAATCCTCGTCCGCCGAAGCCGCACTCGTCGCCGGTCGTCCCGCCGACCTGACGCCCGTCGTCCTCGACGCCGCGGGGCTGGAGTCGACCGCCCCGTCGCACCTCCGCGACCTGAAGGCCGGACTCGCCGAGGACGGTTATCTCCCGGCCGAACTCACCGTCGAAGCCCGCTTCTGCGAGGACAACCCCCTCGCGGTGCAGTCGGAGTCCGACCGCCTCCGCGAGTACGTCCGCGCCGCCGCGTTCCTCGGCGTCGGCCGGGTCGCCGTCGACGTCGCGGAGTGCTGTCGCCCCGACGACGCCGAGTCGGCGCTCGCCGCGCTCGGCGAGCGCGCCCGGCGCGAGGGCGTCGCTTTTGAGCTTCGAGGTTCCATCGACGGCTGATGGCAACCAAGTCCGCGCTGGAGGCGCAGTTGGCGGTGGTCGCCGGCTTCGAGAACCCGAAGGTCTCGCTCGAACAGTACCCGACGCCGCCGGACCTCGCCGCGCATCTCGTCCACCTCGCGGACCTCCGCGGCGACATCGAGGGCGCGACGATTCTCGATTTGGGCTCCGGGACCGGCATGCTCGGACTCGGCGCGGCGCTCCGCTCGCCCGCCCGCGTCGTCGGCGTCGAACTCGACGACGACGCGCTCGCCACCGCGACGGACAACGCCCGCCGGGTCGGCGCGAGCGCCCCCATCGACTGGATTCGCGCCGACGCCACCCGCCTGCCGCTGTGTCTCTCGGACGACCGGCAGGTCACGGTGCTCATGAACCCCCCGTTCGGCGCACAACGTGGCAACGAACACGCCGACCGAGCCTTCCTCGACTCGGTCGCGTCGGTCGCCGACGTGTCCTACTCGGTCCACAACGAGGGGAGCAAGGAGTTCGTCGAGTCGTTCGTCGCCGACGCCGGCGGCGACCTCACGGACGCCTTCCAAGCGACGTTCGACCTCGACCGCCAGTTCGACTTCCACGACGAGGACCGCAGACAGCTCGACGCGGAAGTGTTCCGCATCGAGTGGTGAGGCGGCGGTCGTCGCGCCCTAATTGTACGTCTCTTCCCGCGCGATGCGGACTTTCGTCCCCCGCGACTCGGCGAAGACGAACGACTTCTCGCGGACGAACCGAACCCCGTCGAGCGTCGTCGTCGTGTTCTCGGTCGGCATCGGCCCCCTGACGGTCCCGCTGTCGGACGACACCTGTACGTCGTAGCCCGTCGCCGTCGGCACGACCGAGATGCTCCGCCGGGCGACGACGGGTTCGGCCCGGACCGGGCCGGTGTCGTAAGCCAGTCGCGCCTCGCCGTCGGCGACGAGGAACACCCGGTAGGCCGTTCCCGCGCCCGTGACGACGTAGCCGTCGCGGACCGCCGTCACCCGGTCGCGCCAGCCGAGGCCGCCGAGTCTGACCGCCGACTCGCCGTCGAACGCCAATCGACTCGTCGAGACGGCCGTCGTCCAGATGCCGCGCCGCTCGCTTCTGACGATGACGCCGGAGGTGTTGGTCGTCGTCGACTCGCCGAACAGTTCGACGTCGAAGGCGGCGGTCAGCCCGTTCGGCACGTCCTCGGCGTAGGTCACGTCGTAGTCCCTGACCGTGACGCTCTCGCCCGGCAGGTCGTCGCCGCTCGCGGTGAACGTGTTGTACAGCATCGCCGGCCCCGACAGCGCCGCGACGACGACGAGGAGGACGGCGAGTCCGGCCTGCCAGCGGCGGGCCGAAAACACCGAGGTGTCGGGCGCGTACTCGCGGAGCGGCCTGTCGGACGCCGCGACCGTCAGCGCGACGACGAGCGCGAGCGCGACGACGAGCGCGAAGCCGACGGCGCGGAACAGCACGTAGGTCTCGCCGCCGCGGTACCAGTACACCGCCCACAGCGACTCGCTGACGCCGAACAGGAGGACGCCGGCGAAGAGAGGCAGCGCGGGCGGGTTCGACCCCTCGCGGCGGTGGCTGAGCCACGCGCCGAGGAGGACGCCGAACAGGAAGCCGATGGCGTGGCCCTGAATGGCGATTTGGGACCACCACGGTGTCGAGAAGACCGGGCGGGCCGACGAGACGACTTCGGGCGAGAGCATCGCGTTGTAAAACAGGCTGACGACGCGCCCGGAGAGGAACGCCAACACGGTCCCGAGCGGGCGGAAGACGAGCGCGAAGCCGGCGAACGCGAACACGACACCCGAGAAACCGACGACCGGGCCGAGCGCGAAGACGGCGGTGAGCAGGCCCACGCCGAAGACGACCGCGGGGAAGACGACGAGCGACCGGACGTAGGGGTTCTCGCCGGCCGACCCGAACGAGGTGGACCCGCGGCGCGTCGGATAGTGGCCCCACGCGTACTCCGCGACGGGGGCGAGGGTGAGCGTGCCGACGAGGTTGCCGACGAGGTGACCGGGACTGGAGTGGGCGAACGCGGCGGTCAGCATCCCGGCCGGGTAGAAGTACGACCACGCCCGAAACGGGATGACGATGGGTCGGTACCACGACGACCAGCCGTCCTGTACGACGAGATAGACGAGGAGGACGCCGCCGGCGCTGACGAGCGTTCCGAGCGGGAGGCCGAACAGGAAGCGCCGCCGGAGCGCCGCCGAGAGCCGACTCGGTCTGTCGACGACGGCGAGCGCGACGGCGGCCACGAGGAGCGCGAGGAGCGCCGCGAGCCGCTGGAACGGTATCCAGCCCGGTATCTCTAGCATTAGCTACCAGTGTCGTGCGAACGGGTGGTAAAGAAACCCGCGGAGAACTGCTTAAGAAGTGCTAGCGAACGACACGAACCCAACCGCCAGCGGCGACTCCGCGGCGGGCGGGCGGTCGCTGGAGGCGGTGCGGCCGACGGCCGCTCAGATTTTCCCTTCGGCGTCGTCGGCCAGTTCCTCCATGCGCTTGCCGACGCGGCCCGCGCTGGAGAACTCGTCGTCGCTCATCGCGGTCGCGAGGGCGTTACCGAGCACGAACACGGCGTGTTTGTGCTCGCTTTTCGATTTGTGGACGTGGGAGGGCTCGACGGCGAGCTCGTCGTAGGGGTCGAACAGGCTCGAATCGACGTGCTCGCGGGCCGAGAAGTGGTCCTTGATGATAACCATCTGTTCGTGCAGCTCCAGCAGTTCGTCCTTGTGCATGAGCGTTGGGTAGGAGCGAAGGCGGTTTAAGAGTTATTGGGGGATACTGTCACTCGGCTCAGAAGACGTACTCGTCTTCGTGGCCCATCATTCCGTCGTCTTCGTACGCGCGGTCCTCGTCGGACATCGGACCGCTGGTCTTGTACGCGCGGATACCGGTCGACAGCAGGTCCTCGATGGCCTCGTCGCGGTTGACGAACTCGCCTTTCTCGACGAGTTGGACGATCTGCATCTCCAGGTGTTCCGGCACGGTAATCTCTACTTTGGGCATCTGAACGTCCGTCGCTTTGGAAGGGCCGTATATAACTCTACCGGGGGAATAATCGGGTTTCCCGAAGGTCGTCCCGGCGAACTCGAATCGCCGTTTACGTTCGGTTAGTGCCCGCGGTCGCCCCGGCTCCGACGGGTGTCCGGAGTCGTTAGTGATAGGTGCGTCGGGCCGAAGATTCGAGCATGGCCAACGACGTGACCCACCTCTACGAGGAGTTCGGCGACGACCGACTCCCGCCGGGCCAACGCGAGACCCAGCGGTTCCCCGTCCTCTCCAAGAGCGGCACGCCCTCGTGGGACCCCGAGACGTGGTCGTTCGAGGCGTGGGGCGCGGTCGACACCGAACTCGACCTCTCGTTCGACGAGTTCCGCGACCTCCCCTCCGAGACGCAGGTACAGGACTTCCACTGCGTCACCGGCTGGAGCAAGTTCGACTGCGAGTTCGAGGGCGTCACGTTCCCGGCGCTCGCCGACGCGGTCGGCGTCGACGACGACGCGGTCCACGTGATGTTCCACGCCATGGACGGCTACACGACGAACCTGCCGCTCGACCAGTGCATGCGCGACGAGGTCATGTTCGTCTGGGGCTACGACGGCGAGGACCTGCCCGCCGACCACGGCGGCCCCCTCCGGGTCGTCACCCCGCACAAGTACGCCTACAAGGGCGCGAAGTGGGTCTCGGGCGTCGAGTTCCTCACCGAACCCGAACGCGGCTACTGGGAGAAACGCGGCTACTCGAACACGGCGAACCCGTGGAACGAAGAGCGGTACAGCTAACCTAAGTTTTTGGTCCAGATTTTTGCGTGGTGAGCGTAGCGAACCACGGAAAAAGGTGGGCGAACCCGTGGAACGAAGAGCGCTACAGCTAACCTAAGTTTTTGGTCCAGATTTTTGCGTGGTGAGCGTAGCGAACCACGGAAAAAGGTGGGCGAACCCGTGGAACGAAGAGCGCTACAGCTAAGCTGATTTTCCGGCGTCTTCGGCGGTCGCTTCGCGTCCGAGCAACCAGCGTTGTCGTTCGGTGGACAGATGTGCGCGTTCGACCGGAGTCGCCCGACCGGGGTGCGGGACAGAAGGGAGAGTTTCAAGCGTCCCCGGTCCTGAGCCACGGTCGATGGAACCGTTGCGGACAGACGAGGTGGGGACCCACCTCGTCAGCAGGTCGGTTCGACTGTCTGCGCCGCCCGTCTCGGCGTCGCTCGCGGCGATGCAGCGCCCTCGGGCGCTGTGGACCGCCCCCGACGAGCCAACAGTCGTCGGCGGCGGCGTCGCCGTGGCCGTCGAGGCCGACGGTCCCGAGCGACTCGCGCGCGTCCGCCGGTCGGCGGCGGCGCTGTTCGACGGCGCGGACGTGGACGCCCCCGACGCCGCCCGCCCGCGATTCTTCGGCGGCCTCGCCTTCCACGAGGAGGCGACCGGCCGCGACCCGTGGGCCGACTTCCCGGCCGCGCGCTTCGTCGTCCCCGAGGCGCAGGTCGTCTTCGACGGCGGCGACGCGTGGCTCACGGTCACCGCCCTCGACGGCGAGGCCGACGCCGACACTGTCGGCGACCGACTCGCCGAACTCCGGGAGACGCTCGAATCGCTCGACGACGCGCCCCCCGAGGGGCCGCCGGGCGTCTCGGACCGCCACCGGACGACCTCGGTCGAGGCGTGGCACGAGAGCGTCGACGCCGCGGTTTCGCGTATCCGCGCCGGCGACCTTCAGAAGGTCGTCCTCGCGCAGGCGCTCGAAGTCGAACTCGACCGCCCCGCCGCCGCGCCCGACCTGCTCGCCCGCCTCGGCGGGACGTACCCCGACTGCCACCGATTCCTCGTCGAGCCGAACGGCGGGGCGAGCTTCCTCGGTGCGACGCCCGAGCGACTCGTCTCGCTCCGCGGCCGCGAGGTCGAGACCGGCGCGCTCGCCGGGACGACCGGCCGCGGCGACACCGACGACGAAGACGAGTGGCTGGCGAACGAACTGCTCGGAAGCGAGAAGGACAACCACGAACACGAACTCGTCGCGGAGACGATTCGGGAACAGCTCGCGCCCCTGTCGGCCGAGATTCGCGTCGGCGACCGCGGGATTCGGAAACTGGCGACCGTCCAGCACCTCTGGACGCCAATCGACGCGACGCTCGAACGCGACGAACACGTCCTCTCGCTCGTGGACGCGCTCCACCCGACGCCCGCGGTCGGCGGCCTCCCGCCGGCGGCCGCCCTCGGCGTGATTCGGGACACCGAGCCGTTCGACCGCGGCTGGTACGCCGCGCCGGTCGGCTGGTTCGACGCCGACGGCGACGGCAGTTTCGCGGTCGCCCTCCGCTCGGCAATCGTCGAGGAGACGCTGGCGACGCTCTTTGCGGGCGTCGGCCTCGTCGCCGACTCGGACCCCGACGCCGAGTGGGACGAGGTGCAGCTGAAGTACCGACCCGTCCTCGACGAACTCGAACGCGACGACTGAGTTCGGACCCCGATTCGATTCGACGACGAGACAGACGACCCAGACGAGATGACAGCACCGAACCGAAACGCCCTCTGGGCACGGACCTTCGCCGACGAACTGGCACGCACCGGCATCGACGCGGTGTGCATCGCACCCGGCAGTCGCTCGACGCCCCTCACGGAGGCGTTCGACCGCCACGACGACATCGAGGCGTTTTCCCACCTCGACGAGCGCTCGGCGGCCTACTTCGCGCTCGGCCGCGCCCGCCGCACGGGCGAGGTGACGCCCGTCGTCTGCACCTCGGGCACCGCCGCGGCCAACTTCCACCCCGCGGTCATCGAGGCGTCGCAGGCCCGCGTGCCGATGCTCGTCCTCACTGCCGACCGCCCGCCGGAACTCCGCGACAGCGGGGCCAACCAGACTATCGACCAGGAGAAGCTCTACGGCGACGCCGTCCGCTGGTACAAGGACATGCCCGAACCGGAGGCCACCGACAGGAAACTCCGGAGCCTCCGGACGACCGCCGGCCGCGCCGTCTCCGAGGCGACCGGCGTCGACGCCGGCCCCGTCCACCTCAACTTCCCCTTCAGAAAGCCGCTCGAACCGACGCACGTCGAGGGCGACGTGCCCGCCGACCTCGACCCCGAGGCGCTCGACGGCCGGAGCGGGAGCCGCCCGTACGTCAAGACGACCGCGGGCGCGCCGGAGCTCTCCGAGGACCACCTCCGGAAACTCGCGGACGACCTCGCGGTCGACCGGGGCCTCGTCGTCGCCGGGCCCGCCGACCCGCCCGGATTCAACGCCGAGGCCGTCGCCGCGTTCGCCCACGCGACCGGCTTCCCGGTCGTCGCCGACCCGCTCTCGGGGCTCCGATTCGGCGGTCACACCCGGACGACGACCGTCCTCGGCGGCTACGACGCCTACCTCGACGAGCGCGTCACCGCCGACTGGCCCGACCCGGAGGTCGTCGTCCGCATCGGCGCGTCGCCGACCTCGAAGGCGCTCCGGAAGTACCTCGCGCGCACCGACGCCCGGCAGTACCTCGTCGACCCGACGGGCCGCTGGCGCGAGGCCGAGTTCGGCGCGACCGACCTCGTGGAGGCCGAGCCGTCGGTGCTTGCGTGGCGGCTCTCGCAACTCATCCGCAACCGCCCGGACGAGTCGTGGAACGCGCTGTGGACCGACGCGGAGGACGCCTACTGGAGCCTCGTCGACGACGAGACCGACGCGTTCGAGGGCCGACTCGCGGCCGACGTGGCCGACCTCGCGCCCGAGCCCGCGACGCTGTTCGTCTCGAACTCCATGCCCGTCCGCGACCTCGACCGCTTCGCGCGCCCCTCGACGAAGTCCCGGACGGTCCTCGGCAACCGCGGCGCGTCCGGCATCGACGGCGTCGTCTCCTCGGCGCTCGGAGCCGGCTCCGCGGCCACCGACCACCTGACGCTCCTGACCGGCGACCTCGCGTACTACCACGACATGAACGGCCTGCTCGCGCTCGGCCGCCTCGGCGTGGACGCGACCATCGTCCTCGTCAACAACGACGGCGGCGGTATCTTCCACATGCTCCCCATCGAGGAGTACGAACCGCCCTTCACCGACCAGTTCAAGACGCCCCACGGTCTCGACTTCGCGGCCACCGAGGAGCTCTACGACCTCTCGTTCGCGTCGGTCGCCCCGGACGACTTCCGCGACGCCTACGCCGAGTCGGTCGCCACCGACGGCACCGACGTCATCGAGGTCCGCACCGACGCCGAGTCGTCTCACCGCGTGCGCGAGCGCATCGCCGAGCGCGCGGTCGAGCGACTGTCCGATTGACCGACTGACCGAACCAGTCGACCGACTGACTTTTCTCCCGCGCTCCGAATCGTGGCGACATGCCCTCCGAACTCTTCCGCCAGTACCGCGGCAGCGTCTACGCCGTCGCCGGATTCCTCGGCGTCCTCGTGTTCGCCTACGCGACCGTCATCGCGTACGAACCGCTCTCCGGGGTCTTCGCGGGAGCGACCGTCGCCGTCGGCGTGGTACTGTTCTCGGACCTCGTAGAGCGCGGCTACCCCCCGGCGCTCGGCCGCCGCGGGACGCTCGCGCTCGTCGCAGTCGTGGTCGTCTTTCCAGTCCTCTGGTTCGTCGTCCAGCGGTCCCTGACGGGCCTCGGCCTCGCACCGCTCGTCGCCGTGGTCGCGTGGGGACTCGCACGGTTCAAAGCCGGCGGCTACCCCGAATCGCTGGGTCGCCGCCGGTCGCTCGCCACCGCCTTTGTCGGAACCGGCCTCGTCGCCTACGGCTCCGTGGCCGGCGTGACCGCCTTTCTCGTCGGCATCGCGGCCGCGATACTCGTCGGACTGGCGTCGTGGCTGACGAGTCCGCGCGGGCCGCTTCGGGGCTGACTCACTCCGCGTCGGAAGCTTCGTCCGAGACCGCTGACCCCGCCCACCGGCCGACGAGCCGCCCGGCCGCCCAGTAACAGCCGGCGTCGAGGAGGACCGACAGCCCGCCGATGACGCCCCCGACCACGCTCGCGGCTGCGACGCCGATGAGCGCGATGAACGCCAGCGAGGGGAGCGGGGCCCCGTTCAGAATCGCGCCGACGAGGAGCACCCCGAGGAGGAACGCCGCCCCGATGAGCGCGCCCGCCGCGAACCCGCGGAGGACGAGTCGCCACAGTCCGCGGAGGCCGTTTCGCAGGTCGGCCAGTCCGCCGTCCGCCAGCGCCCACCGGGTCGCGGCCGCGGTGAGGAGCCACAGGTAGGCGAAGACGGCGACGCCGGGGAGCGTCCCGAAGCCGGCGAGTTCGCCTTCGAGCGCGCCGCCCGCGTGCGCCGCGAGGAGTCCGACGAGGCTCAGAACGACGAGGTTGAACGACGAAACGACCCACGCCTCGAAGCGCCCCCGCGCCCCGACGCGGCCGGCGGCGGCCTCAGCCATGCGCCAGCACCTCCGCGAGCGCGACGAGGACGAGGAGCGCGGCGGCGGTCGCGCCGTAGCCCTTCGCGAGGAGCGAGCGCCCCGAACCAGTCGGGTCGCCTCGCCGGAGTCGGAACACGACGAGCGTCCGGACGAACGACCCGAGGACGAACGCGGTCACCGCGAGGAGCTTCACCGTCAGTATCGACCCCCAGCGCCCGGACGGTCCGGGCGGGCCGAGCGCGCCGAGGTTGCCGACGCCGGTGACGACCATCGCGCCCATCGCCGCCCAGAAAACCCACTCGTAGGTGGCTGCGAGCGAAGTCGATTCGCCGACAGGGACGGTCGAGCCGCCGGCGTCCGCGCGTCCGGGACCGGCGGTTCTGAGCGTCGCCCACGCGAACGCCGCGCCGCCGAGGACGAGCGCCATCCCGACGAGGTGGACGAGTCTGACGAGGAGGGTGGTCGCGGCCGACATGCGCGAGAGTAGTTCGCGGACTGACAAATAGCTCCGGGCCGGGGGAGCGGTCAGGTTGCGGGTCGTCCCCCAGACCGCGGCCGCAAGCGAATCTTTTTGCGCCGCCCGCGCCGCCTCTCGGTATGGTCTCGGAGATTTTCGACCCCGACCGCTGGGAGCCCGTCCCGGGGTCCGACGAGTTCGACGACATCACCTACCACCGCGCTCTCGACGTGCCGGCGGTCCGCATCGCGTTCGACCGTCCCGAGGTTCGAAACGCCTTCCGACCCGGAACCGTAGACGAACTCTACGCCGCGCTCGACGACGCCAGAAAGCGCGCGAACGTGGGGTGCGTCCTGCTCACCGGCAACGGCCCCTCCGAGAAGGACGGCGGCTGGGCGTTCTGTTCCGGCGGCGACCAGTCGGTCCGCGGCGGCTCGGGCTACGAGTACCGCGACGACGACGAGGCCGATTCCTCCGACGACCCGCTCGTCCGCGAGGCGAAGGCCGGTCGCCTGCACATCCTCGAAGTCCAGCGGCTCATCCGATTCATGCCGAAACCCGTCGTCGCCGTCGTGCCGGGGTGGGCCGTCGGCGGCGGCCACTCCCTGCACGTCGTCTGCGACATGACGCTCGCCTCCGAGGAGCACGCAAAGTTCCTCCAGACCGACCCCGACGTGGCCTCCTTCGACGGCGGCTTCGGGTCGGCGTACCTCGCAAAGCAGGTCGGCCAGAAGAAGGCCCGCGAGGTGTTCTTCATGGGCAAGACCTACTCCGCCGAGGAGGCCGTGGACATGGGAATGGCGAACGAGGCGATTCCCCACGAGGACCTCGAAGACGTGGCGCTGGAGTGGGCCGACGAGATGACGAAGAAGTCGCCGACGGCCATGCGCATGCTCAAGTACGCCTTCAACATGACCGACGACGGCATGGTCGGCCAGCAGGTGTTCGCCGGCGAGGCGACCCGACTCGCCTACATGACCGAGGAGGCACAGGAGGGCCGCGACGCCTTCCTCGAAAAGCGCGAACCGCGCTTCCGCGACTACCCGTGGCACTACTGAGGCGCTGACGCCGCCGGGAGCGGACCGCCCCCGCCGCCGCGTCGAAACACGTCGCTCCGCCGAGATTTAGGCGCACCGAAAAATAGGAACGCTCTTATACATTTAGGCAAGCCTAAACTCCATGGACGAGAAATCCACCGGGCGGGAGGGACTCACGCGACGCAACTACATCCGGTACGGCGGCACGGCGCTCGGGGCCGGGATGCTCGCCGGCTGCACGTCGGATTCGTCGGGGAGCGACGAGACGACCGCCGCGGCCGAGACGACGACCGAGGCGGCCGCCGAGACCACCACCGCGGCCGACACCGAGACGGAGACCGACACGGCCGAGGCCGACGGCTCGTACTCGGTGACGATGGAGCCGATGGGCGAGGTCACGTTCGACTCGGTTCCCGAGTCGTGGGCCGCCTACGACGGCGGCTACGCGGACATGGCCGTCGCGCTCGGCGTCGGCGACGGGGTGACCGGCGTCGGCGGCGCGGGTCGGTACTACACCTACGTCTACGACGAGCTTCCCGGCGTGAGCGTCGACCGCGAGCAGATCGAGGCGTACCCCGAGGTCAGGACGAAAGAGGAGTTCTACGAACTCGACAACGACGTCCACCTCTACGACCCGAACATGCTCATCAACTGGTTCGACTGGGACCAGGAGGACGTGGACGAAATCGCGGAGAACGTCGCCCCGTTCGTCGGCAATCTCATCTTCCGCCGGTCCGACGGCTGGCACGACTACCGTTACTACACCCTCTACGAGGCGTTCGAGAAGGTCGCGCAGGTGTTCCAGCGCGAAGAGCGCTACGAGGCGTTCGCGGCGCTCCACGACGAGTTCATCGCGGAGATACAGTCGCGACTGCCGCCGGCGGACGAGCGTCCGAACGTCTTTCTCACCTACGAGGGGACGACCGAGCCGGAGACGTTCTCGCCGTACCGCCTCAACGACAAGGGCACGAGCAAAAAGCAGTGGAACGACCTCGGCGTCACCGACGCGCTCACCGGGACCGACATCGAGAACCTCAGCACGACCAACCGCGGCGAACTCGACTACGAGAACCTCCTCGAAGTCGACCCCGACGTGATTCTCATTCGCGGCCACGAGCGCAAGACGGCCGCTGAGTTCCGCGACACCGTCCTCGCGTACATGGAAGACCACCCCGTCGGCGGCGAGTTGACGGCCGTCCAGAACGGCCGGGTCTACCGCGGCGGCTACCTCAATCAGGGGCCGATTCACAACCTGTTCCTGACCGAACGCGCCGCGAAGCAGATGTACCCCGAGGAGTTCGGCGAGGTGACGAGCGACGCCGAACTGTTCGACCGCCAGCGCGTCGCGGACGTCGTCAACGGGGAGTTCTGAGATGGCAGACGCCGCGGCGTTCGACTACGACGTGGCCATCGTCGGCGGCGGACCGACGGGCTGTTCGGCGGGCCTCTTCACCGGCCGGTACGGCCTCGAAACCGTCGTCTTCGACCGCGGCCGGTCGTCGCTCCAGCGCTGTGCCTATCTGGAGAACTACCTCGGCTTCCCCGGCGGCGTCGACGTCGAGACGTTCTACGGGCTCATCCACGACCACGTCGAGGCGGCCGGCTGTGACCTCGTTTCAGACCTCGTCGAGGCGGTCGAACTCGTCGGGGACGACGAGACCGCGACCGCGGACGTCGCGGGGGATTCCGGCGGGGATGCCGCCGACGCGGCCGCCACCGGCCCCGGCTTCGCGGTCACGACCCAGAGCGGCGAGACCGTCACCGCGAGGCGGGTCGTCGCGGCCGCCCGCTACGGCGGCGACTTTCTCGAACCGCTCGGCGACGACGAGATGTTCGTCACCTACGAGTACGACGGCGAGACGCGGACGAAGTTCGACCGCGACTACGCCGACGTCGAGGGGCGCACGCCGATCGACGGGCTGTACGTCGCCGCGCCGGTGAGCGAGGTCAACGTGCAGGCCATCATGTCGGCCGGACAGGGCGCGCGAGTCGGGCGGTCGGTCATCACCGACCACCGCCTCGAACGGGGCTATCCCGAGGCCCTCGCGCGTCATTGGGACTGGATACGACCCGAGGCGGAACTCGCCGACGAGGCGGCCGCCCGCGACGACTGGCGCGAGCGGTTCGACAGCCGGGTCCCCGACGACTGCGACCTCTCCGAGGAGCGACTCCGCGAACTCCGCGAGGCCGACGTGGAGCGCCAGCGCGAGATGTACGTCTCCGAGGAGGCGGTCGAAGCGCGGGCCGAGCGGGGCCGCGAGCGACTCGCCGCCCGCCTCGGCTTCGACGCCGGGTCGGGTTCCGACCCCGACGCCGGTCCCGAGTAGCGAGGAACCACCATCCCCGGGTCGGCGGCGGCGATGACCACGTCGTCGCCGATGCCGGGGAGCGACCTGCCGGACCGCACCGCGCGCCGAGCCGCCGTGTTCTCCCACCCACCGCCTCGGCGTCGCGCGCTTTCGGATAGGAACTTACTCACTGCTCCGGCACTCGTATGCAGACAATGAGCACGCAGGACATCTCTCGCAGGCGGGCGTGGGTGATGGCGTCGCGGCCGCAGACGCTTCCGGCGGCCGCCGCGCCGGTCGTCGTCGGCACCGCGGTGGCCGTCCACGCCGACCTGTTCGCCCCGCTCCCCGCGCTCGCGGCGCTCGCGGGCGCGCTTCTCATCCAAGTCGGGACCAACTTCGCCAACGACTACTACGACGCGGTGCAGGGCGCGGACACCGAGGCCCGCGAGGGCTTCACCCGCGTCACCGCGGGCGGACTCATCCCCCCGGCCGAGGTCAAGCGCGCGATGTACCTCACCTTCGCCGCCGCCGTCCTCCTCGGCACGTACCTCGTCTACGTCGGCGGCGTGCCCATCCTCGTCATCGGCCTGCTCTCGGTCGCTTCGGGCATCGCCTACACCGGCGGCCCGTACCCCCTCGGCTACCACGGCCTCGGCGACCTGTTCGTCTTCGTCTTCTTCGGCCTCGTCGCCGTCGTCGGAACGTTCTACGTGCAGGCCGCGAGCGTCCTCGCCACCCCGTTTCCCGTCGGGGTTCCGGAGGGAACCGTCACGGTCGCCGCCGTCCTCGCCAGCCTCCCGATGGCGGCCATCTCCACGAACATCCTCGTCGTGAACAACGTCCGCGACAAGGAGGAAGACGCGACCACGGGCAAGCGGACGCTCGCGGTCCGGTTCGGCTACGGTTTCGCCCGCGCCGAGTACCTCGCCATGCTCGCGCTCGCCTACGCGGTCCCCGTCTACCTCTGGACCCGCGCCGGCTTCGACTGGTTCGTCCTTCTCCCCGTGTTCTCGATGCCCGTCGCGGCCCGCATCGCGCGGACCGTCGTGACCGAGACGAAAGGCGAGAAGCTCAACCCCGCGCTCGAAGACACGGGGAAACTCCTCGCGCTCTACGCCGTCCTCTTTTCGGTCGGTCTCGTCCTCGCGTGACGATGCGATTCCGCGAGTTCGCCG
This sequence comes from Haloferax sp. S2CR25, assembly GCF_031624535.1. Lineage (NCBI taxonomy): Archaea > Methanobacteriati > Methanobacteriota > Halobacteria > Halobacteriales > Haloferacaceae > Haloferax > Haloferax sp. S2CR25. Next base: position 272,206 of record NZ_JAMQOO010000001.1, read on the forward strand.
TCGACCTCAGAACGCCGCTTTCGACCGCCGCGGGCGACATCGAGCGCCGCGAAGGGTTCCTCGTCGCGGTCGACGCCGCGGGCGAAACCGGCGTCGGCGAGGCGACCCCGCTTCCGGGCTGGACCGAGTCGCTCGCCGACTGTCGCGACGCGCTCGCCGGCCTCGCCGAAGACGACGCCACCGGTGACGCCGACCCCGAATCAGCGCTCGAAAACGGGACGCTCGCGGACGCGCCCGCCGCGAGACACGCCGTCTCGCTCGCCGTCGCCGACGCCCGCGCTCGCGCCGCCGACCGGCCGCTCGCCGCGTCCCTCGCCACCGACCCGCACACCTCGCTTCCGGTGAACGCGACCCTCGGCGACGACGGTCCCGAGGCGACCGTCGAGGCCGCCGAGACCGCCGTCGCGTCGGGGTACGACTGCCTCAAACTGAAGGTCGGCGCGCGGGACCCGACCGACGACGCGGCGCGCCTGCGGGCGGTCCGCGAGGCGGTCGGTCCCGACGTGTCGCTCCGGGCCGACGCGAACGCCGCGTGGGACCGCTGGACCGCCGACCGGTTCCTCGACTCGGTCGAGGAGTCGGCTCTCGACCTCGACTACCTCGAACAGCCGCTCCCCGCCGACGAACTCGACGGCCACGCGGTCCTCCGGCGACTCCACGACACGCCCATCGCGCTCGACGAGTCGCTTTCGGCGGTCCCGGCGGGGCGGGCGCTCGCCTCGAACGCGGCGGACGTGCTCGTCTGCAAGCCGATGGCGCTCGGCGGGCCGGACCGCGTCCGCGACCTCGCCGCCCGCGCCCGCGACGCCGGCGTCGAAATCGTCGTCACGACCACCATCGACGCCGTCGTCGCCCGACTCGGCGCGCTCCACGTCGCGGCGTCGCTCCCCGGCGACCGAGCCCACGGGCTGGCGACCGCCTCGCTCCTCGACGCCGACCTCGCGGCCGACCCGGCACCCGTGCGCGACGGCCGGATGCGCGTCCCCGACGGGCCCGGACTCGGCATCGACGTGGGCGCGGTGTTCCCCTGACCGCAGTGGCAATCAACTCTCCACGGTCCAAACGTTTTTCACGATTCTGCACGTCGAACCGGGAGATGACCGAGGTCGAACTCGACTCCGACGCGGTACGGCTCGCGCTCGACGGCGGCGTGGCGACGGTGACGCTGGACGCCCCGGCGGTTCGGAACGCGCTGACGGTCGAGGTGACCGCGGGCGTGCGCGAGGCGCTGGACTCGCTCCCCGACGCGGCGCGCTGTGTCGTCGTCCGCGGGAGCGACGAGGCGGGCGCGTTCTGCGCCGGCGGCGACGTGAACGCCATGCTGGAGCTACAGGCCGACGCGATGTCGCTCCCCGAGGCGGTCGACCACGTCGTCCGCGACACCGCCGACTGCGTGCGCCGCGTCTACGAGTGCGACCTGCCGACGGTCGCGGCCATCGACGGCCCGGCCGTGGGCGCGGGCGGCGCGCTCGCCATCGCCTGCGACCTCCAACTCCTCCGCGAAGACGCCGCCGTCAGCTTCGGCTTCCGGCGGGTCGGCCTCGCAGTCGACTCGGGGGTGTCGTACCTCCTTCCCCGGCTCGTCGGGCGCAACGTCGCCATGGAACTCGTCTACACGGGCGAGGAACTCGGTCCCGAGCGGGCGCTGGAGCTCGGCGTCGTGAACCGCGTCGCGGGCGAGGACGAGTTCGAGTCCGAACTCGCCGCCCTCACGGAGCGCATCGCCGGCGGTCCGACGACGGCGCTCACTGCCTCGAAGCGCCTGCTCCGCCGCCCCGACGACTCCATCGAGGCGGCCATCGAACACGAGGCGTCGGCGCAGGCGGTGATGTTCGGGACCGACGACCACGCCGAGGGCGTAGAGTCGTTCACGAGTCGGCGGGAACCGGAGTTCGAAGGGAAGTAGGCCGGCTGGTCGGGCGGTCTCACCCGGCCTCGCGTTCGGTGCATACTTGTCGCCGCCCGGTGACGCCGGGAGTATGGTCACCGTCACGGTCTGGAACGAGTACCGACACGAGAAGGAAGACGACGAGGTCGCCGCGGTCTACCCCGACGGCATCCACGCGACGATAGCCGACGGCCTCCGCGAGGCCGGCTACGACGTGCAGACGGCCACGCTGGACGAGCCGGAACACGGCCTCACCGAGTCCGTCCTCGACGAGACCGACGTGCTGGCGTGGTGGGGCCACAAGGCCCACGACGAGGTAGACGACGCCGTCGTCGACCGCGTGGTCGACCGCGTCCGCGGCGGGATGGGCCTGCTCGTGCTCCACTCGGGACACTACTCCAAGCCGTTCAAGCGCCTGATGGGCACGACCTGCTCGCTGAAGTGGCGCGAGTCGGGCGAGAAAGAGCGCGTCTGGGTCGTCGAGCCGGGCCACCCCATCGCGGACGGGCTTCCCGAGTCGTTCGAGGTCCCGCGCGCCGAGATGTACGGCGAGCGGTTCGACATCCCCGCGCCGGACGACCTCGTGTTCACCTCGTGGTTCGAGGGCGGCGAGGTGTTCCGCTCCGGCTGTTGTTACACCCGCGGCAAGGGTCGCGTGTTCTACTTCCGGCCGGGCCACGAGACCTACCCCATCTACGAGCAGTCGGAGGTTCGGACCGTCCTCGACAACGCCGTCGCGTGGGCGGCCCCCGGCGACGGTCCCGACCCGTACTTCGGCAACGCGGACCCAATCGAAGACCTCGACTGAGGCGACGGGGTTGGACCGTCCGGACGGGACCGCCCGGAGCGCCGACTATCATAAGTGGGTGCGGTCCGGAGAACGTCCATGGCACAACCGACGAGCGGACAGCGGCGACTGATGTTCGCGCTGTTCGCGTTCGCGGCGCTCGTCTTCCTCCTCGGCATCGTCGTCATCGGCTACCTCGCCGGCGCGTTCTGAGGTCGGTTCCGGGGGCGGTCGCCTCGCCGATGAGCCCCGCGCTCAGCGGGTCGCGTCGTCGGGGTGGTAGGTCTTTCCGCGCGAGCCGTCGGCGGTCATCCGGCGGAGCGTCGCGGCGGCGTTGCTCGCGTCGTAGCCGAACAGCACGTCTTTGGCGTACTCGTCTGCGACCTCGATGGCGTGGATGAGGTCGTCCACGTCCACGTTCACGGCGTACAGTTCGAGCGAGAAGTCGGCGTCGTAGGGGTCCAGAAGCGAGACGAAGCCGCGGGCGATGGTTTCGAGCCAGTAGGTCGTCCCGTAGTTGGTGTCGTACAGCGGGACGACGAACTCGTCGACGTACTCCGAGAGCGCCTCGATGTCGAGGCCGGCGCGGCGGTAGAGGTGGCCCGGATAGGGGTCGGGGTACAGCGTGAGATACAGGCGGCCGGGGACGCGCTCGGCGGCGTCGGCGACGAAGTCGGTGATGACCTCGGCGCGCCACTCGAACCACGCGTCCTCGTCGTCGGCGTCGCGGCCGCGGTCGTCGGCCCACGCCTCGAACTGCGAGGTACACCGGTCGCACCGGCAGTACTCGTCGCGGGGGAAGCCCACGTCGTCGAGGCGCACGTCGCCGTTGGCCGCGGCGGCGTCCGCGACGATTTCGAGCAGGCCGGCGCGGTACTTCTCGTTCGTCGGGCAGATGTACGCCCAGTCGAAGTACGTGCGGTCCCGCGTCGCCGGGTTCCCCTCGCCGTCGACGGGGACCAACTCGGGGCTCTCGTTGGCGGCGGCGTTGTCGCCGAAACACGAAATCATGTTGACGGCGTTCGACAGCGGTTCGGCCGCCCGACCGGTGACGTCTTTGACCTCGTAGAACCCGCGGTCGAACTCCGGCCAGTCGACTTCCTCCTCGTTGCGCGTGACGACCCCGTACATGGCTCCGCCTTCGCGCGGCCGTCGGGTAAGTCGTTCGCTCTCGGGCGTGCGGACGGCTTTCCGGCGCGGCCGCTGGACGGGCGAGAGCGGGGCGGACTCGGTCGGGGACGACCGAGCGCCGAAAAGCGGTTACTCCTCGATTTCGACTTCGACGGTCTCTCCGCTACCGGAGAACACGGTGTAGAGGACCGCGACGAGCGCCAGTACCAGGACCAGTTTGGCCTTCTTGGACATACCGATGGTTTCGACCGCACCGCACTAAGTGATTACGACACCGTGGGCAACGCGCAGGTGACCGGAAACTGGTCACTCGCGCTCTACTGCGGTTCAGTTTCCGTGAGAATTCACAGAAACGTTATCTCATCTGAGAGCATTCTGTCTGTCGTTCAGTTCGTTCCCTTTCGCCCGATGCCACTCGACCCCTCGATTCGCGTCCTTTCCGCCGACGGCGACCGCGAGATCTCTCGCGTCGTCCAGCGGACGGTCTCGAACGCCGTCGTCGACTCGGCGGCGACGCTCGCCGCCGCCCGCCGCGCTCTCGACGGCGACTCGTACGACTGTCTCGTCTTGGGTTCGGGGTTCTCCGACGGCGACCCCGCCTCGCTGCTCCGCGAGATTCGAAACACAGACTGCGACCTCCCCGTGGTCTTCCTGGCGTCTGGCGACGCTGACCACTCCGTGACGGAACTGGTCGATTTGGGTATCGACGCGTATCTCGCCCGCGAGGAGTGCATCGGGAAGGCAGAGCGCGACGCCGCCGACGCCGCCGACGCGCTCGGCTCGCGGATTCAGCACTTCGCCTGCGAACATCGCAAGGCGCGGGCCGCTCGCGACACGGCCGACCGTGGAGCGTTCTCGGCGGACGCGAGTTGGTTCATCGAGGACGCGCTCGACGCGCTCGACGACGTGTTCTACGTCTACGACCGCGAGGGGAGACTCGTCTCGTGGAACGAGCGACTCACGGAACTCACCCGGATGTCGGAGGCCGAACTCACCGGCATGCCGGCCGACGCGTTCTTCCACGAGGCCGACCGTCCGGCGGTCGAGCGCGCCGTCGAGGAGGTCATCCGAACGGGAACGACCGTCGTCGAAGCGCGGTTGCCGACCGACGACGGCACGCTGTTGTTCCAACTCACCGGCCGTCGGCTCACGGGACCGGACGGCGAGGTCGTCGGCTTCTGCGGCGTCGGCCGCGACATCACGACCCGCCGGCAACACGAAGAGCGGCTCGCACAGCAAAACGAGCGCCTCGGTGAGTTCGCGCGGGTCCTCTCGCACGACCTTCGGAACCCGCTTTCCGTCGCGATCGGCTTTCTCGACCTCGAACGACAGGTGAACGACTCCGCGAACCTCGAACGGGTCGCCACCTCGCTGACCCGAATCGACGACATCGTCACCGACGTGTTGACCGCGGCCCGCCGCGGGACGGCCGTCGTCGAGTTCACGCCCGTCTCCGTCGAGGCGGTCGCCCGCCGGGCGTGGGACACGGTCGAGACGGACGACGCGACGCTCGTCGTCGAGTCGACCGCGACGGTTCACGCCGACCCCGGTCGGCTCCAGCGGCTGTTCGAGAACCTGTTTCGGAACTCGGTCGAACACGGCTCCGCGGACGGCCGAGCCTCGCCGCTGACCGTCCGCGTCACCGCGTCGCCGGCAGACGGGACGGTCGCGGTCGAAGACGACGGCACCGGCATCGACGCCGCCGACGCCGCGCGGGTGTTCGAACGCGGCTTCACCACCTCGGCCGAGGGGACGGGCTTCGGCCTCGACATCGTCCGGTCGCTGGCGGAGGCCCACGGTTGGTCGGTCTCCGTCGGGGGCGCGGCGACAGGCGGCGCGAGGTTCGAGTTCGACGGCGTCGAGTTCGCCGACGAGGACCACCGCTGTCCGGCGAGCGCCGCGGGAAAAAGGGCGTCGAACGACTCCTGAAACGGTCAGTTCACGTCGAGGTTGGCCGCGACTTCGTCCTCGCGGACGATGGTCTCGCAGTAGTCACAGCGCACGCCGTCCGAGAGGACCGTAAAGCGCGACTGGATGGGTTCGTCGGCGTTGGAGATGCAGTTTCTGTTCGGACACGAGATGATGCTCGCGACGGCGTCGGGGCGGACGACCCGGTTCTTCTCGACCACGTCGTAGTCGCGGACGATGTTGATGCTCGCGGCGGGCGCGATGAGCGACAGCACGTCCACCTCGGACTGGCTCAGCTCGCGGCCTTCGACCTTCACGATGTCCTTGCGGCCGAGGCGGTCGGAGGGGACGTTCATCCCGACCGAGACCGCCTCTCCGCTGGTGCCGTCGATGCCGAGGATGGCGAGGACGTTGAGCGCCTGCCCCGCGGCGACGTGGTCGATGACGGTGCCGTTTCGAATCTTCGAGACGCGGAGTTGGTGGTCGTCAGTCATCGTCTTGGGAGAGGAGGATGTCCAACAGCGCCATCCGGACCGGGATGCCGTTGTGGGCCTGTTCGAAGTACGTCGCGTGGTCGGTGTCGTCGATGTCCGGCGAAATCTCGTCCACGCGAGGCAGCGGGTGCATGATTGTGAGGTCGTCGGACGCCGCTTCCAGCGTCTCCGAATCGATCTGGTACTGTCCCGCGACCTTGCGGTACTCGTTTTCGTCGGGGAAGCGCTCGCGCTGGATGCGCGTCACGTAGAGCACGTCGAGTTCGGGGAGCACCTCGTCGAGTTCGGTGTGTTCTCTGACCTGCGCGCCCGAGGCGTGGAGGTCGTAGCGGACGTTCCGGGGGAGCCGCAGGCTCTCGGGGCTGATGAAGTGCTGGCTGGCGTCGAAGTTCGTCAGCGCCTCGGCCAGCGAGTGGACCGTCCGGCCGTACTTCAGGTCGCCCATGATGCCGATGGTGAGGTCGTCGAGGCCGGCGTTCTCCCGGATGGTGTAGAGGTCCAGCAGGGTCTGACTCGGGTGCTGGCCCGCGCCGTCGCCCGCGTTGACGAGGGGTACGTCGACGAACTCGGAGGCCATCGTGGCCGCGCCCTCGCTCGGGTGGCGGAGCACGAGCGCGTCCGCGTAGCCCTCGACCACGCGGACGGTGTCGGCGAGCGTCTCGCCCTTCTTGACCGACGACGACTCGACCGGGCCCATATCGACGGTCTGGCCGCCGAGGCGTTTCATCGCGGAGTCGAAGCTCATCCGGGTTCGCGTGCTCGGCTCGAAGAAACAGAGCCCGAGAACCTTTCCGGCGTGTCGCTGCCGGAACGCGGCCGGGTCGGCGTCGATGTCGGCCGCGCGGTCGAGCACCGCCTCGATGTCCTCCCGCGAGAGGTGCGACGCGGAGATGAGGTGGTCCTGACGCATCGATGAATGACGCGACCTACACCGACTTGAATCCCCCGGCATCGGACGCTCTGAGTGATATTCACCACCATGCACAGAATCGGCGATATCGGCGACCGCGGCGGACACAGCACGGCGGGCGAAACGGTCGAAAAGCGAGGCGACGAGACGGCAGGACGAAACCGCCGAGGCGACGACTGACGCCGACCCTACGGCCAGTTGCCGGCGGAGTCGTAGGAGTCGACGACGCGGCGGATGGCGACGACGTAGGCCGCGGTGCGGAAGTTCGGCAGGTCGTGGGTCTCGTAGGCGTCGACGAGCTCCTCGAAGGCGTCGACGATGACGCGCTCCAGTTCGTCGTTGACGCGGTCTTCGGTCCAGTAGAACCGCTGGCGGTTCTGGACCCACTCGAAGTACGAGACGGTGACGCCGCCGGCGTTGGCGAGGATGTCGGGGAAGACGTGAACCTCGCGCTCGGTGAGCACGTCGTCGGCGTCGGGCGTGAGCGGGCCGTTCGCGGCCTCGACGACCACGTCCGCGTTTACGTCGTGGGCGAGTTCGCCGTCGATGGCGTTCTCCAGCGCGGCGGGAACGAGCAGGTCCACGTCGAGGGTGAGAAGCTCCTCGTTGGAGATGGCCTCCGTTCCCTCGTAGTCCGAGACGGTGCCGGTCTCGTTTTTGAACCCCTTGACCGCGCGGGTGTCGAGACCGTCGGCGTCGTAGATGCCGCCGGAGGAGTCGGAGACGGCGACGACCGTCGCGCCGAGGTCCTCGATGAGTTTCGCGGCGACGGAGCCGGCGTTCCCGTAGCCCTGCACGGCGACGGTCGCGCCCTCGATGTCGCGGCCGAGGTAGTCGAACGCCTCGCGGGCGGTGAGCATCGTCGAGCGCCCGGTCGCCTCGACGCGACCCTCACTGCCGCCGTTGGAGAGCGCCTTCCCGGTGATGACGCCCGGCGCGGTCGTGTTTTCGAGCGTCTCGTAGGTGTCCTTGATCCAGTTCATCTCCCGCTGGCCGGTGTTCACGTCGGGCGCGGGGATGTCGCGGCTCTCGCCGATGAGGGGGCGAAGCTCCTTGGCGAACGACCGGGTGATGCGTTCGAGTTCGGACTCGGAGTACGCCTTGGGGTCGATGACGATGCCGCCCTTGCCGCCGCCGTAGGGGATGTCGACGACGGCGCACTTGTACACCATCCAACCCGACAGCGCCTTCACCTCGTCTCGGCTGACGTTCGGGTGGTAGCGAATCCCGCCTTTGTACGGGCCGCGGTCGCCGTTGAACTGCGACCGGTAGGCGCGAAACAGCTCGACGTCGCCGTCGTCCATCTCGACGGCGAGGTTCGTTTCGAGGACTCGCTCGGGGTTCTTCAGCCGCTCGATAACGTCGTCTCGAACGTCAAGGTAGGCGGCCGCGTCGTCGATTTGCTCCTGTAGGCTCTCGAAGGGGTTCGCCTCTTGTACCATGACATAACACGCACCCGGCAGGCGTTTAAGCGTAGCGGGGATTTTAGCATACCACAATATTGGGTCACATATCCATAGATAAAATGTAACACGCGAAGTGCCGCCCGACACCGACAGACGGTCTCGGGCGACCGACCTCGCTCAGTACGATTCCCCGGCGCGGTCGAGGACGTTCTCGGCCTGCTTGACGAGCGGGGCGTCTATCATCTCGCCGTCGACGCCGAAGACGCCCCGACCCTCCCTCGCGGCCTCGTCGCGGGCGCGGAGCACCTTCTTCGCCCACGCCACGTCCTCGTCGTCGGGCGCGAACGCCTCGTTGATGACGGGCACCTGCGCGGGGTGGATAGCGAGTTTCCCGTCGTAGCCGAGTCGCCGGCCGAACGCGGCGTCCTCGCGGAGTCCCGCCTCGTCCCGATAGTCGACGTGGAGCGTGTCGATGGCGTGGACGCCGGCGGCCGCGGCCGCGACGACGACGCGCTCGCGGGCGTACAGCACCTCGGTCCCGTCGTCGCTTCGGGTCGCGCCCACGTCGGCGGCGAAGTCCTCCGCGCCGAAGACGACGGCGGCGGTGTCGGGCGCGGCCGCGACTTCGGGGGCGGCGAGGACGCCCGCCGCGCTCTCGACGATGGCGATGACCGGACAGTCCGCGCCCACCTCGCGGGCCGCGTCGGCGACGCTCGTCACGTCGTCGGCGCTCGCCGCCTTCGGGACGACGAGCGCGTCGGGCGGGTGAGCGGCGCAGACGGCGTCGATGTCGTCGCGGCCGGCGTCGCCGGGATTGACGCGGACCGCGACCTCGGCGTCGGGGTCGAAGTCGGGGTCCGAGAGGACGGCGGCGACGGTCTCCCGAGCCTCGGCTTTCCTGTCGGGCGAGACGGCGTCTTCGAGGTCGAAGACGAGCACGTCCGCGCCCGCGCCGGGGGCCTTCCGCAGCAGTTCGGGTCGGTCGCCGGGGGAAAACAGGACGCTTCGTCGGGGCATGGTGTGTGTATCGAGGGGAGCGGTGAAATATCGACTCGTCGGCGACCCGGTTCAGGGCCAGAGGCCGCGGTGTTCGTGCGCCTCGGAGACGCGTTCGAGCGCGACCATGTAGGCGGCGTCGCGCCACGTCGCGTCGTGTTCCTCGACGCGCTCGCGGACGGCGGTCCACGCGCGGAGCATCTCGGTCTCCAGTTCGTCGTGGACGCGTTCGAGCGACCACGAGCGGTGGTTGAGGTCCTGCAACCACTCGAAATACGAGACGGTGACGCCGCCGGCGTTGGCGAGGATGTCGGGGACGACCGGAATCTCGCGTTCCTCGAACAGTTCGTCCGCGGCCGACGTGGTCGGGCCGTTCGCGCCCTCGACGATGAGGTCAGCCCGCACGTCGCGGGCGTTCTCGGCGGTCAGGACGTTGCCGACGGCGGCCGGGATGAGCACGTCGACGTCGAGTTCGAGCAGTTCCTCGTTCGAGAGCTTCCGCGGCGCGTCGTACTTCATGACGGCTTCGGGTTCCTCCTCGTGGGTCGGCACGTCGTGCGTGTCGAGGCCGTCGGGGTCGTAGATGGCCCCGTTCACGTCGGAGACGGCGACGACCGTCGCGCCCTCGTCGTCGAGGAGTCGCGCGGCGGGCGCGCCGACCGAGCCGAACCCCTGGACCGCGACGGTGGTGTCTTCGACGTCCCAGCCGAGGTAGCCGATGGCCTCGCGGGCGATGATGGCGACGGAGCGGCCGGGCGCGGTGTCGCGGCCCTCGCTCCCGCCGACGACCGGCGGCTTACCCGTCACGACGCCCGCCTTCGTCTCGCCTTCCTGCATCGAGTAGGCGTCCATGAACCACGCCATCGTCTGGGCGTCGGTGCCCATGTCGGGCGCGGGGATGTCCTTCGTGGGGCCGATGAAGGGCCGAAGCTCTTCTGCGAACCGGCGGGTGAGCCGCTCTTTCTCGTCGGCCGAGAGGTCCTTGGGGTCGACGACGATGCCGCCTTTGCCGCCGCCGAACGGGAGGTCCATCACGGCGCACTTCCACGTCATCCACATCGAGAGCCCGATGCACTCGGCTTCGGTCACGGCGGGGTGGAACCGGAGGCCGCCCTTGTACGGCCCGCGGACGCTGTCGTGCTGGGCGCGGTAGCCGGTGTAGACCGCGGTCGAGCCGTCGTCGCGTTCGAGCGGCACCGAGACGCGGTGGACCTGATTCGGGTGTCGAAGCCGCTCGATGACGCCGGGGTCGACGTCGAGGTTCGCCGCCGCGCGTTCGAGCTGTCGGCGGGCCGTCTGGAGGGCTGTCTCTTCGGTCGGTTCGTCGTCCGTCGCGGTGGATGGTGCTGCGGATGCCATGATTGGTCGTGCCGGCCGAGCGCCGGCTGTGCCGGGGGACAGACGCGTCGTCCCGCGCCCGCAGTGACGGCCGAATCGCCGACCGGACGGCCGACCGAATCAGCCGCAATCGGGCGCTTTCGCAATCCTCTATTGTGGATAATTATAATGGTTGTTATCTCCTTTCGCTCGGGGCAATAGTTGTCACGCGATGCGGGGCGACCGGCACGATTTTATCACGGTCTATCACACGTTTCGCCATGACCGGTCTGTACTACGAGGAGTTCGAGGTCGGCCGGACCATCGAACACGAGAAGCGACGCACCGTCTCGGAGTCGGACAACCAGCGCTTCTGCGACATGACGATGAACCAGCAGCCGCTCCACCTCGACGCCGAGTTCGCGGGCGACTCGCAGTTCGGCGAGCGACTGGTCAACGGCCTCTACACGATGAGCCTCGCGGTCGGCCTCTCGATTCCCGACACGACCGACGGGACCATCGTGGCGAACCTCGGCTACGACGACGTGTCCCACCCGAACCCGGTGTTCCACGGCGACACGCTCCGGGCGCAGACGACCGTCCTCGACAAGCGCGAGACCTCCGACGGCGAGCGCGGCGTGGTGACGATGAAAGTCGAGGTGTTCAACCAGCACGACGACCTCGTCTGCGAGTTCGAGCGCACGGCGCTGTCGCTGAAACGCGAGTTCGCCGTCGACGCGGACGGCGACTGAGTCGGCCCAGACTGCGTCGCTCTGCGGTTCCACGCCCACCCGCACCGTTTTCTCCCCGGCGTCGCTAGGCCGGACATGGATTTCGACGACCGCCCCGCGCGGTCCGCCTCGGCGGCCGACTGGGCTTCTTCGGCCACCGACCGGGCCGCGTCGGTCGCCGCCCGCGCACCGGACCCGACGACGCTTGCCCGGGTCGGCCTCGGCGCGATGGTGTTCGCCGCGGGCGTCCACAAGCTTCTGGACCCGCTTTCGTGGTCGGCGTACGTCGTCCCGTGGCTCGCGCCGCTGCTCGTCGTCTCGCCGGTGACGTTCATGCTCGCAAACGGCGTCCTCGAAGTCGGCTTCGGCGCGGCCATCCTCGCCGACCGCTACACCGCCCTCGCGAGCGCCGTCGCGGCCGTCTCGCTGTCGGCGACGTGTCTCTATCTCGCGGTCGTCTTCGTCGCGGAGGGCGGCCTGTTCGGCGACGTGCTCGCCCGCGACATCGGGCTCGCGGGGCTCGCGTGGGCCGTCTCGGTCGACTCGCTCCGGCGGCCTACCCGAACACCGTGACGAGGATGAGTTGGGTGTTCATCAGCCCGGCGACGCCCCACGGGACGGCCACGCCGATGGGAATCGCCCCGCGGTAGCGACTCGGGAGGGCGCGCCACGCGACGACCGCGACCGCGAGCACGACGAGTTTCAGCGAGATGAGCGCGCCAACCGGCCCGAACACGGGAATGAGCGCGAGCACGACGGGGTTCAGTTCGGCGAGTCCCCGGCCCAGTCCGTAGAGCGTCGTCAACACGTCGAGGACGAACGCCAGCATCGTCACGGTCCAGAGGACGTGCTCGTCGCTTACCGCGTGTGCGAATGCCGCTCGGGGCGTCTCGGGAAGGGGAACTTCGTGGCTCATGGCGGGCTATCGGCAGGCGACAGTTCCCGAAGCCGCGGCGAGACGGGACGGACGGGACGAGTGGGACGGGACGGGAGTCGGCCGACGATGAGGTTCGTACCACTCCGACCGTCCTCAGTACGAGCCGCTTAGGTCAGTTATCGTGAGAATACCGGCCGGAAAAACGGAGCATTAACCGCCGAAACCGGTTCAGATGACGGTTCCGTGCTTCTTGTCGGGGAGCGACTTGTCCACGTCCGCGTAGAACTCGAAGCGGGCCGCAAGCTCGTCGCGGAGGGTCGACGGCGGGACGATTTCGTCGATGACGACCTCGCTCGCCATCCGGTGGGCGTCGATGTCCTCGCGGTACTCCTCGCGGAGTTCGTCTTCCATCCGCGCCCGTTCCTCCGGGTCGTCGATGTCGGCGAGCTTGTTCGCGTACACCGCGTTGATGGCGGCCTCGGGGCCCATGATGCCGATCTCCCCCGAGGGGAGCGCGATGACGCTCTCGGGGTCGTAGGCGGGGCCGCCCATGGCGTAGATGCCCGCGCCGTAGGCCTTCCGCACGATGACGGTCTGTTTGGGCACCGTCGCCGACGACGTGGCGTAGATGAACTTCTTGCCCTTCTCCAGGATGGCGTCTTTTTCGACCTGCGAGCCGGCCATGAAGCCGGGCGTGTCACAGAGGTAGAGGAGCGGAATCTCGTAGGCGTCGCAGGTCCAGATGAACTCCGCGGCCTTCTCGGCGGCGTCGGGGAAGATGGCCCCCGAGCGCTCCGTCGGCTGGTTGGCGACGATGCCGACCGGCCGGCCGTCGATGCGGGCGAACGCGGTGACGATTTCCTTGCCGTAGTCGGGCTTCAGTTCGAACACGGACTCGGCGTCGACGACGCGCTCGATGAGGTCGTGGGCGTCGTAGGGGCGGTTCGGCGACTCGGGGATGAGTTCGTCGATGCCGTCGGGCGAGTACCGCGGCGGTTTCGACTCGGAGCGCGGCGGCTTCTCGCCGGCCTTGTCGGGGAGGTAGGTGACGAGTTGGGAGACGAGTTCGCGGGCGTGCGCCTCGTCGCGGGCGACGAGGTCGGCGCTTCCGGACTCCTCGGCGTGCATCCGCGCGCCGCCGAGGTCCTGCATGGAGATCTCCTCGCCGGTGACCATCTTCACCATGCGCGGCGAGGCGATGGCCATCGCGGACATCCCCTCGACCATGACCGTGAAGTCGGCGAAGACGGGCGTGTAGGCCGCGCCGGCGATGCACGGCCCGTAGAGGACGCAAATCTGCGGGACGTACCCCGAGAGCATCGAGTGGTTGTAGTAGTACTTCCCGATGCCCTCGCGGTTGGCGAAGAAGCCGGTCTGCTGGTCGATGCGGCCGCCGGAGGAGTCCATCAGGTAGAGCACCGGCTTGCCGGTCTTGAGCGCCCGCTGCTGCATGCGGAGGAACTTCTCGACGCCGCGGCGGGCCATCGACCCGGCCTTGACGGTGAAGTCGTTGGCCATGAAGTGGAGGTCGCGGCCCTCGAACTCGGCGGCACCCGTGAGGAGGCCGTCGCCCGGCAGGCGGGTGTTCGGGTCCGCCTCGTCGACCTCGGGGGAGTTCTCGTGCCACGAGTCGAAGTTGGCGAACTTGCCGTCCTCGAACGCCAGCCCCTCCGGGAACCAGCGGTCGAGGCGGTCGCGGACGAACAGTTTTCCCGACTCCGGCAGGCGCTGTTTGTACTTCTCGGGACCGCCGCCGAGGATGTCCGCTATCTCCTCGCGGAGTTTCTCCTCGCGCTCGGTCGGTCCCATGTCGTCGTCCAGCGGGAAGGTGTCCGCGGGCGGTTCGGCGTCCGCGACGGCCTCCTCGCCGTCGCCGACGAAGACGTTCACGTCCGTCCCGAGGTGTCGCGCCAGCGCGCTGGCGATGGCCTCGGCCTCGTCGCCGGTCGCGCCGTCGCCGATTCTGACCTTCATACTCGGTGATGCACCACCGTATTCAAAATGGTTTTCCATGTATGATTTGCCGGTCGGGCGAAAGCGATAGGCCCGATGCGCCCGCAGGACCAACGTGTCTCTTCCGCTCTCTCGACGGTCCCTCCTCGAAGCGGTCGGTGTGTTCGGCGTCGGTGCGCTCGCCGGGTGCATCGGTCGTCCGAAGTACGACCGCGAGACGCTCGACGACGCGAGCGAAACGCCGATTCCGACTGTTGGCTCGCCTTCGCTCCCGCTCCCGAACGGATACCTGACGACGGGGCGAACTATTGCACGGGAGCGCGCGGAGCGACTCGACGCCCGACTCTCGAACCTCCCGGCCGAACTCGACGCGAGCGACCGCGCCGTGGCGTCCGCGCGGGACGACCTCTCTGATGCGCGGCGATTCCTGAGCGGGAGCCACCAGCGAACGGCGGCGCTCGACGCGATTCGCTACGCCCGCGAGACGCTCGGCGAAGGCCACGGTTGGCTCGACGCGGCCGAGGGAATCGCGACGGAGTCGGCGCTCCGGAACCGGCTCGACGACTTCGGACCGCTGGTGGCCGAGCGTCGCCGCGATATCGAGTACCGGGCGACGACGGTCCCCGCCGGAATCGTCGTTGCGAGTGCGATAGAAGAACGGATTCACCGCGCGGACGCCGCGCTCGAAGCGGGGTCGTGGGACCTCGACAAAGCCGAACGGGCGGACGGCGACGAGCGCGTGCAGTATCTCGCGATGTCGGCGGGCGAGGTCGTGGCGACTCGTGTCGCCCTCGCCGACGCGGGCGCGCTCGTCGACGGACAGCGGGAACGCGTGTTCGAACACACGTCGGACCTTCGCCGACCGATGACCGCCGCGGCTGAGAGGCTTCTCCGAGCGACGAGCGAGACCGTCGCCGAGTTCGAACCCGTTCCGACGGGTCGACCCGTCGAAGCGATGGTCGTCGCGAGGCTCGCACCCGACACTGAACAAGCGAGCGCGGCGCTCGACCGCGGCGCACCCGCGACGGCGCTCGACGCGCTCGCGGGGGTCGTCCACGCAATCCGCATCCGGGCGCGCGTTCTCGACGCGCTCGATGCCGAGCGCCTCCCGAAGGCAGACGCGGCAGCGACCGTGGTTCGAACCCGTAGGCGGGCGGTCGACGCCCTCTGCGAGTCGCTCGGGTCGAATCCGGGGCCGGTCGAACGGGAGCGACTCCGGTACGCCGAAGACGTGGTTCTCGGCGGCGACCGGCATCTCGAACACCTCCGCGAGTCGGCGCGGCGGAACGATTCGGCCGCGACCGACGCCGCCAGACGTGCGACCGCGGCGTACGCGTTCGGTCGCCTCGCGGCCGAGACGGCGACTGCCGCGGCTCAGCGGGTCGTTTCTGCCACCGAAAACGAAGTTCCGAGTTAGGCGAGCGCGGCTTCGAGCTTCGCGATGAGGTCGGTGTTGCCGACGTACATCGGGGTCCGCGCGTGGAGTTCGTCCTTGTCCACGTCGAGAAGCGACTTCGTGCCGTCGGAGGTCGCGCCGCCGGCCGTCTCGATGACGTAGCCGATGGGGTAGCCCTCGAACTGGACGCGGAGTTTGCCCTCGGGGGCGGACTCCAGCGTGGGGTACGCGAAGATGCCGCCGTAGGTGAGAATCTGGTTCACGTCGCCGATCATGGAGCCGCCGTAGCGGAGCTTGCGCGAGGGGTCCTGTTCGACCTCGCGGGCGAACGCCTCGAAGTCGTCGGTCCAGTCGGGGACGCGGCCGCCGAAGCCGTACACCGACCCCTCGTCGGGGAGCGTGACGTCCTCGCGGACGAGTTCGTGGCTCGCGTCGTCGTGGATGACGTACTCGTCGACGTGGCCGTCGCGGGCGACGACCATCGTCATGACGGGGCCGTAGAGGACGTAGCCGGCGGCGACGAGGTCGCGGCCGTGGGCCGGGAGGGGCGACTCGTAGACCGCGAAGATGGTCCCCATCGTGTTGTTCGGTTTCAGGTTCGACGAGCCGTCGAGCGGGTCGACCGCGACCGACAGGCGGCCGGTGCCCACGTCGACCGACTCGGGGCGCTCCTCGCTTGCGTACTCGCCGACGCCGTCGAGCGCGCCGATGCGCTCGCAGAGGAGGTCGTCGGCGAACACGTCGGCGGCCATCTGCGTCTCGCCGCTCGGGTTCTCTTCTTCGGCGGTGACGCGCCGACCGGGGAGGCCGGTTCGAATCTCGGGCGCGGTGCTCGCGATGACGTCGACCACGCCGTCGATGGTCCGCACGTCGCGGGCGGTGTCGGCGGTGTTGACGTCCGTCGTCGCCATCAGGCCCACCCCTCGGGGCGTCGGCGAGTCGTCGGCGAATCGTCGGCGAGGCGGGAACTCCCCCCGAACGTCGTCGGGGCGGAAGATACCGTCTGCGGGGAGTCGACGGCCGTGTCGGAGCCGGGCATCATCTGATTCAAAATGGTGTAACTACCTATATAAAGACTACGTCTAGGGTCGTTTAGGGAATATTGTTGAATATGGTGGTTATGAAGTTCGTAACGAAATATTACGGGATAATCCCTTCCGAATAAAAATTACTACTCAGATAGTAAAAATTCGGCCGGGGGGAGTTGCAACCGAGACTCACTCCATCGCGTCGCGCGCCTGCGCCTTCCACGCGCTGACGACGGTCGGGTCGATTTGGAGGGCGTCTGCGACGTGTTCCGGGTCGGCGGTGGCGAGCCGTCTGACGGAGCGGACGCCCGCCTCCGCGAGCAGTTCGGCGTCGTCCTCGCCGATGCCGGCGAGCGTCGTGAGCGGTTCGGGTTTCGACCGTTCGCGCCACGCCTCTTCGGCCGCGAGCGCGTCGCCCGAGCCGTCGGCGGACGCCCCCGTCGTCCCGGTCGGCGTCCAATCGCCCGACGCGGTCGGCTCCGAGTGTACGTCCGCCCCGTCTCCCCCGTCCCCCGAACCCGACGGCGTCCAGTCCCCGTCTCGCGCGGGCCTGTTTTTCCCCGCCGCCTCGCCCCGGCCGCTCGGGGTCCAATCGCCGGCTTCGCCGTTGCTGTCGCCGTCGTCGGTGTCGGCTGCGCCGTCGGTCTCGTCCCAGTCGCCCGAACTCGCGGCGACCCACGCGCGCTCGTCGTCGCCCAGTCCGCGGACCTGCGAGGAGCGCCGGTCGAGGTCGTCGCCGGAGTTGAACGACCACGAAAGCGAGTGCCAGCGCCGAATCTTCGCCGCCACGCCGGGGTTCGTCCCCGCGGCGACGAGGTCGCGGTAGCACACCTCGCCGTCGACGATAGCGGCCGCGTCGATGTTCGCCCCGGCGAGGCACTCGGCGGTCGCCGGGCCGACGTATTTCAGGTCCTGTAGCTCGGTCGGGACGCCGTCGCTCGCGCGGTCGCCCCGCGGTCTGAGCAGGTGGGTCAGCGCCTCGTCGGGGTCCGATGGCCCCTCGTCCGGCCCGTTCGCCCGGTCCGTGCCCTCCTCGTCGCTCCGGTGCGCGTCCGAGACGGCTTCCCCTCCGTCCCCGCCCGCGTCGTCTTCGTCGTATCTGCCGGCGTCATTCACCCCAATCACCGTTGCATATCCCCATTCTTGCGCCCGACTTGAGTCTTCCCGTGACAGTCACGAGTCTGTCACTATTCCGAACGCATCGGCAAGTTTTACCTCCCCACCTCGCGCAGACCCGGACATGTACGATACCGAAGATATCGACACGGTGGGCGTCGTCGGCGCGGGAACGATGGGCAACGGCATCGCGCAGGTGGCCGCGATGGCCGGCTACGACGTGGTCATGCGCGACCTCGAAACGGAGTACGTCGAACGCGGCCTGTCGGCCATCGACGACAGCCTCTCGCGGTTCGTCTCCAAGGAGAAACTGACCGAGGACGAGGCCGATGCGACGAAGGGGCGCGTCTCGGGGACGACCGAACTCGCGGACCTCGCGGACTGCGACCTCGTGGTCGAGGCGGCGGTCGAGAACATGGACGTCAAGCGCGAGGTCTTCGCCGACCTCGACGACATCGTGCCGGAGGGCGTCGTGCTGGCGACGAACACCAGCACGCTCTCCATCACGACCATCGCGGCCGCGACAGAGCGCCCCGAACTCGTCGTCGGCCTCCACTTCATGAACCCCGTACCGATTATGAAGGGCGTCGAGGTCGTCCGCGGCGAGAAGACCGACGACGAGGTCGTCGCGTTCGCCCACGACTTTTCGGAGGCCCTCGGCAAGGAGACGTGGGAGTCCGACGACAAGCCCGGCTTCGTCACCAACCGCATCCTCATGCCGTGGCTCAACGAGGGCATCCGCGCCTACGACGAGGGCGTCGCCGAAAAGGAGGACATCGACCGCGGCATGACCCTCGGCACGAACGTCCCGATGGGGCCGCTCACCCTCGCGGACCACATCGGCCTCGACATCTGTCTGGACGCCTCCGAGACGCTGTTCGAGGAACTCGGCGACCGCTACAAGCCGGCGTACCTGCTCAAGCGCAAGGTCGCGGCGGGCGACCTCGGCAAGAAGACGGGCAAGGGCTTCTACGAGTACGACTAGGTACGACTGACGGCGCTTTCCGGCGGTCGCGGGCGTCTTCCACCGTGGGCCGCAAGGAGACGAAACTGTTGCCCCGCGAAGGGGAAGGCTATCAATCCTGAAACCCCGCGCGAACGCTTTTTATGCCGTCCCGCGTGAAACTCTCACAATGATTACGGTCGAGAACCTGCGGAAGACCTACGGCGACTTCCCCGCCGTCGTGGGAAGCGACTTCTCGGTCGAGTCGGGCGAGGTGTTCGGCATCGTCGGCCCCAACGGCGCGGGGAAGACGACGACGCTGAAGATGCTCGCCGGACTCGTCGAACCGACCGGCGGGTCGGCCTCGGTGCTCGGATACGACCCCGAGGAGCCGGCGATGCGGCGCAAACTCGGCTTTCTCCCCGAGGAGTCACCGCTGTACGAGGACATGACGGCGCGGTCGTACCTCCGGTTCTTCGCCGACCTCTACGACGTGCCCCGAGACGTGGCCGACGAGCGAACCGGCGCGGTGCTCGACCGCCTCGACCTCGAATACCGCGACCGCCGGCTCGGCGACATGTCGAAGGGGATGAAGCGCAAGGTCGCCATCGCCCGGTCGCTCGTCAACGACCCCGACCTGCTCATCTACGACGAACCGGCCAGCGGTCTCGACCCGCTGACGACGAACGTCGTCCTGGAGTTCGTCCGCGAACTCCGCGACGAGGACAAGACCGTCGTCTTCAGCGCGCACAACCTGTTTCACGTCGAGTCCATCTGCGACCGCGTGGTCATCATGAACCGCGGGGAAATCATCGCCCGCGGGACGGTCCCCGAGATTCGCGCGGAACACGGCGAGACGACGTACCGCGTGTTCACGACCGTCCCGCTCGCGGAGACGCTCCCCGCGGACGACGAAGTCGACGGCGAGGAGCGCCACGTCGCCGTCGTCGACGAGATGGCGGCCGTCGAATCGCTCCGCGAGCGCGCCGAGGCCGCCGGCGGCCGCGTCGCCGACATCCGAACCGACGAGGCGTCCTTAGAGGACATCTTCCTCCGCCTCGCTCGCGAGGCCCCGACGACGAGCGAAGCCGAGGGCGGCCGCGGGGAGGCGGCTCCCGGTTCGCGCGGCGGCGACGAGCACGAACCGCGCGTCGTCGGAGGAAACAGCCAGTCGTGACCGACCTCAGAACGCGGCTCGTCGCACACGCCCGGACCGTCCTCCGAATCGCCCGCTGGGAGGTGTCGCGCTCGGCGGGGACGCTCGACCGCCGAACCGCCGTCATCGGTCTCGTCGCCGTCATCGTCGCCGGCGGCATCGCGGCCGGCGCGGCGGGCGGCGGCGTCGCGCTCGACCGCGACCTCTACCGCGTCGGCATCGCCGGCGACAGCCCCTACTACGACGCGGTCGACCAGTCGTCGGCGCTCGACGCTCGCCCCGTCTCGGACCCGGACGTCGAACTCGTCGTCAGCGAGACGCACATCTCGGTCGCCGACACGCAGACCGGCCGGGCCGCCTACAGCGCGTTCCGCGACGCGGTCCAGTCGTACAACGAGCGACAGATGGCCCGCGAGGAGAACCAGTCCGCCGCGTTCCCCGTCGTCGTGGACCTCCAGTACCGCGAACGGGACGCGCTGGTCCCGACCGGGAGCCGCGTCGACGCCGGTGCAGACGGTGGCGGCGACCCCGGGACTGCTGGCGGCGGCGAAACCGACACCGGAACCGGAAGCGGCGCGTCCGGCGGCGGCGACACCGCGGGCGGGACAGCCGGTGGCGGCCCGAGCGCGTCCGACGCCGCGGCGGCGGACGACGGCGGCGTCGACGCCCCGTCGCTCGGCGGGATGGCGGGCCTCTTCGGCGGCGACACCAGCGGGTCGCCGGCGAGCATCAGCCCGCCGTTCCCCTTTGCCTCGCTCGTCCTCGCGTTCGCCTTCCTCGTGCCGATGAACTTCGTGATTCAGGCGTACGGGTCGAGCATTCTCAACGAGCGCATCAACCGCCGCGGCGAACTGCTCCTCGTCGCGCCCATCTCGCCGGGCGACATCGTCGCCGGCAAGACGCTCCCGTACCTGCTCGGCACGGTCGCTATCACCGTCGCCATCGCGGCGGCGGTCGGCGGGGGCGTCGTCTCGGTGGCCGCGGTCGTTCCCGTCGGCCTGCTGTTCCTCGCGTCGACGTTCGTCGGCGCGATGTTCGCCCGCTCGTTCAAGGAACTCACGTTCGTCACGGTGACGGTGTCGGTGTTCCTGACGACGTACACGTTCGTCCCGGCCATCTTCACGAACATCACGCCCATCGCCCTCATCTCGCCGCTGACGCTCGTCGTCCGCGACCTCGCGGGCGAGTCGATTCCGCTCGGCGAGTTCCTGTTTTCGGTCGGGCCGATTCTCCTCGCCGCGGGCGTGCTGTTCCTCCTCGGCGTCGGCGTCTACCGCGAAGAGGACATGTTCACCCAGCGACCGGTCCCGCTGAAGTTCCTCGACGCGCTCGACAGCCGCATCTCGCGGGCGCGCTCCGTGGCGACCCTGTCGGCGCTGTCGATTCCGTTCGTCTTCATCGCCGAACTGCTGGCCATCGCGGTGCTTTTCGTCCTCCCCATCGACCTGACCGTCCCGCTGGTGCTGGTCGCGGTCGCGGTCGTCGAGGAGTTAGCCAAGAGCCTCCACGTCCTCGCCGCCTTCGAGAAGGCGCGGTTTTCCCGGACGCTCCGGTCGTCGCTCGTCCTCGGCGGGCTCTCGGGGCTCGGCTTCTTCGTCGGCGAGAAGTTCACCGCCATCGCCCAACTCGCCGGGTTGCAGTCTCTCACCCTCGGACAGACCGCCTTCGCGCCCTCCGGCGTCGGCATCGCCGACGGGACCGGCGTGAGCGCCCTCGTCGTCCTCGGCCTGTTCCTCGCGCCGCTGGCGCTCCACGCGGTGACCGCCAGCGTGACCGCCCTCGGGGCGAGTCGCGGGCGCTCGGCCTACGGCGTCGCGCTCGTGGGTGCAATCGCCATTCACCTCGTCTACAACCTCCAGGTGGTGAGCGCCCTTGGGTAACCCGCGATTCGCCATCGCCCGCCGCGAACTCGGCAGTCTCCGCAAGGAAAAGACCATCGTGCTGGCGCTGGCCATCCAGCTGTTCGTCGCGGCGTTCTCGTCGTTCCTCGTCGTCGGGCTCGTCTCGCTGTACGACCCCGGTTCGGCGAGCTATCAGGTGGACGTGGCCGTCACGGGCGACGAGGAGGCGGTCGAGGACCTGCTGCGCGCCGTCGGAACCGAAGACGGACTCAGCGGGCGGCCGTACGCCTCCTCGTCGGACGCGCTGACGGCGTTCCAACAGCGGGAGGTCGATGCCGTCTTAGAGGCGTCCACGGGCGAGGACGGCAGGATACGAGTCGCGGCGGTCGCGCCCGACTCGGGGGTGGAGACGACGGCGGTCGTCGTCCGCCTCCGCGACGCGCTCCGCGAACTGGAGCGCACCGAGCGCGCGGAGCGGAGCGCGTACCTCGCCACGGACCCGCTTTCCCTCCCGCCGGCGGCGGAGTCGAGCCCGTACTTCGGCTTCACCTACACGGTGCTCGTTCCGCTGCTGCTGTTCCTGCCCGTGTTCATCTCCGGGTCGCTGGTGGTCGATTCGCTCGCCGAGGAGGTCGCCCGCGGGACGCTCGAACTCCTGCGGGTCGCGCCCGTGAGCTTCGCAGCCGTCGTGGACGGAAAGCTCCTCGCGGCCGGCGGGCTGGCCCCGGTGCAGGCTGTCGCGTGGATGCTCCTCCTCCAACTGAACGGGTCGACTATCGAGAGCGTCCCGTGGCTGTTCGGCATGGTCGCCGGGCTCTCGGCGGTCGTCGTCACCCTCGGCGCGGCGGTGGCGATTACCTCGCCCGACCGCCGGGTGGCACAGCTCCTGTACTCCATCGGCGTGCTCCTCGTCTTCGCGGGCACGTCGCTTCTGCCGCTGAACCCCGCGAACACGGCCGCGCGACTGGCGCTCGGAACCGCGGGCGTCGGCGCGAAGGCCGCCGTCGCGGGGCTGGTCTTCGTCGGCGTCGTCGCGCTCGTGGGCCTCCGAATCCTCGTCGACCGCGTGGACCCGAACGAACTCGGCTGAGGCTGTCGTCCCCGTTTTCCGCCCCCCGCGCGTTCGGGCTCCGCCGACACCGCACCGGAAGTCGTACAAGCCCCGAGTCCGAGAGGCGACACATGCCACTCGGAGGAACCGCGAAGAAGCTCCAGAAGGTCGCAGAGATGGCCGAAGACGTGTACAAGAAGCTCAACGAACTGCGCGAGCAGGTCGTCGAGGTCCGCGAGACGGTCAACGAGACGAAGTCGCGCGTCGACCGGCTCGAAGCCGAGAACGCCGAACAGCGGGCGATTCTCGAAGCCATCGCGGAGGAACAGGGCGTCGACCTCGACGCCGCGATCGCGCAGGCGCACATCTCCGAGGCCGAGGAGGACGCGGCCGGAGACGAGACTGAGACCGTCGCCGACGCCGCGTCTGAGTCCGACGCCGCCACGTCGAGCGACGCCGCCACCGACGAGGCGTAACCCGACCCAACACCCGTCTCCGTTCCCGTCTGTATCTTCGTCGCTCTCCGCGCTCTTTCGGTCTCGCACTACCGCGCACAGCCTCGGCCTCCCGAGAGGACCGTCTTCGGCCGGCACGAAACACCCCGACGGGGGCCCGGCCCTCGACGGGCGACAACGGGATGAAAACGTTCAGGGTACGGGGCAACTTTTGCCCAGGTATGACCACGCACCGCGAACCCCTCGACTCGGTGCTCGACGCCGTCGGCGAGACGCCGCTCGTCAGAGTCCACGCGTCGCCCGACGAGGTGCCCGTCTACGCGAAGCTCGAATCGTTCAACCCGGGCGCGAGCGTCAAGGACCGCATCGGGAAGTACATGCTCGAACGGATGCTCGAATCGGGCGAACTCCCCGAGGGCGGAACCATCGTCGAGCCGACCGCCGGCAACACCGGCATCGGCTTCGCCGTCGCGGCCGGGCAGCTCGGCATCCGCGCGGTGTTCGTCGTCCCCGAGCGGTTCAGCGTGGAAAAGCAGACGCTCATGCGCGCGCTCGGAGCCGACGTGGTGAACACGCCCACCGCCGACGGGATGGGCGGCGCTATCGACCGCGCGCACAAGCTCGCCGACGAACTCGACGACGCCGTCGTCCCCCAGCAGTTCTCCAACCCGCTCAACCCCGAGGCGCACTACGAGACGACCGCGCCCGAGATTTACGACGCGCTCGACGGCGAGGTCGGCGCGCTCGTCGCCGGCTGCGGCACCGCGGGCACGCTCATGGGAGTGGCGCGCTACGGCCGCGAGCGCAACGAAGACACGTTCGTCACCGCGGTCGAACCCGAGGGGTCGCTCTACGCCCGACTCCACGGCCGCGACGTGGCGGAGGCGTCGTACAAGACCGAGGGCATCGGCACGCACGACCCCGCGACCAACGAGCTGTTCGACCCCGAACTGGTGGACGAAATCGTCCAAATCGGCGACCGCGACACCCACGCCGAGATGCAGCGCCTCGCCGCGGAGGAGGGTCACCTCGTCGCGTCGAGCGCCGCCGCCAACTCGCTGGCCGCAATCGACGTGGCCGAGCGCGCCGCCGCCGGCGACATCGACCTCCCGCACGACGCCGTCGTCACGGTCTTTCCCGACTCCTCGGAGCGATACCTCTCGAAGGACGTCTACGGCGACTTCGAGTCGTGGGAAGGCTAGCGGAGACCGCCTCGAAGCCGGTCCCGGTCGATTCGCCGCGTCGCCGCCCGCTCAGGCGAGCCGCGAGTGCTCGACCTTGAAGCACCGGTCCTGAACGAACGAGAGCCCCGCCTCCTCGGCGCGGGCGGCCGCGTCGTCGTCGCGGATGCCGAGCTGGAGCCAGACCGCCTTCACGTCGCCCCGGTCGGCCGCGCGGTCGATTGCGGCGTCGACGATGTCGCCCGCCTCCTCGGACGGTCGGAACACGTCGACGATATCGACGTCTTCGTCCACGTCGGCGAGCGAGTCGTACGCCGTCTCGCCGAGAATCTCGTCGTGGAACGGGTTGATGGGGACGACGCGGTAGCCCTGTCTCTGTATGTACGACGGGACGTCGTGGGCAGGCTTTCCGGGCGTGGCCGAACAGCCGACGACCGCGACGGTCTCGGCGTCGAACAGCGCGCGGATGTCGTCGTCGCTGGTGATGGGCATACCTACGACGTGGCCGGCTTCGGATAAAAACGTCAGGCGGCTGTGCGACGCGGCCGCCGTCTCGACGCCCACAGTCGTCGTCTCGGCGGTCGCCGACGCGAGCGGAGCCGACTAGTGGTCGGCGATGCGGATGTCCGGCGGCGCGTCCTCGTGGGTCGTGATGATGCCGTCGAACAGCTGTTTGATGGTGTTCATCGTCCGGTCGTCGTGGGCGTCGGCGTCGATGGTGAACAGGCCGAGGCCGCCCACGCTCTGGATGCGGCCGGTGAACACGTGGAGGAACCTGAAGACGGTCTGGAGGTCGGCGTACATCAGGAGCGTCGACAGCGAGTGGAGCATGATGCGGTTCCCCGGAAGTCCACGGCCCTGGTAGTACTCCTGGAGAATCTCCGAGAGTTTGATTCCGATTCCGGTCATGTCGACCGGCGACGACGTGTAGCGGATTCGCTCGTCGTCGCGGACCTCGCCGACGCCCTGCTGTTTCGTGACGCAGTCGACGACCGCGACGGGTTTGCCCTCGTAGTCGAGTCGCTTGCCGAAGTCCGAGAGGATGCGGTCCGCGCCGTCTTTGGTGGTGACGATGACGGAGCCCTCGCCGGTTCGCGTCCCCTCCGCGAGGATGTCGAGCGCCAGCGAGCGCTTCCCGGTCAACGGCGGTCCGACGAGGAGGAGGTTCGTGCCCGGTTCGACCTCGACGTCGAGATCAGCGCCCAGGTTATACATGCAGGTACCTCGGCTCGATGTCGTCGACTCCGAGGAATGCACTCGCCTGACGCTTCCGCTCGCCGGGGGTCATCGGATAGTACGACCATACAGTGAGCCGGTAATATTCTTTTTGATTGGAGGATCGAACACTTCCGGTTCGTCGGGGTGTTCCCCGGGAACTGACCGGTCGCTCAGCCCCGGTGTTTATAAAAGTCCCCTCGCCGGTCCCATCGCCCGTCCGAGGATGAACGCGAACGCCGCGAGGAACATCCCGTGTTTGAGTCGACGCTGGGCCGCGGCGG
The DNA here is from genome assembly GCF_031624535.1 of Haloferax sp. S2CR25. NCBI lineage: Archaea > Methanobacteriati > Methanobacteriota > Halobacteria > Halobacteriales > Haloferacaceae > Haloferax > Haloferax sp. S2CR25. The sequence goes on from NZ_JAMQOO010000001.1 coordinate 298,270, forward strand.
GGTCACTGAACGACCGGGCGGCGGCGACGAGCATGAGCGCGTCGGCGGGGACGACCGCACCGAGGTACGCCAGTCCGAACTCGCCCCAGACGAACGGCACCGCGCTCGCGCCGACGGCGACCGCGAGGACGGCCGCACCCAGCCACAGCGACGCCGCCTCGCCGACAACGATGGGGAGTGTCCGGAGCCCCTCGGCTCTGTCGCCGTCGATGTCTTCGACGTCTTTGACGATTTCGCGGGTCAGCGTCGCCAGCGCGGCGAGCACGCAGAGGACGGCCGCGCCCAACGGCTCGCCGATGGCTGCGCCGCCGAACAGGAACGTCGAGCCGGTGAGCGCGGCGACGACGACGTTGCCGACGCCGGGGAGGCCCTTGAAGAACTCCGTGTACGCGAGGAGCGCGACGAGATTGACCACGGCGATGGCGATGGCGACGACCGGCAGCACGAGCGCCGAGACGACCGCGCCGCCGAACAGCGCGACGCTGAACCACTTGGCTTCGGCGGCGCTCACCGCCCCGCGAGGAATCGGCCGGTCGGGCCGGTTGATGCGGTCGATTTCGCGGTCGAAGTAGTCATTGATAGCGTTACCCGCTCCCGTGGCGAACACGGTGGCGAGCATCGCTGCGACGACGACGACCGCGTCGCTGGGGGTCGCCCCCGCGACGAACGCCCCGGTGAACGTGAGCACGCCCGCGGCGACGGCGTTTCCCGGTCGGGTGAGTTCGACGAACCCGCGCGCCCGCGCTCCGAGAGACATACCCCGTACTGTTCGGAGGTCGGGTATAAATCGCGCGGAGTCGCCGCCTCGAATCAATCCATTTAAAACAATCCACGACTGACGAAGTTGTGTAGGGCGCTTAGCTCAGTCTGGACAGAGTGCTTGGCTTCGGACCAAGTTGCCGTGGGTTCAAATCCTGCAGCGCCCATGATTCTTCCGCGAACAACGTGAGCGGAGACCCATCTCCGCGACGGAGTTGAACTAGCGAGCGAGTGCGATTCAAATCCAGCCGCGCCTATCATGAACTCCGGTTTTTCGTGGCGCGATTGAAACGCCGAGAGACAGATCCCGACGCTGTCTCCGAGGACACACAGGACGAAGTGACGTTCCACCGCGACTGGGACGCCGATTCAGACTCGCTCGATGAGGAGTTGTTCGGCGGTTCGCTCGCGAACCTCGAACCGACGCTGGAGGCGTACGACCCGGACGACGCCGCGCCGTGGGCGTAGAACCTGCTGAGTGATCTGTTTTAGGAGCAGTTCGAGAGTTGGGAAGAGTTCCACGAGTTGCGTTTGTCTCAGAGTTCTACGGAGTAGCCAAACCTCCTGACTATCTGAGTTAACACCAGTACATATACTAATGGCACGTCGTCATTCTATCTCATGTTCGAAGATCTCGATTCGCGGGTTTCAGATGTTGTCCAACACTACTATATGACGCTATCTGGACAAGCTGAAGAACACGAGAAGTCTGATAACGTTGCTCATGGGCGACGCCCAGAGGTTCTTGGTGGCCAGCAAATGAATGGGTTCGCGGGACTGGTTGAGGAGCTACTAGTCGAGGCTGGCGTTCCCCGCGATGCTGTAAAGCACGACTATCATGCAACACTACCAGGATATTACCGACACGAGAAGGAGTGGGATACTGCAGTTGTCTATAACGGCAACCTTCTGGCAGCCATTGAGTACAAGTCACAAGGTAGCTCGATTGGCAACAATCTGAATAACCGTGCTGAAGAGGTCATTGGGAATAATACCGACATACTCAAAGCGTACGAAGAGGGTCTATTTGAACCATCACCCGCCCCGTGGATTGGTTACCTTATGTTATTTGTAGACGATGACGAGTCTAGAAAAACACGGTCTCTCCGAGAACCGAACGAAGAACTCGAATTCGAACGTTTTGCTCGATCACTTGTCTCTCATGTACAGCCCATATCGACCACGAGCAAGATACATTGTTCGACTGAGATCTACTCGAGTTTTATATAGTTTTAACTTCGATTATCTAGTAACTCTTGGTATGAAAGGCCACGTTCCTACGCCACATGACCTGGCTGAAAAAATAGTCCAACGTTTATTTCGAGATAGACAGCCTACGAAGAGTGACCGGATACTCTATCCTGGGTGTGGGACAGGACCTTTCGCTGCAGTTGTTGAGCAGGTTTGTGAATCAGAGGGTTGGGGCCTTCCAGACGGGCTTGCTATTGAGACGAATCCAGAGCACTTGGATGCTGCACGAAATCGCGGCCTTGAGCACGTTGAGTTTGTCGAACAAGATTATCTTGGACCTCAGATGCTTGAGTCGGAGACGTTTGATTTCATTGTAGGCAATCCACCGTATGTTCCCATTGAAGGTCTCTCGGGTGAAGAAAAGAACCGCTACAAAGAGGAGTTCTCGACTGCAGTCGGTCGATTCGACCTCTATCTATTATTCTACGAACGCTCTTTGGAACTACTATCTTCCGGTGGTGTTCTCTCTTTTATCACACCAGAAAAGTTCGAGTACGTCGATGCTGCTGAACCACTTAGACGGCTGCTCACCTCTGATAACTTCCACGTCGAAGATGTCGTTCATATCGACGAAGATTCGTTCTCGGGGTTGGTCACGTTCCCCTGTATTACGACAATTCGGCGTACGGAAACTGGACCCACCCATGTGAAACTAAGGGATGGATCTACTCATACAACCGCGCTCCCAGAAGATGGTGAGAGTTGGGCCGCTTCAGTAAGAGGTGCTGACCTCGAGGATCTGGAAACTGGTACAACCCTCGGTGATGTCACGGTTCGTATCTCACCCGGAATGGCGACCGGTGCTGATTCTGTATTCGTCGCTGACCGTCAGGACGTTCCTGCACAACTCGTTCCAGATTGGATTTATCCTACTGTCTCTGGCCGTCAATTGAGATCAAATGACGGGCCGTACACGGATTCAGTGTTCATCTGTCCCTATCAAGAAGACGGGACGCTGCCAGACGAAGACGAACTTGGTGCCTTTGGTGACTGGGCCGAGCTTCACCGAGAACGCCTCGAAGACCGTTCTTGTGTGAAAAAGACTGGAAAGAGATGGTATGCGTGGCATGAAAATCCACCGATGCAGGACCTGTTACAGCCAAAGATAGTATTCAAGGACATCGCTAAAGAACCACGCTTCTGGGCGGAGAAAAAGGGAACTGTTGTCCCAAAACACAGTGTGTACTATCTAATCCCGAAGGAAGACGTACCCTTCGACGAGCTGCTTGAATATCTGAATAGTCCCAAGGCACGGCTGTGGATGGAATCTAACTGTCAGAAGGCAGCAAATGGGTTCTACCGCCTACAAAGCCGTGTTCTCCGTGACCTACCTGTACCAGCAGAGTGGTCAGAGACGTACCAAGCAACGTTGTGAATTAAAAAGCCGTTTCGAATTAACCTATCCATCCACCGCACCCTTTACGGGGCGCTCGCTCACTCGCTGTTCTCTACTTCGCCGTTGACGAGCTCGCTACTGCGACAAAAAGTCAGTAGCTGTAACTCCGCGAGAACGGTCAGTCGCCTTGTTCCCTCGGCACGACCCGGACCGTCGCCGAGCGCGCGCGGTCGCTAATCATCGCGCTCAGATACGAACTCCCCTCGTACTTCTCTCGGTAGGCGTCGTCGATGCGGTCGTTTATCGGTCCGTCGACCGCCTCGAAGGCGACCGCTTTGGTCTCGTCGTTGACTTCGATTCGCCCCGCGTTCTCCCGGACGGCGGCCTGATACCAACTGGAGTCTCGGCCGTTGTAGGCGCGCACGTACAGACCGTCGTCGACGCGAACGGACCAGACTCGGGTCGGCGTGCCGTACGTCTCGCCGTCCTCGCGGAACGGCGCGACGTACAGGTCGTTGGGGGCCGCGATTTCGCGCAGTTCGGCGTCGTCCCACGCGGTCATCGGCGAACCTCCTCGTCTGTCCCACAGCGGCGGAGACGGGAACGGTGGGCGCTCGCACCCACCCGTCGCTGTTCGCGTGCAGTGGTCGCCCTGCGACAGCAGTCGGCTCTTTTTCCCGCGGGTCGAATCGGTCTCGTCGCCATGACTAGGATAACGACGGTAAATCGCTTGAGGGTACTGCTGTACGAAAAGCCCGTTTAAATAGCCGTCCGGGGATCAGAACGCGTCGATGACGGGCGACATCGACACGCGACCGCGACGAGTTAGTTCGACGCGGACTCGTCGTCGCCGGGCGTGAGGATAATCTTCCCGCGGGCGTGTTTCTCCTCGCTCAGTCGGTGGGCCTCCCGCGCTTCGGAGAGCGGCAACACCGTGTCGAGCGTCACCGAGACGGTGCCGTCTGCGAGTAGTTCGGTGATGGCTTCGAACCAGTCTCCGTTCCAGCGGACGTTCGTCATGATCGCTTCGACGCCCTGTTCGTCCGCCAGTTCCTGTTGCTCGGGGGTCGGCGGGCTCGGGAGCTTGTCGATGACACCGCCTTCCTTCAGGGTTTCGAGGGACTGGTCGAACGTCTCTCCGCCGACGCCGTCGATCACTCCGTCGACCGGGTCGAGCACTTCTTCGAAGCGCTGCTCGCGGTAGTTGACGAACTCGTCGACGCCGAGCTCTCGGAGGTACTCCTCGTTCGATCCCGAGGCGGTGCCGATGACGTGGAGGTCCCGCTCCCGTGCGAACTGGACGGCGAAGTGACCCACACCGCCGGCCGCGGCGTGGATGAGAACGCGGTCGCCGGCGTCTACATCGACCGCCTCTAGTGCCTGCCACGCGGTCAGCGCCGCCATCGGGACGCCGGCCGCTTCCTCGAAGCTGAGCGACGCCGGTTTCCGCACGAGCTCGTCTTCCGGCGCGGTGACGGCTTCGGCGTACGTGCCGCCGCCGTACTCGAACTCGACGAGACCGAACACCTCGTCGCCGCCCTCCAGGTCGCTCACGTCGGAACCGACAGCGTCGACGACGCCGGCGGCGTCCCAACCGACCATCCACGGGAGTTCGTCGCGCTCGACGAGGCCTTTCCGCGTCATCCAGTCGACCGGGTTCACGCCGGCGGCGCGCACCCGCACGCGCACTTCGTCGGGGGCCGGTTCCGGCTCGTCTACGTCTTCGTACCGGAGGACATCCGGGCTACCGTACTCGTGAATACGTACTGCTTTCATGGGTGGGACGTACCTCAATGGAGGCGCAGAAGCTCCCTGAACTCGGCGCTATCTACAAAGTAGATTTAAATACTGACGCGTGTCGTCCGCCACCCGGGCGGCCACCGCGCGGCTCCGAGACGGCGGCCGGGTCGCAAACGAGCCGCCGGTGGCGGAGTTAGGGCTGGGCCGGGTTCAGTTTCGGTCGCGGCGGTAGGTTAGCGCTCCGACGCCGGGCCGTACTCCTCGTCGCTGACGTGTTCTAACCAGGAGACGGCCTCGCCGTCCTGTTCTTCCTGGATGGCGATGTGAGTCATCGCGTTTTCGGGCGTCGCGCCGTGCCAGTGCTTTTCGCCCGGCGGGAACCAGACCACGTCGCCCGCGCGAATCTGTTTGATCTCTCCGCCTTCGCGTTGCACGAGGCCGCACCCGCTCGTCACGATTAGTCGCTGGCCGAGGGGGTGTGTGTGCCACGCGGTGCGAGCGCCCGGCTCGAACGTGACGCTCGCCGCGGCCGCGCGGGCCTCCCCCTGGGCGTCGAACAGGGGATCGATTCGGGTGTCTCCCGTGAAGTATTCCTCGGGTCCTTCGACGGACGGGTTCGTACCGGCTTCGGTGATATCCATGATTGTCTCCACCCCTCAGTCGGGTGTCGTACGACTTGGTTTCGATGCTATCTAGAAGGGACGTTTAAATGCGGTCGTCAGTTCGGCGTTCCGGCCGTCAGCACACGAAGACAGACTCGCCGTTATCTGCTGACCGTGTTGACCTGCGCCTGCGAGCCGAGCGCGGAGGTGAGAAGCTGACGCTCGCCGCGGCGGAGGAGACTCGACATCGACGGTTGCGAGATGTCCATCTCCTGGGCGAGCTCTTCGGTCGAAACCTGCCGCGGGCTCTCGTAGTACCCCCGAGAGATTGCGAGCGTCAACGCCTCCTGTTGGCGGTCGGTCAGCCCGTACTGCGATGACTCGTCGCGTTCCCGCGGGTTCTGCGTGATGGAGATGAGCTCGATGGAGATGCCGTACTCCTCACAGCGGGTCCGCATCCCGTTGAACGCGTTGTAGTTCTGAAAGAGCTTCTTTTCGTACCACCCCTCCGGCGTGACGACCGTCCGCTCCATCTGGGTCGCGGTGAACCGCTCGGGGGCGAACGCTTCCGAGACGACGTCGTCGAGTTCGATAGTGGTCTGGAAGACGTCTTTGCCGCTCGCGCGGCCGAGCGCGTCGGCCGCGACGACTTCGTCGAACGCGAGGAGGTCGGCTTCGGACACGCCCGCGTCGGGCTCGACGTAGACCATGAAGACGCGGGAGTTCCCCTCGTGACAGAGCCCGTGTACGCACTCGATTTGGTTCGACGGGACCGATTGTGCGAGACTGACGAACGGCAGGGCAGACGAGCGAATAACGATCTCTGTAGTGATAGTCACGAGACCGAAATAGGCTCTGTTCGAAGATAACTGTCCGGGTGTGTCCCGGTTGGGACCGACCGTCTCGCGTCCCAACGGGGCGTCACTCACTGGAACGCACGTCGGACTGACGGTGCTTCGACGGCTCGTCTCGGAGGTTCACCCTCACGTTCCAAGCTCGCTTCCCCGACGGACTTCACAACCCAAACTCGCGCCGCGCCGAACCCCCGATTCTGCTAGGCACAACCCAGTTAGGGATGGCTCCCCTCATATCCAACCACATGGACCGAACCGAATACGCGATCCTCACGACCATCGCGCTCGCGACGGTTGGGCTCGGCGTGTTCACGACGCAACAGCCGCTCGGGACGTTCCTCGTCGAGAGCGCCCGAGAGGCGCTTTCGACCACCGCGGCCATGGCGTGGGTGACGTGGTGGGCGCTCGTCGTCGGCTTCGCCATCGCCGGCGGCGTCGAGGCGTGGACCTCCGGCGAGGAGGTCTCGGAGCTACTGGAGGGTCACGGCCCCCGCGAAATCGGCTACGGCTCGCTTTTCGGCTTCGTCTCCTCGTCGTGTTCCTACAGCGCCATCGCCACCGCGAAGAACCTGTTCAAGAAGGGCGGGTCGGCGGCGGCGACGCTCGGAGCGTTCATGTTCGCCTCGACCAACCTCGTCATCGAAATCGGCGCGGTCATCTGGATTCTGCTCGGCTGGCAGTTCCTCGTGGCCGACATCCTCGGCGGGTTCATGCTCATCGGGCTGATGGCGTTCGGCTTCGTCTACCTCGTTCCCGACGAGGTGGTCGAACAGGCCCGACAGAACGTCCAAGAGGAGGGGTCCGAGACCGTCCGCGACCCCGTCTGCGGGATGGAAGTCGATCCCGACGAGACGGAGTACTCCGTCGAACACGACGGGCGGACGTTCTACTTCTGTTCGAAGTCGTGCAAGGAGAGCTTCGACCCCGAGGAGGCCAACACGACGATTCGGGAGCGGGCCACGTCGCTGTCGGGGTGGAAGGCGCTCGCCGACAAGCAGTGGAAGGAGTGGGGGATGCTCTGGGACGAAATCGCCATCGGCTTCGTCTTCGCCGGCCTCATCGCCGGGTTCATCCCCGAGGCGGTGTGGACCTCGGTGTTCTCGGGGCCGACGTTCGGCCTGCCGGTGTACGTCTTCTGGACCGCGGTCCTCGGGGCCGTCATCGGCGTCGCCACCTTCGTCTGCTCGGTGGGGAACGTCCCGTTCGGGGCGGTGCTGTTCTCGAACGGGCTGCCGTTCGGGAGCGTCCTGAGCTACATCTACGCCGACCTTATCGTCCCGCCCATCATGGACGCCTACCGCGAGTACTACGGGACGAAGTTCGCGGCGATGCTCTCGGGGATGATATTCGTCGCGGCGGTGCTGACCGGCGTGGTCATCCACTTCGTCTTCCTCGGCGCGGGGCTCATCCCGTCGCCCGAGAGCGTCCAAATCGCGGAGGTGAGCATCGAGGCGGACTACAAACTCGTGTTGAACGTGTTCGCCACCGGCCTGTTCGGCGTCCTCTACTGGCTCCACCGCTCGGACTCGGTCGGAAACGAGGGACACGGCGGCCACGGCGAGGCGGCGCAGGCCGGCGACTGAACCGGGGACTCGACGCTCGGCGTGCGACGCGCAAAAAAACGAAGCCGGGTTCCTCGGACCCGCCGAAGCGTCTCAGGCTTACGCTTCGAGGTGTTCGATGCCCTGCTTCGAGACGTTCGCCCGGGTGACGTAGTCGTCCATCCACTCGGGTGCGTCGTCGTCTTTCTCCTCGGTCCACGCCCACCCCTCGTAGACGTGGACCCGGTCGGTCCCGCGCTCGCGGAGCCTGAGCGTCGCCTTCCCGTCGATGTCGTCGGGGCTCGCGGCGGGGTGGAGCCGCCGGGCGGCTTTCAGCGCCGCCTGCCGGGGATACGTTCCGCTGAACACGCTCGTCTCCTCGCCGTCTTCGACGAGGACGAAGTTTCGCTTGCCGTCTTCTCGTACCATGCGTGACCATACCACGCACTCCGAATTAGTAGTTCGTGTCGCCGAGAGTCACAGCGCGGCTTCGAACGGGGCCGACAGCACCGACTCAGACCGCGTTCACAACAGCGCGTCGAGTCGCGCCCGGTGGAAGTCGACCGCGGCCGACCCGGTCCGCTCGGGGTAGCCGGGGCGGGTCACTTCACCCGCCGAATCGACCGCCGAGCGGACGACGGCGGCGACCCGGTAGGCCCGCGGTACGGGCGGGAGCGGCCGGACCGACTCGTAGCCCGCGCGGAACGCCCGACGGAGCGGCGCGCCGTCTTCGACGTACCAGTCGGCGACGAGGTGTTCGACCTTGGCGACGGCGAGTCCCGGCGCGGCGGCTATCGGTCGTCCCCAGTCGAGCACGGCCGAGACCCGCTCGCCGGCGACGAGCGCGTTCCCGGGTCTGAAATCCCACGGGTAGAGGTGCGACGGCGGGTTCACGGGGAGCGAGGCGGCCGCGACGGCCTCCTCCAACTGCTCTCGAACCCCGTCGAACGCGGGCGGGAGCGCGGCGATTCCCTCGCGGGCGTAGGCGGCGAACCACGCTTCCCAGTCGTCGTCGCCGGCGCTCACGGCGTCGAACCCGCGGACCGGTTCCGACTCGAACTCGGTCGCGCTCCCCCCGTCGGCTCGCCGTCTCCCGCGGGCCGGCCGACCGAGCCGACCGTAGCCGTCGAAGGAAAACCGCTCGTGGAGTTGGCCGAGGCCGACGCCGAACGACCGGGCGACGCGTCGCTGAGCCGCCGAATCGAGCGAGACGAACCGCTCGTGGAGTTCGTCGCCCGGGGCGCGCTCGGCGACGACGTAGCCGACCCCGTCGAGCGCGCCCGACGCGAGGACGCGGGGGACCGGAATCGACGTGCGCTCGCGGACCGCCCGCGAGAGGGCGGCTTCGAGGGCGAGCGCCGCGGCGTCGGCCGCCGTCTGGACGACGACTTCCCCGCCGTCGGCGAACGTCGCCACCGCGGTCCGCTTGTGGTTCCCGTTCGGGACGCGGACCGTCGCCGCGACGCGTCGCTCGGGGAACTCGCGGGCGAGTACGCCCTCGACGGGGTTCATGGAACCACTCTAGGGGCGACGCGAACAAAGGTCCAGCGGACGCGGACCGGGCGTCGATGGCCACCCCGACGCCGCGGGAGCCGAGTCACGGGCCGCCGTCCAGAATCGCCGGGAAGTCGGCGAGCGACCGGAGGACGTACGCCGGCGCGTACGAGGCCGGGTCGGGGTCGCCTTCGTCGCCGATATCGACCGGGCACCACGCGGCGTCGAGGCCGGCGCGGTGGGCACCGTCCACGTCGAACTCCAGCGAGTCGCCGACGTGGAGGCTCGCGTCCGCCTCGGCGTCGAGGTCGGCGAGCGCCCGGTCGAACGGGTCGGGATGGGGTTTTCGCCGCGGCATATCGCCCGCGAAGACGACCGCGTCGAACGCGTCGACGATGCCGAGCGCGTCGAGTTTGATAGACTGCCGTCGCTCGGGCCCGTTGGTGACGAGGGCGACCGACGCGTGGTCGCGGGCGGCGGCGAGCGCCTCTTTCGCGCCCGGTCGGAACGAGACGGCCGAGTAGTCGACCGTCTCGACGAACCCGCGGGCGAGCGCCCGGGCGTCGACGCCCTCGCGGTCGTGCTTCGCGGCGACGCGCTCGAAGCCGTCGGCGAGGTAGCCCTCGTGGTCGCCGTGGTCCGGCGGGCCGTCGAGGGCGGCCCAGAGGTCCGACGGCTCGCCGAAGCGGTCGAGGCCGGCGGCGTCGAACGCGCCGGCGTAGATGGTCTCGCCGCTCTGGTCGTTCGTACAGAGCGTGTTGTCGAGGTCGAAGAGAATCGCGTCGAACGGTGCCACGCTCACTCTTGGAGCGGCGGCGGTAAAACCTCGTCCACGGGCGGCGCCGACCGCGGCGGCGAGGTTCCGCGAGTCGCGGGCAATGTCAGACCCGCCTCAGAAGCCCTTGCCGAGCAGTTCGCGGGCGATGATGTTCTTCTGAATCTCCGTGGTCCCCTCGTAAATCTGCGTTATCTTCGCGTCGCGGTAGAGCCGTTCGACGTCGTGGTCGTTGACGAAGCCGGCCCCGCCGTGAATCTGGACGGCCTCGTCGGCCACGTCGGTGGCGACGTTCGAGGCGAACTCCTTGGCCATCGACGCGAGCGCGGTCAGTCGGTCCTCGTCGTTGTCGACGCTCCACGCCGACTTGTAGGTCAACTGCCGGGCGGCCTCGGTCGCGGTGTGCATCTCCGCGAGCTTGTGTTGAATCGCCTGAAAGTCGCCGATGGAGCGGCCGAACTGCTCGCGCTCTCTGGCGTAGTCGAGCGCCCGCTCGCAGGCACCCTTGGCGATGCCGACCGCCTGCGCGGCCACCGCGGTCCGCGTCTCGTCGAAAAACTGCATGAGCTGGAGGAAGCCCATCCCCTCGGTGCCGACGAGATTCTCCGCGGGCACGCGAACGTCGTCGAAGACGAGTTCGGCCGTGTCGCTGGCGCGGATGCCCATCTTCCCGGTTATCTTGTCCGCGGCGAAGCCGTCGCGGTCGGCCTCGACGATGAGCTGCGAGAAGCCCGCGTAGCGGTCGTCCGCGTCGGGGTCGGTCCGGCACATGACGACGAAGTAGTCGCCGACGCTCCCGTTCGTTATCCACATCTTGCTGCCGTTTATCACCCACTCGTCGCCGTCCCTCTCGGCGCGGGTGCGCACCGAGGTCACGTCGGAGCCCGCCTGCGGCTCGCTGATGGCCGCGCCCATGACGGACTCGCCGTCCGTAATCGGCGGCAGGAAGCGCTCTTTCTGGTCGTCGGTGCCGAAGCTGATGATGGCCTCCGCGCCGAAGCCGGCGCTCGTTATGCAGAGCCCGATACCGGGGTCGACCGCGAACAACTCCTCGGTGACGAGGGCGTTCTCCAGCGAGGAGTAGCCGACGCCGCCGTACTCGACGGGGAAGTGCGCCCCCGTCAGCCCAATCTTCGACGCCTCGCGGACGATGTCCGCGGGGTACCGCTCCGCCTCGTCGTACTCGCCCGCGACGGGTGCGATTTCGTTTTCGGCGAACCGCCGGACCTCCTCGCGGATGGCCCGCTGTTCGTCCGAGACCGAATAGTCCATGATTGATTATCATATACGGGAGCGATAACAGTTGTGACACCGAGGAAAACGTGCGTCGAGTTGATTCTGTGGTCGGGGCGTCAGTCGGTCGAACACGCCAACTCAGTCGGTCAAGCCGGTCGGCTCAGTCGGCGGCCTCGACGGCCGCGAGCGGGAGTTCGATGACGAAGACGCTCCCCCGGGGTTCGTTGTCCTCGATATGCACGGTGCCGCCGAAGTTGGTGACGATGGTCTCGACGAGGTACAGTCCCGTTCCGGTGCCGGGGCTCTCTAACCCTTTCGCGCCCTTCCCGAAGACGACCGATTTCCGTTCGTCGGAGATGCCCGGGCCGTCGTCGGCGATGCGGACGGTGACGCGCTCGCCGTCCGCGGTGCCCGCGACGGCAATCGACGGTTCGTCGCGGTCGCTGTGGACGACCGCGTTCTTCAGGACGTTCACGAACACCGAGTCGAGCAGGTCGTTGGCGAACACCGTCGCCGACGGGAGGTCGCCGACCGCGAACGTCGCGTTCGGATGCCCCTCGCGCACGTCTTCGACGGCCTCGCGGACCGCGTCGCCGACGTCGAGCGGTCTGCGGCGCTCGTCGTCGTTCGTCGCGCGCATCAGCTGTCCGAGCACGTCGGTGAGGTCGACGGTGTTGAGCGCCCGCCGGAGCGCGGTCTCCAACTGCGACCGCGCCTCGTCGGACAGCGGCTCGTGGTCGAGGACGATGTCGATGTACGCCGTCACGAGCTGCATGTCGTTTCGGATGTCGTGGCGGACGATGCGGTTGAGCACCTCCAGCTCGTCGTTTCTCGACTCCAAGGCGAGTTCGTAACGCTTCCGCGGCGTCACGTCTCGGACGGAGACGACCCACCCGATCGAGTCGCCCCCTCGGCCGAGCGGGATGCGCGTCAGTTCGACGTAGCGCTCGCCCGCGACGAGCGCGTCGCACGTCGGGGCGTCGCCGGCGAGGTCGCCGTAGTTCGGGACAGCCTCGCTCGCCGGGCGGCCGAGAAGCGGGCCGTCGGCTCCCAACAGCGGGCGGACGTGGTCGTTGACGTGGACGACGACTTCGTCGGCGTCGAGGACGACGAGCCCGTCGGTCGAGTGCGCGCCGGCGGCCGCGTAGGCGAGCGGGAGGATGTCGAGGAGCTTGTAGCGGTAGACGGCGATGCCGAACGTCACCGAGGGGACCGCGAGCGAGGCGGGAATGAGGTTGACGCCGCCGGCGAGCGGCGGCGCGCCGGTGAGTTCGAGCGCGGCGACGACCGACGGCACGACCATCCCGACGAGGAGGAGCGTCGCCTGCGTCCGGTAGGGGCGGTCGAGTTCGACGGCGTACTGGCCGATGACGCCGAGCCCGAGGAACAGAAGCACGAAGCCGTAGACGAGGCCGAACACGCTCACCGGGCCGTCGGTGACCGAGAGCGTCGTCACGCCGTCGACGGTCGACAACTGCCAGCCGGTGTAGCCCAGCTCCAGCGGGTTGGTAAAGAGGACGACGAGGAACACCGCCGGGACGACGTACAGCGACGCGACGACGTAGCGGTCGAGCAGTTCCCGGCGGCCGGTGTACGCGAGGGCGAAGACGAAGAACGTCGGCGCGGCCGTCATCGCGCCGACGTGGAGGAGCTTGTACGCGAACAGTTTCGCGCCGGGGTCGACGAGGAGCAGTTTGACCGCCGTCGTCGCGGTCCAGAAGGCGACGGCGGCCGTCAGCACGGCGAACGAGACGACGGTCGGGTTCCGCCCGCGGCGGCGGACGAACCGGACCGCGTACGCCGAGAGGACGGCGGCGACGACCGCCGCGAAGACCATCGGGTAGGCGTAGGCCGTGTGCTGCCAGTTCATCGAACACCTCGCTCGGCGGTCACGTCTCGCGGAGTGCCCACAGACGCGAAGTCTCGGCGGTCGTGCCCGGTATCGTCGGTGATAGCTGGAGATACTCCGGCATCCGATAAAGAACTTCTCAGGGGTAGGCCGCCGAACCGCGGAGCGGTTTGCCCCCGACGACCCGTCAGGCGTGCAGTTCCTCGTCGACGAGGTCGACCGCCCGCGAAATCGCCCCGACGGAGGTGAGATGTCCCGCCCCGACGGTGGCTTTCATCGCCTTCGCGGCCTTCCCGCGGAAGATGCTCGGGCCGACCTGCGCGACCGCACCGTCGCCGACCGAGACAATCCAGCCGGGCACCTCGAAGCGGTAGGGGTCGGGCCGCGGGGCGAAGTCGTTCTCGCCGCCGGCGGTCTCGAACTCGACCTGCGCGGCGACGTTTCCGGCGACCGTCTTCGCCTCGCGGAGCGCCGCGGAGGCGCTCGCCGGCACGGGTTCGCCGTCGGCGTCGACGGCGCGGGCCGCGTCGCCGACGACGAACGTCCGGCGGTCGAGTCGGAGGTCCGCCCTGACGGCGGGTCGCTCGCCGCCCATCGCCTCGTCGCCGGCGATGCCGCCGGTCCAGACGAGCAGGTCGTAGTCGATATCGCCGGTGTCGGTCGCGACGGTCGCGTCAGTCACCGACTCGACGGTCGTCTCGGTCCGAATATCGACGCCCCTGTCGAGGAGTTCGTCGCGGACCGCCCGCTGGAACGACTCGTCGAACGACGGCGCGACGGCGTCCAGTTGCTCGACGAGGACGATATCGGCGTGCGCGCCCTCCTCGTCGCGGAGCGCGGCGAGTTCGCCAGCGACCTGCACGCCCGACAGCCCCGCGCCGCCGACGACGACGGTGCCGCCCTCGTCGCAGTCGTCGAAAAAGCGGTCGCGGATGGCCTTCGCGTCCGCGACGCGCTTCAGCGGGACCGAGTGGGATTCGAGGCCGGGGATGCCGTAGTAGGCGGTCTCAGCACCCAGACAGACCGCGCAGTAGTCGTAGTCGATGGCGTCGCCCTCGGCGAGTTCGACGGTTCGCGCGTCGCGGTCGACGCCGGTCACGCGGTCGACGACGACCTCGGCGCGGTCGAGCGCCTCGTCGAGGGGGACCCGAATGGCGTCGGCGACCGCCGGTCGCCGAATCGCGCGGTGGACCTCGTGTTGGACGAGGTGGTGCGGGGCGTCGTTCACCACGGTCAGGTCGGCGTCGGCGGGGAGTCGGCGTTCGAGGTCGCGGGCGAGCGTGAGGCCCGCGTACCCGGCACCGAGAACCAGGACACGCATGACTGACGGGTGGGGCGCGAGAGAAAAGAGGGTGACGGCGGGCGCGGTTCGCGGCGGTCGGCCGCGCGCTCAGAACAGCGCCTCGGACTCGTCGAGCACCTCGGCGGGGCCGCCGACGCCCCACACGTCGGTCTCGACGCCGCAGTCGGCGACGGCTTCCTCGACGCGGTCGACGTGTTCCTCGGTGGTGTTGACGTAGACGCTCGCGCCGGTGTCGGTCGAGAAGTAGACCGGCACGTCCTCTTCGTTCCGGAGCCTGCGGACGGCGTTGAACACGGCGATGGTGCGCGGTTGCCAGTAGACCCAGCCGGCGGGCCCGGTCATCGTCGTCGCCGCGAGCGACAGCGAGTCGTGCTCGGCGAGTTCGAAGGCGGCGTCGAAGTCGGCGTCGTACAGCGCGTCGCGCATGTCGTCTATCTGGGCGTGGATGTGGGCCATCCGCGCCTGGAACATGTGGCTGTCGGCGGCCTCGGCGTGGGCCTGCTCGGTCTCCTTGTAGGCGGGGACGTGCGCGGCGACGATGCGCAGGTCGTCTTCGAGGTCGGTCTCGATGCGCTCGGAGCGGCAGTCGGTGTCGTTCATCCCCGAGTAGAGGTGCGAGACCGCGCCCGTGACGGCGCGGGCGGCGGACGCCGACCCGCGGCGGGCGATGGTCGAGACTTCGGGGCGCGTCATGTCGAGGCCGGCCGCCTCGGCGAGCGCCATCGCGGCGGCGGCGAACCCGGACGCCGACGACCCGAAGCCGATGTTCGAGGGGAAGGAGTTCTCGCTTTCGAGGCGGACGCGGTGGTCGAAGTCGGCCAGCTCGCGGACCCGGTCGACGACGGCTCGGATGCGCTCCGCGCCGCGGCCCTCGACTTCCTCGCCGCCGATGACGTAGACGTCCTCGTCGGCGTCGGGGAGGAACTCGACGGTCGTCTTCGTGTGGCTCGGGGCCGTACAGACGCTGATGCTGTCGTGGTACGGCATTCGGCGCTCCGTGTCTCGCATCCCGTGATACTTCACGAGGCCCTGAATCGGGTGGGCCTTGGCGGTGGCCTTCATGTTCGAACGCCCGTCGGACTCGGGGTTAAACGTCCCGATAGGCGTCGGCTCCGGCGGCTAACGGGTCCAGTCGGTCGACGGCTCTAGTCGGTCGGAAATCGAGTGCGCGCCGGCGGGACGGCCGGCGCGGGTCGGTCGCAATCGGTGCGCAGGAAGGTCGCACGGCCTCCCTCTCCAGCGGGAGACAGTCGAGTTCGATGCAGTATCGCTCGTTCGGTTACGTGGGTTGTCGTATCGTGGTCGATTAGCTGGGTTCGGTTCGATTGGTCGGTCGGACCCGATGCGGATGGTTCGTTGCTGTTCGTCGCGTCGTCTGCTCTGCCGCCTACTCTGCGGACTCGGATTCGTGCCCTCGCTCCCAGACGTTCGTGACGCTCTCGCCTGTCGGCGGCGTGTGGCTGACGTCTCGCATCGTCTTCGGGCGGTCACTCGTGTTGCTCATGTGTTGCCTTGGTAGTTGCTACCACGATTCATGGATAAAGATTTCGGCGATGTTATATTACGACTTATTAGCATACTAGGACGTATGAGGGGTGCGTCGAATCGGACCCGAACGCGCGTGGAGCGAACGCCTGAGGGGCGGCGAATGGTCGTCTCCCGGCGGATTTCGGTTCCCTCGGCGGCGGCGTGGGACGTGTTGGTGTCGGTCGCCGACTGGCCCGACTGGGGGCCGAGCGTGTCGGGCGTCCGCGGCGTCGACGGGCGAATCGAGGCGGGAAGTCGAGGCGAGGTCCGCGTCGCCGGCGTCTGGGTCCCGTTCAGCATCGAGACGTGCGACGACGAGGCCCGTCGGTGGACGTGGCGCGTGGCCGGGGTTCGCGCGACGGGACATCGCGTGAACCCCATCGGTCTCGACCGCTGTGAGGTGGCGTTCGAAGTCCCGGTTCTCGCGGGGCCGTACGCCGCGGTCTGTGCGGTCGCGCTTCGCAGAATCGAGCGACTCGCGGCGCGGCGACCCGCGGGGGAGCCGCCGTCGGGTGACAGAGACCCCGAGTGAGTGACCCCGAAACTGGGTCCGAACGCCGCTCAGAACGGACCGAGCAGGACGAACGCCGCGGCGACCGCCACGACGACCACGGCCGCGACGAGGAGCGCGAGCGCGCGACCGGAGCCGGCGTCCTCGGCGGCGTCCGCCTCGGCCGCGGCGCGGGCTTCCTCGGCGTCGATCTCGTCGACGATGTCCTCGAACTCCGGTTCGTGCGGCTCGTGATACTCGTCGATGATAGCCTCGTCGAGGTCGGCGTCTTCGAGCGCCTCTACGAGGTCGGGAAGCGCCACGAGGTCGATGGGGGCCTCGACCTCGCCGGGGTCGACGAGGAGGGCGCGGTCGCCGTCCTCGTCGGGTTCGTCGAGCTGTTCGTCGGCGGCGAACGCGAGCGCGAGGGTCTCCGCGGCCCGCGCTTCGTCGCCGGTCGTCAGGAGCGTCCCGTCGACGCCGCGGTCGTCGCAGCGCTCGGCGAACGCCTCGACGCTCCGGGCGTCGAACGCGGCTTCCACGTCTATCCAGACGACTTCGGTCGGTTGCGACTCCCTGTCGGGGGCCGCAAACAGGAACGTCCGCCCGTCGCGGACGCTCCGTTTCGTCCGCTCCCCGCGGGCCGCGCGGACCCGCTTGACGACGGTCGCCGCGTCGTCGGTATCGAGAAACGAGAGCACGCTCGACAACGACACGTCGCTCATTGTTCCGACAGACCGCGTATCTCGCGATAAAGCTTCGCGCCCCATTATCACCACGCGTAACTGGAGGTCAGTCCGGGCGAACGAGGTCGAACCGGTCGTCGGTCGTCGCGTACTCGCTGCCGGCGAGTCGGCCGACCGCGTCGAGTTTCGTCGTGTCGAGTTTGCCGTCGGTCAGCACCTCGTCGGCGACGTGCGCGTGGACGACCTCGCCGAGGACGAGCGTCGAAGAGCCGACCTCCATGCTGTCGTAGAGGGAGCACTCGAAGGCGACTTTGGCGTCGGCGACGCGCGGGGCGTCGACGCGGACGGCCTCGGCCTTCTCGATGCCGGCGTGGTCGAACTCGTCGACGCCGGACGGGACCGTCGCGGCCGTCTCGTTCATCGCCTCGACGACGTCTCGGGTGACGACGTTGACGACGAACTCGCCGCGCGAGACGGCGTTTCGCGGCGTGTCCTTCAGCGACGGACCGCGGCCGACCGGGGCGAAGACGACGACCGGCGGGTCGACGCTGGCGACGGTGAAGAAACTGTACGGCGCGAGGTTGTCGGCGTCGTCGCCGCGGGTGCTCACCCACGCGATGGGGCGGGGCACCACGGCCCCCGAAAGCAGGCGGTACGGCGAGCCGAAGGCGTCGGGCGCGCCGTCCATCAGCGACTCGCCTCCGCGGGCGGGCGCGGTCGGCTACTCGGCGGGAGGCGTGCGCGTATCGAATCCGGGATTGCGTGGGTCATGAACGGGAGTGTGGTGGGTTCGGACGCCGATGAATCTGTGGGACCGCGACGCGTCGGTCGTGCGTTCGGGGTTCGCGTCGAAAGTCGTGCGCGGGTCCGTCGGCGGAGTTAGAACAGCGTCAGGCCGATGGCGTAGGACCACGTCGTCCCGGTGAGCGCGAGGAAGACGAGCGCGCCGCCGAGCATGACGACGTTCTTCAGGAAGCCGGTCATCTCGGACTCCTGTTGGTCCTCGGGGACCGCCCAGAAGTTGTGGAACACCGGCGTCCCGACCACGAGGAAGACGGCGACGGCACCGGCGGCGAGCGCGGGGAAGACGCCGAGGACGATACCGAGCCCGCCGAAGACGAGCATCCCGCCGGAGACGACGACGCCGAGGCGGGGTGCCGGCAGGCCCTTCATCTCCGCGTAGCCGGTCATGTGGTCGAGGTTCAGGAAGTGGTTGAGTCCCATGAACGCGAGCACCGCGCCGAAGAGGACGCGCGCGAGGAGGAACGCGACGTCCGCGCCGGGAGACGCGAACTGGAGCGCGACGCTCATCTCGGAACCTCCGTCGCGGCGGTGGTCGTGTGGCGGTCCGTCGTCCGAAGAGCTACTATCATTGCGTTACCTGGTACGAGACCGAACTGATATATGTGTTTGCTGACATACACGTTACCGGGTAACCGCACAGGTATCCGGTTACGTCGGCGTCACCCAATTTCTACAGCGTAGGTAGGTACTGATAGTCACTGTCGAGTTAGGGTGTTTAGTGGCTGACTGTGCCGGAACGTCACGCTCCGCCGTGCTATATGGTACATATATGGTATTCTAGTCCGACCCTCGAAAGATATACCCTGCTTGGCAGTAGATACCAATATGGGACGTGTCAATCATGATGAAAACGACCAGCGGAGAGTCTCGATTATGACCGAGACGTGGGATTCCGCCGGGTATATCGCGAGCTCACGGTACCGTCTGGCCGTGTGTCGGTACCTCTCTGAGCACGGTTCGGGACTGCCGTCTCGAATCGCCGCGGAGACCGACCTCGCACAGCCCCACGTGTCTCGGGCGCTCTCCGAACTTCGGGAGCGAGGAATCGTCGAGCTGTTGGTGCCGGAATCACAGCAGAAAGGGCGACTCTACGGGCTGACGGACCTCGGCGAACTCGCCTACGAGCGGGTCGCCCTCGACCGGGAGGCGGACGTCACCGTCGTCGACGACGGCGAGTTCCCCATGCCCGAACTGGCCTCGGAGCTTCTGGAGACGTACGGGGACACCCTCCAGGCGGTCGCGTGGTGTGAGCCGGTACAGACGCGGATTCGGTTCTTCGAGCAGTCGCTTCTCGACCGCTACGACGAAGACACCGTCAAGACGCTCGTCGCGACGCTCACGAACGAGGAGGCCATCGACGAACCGCTCGAAGACCTGCCCATCGGCGGGCCGGAACTCGTCGCGTTCGCCATCGACGACACGCTCATCGTCCGGGTCCCGCTCGAAGACGGCGTGAAACTGCTCGTCTCGCTCGACGCGAGTGTCGACGCGACGCTCAACGAACTCCGCGATACCTGTCGCCAGATGACGGCCGCGGTGCTCGACTCCTAACCCGGAGCGTTTCTTCCCCTTCGGGGACGTAGCTCGGTCCGTGCCACAGCGATTATGCCCCGTCGTCGGCGTCGACGGCTGTCGGTCCGGCTGGGTGTGCGCCGTCGCCGCCGCGGACGGCCTCGCCGTGCGAGTCGTCGCCGACTTCGACGCCGTCTGGGAACTCGCCAGCGAGTGCGACGCCGAGCGAGTGCTGGTGGATATTCCCATCGGCTTGCCTGAATCCGCCCGCCGGGCGTGCGACCGCGAGGCCCGCGAGCGACTCGGCTCTCGGGCCGCCACCGTCTTCTTCGCGCCCGTCCGGGCCGTCCTCGACGCCGACTCCCACGAGGCGGCCAGCGCGGCCAACCGCGAGCGGACCGGGGCGGGACTCTCGATTCAGGCGTGGCATCTCGTGCCCAAAATCCGCGAGGCCGACGCCGTCTTCCGGCAGACGCCGCGCGCCCGACAGCGCGTGTTCGAGTCCCATCCCGAACTCGCGTTCGCCGCGTTCGCCGGCGAACCCCTCTCGGAACCGAAATCGACGCCCGAGGGCCGTGACCGCCGCCTCGACGTGCTCAGGACGGCGTTCGCTGGAAACGAGGTCTCCGGGGACGGCGGCGACAGTTCGGAAGCCGACGCGACCGACCAGTCAGAGTTCGACCCCGAGCGCGCCTACCGCGAGACGCTGGACCGGACGCTCCGCCGCGACGTGGCCCGCGACGACGTGCTCGACGCGCTCGTCCTCGCCGCCGCGGCCAGCCGTCCCCTCGCGTCGCTCCCGAGCGACCCGCCGACAGACGCCGTCGGACTGGAGATGGCGATTCGCGTCCCGGTGAGCGCTCTCGGATGGTATCTCCCGGATTGACAATCATGCATAACCAACTCCAGAATGTTGAAACACACTAGTATATAGTCAACAATAGTGTGCGGTATCCCCAGGGGAGAAGATATTTATGCACGGTGTTCAATCAGATAGATGGCGTGGCCACTGTCGCCACCACAGAATACCCAGCCCAGCCCAATGCGTGATTCAGTGCCAGCACGCAGTCGGCCGCGCCTCCCGCTGCCTCTACTCGGGTTCGACGACCCCGCCCCGGGCTCGAACCCGACCGTTTCCACGCACTGAGCGTCTGCCTCGGTCGGCGTGTCGCCCTGTCGCCACCGGACGCCGAGTCCCGCGTCTCCGGCCCGAAGCTACATCTACGGCCCATCCTAACCCCGCGTATGTACACCGGCAGGACGGACCAGCCCTGCTGTCTCTGCGACGACCCGAAGACGGTCGCCCGCATCGCGGTCCCCCCGCGAGCGGTGACGCTCATGGAGAACGCCGCCCCCATCGCGTGGCGCGACATCGTCGGCGACGTGACGCTCCAGTTCTGCGAGAGCGACTGGGAACTCGTCACCGAGCTGGTCCTGGACCTCGGCATGCACCCGCTTTCGCGGTGTAACGTCGCCCGCGCGGACTTCAGCATCCGCGAGGACTTCGAGGCGCTCCTGAACAGCACCCGCGACGAACCCGACCAGACCGAGCAGGAAGACCGCATGCTCGCCGCGGCCCGCGCCGCCATCGACGACGCGGACGACCCGATGGTCGAGGAACGCGACCTCGTCGAGGCGCACGTCGTGGTCCGCGCGATGGCCGAACTCGGCGTCGACCGGCCGGCGTGAGTCGGGGGGCGCTCACACGCCGGTTCCCACGCCGAACAGCCGCGTCGACCCCCACGTGAGCACGACGATGCCGACGATGAAGACCGCGAGCGCCGTCATCATCGGAAACGGGGCGAGCGACGGCCCGGCGAAAAACGGCCCGCGGACGATGAGGAACGCGGTGCCCGCCGCGAGGCCGAGTCCGACGCTCGTCACGAGCGAAAAAAACAGTTTGGCGACGCCGATTCCCCGCGTGTCGTTCCGGAAGCGCATGGGGACAGGTCCCCCGAACCCCGCTTGAACGATTTGGCCGTCTCGTTGATGTTATCGGCCGGTTGTCGGGTTCTCGTCAGCGTTCGATTCGAAAGCCGGTCTCGCCGTCCGGCTCCTCGTAGGTGACGTCCACGTCCTCGACGGTCGCCATCGGACTCCCCTCGTGGCACCACTCGACCATCGCCTCCACGTCGTCGCGGGGGCCCTCGAAGACGGCCTCGACGCGGCCGTCCGAGAGGTTCTTCACCCAGCCGTCGACGCCGCGGTCGCGGGCGGTGTCGCGGGTCGTCGCCCGGTAGTAGACGCCCTGTACGTTCCCGGAGACGTAGACGTGCGCGCGAGTTCGACCGTGTTCGCTCATGGCCACCGTTTCGTCCGCCGCCGTCAAAGGCGTGCTGCCTCGGGCGGTCGATTCGGCGACTCGTCCGGGGGCCGATTTTCGTCTCCCAAAGCCCCCCGACCGACCCGTGCGCCCGCCTCGCACGCGTCCCCCGAACCGTCAGCATCTAAGTACGACCCACCCAACGCTGGACTATGGAACTCTTCGGCACCGCCGGTATCCGCGGGAGCGCGACGGAGCGAGTCACGCCGGAACTCGCCCTCAGCGTCGGCCGCGCCGCCGGCCGCGCCGCGCTCGAATCGGACGCTCCCGCCGAGTTCGTCGTCGGCCGCGACGGACGGACGACCGGGCAGGGCCTCGCCGCCGCCGTCGAGGCCGGCCTGCTCTCCGCCGGCGCTGACGTGACCCGCGTGGGCGTCGTCCCGACGCCGGCGCTCGCGTTCGCCTCGCGGGGTCGCCGCGGCGTCATGCTCACCGCCTCGCACAACCCGCCGACGGACAACGGCATCAAGATGTTCGTCGACGGTCAGGAGTACGACCGCGACCTCGAACGCGACATCGAGACGCGGGTCGAGGCAGACGCACCCCCGACCGACTGGGACGACTGGGGCGCGACGGGGACGAGCGGCGTCCTCGACGCCTACCGCGACGCGATCGTCGAGTTCGCCGGGCGACACGGGGCGGACCTCGACGGTCTCAGCGTCGCCGTCGACTGCGGCAACGGGATGTCCGCGCTCGGCACGCCGCAGGTGCTCCGCGACCTCGGCGCGCGCGTCGTCACGCTCAACGGGCAGATAGACGGCCACTTCCCCGGCCGCGAGTCGAA
The DNA here is from genome assembly GCF_031624535.1 of Haloferax sp. S2CR25. Classification (NCBI taxonomy): domain Archaea; kingdom Methanobacteriati; phylum Methanobacteriota; class Halobacteria; order Halobacteriales; family Haloferacaceae; genus Haloferax; species Haloferax sp. S2CR25. The sequence continues at coordinate 321,136 of NZ_JAMQOO010000001.1, forward strand.
GCCGACGCCCGAGACGCTCGCGGACCTCATCGCGTTCGTCGCCGACGGCGACTTCGACTTCGGCATCGGTCACGACGGCGACGCCGACCGCATCGTCATCATCGACGGGAACGGCGAGGTCGTCCACGAGGACACCGTCATCGCCATCGTCGCCGAGCACTACGTCCGCGTCTCCGACGCCGAGGACCCGGTCGTCGTCACGACGCCGAACGCCTCGGGCCGCATCGACGAGCGGGTCCGCGAGGCCGGGGGCCGCGTCGAGCGGGTCCGCCTCGGCGCGCTCCACGAGGGCATCGCCAGCGCCCGCGCCGACGGCGGCGACGTGGTGTTCGCGGCCGAGCCGTGGAAGCACATCCACCCGTCGTTCGGCGGGTGGATAGACGGCGTCGCGTCGGCGGCGCTCATCGCCCGCCTCGCCGCCGAGTCCGGCATGGCCGGCCTGCGCGAACCGGTCACGGAGCGCCCGTACCGCAAGGTGAGCGTCCCCTGCCCCGACGAGAAGAAGCGGGCGGCGATGGCGGCGCTCGAAGCCTCGCTCCCCGACGCGATGGCCCCCGAGTCGGTCGACACCGAGTACGGCGTCCGACTGGAGTTCGCCGACGCGTCGTGGACGCTGGTCCGCCCGTCCGGCACGGAACCCTACATCCGGGTGTACGCGGAGGCCGACGACGTGGACGCGCTCGTCGACGAGGTGACGGCCGTCGTCGAGGGCGAAATCGAAGCCGCCTGAGCGGACTCCGAGGAGGGTTCCCCGGCGCACGCGACCCGGTGCGCCCCGAACTCGACGCCCGTGGACGTGAACCGGGGTCCCGTTCTCGACGATTTGCAATCGTGGTGATGCGACGCCGCTGAAACCGCGAAACGACACCTTTATGCAATTTTCGCGGCCCCTGTCTCAATAGGAGTTCATACATATGGACAGACGTTCTTTTGTCAAAGCGGCAGGGGTCGCGGGCATCGCGGGCCTCGCAGGTTGTACCGGCGGTCCGTCCGAGGGGAGCCAAGAGACGACCGAGGCGACGACCGAGTCGTCCGGCGGTGAGGAGACCACGACGAGCGAGCAGACGACCGAGTCGTCCGGTTCGGCGGCCAACGTCGGCATGGTCTACGCGCTCGGCGGTCTCGGTGACAAGTCGTTCAACGACGCCGCGAAGCGCGGCATCGAGCAGGCGGAATCGGAACTCGGCATCGCCTACGACGAGGCTCAGCCCTCGGCGGCGGAGGAGTTCCCGCAGTTCCAGCGCCGGTTCGCGCAGTCGTCGAACCCGGACTACGACCTCGTGTCGTGTATCGGCTACGCGCAGAAGTCCGCCCTCTCCGAAACCGCGCCGAGTTTCTCGGACCAGCAGTTCATGATCGTCGACGACGTGGTCGACGAGGACAACGTGGCGAGCTACCTGTTCCGCGAGGAGCAGGGCTCGTTCCAGGTCGGCTACCTCGCCGGCCTCATCACGACCCAGGAGTTCTCGGCCGGCTCCGGCTCGACGACGCCCGACTCGAAGAGCGTCGGCTTCGTCGGCGGCACCGAGACCGACCTCATCCGCAAGTTCCAGGCCGGCTACGAGGCCGGTGTGGCGCACGCGGACGAGGAGATATCCGTCGACGTGGCCTACGTCGGGTCGTTCTCCGACTCCGCGAAGGGGAAGGAGATAGCCACCTCGATGTACGACAACGGCGCGGACGTCGTCTACCACGCGGCCGGGGGCAGCGGCCTCGGCGTCTTCCAGGCGGCCAAAGAACAGGGTAAGTTCGCCATCGGCGTCGACTCCGACCAGTCGCAGACCGAGCCGAACTACGCCGACGTCATTCTCGCCTCGATGGTCAAGCGCGTCGAGTCGGCGGTGTACACCTCCGTCGAGAACGTCGTCAACGACGAGTTCAACGGCGGTTCCACCACGACCCTCGGCCTCGAAGAGGACGGCGTCGCCGCCGTCTACGGCGCGGAACTCGGTTCCGAAATCCCGCAGGACGTCAAGGACGCGCTCTCCGAGTCCCGCGAGGCCATCATCGCCGGCGACATCGAGATTCCGACGACGACCGAGTAACGCCGCACTCGACGCTCGCAGTTCTTTCGACGCCGCGCCCCGAGCGACTGCGTCCGGGATGAAGGAGTCAATATTGCCGATTCCGCACCGCGCGTAGTCGAACATGCCCGCGGGTTGAACAGTTCGAACTCCCCGATAACCGCCGCGACGCTCCGTGTGGACCACTCCCGCGCCGACTCGAATCCCACGAGTTTAAGCGAACCCCCCCGAAAAAAGGGTCAAGATGAGCACCGCTGTTCATCTCGACGAAATCACAAAACGGTTCCCCGGCGTCGTGGCGAACGACGACGTGGACCTGACCGTCGAGCGCGGCACGGTGCACGCACTTCTGGGAGAGAACGGGGCCGGCAAGACGACGTTGATGAACATCCTCTACGGGCTCTACGAACCCACTGAGGGGACCGTCCGCGTGGACGGGGAACCGCGGGACTTCGATTCGCCCGCGGACGCCATCGACGCCGGAATCGGTATGATTCACCAGCACTTCATGCTGGTCGACCCCATGACGGTCGCCGAGAACATCGTCCTCGGCAACGAACCGCGCAAGTGGTTCGACACGACCGTCGACCGGGAGCGCGCGCGCCAAGAGGTCATCGACCTCTCGAACCGATACGGATTCGACGTGGACCCCGACGCGGCCATCGAGGACGTGAGCGTCGGCGTTCAACAGCGCGTCGAGATTCTGAAAGCACTCTACCGCGGGGCCGACATCCTCATTCTGGACGAGCCCACCGCGGTCCTCACCCCGCAGGAGGTCGAAGAGCTGTTCCGCGTCTTCGAGGAGCTGACCGCCCAGGGCAAGACGATTATCTTCATCAGCCACAAGCTCGGGGAGGCGATGCACGCCGCCGACGACATCACCGTCCTCCGAAACGGGAAGAACGTCGGCACGGTCCAGGCTGACGAGACCTCCAACGAGGAGCTCGCCGAACTGATGGTCGGCCGCGAAGTTCTCCTCGAACCGAAGGCCGAACCGCAGGAACCGGGCGACGAGGTGCTCGCGGTTCGGAACCTCTCTGCGGAGGACAACCGCGGCGTCCCCGCCGTCTCCGACGTGTCGTTCGACATCCGCGAGGGCGAGGTGTTCGGTATCGCCGGCGTCGACGGCAACGGCCAGTCGCAGTTGGTCGAGGCCATCACCGGCCTGCGGACGCCGACCGGGGGGGCGATTTCCTACAAGGGCCGGGACATCACCGACGCCTCGCGCCGCTCCCGAATCGCCGACGGGATGGCGTACATCCCCGAGGACCGCCACGAGCGCGGGCTCGTGATGGACTTCGACCTCGTTCAGAACGGCATCCTCGGCAGCCAGCACAGCGCGACGTTCGCCGCCGACGGCCGGATACACTGGTCCGACGCGCGCGACCACGCCGAGCGAATCATCGACGAATACGACGTTCGACCGCCCCACGCCGACGCCGACGCCGAGTCCTTCTCCGGCGGCAACCAACAGAAGTTCATCGTCGGCCGCGAGTTCGAACGCGAACCGGACCTCGTCGTCGCCACCCACCCGACCCGCGGCGTGGACATCGGCGCGATGGAGTTCATCCACGAGCGGCTCTTGGACCTCCGAGCCGAGGGCAAAGCGGTGCTCCTCGTCTCCTCGAAGCTCGACGAGGTGCAGGGCCTCTCGGACCGCCTCGGCGTCATGCACGACGGCGAACTCATGGACATCGTAGACCCACGCGACACCACCGAAGAAGAGATCGGCCTGCTCATGGCCGGTGAACGCCCCGACGCCGACGCGACCGACGCGGAACCGCCCGTGGGTGACGCCAGATGAGCGCGGTCGAGAACGCGAAAGCCGTCCTCCGGCGGCTGACGGCCGCCTCCGCGACCGAGCGCATCCTCATCAGCTTCGCCGCGCTCGTCATGGCCGTGCTCGTCGGCGCGGTCATCATCCTCGTCTCCGGCCGCATCACGACGTGCCAGACCGCGGCGACGACGCTGTTCGGCACCGGCTTCTGTTACGACCCCGTCGAGGTGTACCTCGTGCTGTTCAACGGGGCGCTCGGCGAGCCGTTCCTCGTGAACAGCCCGGGGATTCTCAAACCGTTCAACCCCGACTGGAACCCGCTGAACTTCGGGTTCGCGCTCACGCTCAAGGAGACGACGCTCCTCATCTTCACCGGCCTCTCGGTCGCCGTCTCCTTCCGCGCCGGCCTGTTCAACATCGGGACGCAGGGACAGCTCGTCCTCGGCGGCCTCGCGACGGCGCTGTTTTCCTTCTTCGTCGCGCCGATGCTCCCGTCGGGGCTCGTCGGCGGCCTCATTTTAATTCCGCTCGCCGTCATCGTCGGCGCGCTCGTCGGCGGTCTCTACGGCGCGATTCCGGGCGCGCTCAAGGCGTACGCCGACGCCAACGAGGTCATCACGACCATCATGCTGAACTTCATCGCGGCGCAAATCGCGTTCGTCCTCGTCAGCGAGTTCTACGGCAATCCCGACTCGCAGGTCGTCGAAACGACGCCGCTTCCCGACTGGGCGACGCTCCTCCCGGTGGCGTTCCCGCAGGGCGGCGACTTCTCGATTCTCGCGCTCGCGTTCGGTCTCGCGCTCGTCGTCGCCGTCTGGTTCCTGCTCGAACAGACCTCGTTCGGGTACGACCTCCGGACGAGCGGCGAACAGCCGGAAGCGGCCGAGTACGGCGGCGTCGACGCCAAGCGCACGACCGTCACGAGCATGTTCCTCTCCGGCGCGCTCGGCGGCATGGGCGGCGCTATCTGGGTGCTCATGGTCATGGGCAAGTGGCAGGCCGGCGTCCCCGCGCTCGGGTTCGACGGCATCACCGTCTCCATCCTCGCGGGGAACAACCCGTTCGGGGTCGTCCCGGCGGCGCTCCTGTTCGGAACGCTCAAGTCCGGCTCGCTCGCGGTCCAGTTCGGGACCGGCGTCCCGAAACAGCTCGTCGGCGTCCTCCGCGGGCTCATCATCCTGTTCGTCGCGATGCCAGAGTTCTTCCGCATGCTCGGCTCCGCCATCGACCTCGAACCGGACCGCGAGACCGTGGCCACGGACGGCGGCTCCCTCGGAGGTGACGACGAATGAGTACGACAACCATCGACCGACTCCGCGACACCGAACTGTCTTACAGAGCGACCCTCGCCGGCGGGGCGCTGAGCGTCTTCCTGCTCATCGCGCTGCTCGGCCTCGTCTTCCCGGGCAGTATCTGGGGGAACCTCCTCGCCATCCTCACCAGTCGGAGCACGCTCTCGTCGGCGCTCCGGCTCTCGGTGCCCATCACCTTCGCCGCTCTCGGCGGTATCTTCTCCGAGAAGGCCGGCGTGGTGAACATCGGGCTGGAGGGTCTGCTCATCATCTCGGCGTTCACCGCGGTCATCACCACGGCCGTCGTCGGCCCCGAGATGACCGTCCTCGGCCTGCCGGCCATCTGGATCGGCTTCTTCGCCGGCGTCCTCTCGTCGGTGCTGTTCTCGGCGCTGTTCGCCGTGGTCTGCATCCGCTTCAAGGCCGACCAGATTATCGCCGGCCTCGCCGTCTGGCTCATCGCGCTCGGCCTCGCGCCGTTCGCGGCGACCGTCTACTACGGCGGCGTCAACACCGACAACCTCGGGACGACCCTCGGGACGTGGACGATTCCCGTCCTCTCGGACATCCCGTTTTTCGGCGCGCTGTTCGACGCCGACCCCGCGGTGTACATGATGCTCGTCGCGGTCCCGGCGTCGTGGTACGTCCTGAACCGCACGGCGTTCGGCCGCCACGTCCGCGCGTCCGGTGAGAACCCGAAGGCGCTCGACACCGTCGGCGTCGACGTCAGCCGCGTCCGCTACGCGGGCGTGCTCCTCTCGGGCTTCCTCGCCGGCATCGGCGGCTCCGCGCTGTCGCTCGGCCTCGGCCAGTTCGTCGGGAACAACCAGACGATGGTCAACGGGAAGGGCTTCATCGCCATCGTGGCGTTCCTCTTCGGGAACTACAACCCCGTCGGCGCGTTCGGCGCGTCGTTCCTCTTCGCGGGGCTGGAGGCCGCCCAGATTCGCCTCCAGCAGGTCCCCGGCTACGGCGTTCCCGACTCGCTCATCCAGACGATTCCGTACGTGACGGTCCTCGTCGTCCTCGCGCTCGTCGGCCGCACCCGCATCCCGGCCGCCTCGGGCGAGCACTACGACACCGGCGACGACAACCGCTGAGCGACTCGGTCGCCTCGGGTTTCCGTTTTCTCCTGCCTCTCGTCTCCGGTTTCTCCCCGTCGAGCGCCGCGTCTCGGCGGGAGCGGTTCCCGCCGGAGTCGCCCCGCGCGGTCGGTGCGGGAGTAAAGAGTTTTCAGCCCGCGATATGGAGGTGATACCATGTCCACAGACGAGAACGACACCGCCGGGGACTCCTCGGCGAGCCCACGGACCCAGTCCGTGGACGTGGTGGTCGTCGGCGCGGGAACCTCCGGCTGTTACGCCGCCGCCACCATCGCGAACGCGGGCTACGACGTGACCATCGTCGAGCGAAAGCCCGCGGAGGAAGCGGGCCACATCGCCTGCGGCGACGCCCTGAAGGGCGCGGACGCCTTCCCCGAGGCGATTCCGAAGTCGAAAATCGAGCCCGCGTTCACCAACACCGAGGTCGACCACGGCCGCTTCGAGATTCCGCAGGAGGACACCGTCCTCGACATCCCGGTCCCCGGCGAACTCGCCGTCATCGACCGCTGGGAGTACGGCCGGCTCATCATCGAGGGCGCGGAGGAAGCCGGCGCGGAACTCCACTACGACACGGTCGTCCAAGACGTGACACAGGACGACGACGGCACCGTCACCGGCATCGTCGGCAAACACGACGGCGAGGTCGTCGAGTACGACGCCGACATCGTCATCGACGGCGCGGGCTCGCTGTCGCTCCTCCAGGATAAGGTGGACTTCGCCGGGACCACCTTCGACACGAACGTCTCCTACCAGCACTTCTCGTCGGCGTACCGCGAGGTCGTCGAGGTCCCCGAGCCCGTCGAGTGGTCGGACGCGCTCGTGTTCAAGCCCGCCGAGGTCGCCGCGGGCTACGTCTGGTACTTCCCGCGGACGGAGACGACCATCAACGCCGGCCTCGGCTTCCAGATGACAGAAGAGCCGATGAAGCTCGTCGACGACCTGAAAAAGGACCTCCGCGAGCGCCCCGAATTCGAGGGCGCGGAGGTCGTCGACAAGCTCGGCGCCGCCCTCCCGACCCGCCGCCCCTACGACTCGGCGACCGCGCCGGGCTACATGGCCGTCGGCGACGCCGCGGCCCACGTCAACCCGACGACCGGCGGCGGCATCGCCGGCGCGGCCTACGCCGGGAAGTACGCCGGCGAGCAGGCCGCAATCGCGCTCGAAGCCGGCGACGTGAGCGAAGAGACGCTGTGGCGCTACAACCAGCGCGTCATGGACCACTTCGGCGGCCGCTACGCCAGCCTCGACGTGTACAACATCCTCTCGACCGCCGTCGACGTGGACGACCTGATGGGGCTCATCGCCTCCATCCCCGGCGAGAAGCTGGCGGAGGCGCTCTACTCCGGAACGACCTCGTTCGGCCCCGTGCTCCTCGCGCAGACCGCGGCGTCGAGCTACGGCCACTGGAGCCAGATTTACGAGTTCTTCAAAATCAAGCGCCTCGCCGACGAACTGCTGGCTCACTACGGTCGCTATCCGAGTCGGCCGAGCGCGCTCGAAGGCTGGAAAGTCGAGCGGGACCGCATCATGGACGACATCTACGAGCTCACCGGCGCGGACCCGAAGTACTGACCTCGGTCTCTCCGGCGAACGAGACGCCTCGGAACTCGAACCGCGCCCCGCCGGTTTCTCCGGTCGTCGCCCGCACCTCCCAGCCGTGCGCGTCGGCGACGCCGGCGACGATGGCGAGACCGAGGCCGGTCCCCCGCGCGTCGGTGCTGTAGCCCGACTCGAAAACGCGCTCCTGTTCTTCCGGCGGGATGCCGGGGCCGTCGTCCTCGACGAAGAAGCCGTCTTCGAGCGGGCCGACGCGGACGTTGACGCCCGGTGTGCCACCGTCGGCGTCGGCTATCGCCCGACGTCCCCCCGCGTCTGCCGCGCTCTTGTCGGCGGCGGTAGACGACTTCTCCGTCGGAACGCCGCGGCCCGCGGTATCGTCGGGGGACTCTCGGCTGCCCGTCGAGCCGCGCTCGACTGCGTCGCCGGCCGGGGACCGGTTGCCCGTGGACCCGTGTTCCACGGGGTCACCAGACGCAGTCCGGTTGCCCGTCGAACCGTGTTCGACTGCGTTCCGAAACAGGTTCTCGAAGACGGCGGTGAGTCGGCCCCTGTCGGCGAGCAGTTCCGCGTCGGCCTCGACGGTGAGCCCCGACGCCCCGAGGCTGGTGTTCGTCACCGCGTCGGCGGCCACGGTGGCGAGGCTGACGGGTTCGACGTCGCCGACCGACTCGCCGACGCGGGCGAGCTGCAGCACGTCCTGAATGAGCGCCTCCATCCGGTCGTGGGCGTCGGCGACCGTCGAGAGGTGGTCGGTCCCGTGACCCTCGCGGACGAGTTCGAGTCGCATCTGGGCGACGTTCAGCGGGTTGCGGAGGTCGTGGGTGACGACCGACGCGAACTGGTCGAGCCGCTCGTTGCGGCTGCGCAGGTCCGCCTCGCGGGCGTCGCGGTGGTTCGACCACCGGGCCGCGCCGACCGCGAGCGCGACCGACCCGACGAGGAGCGCCCCGTCCTCGAAGACGAGCGTGAACGCCTCGGGCTGGGCGACGACCTCGTCGACCGCGTCGGTGACGGCGTAGACGGCGAACAGCGCGGTCCCGACGTACAGCGGCCGCCAGACCGCCTGCACGTCGCGGACGCTCCCGATGACGAACGCGCCGACGAGGGGAATCGGGACCAAGAGGAGTTCGACGGCGAACCGAAGCCACCGGACCTCGGGGCTGTCGGGGAAGACGGCGACCTGGACGACCGCGACGCCGACGGCGATGCCGACGACTGCGAGACCCGGACGCAGGTCTGTGTCTTCGGTCGATTCACCTCCGAGGAGCCCCATCGCTGGCGGCTATGCACGGGGGGGACAAATAACCGCTGGCGGTTACCGCGGCGGATTCGGGCGACCGCGCGTCGTTTCCGGCGGGGCGAGCCGCCCGGAGCGGGCTCGAACGGCGCTCTCGGCGCGTCTCAGGGGCGCTCGGCCGCGATTCGCTCGACGCTGCCGGCGAGCACGTCGACGGCGATGCGGATGGTTTCCTCGTCCACGTCGAACGTCCGGGTGTGGTGGCCGCCGGGGTGGTCGGTGCCGACGCCGACGTAGGCTGCGAGGCCGCCGCGGTCCTGCACGCGCTGCATGAGGTACGTCGCGTCCTCGCTCCCGCCGAGTTCGTCGCTGTCGAGGATGGAGGTGACGCCCTCGACGCCCTCGCTCACGCCGCCGACGACGGCCGCGAGCGCGTCGTCGCTCCGGGCGCTCGGGGCTTTCCCCTCGACGTTGATTTCGACCTCGCAGTCGTGCATGACGGCCGCGGACTCGATGACGGTGTGGGCGCGGCCCTCGACGTACTCCATGAGTTCCGTCGTCGCGCCGCGCACCTCGCCCTCGATGAACGCCTCCTCGGCGACGATGTTCGTGGCGGTGCCGCCGCCCATCAGGCCGACGTTGACGCGGGTCGCGCCGTCGGAGTGCCGGGAGATGCCGTAGAGGTTCTGGGTGGCCGTCGCGGCCGCGAGGTTCGCGTTCTTTCCTTCCTCGGGCTTCGCGCCCGCGTGGGCCGGCGCGCCGGTGAACTCGGCGCGGAAGTGCGAGACGGCGAGGAAGCCGTCGACGCCGCAGACGACCTCGCCGGTCGGGTGGTCGAGGCCGACGTGGAGCGCGAGCAGGTAGTCCACGTCGTCGAGGTGGCCGCCCTCGGCGACGGCCTTGCCGCCGGCGACCTGTTCCTCGCTCGGTTGGAAGAACACCTTGAACGTCCCCTCGAAGTCGGAGTCGATGACGGCGTCGAGGACGCCGAGGCCGATTGTCGCGTGGGCGTCGTGGCCGCAGGCGTGCATGAACCCCTCGTTCTCGGAGCGGAAGCCCTCGGCGGCCGGGAGGTGGTCGTCGGCCTCGGACTCGGGGATGGGGAGCGCGTCGATGTCGACGCGGAGGCCGACGGTCGGCCCCTCGCCGCGTTCGACGACCGCGACCGCGCCGGTGTAGCCGCCGGCGAGGCGGTCGAGCACGTCCTCGCGCGCGCCGGCCTCGCGGGCCCGCTCGAACCACGCGTCGAGGTCGGCGTCGTCGGGGACGGCCATGCGCTCGTCGGCGTCGAGCGTCTCGGGGCCGACGTAGAGCGCGTCGAGGTCGCGCGTCTCCAGTTCGTCGACGAGGCGGGCGGTGGTGTAGAACTCGCACCACGCGGGTTCGGGGTGGCGGTGCAGGTCGCGGCGAAGCGAGACGAGGTCGTCCATCGTCGCTCGGTTGCTCATGTCTCGGCTCTTCTTCGCCGGCGGTGATAAACGCTCCCGACGGCCCGTGAGCGAGAAACGCAACTTTGGAGGCGATAGTTGGAGGAAATTCGTGCCTATTATATGTAACAGTCAATCTCTGACAAACGATGCCAGAAGAACCGGACATCGAGCTCAGTTTCCGCGGCGGGCGACTCGTGAGCGCCCTGCCCATCGCCCTGTTCATCGCGTGGGCGATTTTCCAGAGCGGTATCCTCGGTATCGGCGATACGACCGGCCTCGTCGCGGGGATGCTGACAGGACTCATCGTGGGACTGCTGTTCGTCCGGGGGGACTGGAAGGACTACGCGGACGTCATCTTCGCCGGTATGACCCGTCGGGTCGCCGCGACGGCGGTCGTCGCGTGGCTCTGGGCGGGCATGTTCGCCGAGACCATTCAGGTCGGCGGCTTCGTCGACGGCCTCGTCTGGGCGGCCACGGTCCTGAACGTCGGTCCGGGGCTGTTCCCGGCGGTGACGTTCCTGCTCGCGGCGCTTCTCGCGACCGGCATCGGCACCGGCTACGGCACCGCAATCGCCTTCACGAGTCTCGTCTTCCCGGCGGGGCTGCTCCTCGGCGCGAACCCAGTGTTGCTGTTCGGCGCGATTCTCTCCGGCGCGGTGTTCGGAGACAACCTCGCGCCCGTCAGCGACACGACCATCGTCTCCGCGGTCACGCAGGACGCCGACATCGGCGGCGTCGTCGCCTCCCGCGTGAAGTACGCCGTCGTCGCGGCGGCGCTCGCAATCGCGGCGTACCTCGTCGCCGGCTTCGGAATCCCCGGCGTCTGGGGCGGCATGCCGCACGTCGACGTGGCCGGCGAGGTCTCGGCGTCGGTGTCGCCGTGGGGGCTCGTCCACCTGCTCGACATCGCCGTGGTCATCGTCCTCGCCGTCCGCGGCCGACACATCATCGAAGCCGTCTCGTGGGGCCTGCTCCTCGCGGCGGCGTTCAACGTCGCGCTCGGCGCGGCGAACCTCGTGGACGTATCGGCCGGGAACATGCTCCTGTTCAGCGCGCCGCAGAACGGGCTCACGCAGGCGGTCGAGGCGCTCCCGCTCATCGGTGCCGTCGTCGAGACGGTCCCCGCGGGGCAGGTCGGCGTCGGCGGCAGCGTCTACTCCGGCGCGGCCGGCTTCTTCCCGCTTATCGTCCTGACGCTCCTGCTCGTCGCGGGCGCGGAAATCATGCGCGCCGGCGGCGGCTTCGACGCGATTCAGGAGCTCGTCATCGACCGCGTCGCCACGACGGTCCGCCGCGCGGAGACCACGATGGTCGTCGGCACGGCGCTCGTCAACGCGACGGTCACCATCAACACGGCGGCCGAAATCGCCATCGCGCCCTACATCGCCACCCTCGGCAAGCGCTTCAACATCAACGGCTACCGCCGGGCCAACATCCTCGACGCCAACACCTCGGCGCTCGGCTACATCTTCCCGTGGGGCGGCGGCCTGCTCGCCGGCTACGGGGCCATGCAGGGCCTCGTCGGCGGCGAGGCGACGCCGTGGTTCACGGCGGACATGCTCGTGAACCCCGCGTCGGTCTTCCCCTACGTCTTCCACGGCTGGTTCCTCGTGGCGGTGTTCCTGTTCGCCGCGTGGACCGGCTACGGCCGCGAGTACGTCTCCGACCGCACGAGCGAGGAGGTGAGCCGCGTATGAGCCGCCTCAACAAGCTCTTGGCCGGCTGGACGTTCCGCACCGCGACGCCGACGTTCGAACCCGGCGAGGTCATCACGGCCTACGTCAGCGAGCGCAACGGCGACGGCCTCACCGTCCGCGTCGGCGACTCGGTCATCCGGGTCGAAGACGGCGGCGACGCGGCCGTCGAAGACAAGGTTCGACTGGAGGTCACGTCGTTCGACGCGACCAACCACGTCGGCACCGGCGACGTGGTCGAACTGCTCGGGCCGGACGCCTGAGCGGTCGAAAAACGGACAAAAAGCGCAGACCCGCGTCTTCGTTCGCGCTCCGCGACCGCCGTCAGCGGCGGTGGCCGAGCGGCTTTTTCTGTTCGACTTCGACTTCGAGGTGGACGCTGTCGGGGAACTCCTTGAGACCGACTTCGCGGGCGATCTGGTCCGCGCCGTGGATTTCGAGCCGACGGGTGTAGACGGGGTAGGACCACGACGAGAACTGGTCGCCGGGCTGGAGCGTCCGGTACTGCGGGACGCTCACCTGCTTCGGCTGGTCGGAGTGGGGGCCGCGGCACTCCGCGCCCTTCCGCTCGACGAACTGCTTGAGGTCGTCGACCACTCGGTCGAGGACCGCCTTATCACCGCTTTGAAAGGTGAGTTTTGTGACGAAGGCCATAGCTGGGTACTACTGGTTGTTGCACGCTCCGACGGTAAAAGCGCATCTACACGAACCGGGGACTCCGGGCTTCCGCCACCCGAATCCCGAACGAACGACCGTGCGAACCCGCTACAGCCTCCGATACCCTCTTAAAGGGTGGCACGTTTATTTCAGGTAATGGCAGTCGAAGCGGTCAGCGCTGGAGCCATTCTCTTCCGCGACACCCGCGGCCGGAGGGAGTACTTACTCCTGAAGAGCCGTCCCGGGGACTGGGAGTTCCCGAAAGGCGGGGTCGAAGGGGACGAGGAGCTTCAGCAAACGGCAATCAGGGAGGTCAAAGAGGAGGCTGGAATCCAGGATTTCCGCCTCATCGACGGCTTCCGCGAGGACTACAGCTACGTCTTCGAGGCGAACGGTACGACGATTCACAAGACGGTCCACCTCTTTATCGCGCGGTCGTTCGAGGCGTCCGCGGAGCTCTCGACGGAGCACCGCGACCTCCAGTGGCGCGACTACGAGCAGGCCATCAACACCATCACGCAGGACGGCCCGCGCGAGATATTCGAGCGCGCCCACGAGTTCCTCGACGACCTCGCCGCGAAAAACGAGGGCGAACACAAGTACCTGAAGTAGCGTCGGCCGACTCGGCCGACGCCCGAAACGCGACGCCCGCGAGCGACAGCGCCGCGCGTCGGCGCAGGCGGCGACGCCCGCGGCGTCGTCGGGCCGGACGCCGAAGCCGCCCGACCGAAACGTCTTCGGCTTCCCGCCGCAACTCCCGGTCGTGAGCGACGCCGCCGACAGCGACCGCGACCCCGAGTTCGCCTTCGAGCTACGGGTCTGCCGCTGGGCCGAGCGCGCGTGGCACCCCGACGGCCCGCGCCCCGCGTTCGTCGCCCGACAGCTCGGCACCCGAGAGCGCCGCTGGGACACCGTCGTCGTGGAGGTCGACCCCGAGGCGTTCGCCGCCCGGCGCGCCCTCTCGACCGACGGCTTCGACTCGGACCTGTTGCGCGTCGTCCGCCACGCGCCCGCCGAGTGGGCGTGGTACCGAGACGCCATCCCCGAACCCGACTTCCCGTGGCGACACGTCGTGCCGGCGGTCCATCGCGCCGCGGGGCTCGGACTCGTCGAGAAGCGCCGCGGCTCGCGGAACCGCGTCGAGTACCGCCGGACCGCCCCGTACCCCGACTGGGTCGAGCGCGTCGTCGCCATCGAGAACAAGCCGGACCTCGACGCCAGCGCCGCCCGCGCGCTCGCCGACCAACTCGACCACGACGTGTCGCGGGCGCTCGCCGACGAGGTCTGGGTCGCCACCGAGGTGACGGGCCGGCGGGTCGAACCCGCCCTACTGGAGGACCTGCCGGTCGAAGTCGGCATCCTCGGCGTCGACGGCGACTCGGCGGAGGTGCTGTGGCACCCGAGTTCGCTGTCGCCCGACCCGGCGGACGCCCGGCGGCGACTCGTCCTCGCCGAGCGCGCCTACGACCGCGGCTGGCGGAGCTACGTGGACACGATGCGGCCCGACTGCCGGCAGTTCGAACTCGACCGGCGCGGCCGGGCGCTCGTCCCGCGGTGCGCCGCGAAAGACTGCTATCAGAGCCAGCGCGAGTGCGCCCACTCGTGTCCGTCGTTCGAGCCGGAGCCGCCGTCGTGGCGGATGAAGGGCTGGCCTATAGAGGGAGGCCCGGGGAAGGGCGTGCGCCGGATTCTGGAAGCCAGACGCGAGCGCGCCAGAGACCGGGCCGAGCGCGGCAGTGAGAACGCCTAACTTCGCGCCCCTCGGACCGACCGATATGGAACGGTTCCAGAACACGAGTCTGCCGGACTGGGATTGGTGGGGAAAACTGTGGCCGACGCCGGGCGAGACGCTTCGGGAGCTCGGGCTGTCGGCGGGCGACACCGTCGCCGAAATCGGCTGCGGAAACGGCTACTTCGCGCTCCCCGCGGCGCGAATCGTCGCGCCGGCCCCGGTGTACGCGGTCGACCTCGACGACGGCCTCCTCGCGGAACTCGACCATCTCGCCGACCAGCAACGCATCGACAACGTGGCGACGGTCCGCGGCGACGCCCGCGAGCTATCGGCGCACCTCTCCGACCCCGTCGACGTGGCGCTCTTCGCCAACGCGTTCCACGGGGTCGACGACCGCGACGAGTTCCTGACGGAAGTCGAGTCGGTCCTCGCCGACGGCGGCCGGTTCGTCGTCGTCAACTGGCGACCCCTGCCCCGGTCGGAGACGACCGTGGCAGGCGAGCCCCGCGGCCCGCCGACCGACCTGCGACTCGGTCCCGAGGAGACCGCGGCGATGGTCGAAGAGGCGACCGACCTCGCGGTGACGGCGGAAATCGACGTTCCGCCGTACCACTACGCGCTGGTGTTCGAGCGGCGAGAATAGCATCGCGGAGCCGGGCGGTCAGACGACCTCCACGTCCACCTCGTCGCGCTCGACGGCGAGGCGGAACGTGGGGACGGTCCGGTAGACGACCTCGATGACGCCCTTGCGGCGGAGGCTCTGGAGCGCGCGGCGCACGTCGTCCACGTCGGGGTCGATGTCGAACTCCTCGCGGAGCTTGTTGAGGACGCTGACGACGCTCTCGGAGCGCTCGTCGGGGCCGGCGACGACCTCGAAGACGCGGGCTTCGAGCGAGGGGACGCGGATGACGCTCGGAACGGACTCCGCCTCGTCGTCGCCCTCGACGCCGGGTTCGACGCCGACGAGTTCGGCGGCCTCGGCCGTCGCGCGGATGAGGCTGTTGTCGTCGCGGTAGTAGTAGTCTTTGAGCTCGGATTCGAGGTAGCGGTGGACTTCGCTCCCGCTTTCGAGGTCCCAGCGGTTCTGTAACTCCTTGTTCTTCGTCGGCTGGAGCCGGACGATGTCGGCGAGGCGTTCTTTCGCCTCGTCGGAGAGCGTCATATCGGTGGATTCGACGGAGGGGGTATAACGTTGTTCTGGATTCTTCAGCGCGACCGCCGAACGTTAATTATTATCCCTGTGCCTTGCGTCGCCCCGAGTATGAGCTGGGACACCCTCCGACTCGACTGGGACGGCGACGTGGCGACCATCACCATCGACCGCCCCGAGCAGATGAACGCGCTCAACGCGGACGCGCTCGACGCGCTCGAAGCGGCGCTCGACGAGGCCGAAGACGGCGGCGCGCGGGTGGTCGTCCTCACCGGCGCGGGCGACAAGGCGTTCGTCGCGGGCGCGGACATCGGCTACATGAAAGACATCGGAACGCCCGCCGCGCAGAACTACGCCGAGCAGGGCCACCGCATCGCGACGCGCTTGGAGGAGTTCCCCGCTCCGACCGTCGCGGCCATCAACGGCTACGCCTTCGGCGGCGGCATGGAACTCGCGTTGGCGTGCGACCTCCGGGTCGCCTCCGAGCGCGCGCTCCTCGGGCAGACCGAAATCGACCTCGGTATCATGCCCGGGTGGGGCGGGAGCGTCCGCCTCCCGGCGCTCGTCGGCGACGAAGTCGCGCGGCGGCTCATCTTCTTCGGCGAGCGCATCGACGCCAGCGACGCCCACGAGTACGGTATCGTCGGCGAAGTCGTCGCCCACGACCAACTCGAATCGCACGTCGAGGACCTCGCCGCGGACCTCGCGTCGAAGCCGCGGCACGCCCTCGCGGGCGCGAAAGCCGCCATCAACATGTCCCACGACGCGCCCCGGGACGCCGCGCTCGACTTCGAGACGCGGGTCTGGAGCGGCCTGTTCGGAACCCACGACCAGCGCGAGGGGATGGAGGCGTTCCTCGACAAGCGCGACCCCGACTTCGAATAGAACCCGACTGAGACCCTCTTTCTCTGACGGAATCGGCCGGTTAGCATCACCGATTCCTCAACGTAGCCGTGCTAACACGGCTCCTACAACTGCTAATACGCTCTATGTATAATGAATAATCGTGCAAGAATCCATCACGCTCGGTCGCGTCGAATCCCGCCTCGAAGACCTGTCGTACCCGGTCTCGCGCCGGGACGCCGCGGCCGCCCTCGACGGTGTGACGGTGCTCATGGCCGACGGGAACGCCGACCTCGGTGAGTTGGTCGGAAACTGCCTCACGGCCGAGTTCGCCGACGCGAAGGACCTGTACTACGAACTGAACAACGCGATGCCGGTCGAGGCGCTCGGCGAACCGGGGCAGTCCGACGGCGACGCCTGAGCCTCCGCTTCCCCGGGCTTTTTTCAGCGCGCACCCCGCGAGCGCATCGCAATCCTGACGCTTAAGTCCCTCAAGCGGTAGGACGTACTTCATGGAGTTTTGCGACGACTGCGGGTCCCTGATGACGCCGCAAGACGGCGTCTGGGTCTGTCCGAACGGCCACGAGAAAGCCCGCGACAGCGAAAAGGAGAAGTCGATGGTCACGACCGAGGGCCAAGAGTCCAGCGAGGTCGTCGACATGTCCGACGTGGACAACGCCGACATCGGCCCGACGACGAAGGCCATCTGCCCGAAGTGCGGCCACGACGTGGCGCGCTACGAGATGAAGCAGATTCGCTCGGCCGACGAGTCCGAGACGCGTTTCTTCACCTGCGTCGAGTGCGACCACAAGTGGCGCGAAGACGACCACTGAGCGACTCGCCTTTTTCAGCCCTCCGTCCGTAACGCGGGGTATGTCCGACGCGCTCGCCCCGCCGGCGCTCCCGCCGCTCGAAGGGTGGGTCCGCGTCGACGACGCGACCGACCGCCCGTTCGAACTCGGTCCCGTCAGCGTCGTCGCCCGGACGGTCGTCTACGAGGACGCCGCCATCCGCGAGCGCGTCCCGGCGACCGCCGACGGCCCGTGGCGCTTTCTGTTCGCCAGCCGCCTCGAAATCCGACCGCACACGCCGCCGTCGAAGGCGCTGACGAAACTCGTCGGCAAGCGCGCGAGCGCCGGCTTCCGGTCGCGCCTCGAAGCCCGCGGCTTCTCGGACGTCCGCCGCGTCGAGTCGCGGACGCTCCGGGTGCGAGTCGGCGGCGGTGACGACGACGAGACCGATTCCGCCAGCGGGGCGGGGATGGACGCGGAGGCCGACGTGGTTCGGTACACCGCGACCGTCGAACTCGCGGGCGTCGAACTCGCGGCCGACGCCTACCTCGCGGTGACGCCGGTCGACGGCGAGTTCCTCCTGACCGGCGGCGCGTACCCCCGCGAGGTCCGCAGCGGCGACGCGGAGACGGCCGCGTCGCTCCGCGAGACAATCGACCCCGAACGCTTCAGAGAAGAGCTGTTTCGCGTGATTCGCGGCGTCGAGTGAGGCGACACAGTCGGGCCGAAAGAGAGGCTGGCCCGTCCGGGTCGGACCCGCTCACTCGTTGCGGGCGAACACGAGATAGCCGGTGTGGCCGACGCCGGCGGTCGAGGGGCGCGACCCCCGGTCGTTGAAGTCCATGTGTCGCTGAATCGTCTCGAACGTCTCCACGTCCGACAGGCCCGCCTCTCTGGCGGCTTCGACGGCCGCGCGCGTGCCCTCCACGAACGGGGAGTAGACGGCGAGGTAGCCGCCGGTCACGAGCAGGTCGGGCGCGTGGCGGACGACCTCGGGCGCGTTCTCGGTGTCGAGGGTGAGCGCGTCGAACGCCGCGTCCGCGAGGTCGTCGACCTCGTCTGTGATGTCGCCGGTGCGGACGTCGACGCGGTCTTCCACGCCCGCGAGCCGCATGTTCTCGCGGGCGACGTCGGCGAACTCGGCGTCGCGTTCGAACGTCGTCACGTCGACGCCGAGGCGACCGAGGTACGCCGAGAGGACGCCCGTGCCGGTCCCCGCGTCGAGGACGCGTTCGCCGGCCGCGATGCCCGTGTGACCGACGATGAGGCCGATGTCTCGCGGCATCATCGGCGCGCCGGTGCGCTCGAAGTGGTTGAAGAGGTCCGGGCCGCGCGGCTCGCGGACGAGGAACTCCTCGCCGATGTGGGTTTCGAGCGTCTGGCCGGCCTCGACGTCCTCGGGGACGGTGAGCATCCCGAGGTCGGTGTGGAGTTCGTCGCCGGGCGCTCGGAGGTACTCCCGGTCGCCGTGGACGAGGAGTATCACTCCAGTCGCGCGATGGCCGCGGCGAGGTCGCCGTCTTCGGCCTCCAGCGCTTCGCGGGCCTCGTCCTCGGGGACGCCGGCGCGCTGGGCCACGATGGCCACGTCGTCGGCCGGAATCTCGTCGGCGGCCTCGTCGCCGTCGCCGCTGTCGCCGCCGTCGTCACCGGCTCCGAGCGCGCGCGTCTCGGGTTCGCCGACGATCTGGTACGTCTCCTGGCCCTGCGCGTCCATGCGCGTGACCTGCGCGTCGCTGAAGACGAGTTCCTCGTCGGCCGTCTTGATGACGACTTCCTCGGCATCGAGCTCCGTCACGTCGATGCCCATCTGCTTCATCATCTGCTGCATTTTGCGCGGATTCATCCCGCCGCCTCCAAACATACCCGAAGCGTCGGGGTGAGCGCTCAAAAGCGTGGCGAACGTCGGTGCGCGGCGGGCGGTACGCGCGCCGGCGGTCGCGGGCTCACTCGACCCGCGTGCTGACCGAGAGGCCGCTTCCGACCGGGAGGACGATGGTCTCGTACCGCGGGTCGGCCCGGACCGCGTCGAGGAACGCCGCGATGCCGCGGGTGTCGGCGTCGGCCCCGTCGAGGGCCTCTGCTTGCCCTTCGCTCCAGTCGGTGAGCGCGCCGAAGTCGACCGGGCCGCGCATGACGTTGTCGGCGACGACGACGCCGCCTTCGGCGACGCGGTCAGAGACGAGGTCGAACGCCTCGGCGTAGCGGTGCTTCTGGTGGTCCAAGAGCACGAGGTCGAACTCGCCGTCGACGCCCTCGAACAGGTCGAGCGCGTCGCCTTCGAGGAAGGTCGTCCGGTCGGCGAGGCCGGCGCGGTCGAGGAAGTCCCGCGCCATGTCGAGTTCGTGGGCGTCGTGTTCCGTCAGGTAGAGTTCGGCGTCGTCGGCCATGCCCTCGGCGAACCACGTCGCGGAGTAGCCGAAGCCGGAGCCGAACTCGAACAGCCGCGTCGCGTCCGCGAGGTGCGCGAGGACGCGGAGGACGCCGCCCGCCTCGGGACCGATGATGGGAAAGCCGTGCTCGTCGGCGTAGGCGGCCATCTCGGCCTGTACCGCGTCGTGTTCGGGCGCGGTCGCCGCGAGGAACCGCCGCGTCTCGTCGCTCAAGATGTCCATGCGGAAGCAGGGCGCGCGAGGGACATAAAATCGGTCGCCGCGGCCGGGTTTTCGGGTGCTGTCGCGGACGGTTCTGCGGCCCGCGGTCGGCGACGGCGTACCCACCGACCCGCGTACGCTTAAGTAGAGACGAACCACATCTTCGACCATGTTTGATCCCGACGAGCTCGAAGAGATTCGGGAGGCGAAAGCCGAGTGGGAGGAGGAGACGCTGGGGCCGACCCTCGACCGCTTCGGGGAGCGCAAAGAGGAGTTCACGACGGACACGGGCGGCAACGTCGTCGAGCGGCTCTACACCCCCGACGACGCCGACGTGGACTACGACGAGGACGTGGGCTTCCCGGGCGAGAAGCCCTACACGCGCGGGGTGTATCCGACGATGCACCGCGGGCGGCTCTGGACGATGCGGCAGTACGCGGGCTTCGGGACGGCCGCCGAGACGAACGAGCGGTTCCGCTACCTCATCGACAACGGCTCGTCGGGGCTGTCGCTCGCGTTCGACCTGCCGACGCAGATGGGCTACGACTCCGACGCGATGATGGCCGCCGGCGAGGTCGGGAAGTCGGGCGTCGCCATCGACAGCCTCCACGACATGGAGACGGTGTTCGACGGCATCGACCTCGGGGAGGTCTCCACGTCGATGACCATCAACGCCCCGGCGGCCGTGTTGCTGGCGATGTACGTCGCGCTCGGCGACAAGCAGGGCGTCCCCCGCGAGGAGCTTCGCGGCACCATCCAGAACGACATCATGAAGGAGTACATCGCGCGGAACCTCTACATCTTCCCGCCGGAGCCGTCGATGCGGCTCATCACGGACATCTTCGAGTTCTGCGCGGCGGAGACGCCGAAGTTCAACACCATCTCCATCTCCGGCTACCACATCCGCGAGGCCGGGTCGACCGCCGCCCAAGAGGTCGCGTTCACCCTCGGCAACGGCATCCAGTACGTCGAGGCCGCGGTCGACGCCGGCCTCGACGTGGACGACTTCGCCCCCCAGTTGTCCTTCTTCTTCAACGCCCACAACAACATCCTCGAAGAGGTGGCGAAGTTCCGCGCCGCCCGGCGGATGTGGGCGAAAATCATGGAAGAGCGCTTCGGCGCGGAGAACCCGAAGTCGATGCAGTTGAAGTTCCACACCCAGACCGGCGGCTCGACGCTCACCGCCCAGCAGGTCGAGAACAACGTCGTCCGGGTGGCATATCAGGCGCTGGCGGCCGTCCTCGGGGGCACGCAGTCGCTCCACACCAACGGGAAGGACGAGGCGCTGTCGCTGCCGACCGAGAAGTCGGTCCGGACGGCGCTCCGCACCCAGCAGATTCTCGCCCACGAGTCGGGCGCGGCGGACACCATCGACCCGCTGGCTGGCAGTTACTACGTCGAGGCGCTGACCGACGACATCGAAGACGAGGCGTTCGACCTGCTCGACGAGGTGGACGACCGCGGCGGGATGCTCGACGCCGTCAAGAACCAGTGGGTCCAGCGGGAGATTCAGGACGTGGCCTACGAGCGCCAGCGCGAGATTGAGGAGGGCGAGCGCGTCATCGTCGGCGTCAACGAGTACCAGGTGGACGAGGAGCCGACCGTCGAGGTCCAAGAGGTCTCCGAGGAAGAAGAACAAAAGCAGGTCGAGTCGCTCGACGCCCGGAAGGACGACCGCGACGAGGAGGCCGTCGAGGCCGCCCTGGCGGACATCCGCGCCGCCGCGAACGGCGACGAGAACCTCCTCCCGCTCATCGTCACGGCGGTCAAGGCGTACGCGACCGTCGGCGAGATATGCGGCGTCCTCCGCGAGGAGTTCGGCGAGTACGAACCCGGTATGGCCTGAGTCAGCCGCGCCATTCCCGAACGACCAGCGCCGACGACCTCCCCGTTCCGTGCCAACGAGACACATAATTTATACTTTCACCCGACTGACCAGTTTTATTGTCACCCCCCGAGTGACCACAACCGAGGCTTATGATGCCGCTTACTGGATTCTAAACCCGTCACACGCCCGGTCGCCGTCAGTCGGCGCGAGGTTCGCGCCACCAGCCGCTCGGTTTTTCGAGTAGTGGCGGCCGTCGCGTTGCGGGGCTCTCCGACCGGAGAGCCCCCGGTATCGCATCCGATTGTCCACCTCACCAGACGAATGTCACGACAACGCCCCCGAGACAGTCGTACCGGCTCCGACTACCACCCCTCCCATCACCGACCCGCGCCCTCGCTGGCGACGCAGGCCGTCCTGCTCGCGTCGATGGCCGCGGTCGTCGCGGTCGTCACCTTTCCCGTAGCGTCGCTCGCGGTCGCCGTCACCGTCGCCGCCGTCGTCGCCGTCGCCCGCGTCGTCGTCACCCGGGCCGACCGCTCGATGCTGACGGTCGACGTGCCCGGCGTCCCCGTCGAGGTCACGGTCGCCCGGACCGCCCGCGACTGAGGCCCGACCGAACGCTGTGAACCCACGCCGACCCCGCTCGCGCACCTCCGACACTCACACCCCGCGACCACTCACCCCTCGCGTCCCGCTCTTGACGCGCCCTTCCGCGTTCCGTTCCGTTCCGTTCCCGACTCGTTTCGCTCCGTCCCGTCACTCCCCGGATTCGACGAACCGACGCCGAAGCCCACGAGCGACCGCCACGACGGCCATCGCTTGGAGGTAGCCGAAGACGGCGAGCGCCGGGTAGAACACCGATGTCTCGCGGACGCCGAACTCGTTGGCCGCGAGCGTGTCGAAGAAGAAGGCGGCCACGAGCGCGGGGTAGTCGACGACCCAAATCTCCTTCGGCAACACCTCGAAGAAGCCGACCGCCCACGCGGCCGCGAGGACGGCGAAGACGGCGAGCGTGGCCCGGTCCGTGGCGAGTCGGGCGAATCCGCGTGCGAGCCGCCGCGGGTCGCGGGCGGCGCGCCGGGTCGTTGTCGTCATCGTCGGATCACGCCACGTCGGCGTTCGACTCGGACGCGGGTTCCGCGTCGGCGTCGGAGCCGCCGACGAGCGTGACCGCCGTCCCGTAGGCCAGAATCTCCGCCGCGCCCTGCGCCACCTCGGCGGTCACGTACCGGACGCCGACGACGGCGTCGGCTCCCATCGCCTCCGCCTCGGCTATCATCCGTTCCGTCGCCTCGTCGCGCGCCTCGGCCA
Organism: Haloferax sp. S2CR25; assembly: GCF_031624535.1. NCBI lineage: Archaea > Methanobacteriati > Methanobacteriota > Halobacteria > Halobacteriales > Haloferacaceae > Haloferax > Haloferax sp. S2CR25. Next base: position 344,158 of record NZ_JAMQOO010000001.1, read on the forward strand.
TCAGCCCGGTGTAGGACTTGAGCTCGCCGCCGACGATGTTTCGGAGGCCCTGCGTGATGTCGCGGCCGACGTTCCGGGCGCGTATCGTGTTCCCGCGGACTGCTCCCAGCGTCTCCTCGATGTCGCGGCCGACGACCGACTCCGTTGTAGTTACTATCATGACACGAATATCGAACCGTCTGGGTTTATCCGTTGCGCCCGACGAACTGGAGACATGCACTTCGACCACGTCGGAATCGCCACGTCCGACGCCGCCGGACTGGCCGCGCTGTTCGCGGAGCTGTTCGACGCGCCCGTGGCCCACGAGGAGACGTTCGACGGCATGTCGGTCGTCTTCCTCGAACTCGAAAACGGCTACTTCGAACTGCTCGAACCCCACGAGGAGGGCGCCATCTCGAAGTTCCTCGACAAGCGCGGCGGCGGCATCCACCACGTCGCCGTCGAGACCGACGACATCGAGGGCGCGCTCCGGGCCGCCGAGGCCGCCGGCGTCGACCGCATCGACGAGGAGCCGCGCCCCGGCGCGTGGGGCCACGAGGTCGCCTTCTTGCATCCCAAGTCCACCGGCGGCGTCCTCGTCGAGTTCGTCTCGCACTGAGCGATGACGGGCGACTCTCCCGACGACGCGGCCGACGCCGCCGACTCCGATTCGATCAACACCGATTCGACCGACAACGACGCCGCAGCCGCCGGCGAGAGCCGCGGGTTCGCCGGGCCGATGCGCGACTGGCTCTCCCACCGGGTCGCCGCGACGCCCGACCGCCGGGCGCTCATCCACGCCGCGACCGGCGACTCGTGGACCTTCCGCGAACTCGACGCGCTCGTCGACGAGACCGCCGGCCAGCTCGCCGCCCTCGGTGTCGAGGCCGGCGACCACCTCGGCGTCGTTCTCGACCCCGGCGTCGACTACGTCCGACTCATCCACGCCGCGACGCGGCTCGGGGCCGTGCTCGTCCCCCTCGGCGACCGACTCACCGCCGACGAAATCGGTCGCAACGTCGAACTCGCGGACGTGACCACGCTGGTCTGCGGCGAGTCCACCGAGTCGACGGCGGTCGAGGCCACGACCGACGTGCCCGTCGTCTCCGTGGACGACCCGCGGTGGGAGGGCGTCATCAACCTCTCGTCCATCGCGCCGAAGCGAGTCGAACCGGCGGGCTGGTCCCTCTCGGAGACGATGCTCCTGCTTTTCACCTCGGGGACGACCGGGACGCCGAAAGCGGTGAAACTCACCATGGGCAACCTACTCGCGAACGCCGTCGCCGGGGCGTTCCGACTCGGCGTCTCTCCCGACGACCGGTGGCTCGTCACGCTCTCGTTGCACCACATGGGCGGCATCGGTCCGATCCTCCGCGGCCCGCTGTACGGGTCGACCGTCGTCCTCCGCGAGGGGTTCGACGCCGGCGGTGCGGCCGACGACATCGGCAAGTACGACGTCACGGCCGTCTCGCTCGTGCCGACGATGCTCAAGCGGATGCTCGACAGCAGGGGGACGCTCTCGGACTCGCTCCGCGTGGTGCTCCTCGGCGGCGCGCCCGCCCCCGACGAGCTCGTCGAGCGCTGTCGGAACTACTCGGTGCCGGTCCACCCGACATACGGCATGACCGAGACGGCGTCGCAGGTCGCCACCGCGACCCCGCGGGAGGCGTTCGCCGACGTGGGGACCGTCGGGCGGCCGCTCTACTTCACCGACCTCCGGGTCGTCGACGAGGACGGGACCCCCGTCGAACCCGGCACGCCGGGCGAACTCGTCGTCTCGGGGCCGACCGTCTCGCCCGGCTACTACCGGAACCCCGAGGCGACCGCCGAGGCGTTCACCGACGCCGGCCTCCGGACCGGCGACATCGGCTACCGCGACGACGACGGACTCCTGTACGTTCTGAACCGGAAGGACGACCGCATCATCACCGGCGGCGAGAACGTCGACCCAGGCGAGGTCGCGGCGGTCCTGCGGGACCACCCCGAGGTGGACGACGCCGCCGTGCTCGGTGTCCCCGACGCCGAGTGGGGCGAGCGCGTCGCCGCCCTCGTCGTTCCCGCGGACCCGGAGAACCCGCCGGACGACGACGACCTCGACGACTTCTGCCGCGAGCGACTCGCCGGGTTCAAATGCCCGCGACTGGTCGCGACCGCGGACGAACTCCCGCGGACCGTTTCGGGGACGGTCGACCGCGAGGCGGTCCGCGAGCGGCTGGTCGCGGCCGAGCCCGTCGCGGAGGCCGAACCGGAGCGCACGGCGGCCGGGGAACGCGACGAGCCGAGCGCGCCCGAGGTCGGTTCGGAAGGCGACGGCGGCGAGGCGACGCCCGCGAGCGACACCGACGAGGGCGCCGACGCGACGGTCGCGGACGCCGAACGCGGCGTCGACGACGACGGTGAGGCGAGCGCCGACGGGGACGAACACGACGACGCCGAGAGCGCGGTGGGCGACGCCGAGAGCGCAGAGAGCGACACCGATGACGGCGACGGCGGGGACGACGGGGACGACGGGGACGACGGGGACGACGGCGACGAGCTCGCCTTCGACCGCGACGAGTGAGTGAACGCGCCCGCGGGTGACGCCGAATCCACAGCCCGCGTCTCGGCGGGTCGTTTCCAAACAATCATTACGTTTTGACGCAAGGGCATGGTATGGTAGGTGCTACCAACCAGACGCTTCGGCCGTTCCTGTGGCGCGCGGGGAAGCTCTATCCGGACCGCGAAATCGTCTCTCGGACCGCCGAAGGGCTGGAACGCTACACGTACGCGGAGTACGAGGGACGCGTGGCACGGCTCGCGGGGGCGCTTTCGGACGCCGGCATCGGGGACGGCGACCGGGTGGCGACGTTCTGCTGGAACCACAACCGACACTTCGAGACGTACTTCGGCGTGCCGTCGATGGGCGCGCAGTTGCACACCATCAACCCGCTTCTGCCCGACCACCACATCCAGTACATCGTCGAGAACGCCGAGGACCGCCTCGTCTTCGTGGACCCGTCGCTCGCGCCGAAACTCGCCGGCGCGGTCGACGAAGACGCGTTCGCCTCGGTCGAGCAGTTCGTCGTGATGGCCTCCGAAGTGCCGGACGACGTGGGTCTGTCCCCGGTGACGGACTACGAGTCGTTCGTCGCCGGCTACCCCGACGAGTACGACTGGCCGGACCTCCCGGAGGACCAGCCGGCGGGGATGTGTTACACCTCGGGGACGACGGGTCAGCCGAAGGGCGTCGAGTACTCCCAGCAGATGCTGTGGGCGCACACGATGGCGACGCTCCCCGAGTCCGGCCTCGATATCGGCGCGAAGGACGTCATCATGCCGGTCGTCCCGATGTTCCACGTCAACGCGTGGGGCCTGCCGTTCTCGACGACCGCGGCGGGCGCGAAACACGTCTACCCCGGCCCGTCGCCGACGCCCGAGGACCTCGCGAAACTCATCGAGGAGGAGGGCGTGACGATGACCGCGGGCGTGCCGACGGTGTGGCTCGGCCTGCTCGACTACCTCGACGAGCACGACGCGGACGTCTCGTCGCTCGAACGCATCGTCATCGGCGGGTCGGCCGCGCCCAAGTCGGTCATCCGGCGGTTCGACGAGGAGTACGACGTGGACGTGCTCCACGCGTGGGGCATGACGGAGATGTCGCCGGTCGGGACCGTCGCCCACCTCAAGCCGGGGATGGAGGACCTCCCCGCCGAAGAACAGTACGAAAAGCGCGCTAAACAGGGCCTGCTCGCGCCGGGGCTTGAGATGCGCGTCGTCGACGACGACGGGAACGAGGTCCCGTGGGACGGCGAGGAGTTCGGCGAACTGTGGGTGCGCGGCCCGTGGGTGACGACCGAGTACTTCGAGCGACCCGACGCGAACGAGGAAGATTACGAGGGTAACTGGCTGAAGACCGGCGACGTGGTCACCGTGGACGAAGACGGCTACGTCCAAATCGTCGACCGGGCGAAAGACGTCATCAAGTCCGGCGGGGAGTGGATTTCGTCGCTCGAACTGGAAAACAGCATCATGGCCCACGACGACGTGGCCGAGGCGACCGTCATCGGCGTCCCCCACGAGCGCTGGCAGGAGCGCCCCGTCGCCTTCATCGTCCCGAAGAGCGGCGTCGACGAGGACGCGCTGAAGGCCGACCTCGTCGCGCTCGTCGAAGACGAGTTCCCGAAGTGGTGGGCCCCCGACGAGGTCGTATTCATCGATGAGGTGCCGAAGACCGCGACCGGAAAGTTCGACAAGAAGGTGCTCCGCGAGCGGTACGACGACTCGTCGCTCATCGAGGGCAAGACGCCCGATTCGGAGGCCCCGTCGGACGAGTGACGGCGGCTCGGCCGACCCATCTAACAAGAAACTAGTTTGAAGTTTATACTAGTTCCATACACTATTTTTACTGTACAATCCGATAGCGCGGTATGGACCTTCTCGACGACTCCATCGTACCCGAACACGCCCGCGACCTCAAGCGGGAGGCCCGCGAGTTCGCAGAGGCGCACATCGAACCGGTCGCGGCGGACTACTACGAGTCCGGCGAGTACCCCCACGAGGTCCTCCAGGCGGGGATGGACGCGGGGCTGGTCGCGCAGGACATCTCCGAGGAGTACGGCGGGAAGGGCTTCGACCTCCAGCAGATGCTCGCCATCTCCGAGGAGTTCTACCGCGCCGACGCCGGCATCGCGCTGACGCTCCAGCTCGCCTCGTTCGGGTGCGAGATTATGGAGGACTACGGCAGCGAGGAACAGAAGGAGACGTGGCTCCGCCCGGTCGCGGAAAACGAACAGCTTTCGGGGCTCGCGGTGTCCGAACCGCAGACCGGCTCCGACATGGCCGGCATGGAGACGACCGCCGACAAGACCGACGGCGGCTACGTCCTCAACGGCGAGAAGTACTGGGTCGGAAACGCCGTCGAGGCCGACTGGCTGACGGTGTACGCCAAGACGGCCGACACCGACGACCGCTACTCGAACTACTCGATGTTCGTCGTGCCGACGGACACGCCCGGCTACGAGGCAGAACACATCCCCGAGAAGATGGGCATGCGCGCGTCCAAGCAGGGGCACATCGTCTTCGACGACTGCGAGGTGCCCGAGGAGAACCTCATCGGCACCGAGGGCGGCGGCTTCTACATGCTCGCGGACTTCTTCAACCACGGCCGGGTCGTCGTCGGCGGCCACAGCCTCGGTCTCGCGGCCGCCGCCATCGAGGAGGCGTGGGAGTTCGTTCACGACCGGCGGGCGTTCGGGCGCACCGTCTCGGAGTTCCAGGCGGTCCAGCACATCCTCGCCGACATGCGAATGGAGTTCGAGGCGGCGCGCGCGCTCAACTGGCGCGCCGCCGAGAAGGTCGCAAACGGCGAGGACGCCGGCTTCTGGGCGGCCGCGGCCAAGACGAAATCGACCGAGACGGCGGTCGACGTGGCCGAACGCGGCATGCAACTCCACGGCGGCCGGTCGGTCCTCAACGAGTACAAGATTTCGCGGGTGTACCGCGACGCGCGCATCCCCGTCATCTACGAGGGCGCGAACGAGATTCAGCGCAACCTCATCTACCGGCAGGGCGCGCTGTAAGGCGGCCCCGTCACGGCCCCGGAACTGACAACTCGTTTTTAGGTTTGGCATGGCTTGACCGGAACGCAGTTACTATCTGAGCGTCGTACCTTGAGTCAGCACCAATGGTACGAACGAGCGTTATCGGCTGTGGAAACATGGGGAGCGCCCTCCTCACCGGGCTTTGGAAGGCGGGTGGCCACTCGGTCATCGCCTGCGACCTCGACCCCGACGCCCTCGCCGCGGTCGCCGACTACTGCGAAGAGACGACGGACGACGTGTCGCGCGCCGCCGAGGCCGACGTGGTGTTCGTCGCGGTCAAGCCCGACATCGTCGGGGCCGTTCTCTCGGAACTCGACCTGTCTCCCGACCAGACGCTCGTCACGATAGCCGCGGGCGTGCCGACCTCCTTTGTCGAGGCGCGCACCGACGCCCGCGTCGTCCGCATCATGCCGAACCTCGCCGCCGAGACCCGCGACATGGCCGCGGCGGCGACCGGCGACCTGACCGACGAGGTCCGCGAACTCCTCTCGGACGTGGGCGAGTTCGTCGAGGTCGAGGAGTCGCAGATGGACATCGCGACCGCGGTCAACGGCAGCGGACCGGCCTTCGTCTTCTATCTCATCGAGGCCGTCACGCAGGCCGGCGTCGCGGGCGGACTCTCCGAGGAAGACGCCGAGATTCTCGCCGCCCAGACGTTCAAGGGCGCGGCCGAGACCGTCGTCCAGGACGACCGCACCGCCGACGAACTCATCGACGCGGTCTGCTCGCCGAACGGGACGACCATCGAGGGGATGGAGGTCCTCTGGGACAGCGCCGCCGACGACGCTGTCACCGAGGCGGTGGTCGCGGCCGAGCGCCGGTCGAAGGAGCTCGCGGAGGAGTTCGCCGATGAGTGAACTGAGCGAGACGACGGAGACGGCGGAGACGTCCGAGGTCGCCGAGCCCGACGCCGACGCGGTCGCCGCCGCCCGCGAGGCCGCCGCCGAGGCGGACCGCGTCATCGTCAAGGCCGGCACCAACTCGCTGACCGACGAGGACTCCAACCTCGACGACGACAAGCTCGACAAGCTCGTCGACGACATCGAATCGCTGCTCTCGCGCGGTAAGGAGGTGCTGCTCGTCTCCTCGGGCGCGGTCGGTGCCGGCATCGGCCGACTCGACCATCCCACGGCGGACCGCGACACCCTCGAAGCGTCGCAGGCGCTGTCGACGGTCGGTCAGAGTCTCCTGATGCACCGCTACACGGAGAGCTTCGAGCGCTACGACCGGAAGGTCGCCCAGATTCTCATCACCCAGCACGACCTGGAGAACCCCGAGCGGTTCACCAACTTCCGGAACACGGTCGAGACGCTGCTGGAGTGGGGCGTCGTGCCCATCATCAACGAGAACGACGCGGTCGCCACGGAGGAACTCCAAATCGGCGACAACGACATGATTTCGTCGAACATCGCGGTCGGCATCGGCGTCGACCTGCTCGTGACGCTCACCGACGTTGGCGGCGTCTACACCGGGAACCCGAAGGAGGACCCCGACGCCGAGCGCATCGAAGTCGTCGGCGACAACTACAGCGACGTCGAGGACGTCGTCACCGCGAGTTCGACCGGCGGCTTCGGCGGCATCCAGACGAAGGTCCGGGGCGCGCGCGACGCCGCCGAGTACGGCATCCCCGCCGTCATCGCGCAGTCGACCGAACCCGACGTGTTGGCGAAGATAGCCGAGCGCGAATCGGTGGGAACAATGTTCCTGCCCATCGACGGTGAGACCGATGACTGAGCGAGACACGACCGCGCAGGTCGAACGGGCACAGTCGGCGGCGCTCCGCCTCGCCAACGTCGACGCGGCCGACCGCGACGCCGCGCTCGGAGCCATCGCGGACGCCATCCGCGACAACAGCGAGGCGATTCTCGCGGCCAACCGCGAGGACGTCGAGGAGGCCGAGGCGATGCTCGCGGACGGCGAGTACACGCAGGCGCTCGTCGACCGCCTCAAACTCGACGAGGCGAAACTCGACGACATCGCCGGGATGGTCGAGTCCGTCGCCGAACAGGACGACCCCCTCGGGGAGACGCTGGAGGCGAGAGAGCTGGACGAGGACCTCGAACTGTACAAGCTCTCTGTTCCCATCGGCGTCGTCGCGACCATCTTCGAGTCGCGGCCCGACGCGCTCGTCCAAATCGCCGCGCTGGCGCTGAAGTCCGGCAACGCCGTCATCCTCAAGGGCGGCAGCGAGGCGAGCGAGTCGAACCGCGTGCTGTACGAGACGATTCTGTCCGCCACCGAGGACCTGCCGGACGGCTGGGCGACGCTCATCGAGGCCCACGAGGAGGTCGACCGCCTGCTCGAACTCGACGACATGGTCGACCTCGTGATGCCCCGCGGCTCCTCGGAGTTCGTCAGCTACATCCAGGACAACACCCAGATTCCCGTGCTCGGCCACACCGAGGGCATCTGCCACGTCTACGTCGACGAGGCGGCCGACCTCGACATGGCCGAAGACATCGCGCTCGACGCGAAGGTGCAGTACCCCGCGGTCTGCAACGCCGTCGAGACGCTCCTCGTCGACGAGGCGATCGCGGCCGACTTCCTGCCCGCGGTCGTCGAGCGCTACCGCGACGAGGGCGTCGTCCTCCGCGGCGACGAGGCGACCCGCGAACACGTCGATATCGACCCCGCGACCGACGACGACTGGGACACCGAGTACGGCGACCTCGAACTCTCCGTCAAGGTCGTCTCGGACCTGTACGACGCGGTCGACCACATCAACGCCCACGGCTCGAAGCACACGGAGTCCATCGTCACCGACGACGCCGAGCGCGCGGAGACGTTCATGACCGGCGTCGACGCCGCCAGCGTCTTCCACAACGCCTCGACCCGATTCGCCGACGGCTACCGCTACGGTCTCGGGGCCGAGGTGGGCATCTCGACGGGCAAGATTCACGCCCGCGGCCCGGTCGGTCTCGAAGGCCTGACGACCTACAAGTACTACCTCGAAGGCGACGGCCAGTTGGTCGCCACCTACGCCGGCGAGGACGCCGTCCCCTTCACCCACGAGGCGCTTGACGCCGACTGGAACCCCGGCCACCGAAGCCGACGGGACTGAGCGCGCCGGCGGTTCGGCGTCCGGTTTTTCGCGGCAAATAGAACTATATCCCTGACAGTCGCCTCTCCGGTAGAGTCGTCTCCGCTGCGACTCGGTGACTCCAATGGATCTAGACGAATTCGTCAGCACGCACGCACCGTCCGAAGGCGGCGAATCCTTCGAACTCGAAAACTCGAAACTCCTCGACGTGGCCCTCGACGGGGAGGTAATGGCGAAAGCCGGGTCGATGGTCGGCTACACCGGCGACATCTCCTTCGAGCGCAAGTCCGCCGGCGGCCTGACGGGGATGCTCAAGAAGAAGGCCACGGGCGAGGGCGACGTCATGATGCAGGCGACCGGCACCGGTCACCTCTACCTCGCGGACCAGGCCAAGGAGGTCCAGATTCTCGAACTCGACGCGGGCGAGGAACTGAGCGTCAACGGCAACGACGTGCTCGCGTTCGAGTCGAGCGTGAACTGGGACATCAAGATGCTGACGAGCATCGCCGGAACCTCCTCGGGCGGCCTGTTCAACGTCTTCCTCGAAGGTCCCGGCCACGTCGCCATCACGACCCACGGCGAGCCGGTCGTCCTCCAGACGCCGGCCAAGACCGACCCCAACGCGACCGTCGCCTGGAGCGGCAACGTCTCGCCGTCGTCGAACCGCGACATCAACATCAAAGGTCTGCTCGGCCGCTCGTCGGGCGAGTCCTACCAGCTCGAATTCGCGGGCGACGACGGCTTCGTCATCGTCCAGCCGTTCGAGGAAGTCGGCCCCGGCGAGTAGTCGTTTTCCCCGCCCCGACCGACTCCCGTTTTGCGCTCGACGGAGATGTATTGGCCGCCTGAACGGTTATGGTCGCTCCGTCCGAACCCCGGGGTATGGGTGACATCAGCGTCCACCTGGTCGACCGGGGTCGCGTTCTCACGGATATGGGTTACGTACTCGACGGGTACACCATGGGGAGCGCGTCGAACCGGAGCCCCGACCACGAAACGGCCGAGTTCGTCGTCTGGAACGCCGTCGTCGACGGCCCCGACCGGACGGTGCTGTGGGATACCGGAGCGAACCCCGAAGCGGGCGACGGCTACTGGCCCGCCCCGCTGTACGAGGCGTTCGAGTACGTCGACGCCGCGGACCACACGCTCGAAGGCGACCTCGATTCGGTCGGCTACGACCTCGCCGACATCGACGCCGTGGTGATGAGCCACCTGCACCTCGACCACGCGGGGGGTCTCGCCGAGTTCGCCGGGACGGACGTCCCGATATACGTCCACGAGGAGGAACTGAAGTTCGCGTACTACTCGGCGAAGACGACCGAGGGCTCCATCGCGTACCTCGCCTCGGACTTCGACCGCGACCTGAACTGGAACGTCGTCCACGGCGACGAACACACGCTGTTCGACGGCTTCCGGCTCGTTCACCTGCCGGGCCACACGCCCGGCGTGCTGGGCGCGCACATCGAGACGCCAGCCGGCGACGTGCTCGTCGCGGGCGACGAGTGCTACGTGGAGGGCAACTACACCGACGAGGTGCCGCTCGGCCCCGGCCTGCTCTGGAGCGAGCGCGACTGGTTCGACAGCCTCCAGAAAGTGAAGGAACTCGAACGCCGGACCGGCGGCGACGTGCTCTTCGGTCACGACCTCGCCCGCTTCGAGTCGTTCGGCGACGGCTGGAACGTCTGAAGCGGGCGGACGGCGCGCTCGTCGGGCTCGAATTTTTCTGGACTCACGCGCCGAGCGGGCGACAGCGACCGCGCTCGTCGCGTCCGAAGAAAGTGAAAAGGGGAACCGCAGGGGTGGTGTCGGGTGAGGTGGAGTTGGGTGGAGTGGTGTGGCTGATGTTGGGGTGGGGAAGTAGGGGGATTGGATTACTGGTGGAGACGACGACCCGGCCTAAATCATGAGTTGCACGTCGGCGTCGGCCATGTGCTGGAGGGCCGTCGCCGCGCCGACTCCGGTGGTGACGCCGTCGTAGAACTCGGCTTCGTCGTAGCCCATCAGTTCGATGGTCATCTGGCAGGCCTGGAGGTCGACGCCCATGTCGAGGGAGGTCTCGATGAGTTCCTCGATGGTCGCCGTCCCGTTTTCCTTGATTTTCTTTTCCATCATGCTCGTGGCGACGTTGTCCATGAAGGGCAGTGCGGCGACGGCGTTCGGCATCGGCATGCTCGGGTTGCCGACCGCGCTGAGCTTCAGGTTCTTCGACTTCTCCTCGTGGAGGATGTCGAGTCCCCAGAACGTGTGGAAGACCACGACGTCCCAGCCGAAGGCGGCCGCCGTGCTGGCGAGGATGAGCGGCGGGTACGCCATGTCGAGGGTGCCTTTGGTCGCGATGATGGTCATCGACTTCTGTCCGTCGTCGTCGGTCGCCTCCCGGAGGTCGGAGACCTCCTCCTGCAGGGCTTGGACCTGCGCACGGAGGTCTTCGACGGAGTCGGCTCCCGCGTCGACGGGCGCGTCGGCGTCCGAGCTCATTCCTTCTGGATGAAGTGGCGGAAGACCGCGTCGCCGTCTTCCTCGGCCTCTTCCTGTTCGAGCATGGCGACGCCGTCGGTGGCGTCGGCCCAGCCCTTCAGGTCGCTCATACTGCCGGAGTCGGTCGCGACGACCTGCAGAATCTCGCCGGATTCGAGCTCGTCGACCGCGCCGCGGGTCTTGACGACGGGCATCGGGCAGGACAGTCCTTTCACGTCGAGGGTCTCGGTGGGTTCGTATGTACTCATTTTCGAGGTCACCTGTGTTGGGTGTATTCCACAATATAAGGGTGCTTCGTAAAAGTGTGTCGGTTCTTGGGGAGACACCACAATACCTTATCGAACGGGTTGAAGGGCGTCAAATCGGCACTTAACGGGTTAGAGAGCCATTGTGTGCTCGCGTAGGTGCGAAATCGCACTAGTTTCGGTCGATGTCCACGGAGGGAATATTGCATAAAATCCAAACTACCATCCGAAAGCTTAAGTCGAACCACCCGATAGTGGGTGATGCATACATGACCGTTCCAGACCTGCCGGAACTCGAAGTCGACGTGCCAGTCATCGAACCCGAGGCGCTGAAAGCCCGCATCGACGAGGGCGAGGCGCTGACCATCCTCGACAACCGCGTGCCGTCGGAACACGAGGACTGGCGCATCGACGGCGAGAACGTCTCGCACGTCAACATCCCCTATTTCGAGTTCCTCGACGAGGAGCTCGACGAGTCGCTGTTCGAGGACCTGCCCGAGGACGAGGAGTTCGTCGTCCTCTGTGCGAAGGGCCACTCCTCGGAGTACGTCGCCGGGTTGCTCATCCAGGAGGGCTACGACGCCGTGGCGCTCGAACGCGGCATGAACGGCTGGGCGAGCATCTACGAGTACACCGAACTGGAGACCGACGGCGACGCGCTCGTCGCGCAGTACCAGCGCCCCTCCAGCGGCTGTCTGGCGTACCTCGTCGTCGACGGCGACGAGGCCGCCGTCGTCGACCCGCTTCGCTACTTCGCCGACGAGTACGTCGCCGACGCGAAGGCGCTCGGCGCGGAGCTGAAGTACGCCATCGACACGCACATCCACGCCGACCACATCAGCGGGGTCCGCACGCTGGTCGAAGACTACGGCGTCACGGGCGTCATCCCCGAGGCCGCCGAAGACCGCGGCGTCGACTACGACACGCCCTACGAGACCATCGCGGACGGCGAGTCACTCACCGTCGGCGACGCCGCCATCGAGGCCGTCCACACGCCCGGCCACACGACCGGCATGACGACCTACAAGGTCGACAACGTGCTGTTCACGGGCGACGGCCTGTTCATCGAGTCGGTCGCCCGCCCCGACCTCGAAGACGGGGACGAGGGCGCACCCGACGCGGCCGGGATGCTCTACGATTCCCTGCAGGAGCGCGTCCTCTCGCACGACGACGACGCCATCGTGGCCTCCGCGCACTTCAGCGACGCGGCAATCCCCGCCGACGACGGCAGTTACACCGCCACGCTCGGGGAACTGAAGGACACGATGGACGCACTGTCGATGCCCAGAGACGAGTTCGTTGAGTTCATCCTCTCCGATATGCCGCCGCGGCCGGCCAACTACGTCGACATCATCGAGACGAACCTCGGCGTGCAGGAGTCGGACGACGACCGCGCCTTCGAGCTCGAACTCGGGCCGAACAACTGCGCGGCCAGCAACGAAGCCCTGACGAACTAAATGTCGGGTCTGACGCCGCTCCTCGTCGACGGGCTCTTCCCGAACGGCATCGCGCACTACGCGCTCGGCGGCCTCCTCATCGGCCTCGGGACCGCCGTCATCTACCTCGGGACGGGCATCATCGCCGGCGCGAGCACCTTCCTCGAATCGACGCTGTCGTACGTCTCCGACCTCCCGCGGTTCAACAAGGCGAAGTACGTCGCCTCGCGGGACTGGCGGGTCGTGTTCACCCTGAGCATCGTCGCCGGGGCCGCGCTGTACACCGTCCTGTTCGGCGACGGCTGGTGGGTCTCCGACGTGCAAGCGTGGCGCTTCGCCGTCGGCGGCGTGCTCGTCGGCGTCGGCACCCGCATCGGGAAGGGCTGTACGTCCGGCCACGGGGTCTGCGGCGTCGGCTCGCGCTCGCGGACCTCGCTCGTCAACGTCGCCACCTTCATGCTCGTCGCCATCGGGGTCGCACAGCTCCTGAGCGCGCTGGGGGTGTCGCCGTGAGCGACGACGAACGCGGACTCGGGTTCATGCTGGTCGTCGTCGCTGGCGGCCTGATATTCGGGTTCGGCCTCGCCGTCAGCAACATGGCCCGCCCGGAGGTCGTCCTCGACTTCCTCCAGTTCGACGACTTCGGCCTCGTCTTCGTGATGGGCGGGGCAGCCGTCGTCACCGGCACCGTCTTCGCGCTCGCCGAGGCGTTCGGCGACCGCGCGCCCATCACCGGGCGCGACTACGGCCGCCGCCTGAAGTCGTTCGACAGGAACGTCGTCGTCGGCGGGGTCGTCTTCGGTGCCGGCTGGGGTATCTCCGGCATCTGTCCCGGCGCGGCCTACGCCAGCCTCGGCGTCGGCAACTACCCCATCCTCATCGCCATCGGCGGGATGTTCGTCGGCGCGTACCTGCAGGGGCTCTGGCGCGCCCGCCGCGCCGACAGCGCCGCGACCGGCACCTCCGCCGACTGAGCCGCCTCGCTGGCGTAATCAACTTCGTTCTTTTCGCGTCTCTCGGCCGCAGAGCGACGGCGACGGAGTTCTCGACTCCTGCCGCCGATCTGCCGACGCCGGCCGACGGCTCGTGCGCGTCGTCGAGCGCCGGCGCTCGCTTCCGTCGAGAGCGGGCCGTTCGGTGGTCACCGTGGGACGCCGCGAACGCCGCCGTGAGTCCCCCTCGACCGCGATTTCTCTAATGAGATATGCTTCGATATAGTCTTGCACAATAAGCAAACAACTACCTTGTCGTAGATAGCGGAGAAATATGTTCGTAACGCCCCTTGATACAAAATATACCTCGGTTGAGCGGTATTCTTATGCCCATTCTATAACTTACGAGTATGCAATAGCTATGTGGTCTTGTACAGTATTCCCAAAAGCGTTATATCCTCACTCCGGTTAGCCAGCGTTGTACAAGAAAGTATGATTCGTACAATATACACCGAGAACCCCGAGGGGTGCTGGTAAGATGTTCGGAATCGAGACGTTGAGCGGGAACGCGCAGGCGGCCGCGCTCGTCGGCATCGTTCTCGTCGAGGCGATGGTGCTGTACGTCGGCTACGGCGCGCTGACCGCCGCGGTGGGGCCGTCCGTGCGGAAGGCCATCGGTGGTGAGTGAGCGTGTTCGAGCTACTCGGAATGTCGGCAGGGATGCTGGCGCTCTTCGTCGCGTTCGGCGTCCTCATCGGCATCCTGTTCGGCTTCTTCGGCATGGGCGGGTCGTTCCTCGTGACGCCCGCGCTCCTCGTCATGGGCTATCCCTCGCGCGTGGCCGTCGGCTCCGGCCTCGCGTTCGTCTTCGGGACCTCCGTCATCGCGACGCTGAAGCACCGCGACCTCGGACAGGTCGACTACAAACTCGGTATTTCGATGATTATCGGGACCACGGTCGGCCTCGAAGTCGGGAAGGAAATCGTCCTCTACCTCGAAGAACTCGGACTCGCCGGTAACATCATCAGCGTCACGTACGTGCTGCTTCTCGGCGGTATCGGGCTGTTCGTCACCTACGAGGCGCTGAAGGGCGGAAACGGCGGCGGCGTCAGCCACGACGTGGACGGCGACGCCGACATCGACGCCGACGACATCCCCGAGCTGGCGAAGAAGATTCAAGGCTACTCGCTGCCGCCGATGATAACCCTCCGCGGCGGCGTCAAGGTCTCGCTGTGGATGATTCTGCTCGTCGCGTTCGCCACGGGGCTCCTCTCGGGGTTCCTCGGCGTCGGCGGCGGCTTCATCCGCATGCCCGCGCTGTTCTACCTCATCGGCGTCCCGGTGCCCATCGCGGTCGGGACCGACCTGTTCGAAATCATGTTCTCGGGCGGCATCGGCTCGTTCCTCTACGCGCAGTCCGGCGGCGTCGACCTCTCTATCGTCGCGCCGCTGCTCGCCGGGTCGGCGCTCGGCGCGCGCGTCGGCTCCGCCGCGACCTCCATCGTCGACGAGGACGAGATCAAGATTTACTTCGGCCTGATGCTGCTCCTCGGCGCGCTCGCGGTCGCCGTGCGGCAGGCCGGGAACTACCTCGGCATGGGCGTCCTCGACTACGTCAGCCTCGCGCTCATCCTCGGGTCGGCGCTCATGGTCTCCGGCGCGGTGCTCTACAGCGCCGTCAAGTCCATGCGAGCCCCCTCGGCGGCCGGGAGTTCGACCGCCGACTGAGGGCGACGGCTCGCACGCGAACCGCACTCGCATCGAACGCGAATCCGCGACACCGAGCGGTCGTTTCTCACTCGGTGTTGTGCAAAGCATACAAACCCTTTTGAGGGCTGACCACGTAGCCCGAACCGATAATGGCTAGCTCGATGGTCGAATACCTGCAATCGGACATGGAGTGCGAGGGGCTCCTTGAGTGTCTCCACGGACTGAAGCAACTCGACCGACGGTGTTTCGAGGTGCTCGTCGAGACCGACGAACACCTGACCGTCGACGAGGTCGCCGAAGCGGTCGAACGGGAGCGCTCGACCGCCTACCGCTCCATCCAGCGCCTGCTGCAGGCGGGGCTCATCCAGAAGGAACAGGTGAACTACGAACACGGCGGCTACTACCACGTCTACCACCCGACCGACCCCAACGAGGTCGCAGACGACATGCAGCGCATGCTCAACGACTGGTACGCCCAGATGGGCACGCTCATCCAAGAGTTCCGCGACAAGTACGACGAGAAGATCGTCCCCGCGGAGTGAGTCCCCTCGGCCGACGAGCGGCCGCCGCCTCTCGATTTGTCCGCGTCCCAAATCAATTAGGTTCCGTATTCAACGGCACACAGTCCGTAGCTACTGCCACGACCACTCTATGTCGAAGAGTAAAAGCAGTCCCCGAAACAACGAGTTCGTCGAAGAGTGCCCGTCGTGTGAGTCGCGGACGCCTCACGACGTCTCCATCGAAATCAAGACCGAGAGCCGGAAACGCGAGAACCGCGAGTTCTCCCGCGAGCCGTACCGCGTCACGCGCTGTACGCGCTGCGGGAACACGCAGTCCCAGCGCATGAACGACGCGTGAACGACGCTCCCGACCGGCGGCCGACCTCCAACCGCATCCGAGTTCGAACGACCACGCCCGCGACGCCGACGTAGCCACGGTCCGAGACATGACACAATCTCACACACCCGACGCGCCGACCGTCCTCCTCGTCGACGACGAGGCCGCCCTCGCCGACAGCCTCGCGCTGTGGCTCGAACGCCGCTACCGCGTCCGGGTCGCCTACTCCGGACACGAGGCCCTCCAGGCGTTCGACGACGACGTCGACCTCGTCTTCCTCGACCGCAACCTCCCCGGTCTCTCCGGCGAGTCCGTCCTCGAAGAACTCCGCCGCCGAGTCGACCCGTCGTCGTTCGATGTCGTCATGCTCAGCGCCTCGCCCGGCGACGAACTGGCCGCCCTCCCCGTGGACGACGTGCTCACGAAGCCGGTCACCAAACGTGACGTCTTCGACGCCGCCGCTCGACTCGTCGGCGACGCGCCCGGAGCAAAACTCGAATAAACGCCTCTCTTGCCCGTAGCTCCCGGCCGCTAATCGTTCGCCGGTGCCGGATTCAGCTCGTCGAAATACGTCTCGATGAGCTTCCGCTCCGCCGTCCGGAGATGCTCGTGGAGCGTCGGCGGTGAGATGCCGAGCGAGTCGGCGACTTCCTCGGCCGTGCTCCCGCGGGGCCACTCGAAGTAGCCGGAGACGAGCGACGTTTCGAGGACCGTCCGCTGTCGGTCGGTCAGCTTCGAGTCGAGCGCCCGCCGGAAGGAGTCCGGCGACTGGACGGACCGCTCGACCTCGCGCTTTGCGACGACGGAGACGCCCGGTGCGGCCGTCGTCACCGCCTCTACGAGCGCGCCGTGGTCGGCGTCGGCCGCGACGTGGAGCGCGAGACTCCCGCTGCCCTCCGAGAGCGTCAACCGCTCCACGCTCGCGCCGTGGTCGATGGCGGTCGAAAGTACCGTCTCGGCGTCGGTGCGGAGTTCGACGACGGACTCCTCGTCGCCGTCGGAGACGACGCGGGCCTGCGAGACGTCGTCGGACTCGATTGCGGCCGCGACCACGTCGCTCCCCGACGCGCCCGCGACGCTGACGAAACAGGTGAGGCCGTCGTCGAGGCCGGTCACGCCGTCGAGCGAAAACCGGCAGTCGAGCGCCGCCGAGAGCCGGGCGAGCACGCCGGCGTCGCAGCCGAGCTGAAACTCCAGTTCGACGACGCTGTCGCCGTTGAGAAGCTGTTTGCTCTGGGTCGCGTTGATGCCGTTGCCGACGGTCGCTCCGAGGTCTGAAAACAGCGCGGCGGCCTCGTCGTCGAAGCCGTCGGTCTCGTCGTAGACGACGAGCGCGCCGTACATCGTCTCGCGGTAGCCGATGGCGACACAGAGCGCCGACACCGCGCCGAGGTCGGCGGCGTCCTCGCCGAAGACGGCCGCGCGGTGCGCCTCCGAGACGTCCTCGAAGACGAAGCCGTCTTCGACCGTCCCGTCGATGCCGAACGCCTCGTCGACGAACGCGAGGTCGACGCCCGAGGGGTCGAGGCCGTGGCCCGCCGCCGCGGTACACCGGAGCGACCCCGCGGCGGTGCGCCTGAGGACGAACGCGGCCTCGTGGGCGCTCGCGACCGCGTCGCAGACGGTCTGTTCGATTTCGTCGCGGGTGCGCGCGTCGATGAGCGCCCGGTCGACGTCGCGGAGGAGCTCGTTGGTCCGGTTCAGGCGGTCGAGCTGCGCCTCGCGGTTTCGAATCGCCGCCTCGTGTTCGGCCCGCACCGCCTCCAAGCGGCTGCGCAGGTCGGACAGCGCCTCCGGCTCGCGGAGCTCCTCCACGTCGCGGCTGTCGAGCGCCGCCTCGGTGGATTCGAGCGCGAAGTACTCGCGGACCTCGGACTCGAACCCCGACCGTACGAGCAGTTCCTCGACCGTCTCTTTGACCTCCGACTCGGAGACGGGTTTGACGAGGTAGGCGTCGAACGGCATGTCGACGATGTCGGTGTCGGGCTCGACCGCGGTCATCATCGCCACGCGGCAGTCGAGGCCGCGCTCGCGAATCTCTTCGAGCACGTCGTCTCCCGTGACGTTCGGCATCCGGCGGTCGAGGAGGACGACGTCGACTGTGTCGTCGAGCCGGCGGAGGGCTTCTTCTCCGCCGTATGCGGTCTCGACGGCGAACCGCTCGCCGTCGAGCCAGTACCGGCAGGTGTCCGCGAGGTCCTCGTCGTCGTCGACCACGAGGACGACCTGCTCGGCGGCCCGCTGGTCGGGGCTCTCGCGCGCCGAGCGTTCGGTGACCATCGTATCGAGCACACAGTAACGGCGAACAGTAATATATCTGCCCATCGCAGAAGGTGGAATTTAGGCGGTACGGCGACCCGAATCGCCGGTCTCCGACGGTCGGTCTCCGCCGCCGAAGGCGGGGTGAACGCGGGCCGAACTCACGCTCGCGGGAGCGTGACGACGAACGTGGCCCCGCCGCGGTCGTTGTCCTCGATTCCGACCGCCCCGCCGTAGCTCTCGACGATTTCCCGGACCAGAAACAGGCCGAAGCCGTTGCCCGGGTTCGACAGGTCCTCGATGCGCTGGTCGACGATGCGGTGTTTCTCCTCGTCGGGGACGCCCGGCCCGTTGTCGGAGACGCGGAGTTCGACCACGTCGTCGCCGGCGGCAACCTCGACTTCGACCGCGGGGTTCGGCTTGTCGTTGTGCTGGACGGCGTTTTTCAGCAGGTGCTCGACGACCTCGTCCAGCAGGTCGTCGGCGACGACCGAGATGGCCGGCAGTCGCCCGACCGTGACGCTCGCGGCGTCGGACTCCCGCCGGAGCGACTCCACGCCGTGGTCGACCGCCTCGTCGATTCGCCGCGGGCGGAACTCGTGGGACTCGCGCTCGACGATGACCTTCATGAACGTCCGCATCGTCCCGACGAGTTCGGTCATCTCGCGGACGCGACCCTGTATCGTTTCGAGGTGGGTCAGCCCCGCGTCGTCCACGAAGTCCTCGACGATGTCCGCCCGCGCGCCGACCACGTTCAGCCCGTTGAGGAGGTTGTGGCGGATGATGCGGTTCACGAACTCCAGTCGCTCCTGTTCGCGGCGGAGCGCACGCTCTCGCTCCTTGCGGGCGGTGATGTCGTGGCCTTCGAGGACCAGAAACGACACCTCGCCCTCGTCGTCGTGGACCGGCGTGACGGAGAAATCGACGACGACCGGCCGGCCGGTGTTATCGCGGTCGATTTCGACCTCGTGGCGGACGAACTCCCCGTCGGCCGCGCGGTCGAGGTCCGCCCGGAGGTCGGCGACGCGCTCGTCGTGGCCGCGCCACCACGGCGTCTCCCACGCTCGAAGCCCGACGATGTCGTCGCGGTCGGCGTCGACGAGGTCGAGCGCGGCGTCGTTCACCCGGAGGACCGTCCCGTCGGGGTCGACCAGCCCGATGTGCTGGAAGGTGCTGTTGAACACCGCGTCCAGTTGCCGCTCGCGGCGCTTCCGGTCGGTCATGTCGCGGGTCACCTTGGCGAAGCCGATGACCTCGCCGGCGTCGTCGGTCAGGGCGGTGATGGTGACAGACGCCCAAAAGCGGGTGCCGTCGGCTCGGACCCGCCACCCCTCGTTTTCGACCCGGCCCTCGGTCCGCGCCCGGTCGAGGAGGCGCTCCGGCAGGCCGGCTTCGGCGTCTTCGTCGGTGTAGAACGTCTCGATGTGCTCCCCGAGTATCTCCTCCGTGTCGTAGCCCTTGATGGCCGCCGCGCCGCGGTTCCAGCTCTCGACGCGCCCCGAGGCGTCGAGCCGGAACAGCGCGTACTCCTCGATGTTCTCGACGATGCGCGAAAACGCCTGCTCGCGGCGTTCGAGTTCGCGCTCGCGCTCCCGGCGGACGCGGGTGTCGATGCCGTGGGCGACGGCGTGGCCGAGGTTCGAAATCGGCTCGGCGAGCTCGGCGGTGAACGCCCGCTCGTGCTCGGCGTACATCGTGAGCACGCCGTAGCGCGCGTCGTCGTAGACGAGCGGGACCGACGCCGCAGAGCGGTAGCCGCGTTCGAGCGCCGGTCCCCGGAACGCCCCGAACGCCGGGTCGTCGGCGACGCTCTGGGTCGCCTGCACCGCGTTCGACCGGACCGCCCGGCCGACGGGGCCGCCTCCCTCGGGGCGCTCCGCCGACACCGACACGTCTATCTCGTCGAGGTAGCCGTCTTCGACGCCGGCCCACGCGGTCGGCTCCACGTCGCCCGTCGTCTCGTCGACGACGCCGACCCACGCGAACCGGAGTTCGCCGGTCTGGACGAGTCGCTCGCAGACCTGCCGCTCGATGTCCTCGCGCTCGGCGGCGTCGACGATTATCTCGTTCACGTCAGCGACGACCTCGTTGAACGTCGCGAGGATGTCGAGCCGCTGGCGCAGTTCGCGCTCGGTCGCCGACGGCTCGCCGACCGACCGCCGAGACCCGTCGGTCATCCCTCTCGACCCCCCCGCGAATCGGCGTCCCGTCGTGCGTGCATACCCCGACTCTAACCCCCACCGACTTGTGCGTTTCTCGGTCGCCCCGAGTCGGACCTAACCACGTAGGGCCGTGAATTACTACTGACCGTTCCATTCCACTATACGGCCACAGTGACCTGCCCGGGTCACTCGTCGTGCCCGCACGGCCCCACGGTGGAATCGACAACCCACCCCCTCTCTCTCCGCCCTGGGGACGTGTCCCTGCCCAAACCCCAACTCCCTTTCCGCGAAATCGCCCGACGAGCGACGGGTGTTTCGTTCGTATCCCCGGCTCGTACATTCATTTCTCCCCGATGCAGATACAAGACCAAAAACACGCTTCACCGCGCCATTTACCCCCGATGAGCACATACGTGCAACTCATGAAGAAAAACGAGCTCATCCACGTCCACTCGCTGCTCGTGGAAATCGCCACAGACTACCGCGACCGCGGGGTGCTCACGAGCGCCGACCTCGAACCGTACAACCGACTGGGAATCGGCCCGATGGCCCTCCGGGACTGCCGCGCCGACCACGAGCGCGCCGTCCGGACGCTCACGACCGCGCTCGCGGTCTGTGCGGCCCGGGACCTCGACCGCGACGCGGAGGGGGTACCCGGCCGACACCTGCTTCAGTCCGACGAGACGGCTGGCACGGACACCGACCAACGCGCACCCTCGTACTGAATTTTCTTCGCGGGCCACCCTCGAACAGCGGCGGCACCGTCCGACGGATGGACCTAAGAGCGCCCGGTGAGACGCCCCCGGTATGCGACTCGAAGACTACTGGGGCGTCGGCCCGAAGACCTCGGACCGACTCGAATCGGCGCTCGGCAGGGAGGGGGCGGTCGCAGCCATCGAGTCGGCCGACGTGCGGGCGCTCGTCGACGCCGGCGTCACCCGCGGGCGGGCGGTTCGCATCCTCCGCCGGGCCGACGGGCAGGACGGCATCGACGCGCTGGCGACCCGGGACGCCCGCGACGTGTACGACGACCTGCTGTCGCTCGCCAGCGACCGCGCGCTGACCGAACACGCCGCCGACCGCATCCGCGTGTTGACGCCGCTTCCGACCGTCGGGGCCCGGCGCGACCGCCTCGACCGCATCCTCGCGGCGCGGGAGGCGTGGGCCGACCTCGACGGCGACGCCCGCGACGCCGTCGAGGAGGCGTTCCGCGACTACGACGAGGCCGGCGAGACCGAGCGCGCCGCCGTCCGCGCCGCGCTCGAACTCCGGGAGGCCGGCCTCCGCGGCGAGCCGTTCGACGCGCTGGCGGAGGCCGACCCCGACGCCCTCCGCGACGCGCTCGGGGCGCTCGGCTACGTCGATAAGGACGGCTCGGTCGCCGCGGGCGCCGACGACCGCCTCGACAGCCTGCGGAGCCGGCTCGACACCGCGAACGAACTCCAATCCGGCTCGTTCGACGTGCTCGAAACCATCCAGTCGCGGGGCGTCCGCTCGCTGGACGACTTCCGCGCCGCGTTCGTCCAGTACGTCGCACAGGAGACCGACCTCTCGCGCGGCGAGGTCGAGTCGGTCGCCGCCGAGGACGCCCGCGACGCGACCGACTTCGTGAGCGCGTCGCTCCGGGCGCTCGTCGAGGACCTCGAAGCCGACGTCGCCGCCCGCGAGGAGACCGTCGCCGAGGAGCTTCGGGACCGCATCTGGGCCGCCCGCGACGACGTCGACCTCGCGGTCGAGGCCGTCGACGAGGTGGCGCTGTCGCTGTCGCTCGCGCGGTTCGCAAACGAGTACGACCTGACGCCGCCGGACATCGCCGAGACCGGGCTGGCGGTCTGCGGCGCGCGAAACCTCTTTCTCGACGACCCACAGCCCGTCTCCTACGCCGTCGGCGACCACGAACTCGCGTGCGCCGGCGGACCGACGCCGCCGGTCGGCGACCGCGTGTCGGTCCTCACGGGGGCCAACAGCGGCGGGAAGACGACGCTTCTGGAGACGCTCTCGCAGGTCGCCATCCTCGCGTCGATGGGGCTTCCCGTCCCCGCCGAGTCGGCGGTCGTCGGCCGGTTCGACTCGGTCGTGTTCCACCGCCGGCACGCGAGCTTCAACGCGGGCGTGCTCGAATCGACGCTCAAGTCCATCGTTCCGCCGCTTTCGGGCGGCGGGCGGACGCTGATGCTCGTCGACGAGTTCGAGGCCATCACCGAACCGGGTCGCGCGGCCGACCTGCTCAACGGACTGGTGAACCTCACCGTCGAGCGCGACGCCTTCGGCGTCTACGTCACGCACCTCGCGGACGAGCTGAGCCCGCTCCCGCCGGAGGCCCGCATCGACGGCATCTTCGCCGAGGGGCTGACCGACGAGCTGGAACTGCGCGTGGACTACCAGCCGCGGTTCGGGACGGTCGGCAAGTCCACGCCGGAGTTCATCGTCTCGCGGCTGGTGGCGAACGCCCGCGACCGCGCCGAGCGGCAGGGATTCGAAGCGCTGGCGGCGGCAGTGGGCGAAGAGGCGGTACAAAAGACGCTGTCCGACGCCGAGTTCGTCGGCTGAGTCGACCCGGCGTCGGAGGGGGCTCGCGGCGGCGACGACGCTCGTCGGTTTCGCGGCGACCGGGCCGGCGTCGACTCAGCACATCTCGTCGAGCGAGACGAACGCGTCGGCGTCGGCGGTCAGCCACGCCTCCATCTGGTCGCGACAACTGTCGCGCCGGGGGTAGACGGTCACTTGGTCCGGGCTCCCTCGATAGGTGACGACGACGCTATGGAGGAGGCAATCCCCGGTGGTATCCGCGCCGGCGCGGTCAGCGGTCCCTGCAACCGAGTTCTGAGATGCGGGCAGTTCGGACATTCGCCGTCACGTAGACAAACGCGACCGTGATTACATAACCTTCACTAAGTGTGGTAGTCATTGACAATATCCGTGGGTTACAAAACGTTGCACCAAGTGGGAGTACGGAGTGATACATAGCCGCGAACACCGACGCGCAGGTGTGGATTCCTCAGTTTCGCGGCATCGGTCGGGCTGTCGGGCGACTTCTGCCGGCGGAGACGGGTTGAAGTGCCCGGGACCGCCATCTGGGTGTCGATGGTCGATCCCACGTCCGATTTGGAAGCAAACGTAGACCCAGAAGACGCCCCGACCTGCGCGACGTGCGGGGAGCCGATTGCCAACAACCCGACACACCGCGTCGTCACGTGGGTCGAAGACGACACTGTGCAGGCGCGGCACTTCTGCGACGACGACTGCCGGGACGCGTGGGACGACGAACGCTGACGCTCTCCTGACGACACGTCTGGCACTCGGCACGCCGGCCGCGACGCGGCCCACCCGCGACTACTCGACCGACGACCAGAACCGGTCGAGACCGAAGCCGAGCATGTCCGGACTGACGGGTCTGAACTCCTCGCGCTCCTGTTCCGGCAGGTAGTCGCGGACGCCGTTCCACGAGTCGCGGGCGTACCGGGCGTCGACGAAGACGCGGACGCCGACCTCGTCGGTGCCGCGGATGACGCGCCCGATGGCCTGTCGCGCCTTTCTGACCGCGGGGACGGTCAGGGCCGTCTCGAACCCGTTCCCGAACTCGCGGTCGTAGGCCGTCTTCACCGCGCGGGTCCGCGGCGACGACGTGTTGATGAGCGGGACGCCGCAGACGACGGCCGCCGAGAGCTTGTCGCCGCTGTAGTCGACGCCCTCGGTGAGCGTGCCGCGGAGGCTCGTCACGAGCACCTTCCCCTCGCCGCCGAAGAAATCGCGCTTGAGCCGCTCCGTGGCCCCGTCGTCGGACGACTCGTCGAGGAGCACGGGCTTGTCGACGCGGGCTTCGAGCGCGCCCGCCATCCACTCCGCCTCGGCGTAGTTCGGCATCCCGACGAGGACGTTCCCCGGCGACCGCTCGCACACCTCGACGGCGGCGTCGGTGTACGCGAGCCGCGTCTCGTTTTCCTCGCCGGGCGGCCCGCGGTTGCTGTGGGTGAACTTCGGCACGTCGACGGCGAAGCTCGCGCGGTTCGACTCGGGGAAGCCGAGGCCGAACGTCCGCTCGGCCACCGGGCGGCCGTCGTCGGCGAGGGCGTCGAGGCCGGTCACGCGCCGGAACACGTCGATGGGTTCGAGCGTCGCGCTCATGAGGACGCCGCCGCCGAAGTCGCCGAGGCGCTCGGCGATGGCCTCGCCGGGGACGCAGTTGTGGACCGACAGCCGGGCGTTGTACGCGCGCCGCCACGACTCCGGCGGCTCCATCTCGTCCCACGTCCGTTCGAGCTCGATTTCGCGGAAGTGCTTCTCGTGGTCCGCGTAGGCCCACGTCGAAAGCGCCCGCCCCGCCGCGGGCGCGGCCCGGCGCTTGTCGTCGTCCTCCACCGAGTCGAGGATGCGGGCGACCGCCGAGCCGGTCGCCTCGGCGCGGACCCACGTCCCCTCGTCGTGGCCGCTCTCCTCGGCCCACTCGGTGAGTTCGTCGACGCCGGGGTCCTCGGGGTCGCGCAGCGGGAGCTCCTCGTCGTCGAGTTCGGTGAGGTCGGCGCGCCAGCCGACGTACTCGCGGTCGAGGTGCGCGGTCACGCGCCGGTCGAGCTCCTCGCGGAGGTCGCGGATGAAGTCCCGGGTCTCCTCCAGTTCGCGGAGCGTCACGTCGGCCTCCTGTAGCTCCCCGCGGACGAGGTCGGCGTCGACGGTGGACTTGCCGGCGTCGTCGAACTTCACGGGCTGGATGACGCGCGTGAACTCGCTTTCGGCGTCGCGGAGCGTCCGGTCGCCGACGCCGACGGAGACGAGGTCGCGGACGCGGGGTTCGAGCATGTGCGCCTCGTCGCAGATGACGAACGTCGAGTCGTCGACGAGCGCGCCGGTGAACGTGCCGACGGTCGTCGGGTCGAACGCGTGGTAGTAGTTGCCGACGACGACCTCGACGTGGGGCAACAGCGCGCCCATCACGGAGTGGGGACACGACCCCGCGCCCGCGGCCAGCGAGACGAGGTCCTCGGTCCCGATGAGTCCCTTCTCGTCGAACTCGAAGGGGACGGCCTCGATTGGGTCGCCGTCCTCGGGGAGGTCCGCGAGGAAGTTCGCGTAGAACGGGCAGTACTCCACGTCCTCGTACTCCGGCATCGACGTCGGGTACGGCGTCGGGTCGCCCGCGGTTTCGAGGTAGTCCGGCCCCGCGGTCGTCGAGCCGGTGTCGAGGAGGCCGGTCTGTTGCTCGCGGGCGTCTTTGGCGAGCGCCTCGGCGCTGGTCCGCCCGCCGTCGCCGACGAGTCCGCGGGTCCGGTCGCGGAGGGCCTCACAGCGGTCGTAGACGGTCGCGTCGTCGATGCCGCCGCGGCCCTCGCGGCTGTAGGGACACACGTCGGACTTGCCGACGAGCGTGAGCCCCGAGACGGGCTTCCAGTCGGTCGGGAGGTTCTCGTTTATGGTTCGGAGGTCGGCCTCGAACTGCCGGAGCTGTTGCTTGACGCTCGTGAGGACGAAGACGCGCTCGTAGTCGGAGTCGGGGTCGCGGACGAGGTCGATGCCGGCGGTGAGCGCGAGCATCGTCTTGCCGGTCCCGCACGCGCCCTCCACGACGGCGAAGCCGTCGTCGCGGGCGGTCTGTATCGCGGTCTCGATTCCGTCGGCCTGCTCCGGGTACGCCTCCGGGTGGCCGAACACCTCCTGCCAGGTCACGCTCTGTGGTCCAGTTGCGACGGCCATAGGGGTGTCGGTGAGTGGCCGCGGACTCGCACTTGAACGTTCGCGAGAGAGCCTGCCGGCACGCGGACCGCGCCGACGCTATTCGAGGAAGGAGGCGATTGCCTCGGCGAAGGCCTCTCGGTCCCCGCCGTCGCCGCCGACGCAGACGACGAACGGCGCGGCGGCGGCGTACACCTTCATCTCGCGGCCCTTCTCGGAGTAGCGGGTGTCGGCGACGCGGACGAGGTCGGCCTCGATGAGGTTTCCGAGGTGGTGGCGGGCGTTCTGGACGGAGGTCTCGACCCGCTTCGAGAGTTCGGTCGCCGTCGCCGGCGAGTCCTGCAGACACGACAGCAGGTCGCGGGCGGTGTCACAAGAGAGGCAGCCGAGGAGTTGCGCCGTCTCGTCGTCGTCGAGCCAGTGAACCCGAGGGTCGGCCTCACCGCTCGAATCGACGGTCCCGTCGGACGGGAGCAACCCTGACATACAATCGACATTTCGGTGCGGGAAGTAAACCGTTTCGGGAGGTCAGGCGCTCGACGGCTCGGTGCGGTCGACGCCGGGGAGTCGGTTCACCGCGTAGAGGACGGCGAGCGCGGCGACGAACACCGCGAGGCCGCCGGCGAGCGTCCGGAAGACGGCCTCGAAGGCGTAGTTCGCCTCGGTCAGGAAGCCGACCGCGCCGCTCCCGTTGGCCTCCAAGAGGAGCGCCGCGCCGCTGAAGACGGCGTAGGCGCTCCCGCGGGCGTCGCTCGGCAGCGACGAGAGCATGAACGTGTCCAGCGCGGGAAACAGGCTGTGGACGACGTAGCCGAGCACCGCGACGACGACGGCGACGGCGACGAAGCCCTGCGCGTACGTCAGGGCAACGAGCGCGCCGATGAAGGCGACGAGCAGGCCGAAGATGTACGGGACGTGCGGGAGGTTGTCGGCGAGGCGGCCCGAAAGCGAGAACGCGGGGACGCCCGCCGCGAAGACGATGGTGAGCATCGTGCTCGCCGCGGCGGGGTCGAACGCCTTCGCCTGCGTCATGTACGACACGAGGAAGTTGAAAAGCCCCTGCCAGACGAACCCCGCGGGCGCGATGAGGAGGATGCCCGTGAGAATGAGCTTCCAGTGGCCGAGCGCGGCGGAGAAATCGCGGTCCGCGCCCGTGCCGGCCCCCGCGCTCCCGTCGCGGGAGACGGCGTAGAGGAGGAGCGTCACGAGCGCGCCGGCGACCGCCAGCACCCAGAACGTCTCGCGCCACGAGTACGACGCGAGGATGAAGACGACGACGGGCGCGGCGACGACGGCGGCGACCTGACTGGCCGCGCCGTGGATGCCGACCATGCGGCCGACGCGCTCGGGGAACAGTTCGCCGACGAGCGGGGTCGCGGAGACGAAGTACGCCCCCGAGGCGAGCCCGAGGCCGAACGCGCCGATTTGGAGCGTCAGCACCGACGTCGCGCTCGCGGTGAACGCCGCGGCGGCGACGAGGAGCGTGCCCGACCCGAGGACGACCTTCGACCGCGAGACGCGCGTGAGGAGGTAGCCGACGGGGATGCGCGGGATGGCGGTCCCGAGCCAGACGAGGCTCGTCACGACGCCGATGGTCGCCGGGCCGACCGAGAACTGCGTCTGGAGCGTCTCGACGAGCGGCGGGAACGCGACGCGGCCGAAGTTGACGAGGAAGACGAGTCCGCAGAGAGTTCCGAAGAGGCGGCGAGTCACTACCGCGGATTCAGCCGCCGCCGTGTCAAACGTTGCGAATCCGACCCGCGACCACATGTGTTAACGCGCCGCCGGGCAAACGGGGGCGTATGATTACGAGTCGACGCATGGCCGCGGTCGACCTGAACGCCGAGGCGCTCGGCGTGCCGCGGAAACAGCTCATGGAGTCGAGCGGGAACGCCGTCGCGCGGGCGTGTCGCGACCTCGCGGACCCCGGCGCGTCGGTCGCAGTCGTCGCCGGGCGCGGCAACAACGGCGGCGACGCCCTCGTCGCCGCGCGGTTCCTGAAGGCGTACGACGTGACCGTCCACCTGCTCGGCCGCCCCGAGACGATTTCGACCGACATCGCCCGCGAGAACTGGGACGCCCTCGTCGCGGGCGAGGCCGACCACCGGACCGTCACCGACTCGGCCGGCTTCGACCTCGGCGACCCGGACCTCGTCGTGGACGCGATGCTCGGCACCGGCGTCACCGGCGCGCTCCGCGAACCCGAGGCGACGGCCGCGCGCGCCATCAACGACTCCTCGGCGACCGTCCTCGCGGTGGACGTGCCCTCCGGCGTCGACGCCGATACGGGCGACGCGGCGGGCCTCGCGGTCGACGCCGACCGGGTCGTCACCTTCCACGACGACAAGCCCGGCCTCGGCGACCTCGACTGCGAGGTCGTCGTCGCCGACATCGGCATCCCCGAGGCCGCGGAGCTGTTCACCGGTCCCGGCGACCTCCTCGCGCTCGACCGCGACGCCCAGAGCCACAAGGGCGACCACGGCGACGTGCTCGTCGTCGGCGGCGGTCCGTACACCGGCGCGCCCGCGCTCGCCGCGCAGTCGGCCCTCAGAGCCGGCGCTGACCTCGCCCGCGTCGCCTGCCCCGAGGCCGTCGCCCGCGAGGTACAGGGCTACTCCGAGAACCTCATCGTCCGCGGCTTTTCGGGCGACCGACTCGCGCCCGAACACGTCCCGGACCTGCTCGATTTCGCCGCCGACCGCGACGCGGTCGTCTTCGGCCCCGGCCTCGGCGACGCCGACGAGTCGCTCGCCGCGGTTCGCGAGTTCCTCGCCGCCTACGACGGGACCGCCGTCGTCGACGCCGACGCCCTGCAGGTCGTCCCCGACGTGGACACCGAGGCGACGCTCATCTGTACGCCCCATCAGGGCGAGTTGCGGAAGATGGGCGGCGAGACCGACTCCGACTGGGAGGTCCGGAGCGACCTCGTCCGCGAGTTCGCCGCCGACCTCGGCCACACGCTCCTCGTGAAGGGCGCGTACGACGTGGTTTCGGACGGCGACGCGGTCCGCGTCAACCGAACCGGGAACCCCGGCATGACCGTCGGCGGCACCGGCGACGTGCTGGCGGGCGCGACCGGCGCGCTCGCGGCCGTCCTGCCCCCGCTCGACGCGGCCGCCGTCGCGGCCTACGGAAACGGCCGCGCGGGCGACCTCGCCGCCGAGGCGTTCGGCGGCGGCCTCGTCGCCACCGACCTCTTGGAACGACTGCCCGCGGCCCTGCGAGGTGACGAAGCATGAGCGACGAGCGCGCCGGTGCGGAGTCGAACGAATCGGTTGACCGCGACGACAGCGACCTGACCCACGTTGACGAGGAAGGCAACGTCCAGATGGTCGACGTGGGCGCGAAGCCCGACAGCCGCCGCCGGGCGGTCGCCCGCGGGACCATCCACCTCAGCGCCTCGACGGTTCGGGCCATCCGCGACGACGAAATCGGGAAGGGCGACGTGTTGGCGACCGCCCGAATCGGCGCGATTCAGGCCGTCAAACACACGTGGGAGACGATTCCGATGTGCCACCAGATTCCCATCACGAACGTCGACACCGAGTTCGAGGTGGCCGACGAGTCGGTCACGCTGTCCGTGACGGTCGGGACGACCGGCAAGACGGGCTGTGAGATGGAGGCGTTAGAGGGCGTGACGACCGGCCTCAACGTCGTCTGGGACATGGTGAAAGCCGCGGAGAAAGACGACGACGGCCAGTATCCGGGAACGCGCATCTCGGACGTGGAGGTCGTCACGAAGGAAAAAGAGACGCTCGACTGAGGCGAATCGGCGGGTCGGGTCCGCGGCGGACCACGCGTGGCGGGTGCGACGCGGCGGGGCCGCTCACGCCGAGTCGGCCGGCACGGAGAGGTCGGCGGCCTTCGCCCGCGCCTTCTCGACGATTGCGGGGCGCGCCTCGAACTCGACGTGGACCTGCTCGCCCTCGTACTCCTCGGCCTCGACGTGGGCGTGGTCGTAGAGCCACGAGACGAGACTCATCGTGTCGTCGGCCATCGGCAACAGGAGTCGCTCGCGCTCCCACGCGGGGAGTTCGTCCTCGACGCGGGCGGCCAGTTCCTCGACGTTCTCGCCGGTCAGCCCCGAGACGGCGACGGGGTTGGGCGCGAGCGCCGACAGCGCCGCGCGCTTTTCGTCGAGTTCCGTCGGTTCGACCTTGTCCACCTTGTTGAACACGGTCACGATGGGCGCTTCGTTGCGCTCGTAGAGCGTGTCGTGGCTGGTGACGAGCTTCTCGCGCATCTCCTCGACGGGCTCGGAGGCGTCCACGACGAGCAACACGAGGTCGGCCCGGTAGACCGAATCGAGCGTGGACTTGAACGACTCGACGAGCCAGTGGGGGAGGTCCGAGACGAAGCCGACGGTGTCGGTGAGAAGCACGTCTCGCTTGCCCGTCTCGGCGCGGCGCGTGGTCGTCCCGAGGGTCGTAAACAGCTTGTCCTGGGTCTCCGCGGTCGGGTCGAGGTCCGGGTGGAGGTCGTCGTTCTGGCCGACTTCGAGGTCGGCGGCGAGCCGTTGCATCAGCGTCGACTTCCCGGCGTTCGTGTAGCCCGCGAGGGCCACGAGGTCGAAGCCGGACTCGCGGCGCTGTTCGCGCCGGGTCTCCTCCTTGTCCGCGATGGCGTCCAGTTCGTTCTTGATGCGCGAAATCTGGGCCTTGATGTCCTGCTCGCGGCTCTCGTCGTACTCGCCGAGGCCCATGAAGCCGGGGCGCTCGTCGCGCTTCGCCAGCGACGCCTTCGCCTCGGCGCGAGGCAGTTCGTAGCGGAGTTCGGCGAGTTCGACCTGCAACTGCGCCTTGCGGGTGTTCGCCCGCTGGCCGAAGATGTCGAGGATGAGCGTGAAGCGGTCGATGACCTCCGCGTCGTCGGGGAGCTTCTGGGCGATGTTGTACGTCTGGTAGGGGCCCAGCCGGTTGTCGAAGACGACGGCGGCGGCGTCCTCGCGAGCGACGAGCGACGCTAACTCGCCGACTTTCCCCTCCCCGAAGTGGAACGCGGCGTCCTCCTCGCGGGTCTGGGTGAGTTCGCCGACGACCTCGTAGCCCGCGGCGCGGGCGAGGTCGGAAATCTCCGTGAGGTCGGCGTCTCCGCGGTCGACGCGCTTCGCGACGACGACGCGACTCATCGCCGCACCTCGATTGTGGGGTACGTTGCCTGCACTGTGTCAGTCGGTACTAGCCGCCGGAGGCACTTAAGCCCCGCTCGGCCGGGGTCACGCGTCGAGATGGCGTCCCGTCACCTCCCGTTCCATGGCCGCGTTTGGACGCCGGGACTCTTGTAGGTTGCCCGGCCGCGACCTGACAGTTCGGCGACGACGACAGTCACCCCACAAATCACTTATACCGATAGGCGGGATGTTCGCCGTATGGACCCCTTACAACTGAGCATCGACCCCCAACAGCTCGGCATCGAGTTCGGGAGCGGGGCCGTCATCGGCGGCATCATCGGCTTCGCGGCCAAGAAAATCGCGAAGCTCATCGCCGTCATCGTGGGCCTCGAACTCGCCGTGTTCAAGTTCCTCGAATCGCGGGGCATCATCACCGTCGACTGGGAGCGCCTCACCGGCGGCCTCGTGAGCGCCACGCAGGACGCCGCGAGCGGCGCGCCGCCGGACTGGATTTCGACGATTCTCTCGACGCTGTCCGTCTCCGCCGGCTTCTCCGGCGGCTTCCTCGTCGGCTTCAAGAAGGGATAGTTCGCGTTCGCGTTCGCGTCTCGGCCGTGCCGACCCGTCTCAGAGCTCGTCTTCGTCCTTGACGATGCGCGTCTCGGCCGTGCCGCTCGTGATGTTGTTCACCTTGTCGTAGAAGTCGTTTTGCATCCCCGCGGGGAACGTGATGACGCCGACCCACGAGCCGTCGTTCTGCCACTCCTCGCGTTCGAGGTCGCCGTAGCTCCGAATCTGCGCCTGTCCGCTGCCGGCGTACTCGGCGGGGAGTTGGACGGCGACGGTGACCTCGGCGAACTTGATGGGCAACACGGGTCGGAGCGCGTCGAGGGCGTCGTCGACCTGCGACTCGACCGGCTCCATCGGGTCGATTTTGAAGCCGGCCTCTTCGAGCGCGCGCTCGATTCGCTCCGGCGGGTGCGGCGAGTCGTTCATCTGCGGGTTCACCGCGTTGCGCGCGATGCGGTTGATGAGCGACTTGCGCTTCTGTTCTTGCATCTCGCGGCGCTGTTCGGCCGTGATCTGAATCTCCCCTTTCTTGACGACCTGGGGGATTATCTCCAGCGGGTCGGTCGTCCCGAAGACCTCTTCGAGGTCGTTCTCGGCGGGGCGGTCGCCGCGGGAGGCGTCCTCGAACACGTCTTCGGCGGCGATGACCTCTTCGAGGTCGCCGTCGAACTCACCGCGCTTTATCGAGAGCGCCGCGTCGGGGTCGATGAGCACCTCGAACCGCGCGCCGTGAGATTCCAGGCGGGCCGTGACTGCCTCGTCGAGTGAAATCATAGGTTCCGATACTCTCTCCGTGGTAAAAAGCCCTCGCCGACCGACTCACCCGACAGCGTCTCGCGAAATTCGCCGCGACCTCGTTCGGAGCAATCGTTATGCTCGCCCGCACCCCACGTCTCGGTATGAGTTCGCAGACGTCGGAGAAGTCCCTCGAAGAACGGCTCGACCTGTTCATGCGGCGGAACTTCCCCCAGATAGAGATGCACGGCGGCGACGCGGGTATCGAGGCCATCGACGACGAGACCGGCGAAGTGTGGATCTCCCTCACCGGCGCGTGTTCCGGCTGCGGCATCTCGCCGATGACGATTCAGGCGTTGAAGGCGCGCATGGTCGCCGAGTTCGAGGAGATAGACGCGGTCCACGCCTCGACCGGCGGCTTCTACGACGACGACCCGGGCGCGGGGTTCGAACCCGACGTGTCCGACGCGCCCTTCTGAGCCGCCTTCTGACTCCGCTTTTCGACCGAACCGTCCCCACGAGCGACGACGCCCGGAGCGCGCGCCGTCGCTCGCCGTGATAGATAAACAGAGAATCGAACCGAGCGAA
The DNA here is from genome assembly GCF_031624535.1 of Haloferax sp. S2CR25. Lineage (NCBI taxonomy): Archaea > Methanobacteriati > Methanobacteriota > Halobacteria > Halobacteriales > Haloferacaceae > Haloferax > Haloferax sp. S2CR25. The sequence continues at coordinate 377,485 of NZ_JAMQOO010000001.1, forward strand.
GCGGACGCCCGCTTACGCGGCGGCTTCGATGATGTCGACGAGGTCCTCTTTGCTCTGGACGCCGATGACCTCCTTCACCTGCTCGCCGCCGGCGTAGAACTGCAGGGTCGGGACGCTTCGAATCCCCTGTTCGCGGGCCAGCTCTTGGAGTTCGTCGATGTCGACCTTGGCGACGACGGCGTCGGTCTCCTCGGCGATTTCCTTCACGGTGGGTTCGAGCATCTTACACGGGCCGCACCACTCGGCGTGGTAGTCCACGAGGACGACCCCGCTGTCGGCGATGAGTTCGTCGAGTTCGTCCGAACTCTCGATGTGGACGGGCGCATCGGTTGTCTTCGGAGTGCTCATGTCTCCACGTATCGGCGCGACACTCTTACCCATTGCGCCTGTTTGCGTGACGGCGCACGACCGCGAAGCTCCGCGCTCGCGGCGAAATCGGCCGGATTCGAGGAACGAGGCTCAGCAGTCGTAGGTCAGGAGCACCCCGTCGTCGACGCGCTCGACACCGCGGAGCGACAGTCGGGGGAAGTCGGCGACGAAGCCCTCCCCGTCGGCGAGGGTCGGCGCGTCGCGGCCGCCGATGACCATCGAGCCGACGTAGAGCGTGAGTTCGTCGACGAGGCCGGCCTCGAACAGCGAGAAGATGAGTTCGCCGCCGCCCTCGACCATGAGTCGGTCGACGCCGCGCGATTCGAGCGCGCCGAGGGCGTCGGGGAGCGACACCCGCTTTTCGCCCGCGACGACGAGTTCCGCGCCGGCGGATTCGAGCGCGTCGCGGCGGGCGTCGGGCGCGGCTTCGGAGACGAGCACGTAGGTCGTCGCCGCGTCGTCCAGAACCCGGGCGTCGGTCGGGGTCCGAGCGCGCGAGTCAGCAACGACGCGGGCGGGGTGCGGCGAGTCGCCTCGGTCCTCGCGGGCGGTGACGAGGTCGGGGTCGTCGAGCGTGAGGTGCGGGTCGTCGGCGAGGACGGTCCCGACGCCGACGGCGACGGCGTCGGCGGCCGCGCGAATCTCGTCCACGCGGGCGAAGTCGTCGTCGCCGCTTATCCGCACCTGCTCGCGGCGGCGCGAGGAGAGCTTGCCGTCGAGACTCGCGGCGGCGTTGACGTGGACGTGCATACTCGCGGGTCGTCGCCGCGGCGAAAACGCCTTTCGGTGGGTCGTCGCCGGAGTATTGCCGGACAGGAATTAAATAGGCATCTGTGGTACATTGTGTCATCTATGACTGCCAAGGTCCTGATGCTGGGGTGGGGGTTTCCGCCGAACGTCAGCGGCGGGCTCGACACGCACGTCGGCGAGATGTTCGAACGTCTCGAAGAGCGGGAGGACGTGGACATCGAACTCGTGCTTCCGGCCGAGTACGCGCCGGACCGCGATGGAATCGTGGGCGTCCCGACGGGCGAGGGCGACATCATCACGCGCATCGGGCGGCTGGGGTCGACGTTCGCGGAGCGCGCGGCCGACGCCGACATCGTCCACACGCACGACTGGTTCGGCTACGGCCCGGGGTCGCGCGCGAAGTCGAACAACGAGGACGTGGAGTGGGTGACCACGTTCCACTCGCTTTCGTCCGACCGCAACATCGACCCGCCGCAGCGGGAGGTCGAGACCGAGCGCCGCATCGCCGAGCGCTGCGACCACCTGCTCGCGGTGAGCGAACTCCTCGCGGACAAGGTCAAACGGGAGTACGGCGGCGACTGCCACGTCATCTACAACGGCTTTTCGGAGTGCGAGACGACGGGCCGCGACCTCAAGGCGGAGCTCGGCATCGACGGGAAGATGCTGTTTTTCGTCGGCCGCCACACCGACCAGAAGGGCATCTCGCACCTCGTCTACGCGATGGAGAAACTCGCCCGCGACGACGTGACGCTCGTCATGGGCGGGTCGGGCCACCTCACCGCCCAACTCAAGCGCTTCGCCGAACTGCTCGGCGTCGAAGACCGCATCAAGTGGGCCGGCTACGTCCCCGAGGAGGCGCTCGGTGACTACTACGCCTCCGCGGACCTGTTCGTCTCGCCGTCGCTGTCAGAGCCGTTCGGCATCACCATCGTCGAGGCGCTCTCGACCGGCACGCGCGTCGTCGCCACCGAGAGCGGCGCGGCGGAGGTCCTCCCCGAGGACTGCGTCATCGAGGTCGAACCCGACTCGCGCTCTATCGCCGACGGTATCGAGTACGGCCTCTCGCTGGAGGGGAAACCGGAGTACGAACCGTACACGTGGGACCGCGTCGTCGACGAGACGGTCGACTACTACCACAGCATCCTCGACGACGACGCCGACCCCTCGGCCGGCGCGGAGAACGAAGTGACCGCGGACGCCGACGCGGACGCCGCCGAGTCGGACGCGAACTGAACAGGACAACGGGCGGCGTCAGAAGCGAGGGGCGGCGCTCGGCGGGGAGAACGGGGGGAGCGACCCGCGTTCAGCGGAGGAGTCGCACGTCGGTCACCGGCTCGGGGTGGCGAATCCGGTAGCCGCCGCGGGTCGGGACCATCCCCTCTCGCGGCATCGTGCCGCGGGCGGACTGGTACGGCGAGTCGTCGGTCTGGACCGACTGGTACGGCGAGTCGTACGCCGACTGGTAGGGGCTGTCCGACGGCTGGTACGCGCTGTCGGTCGCCGCCTCGGCGTCGAACCCCTCCGGCGGGAGGTAGATTCGCTCGCCGGACGCCGAGCGGACGACGACTGCGGTGTCTTTGTCGCCTTCCATCACGATGGTCGTCCACCCGTCCTCGATGGTCACCGAGAAAGAGACGTCCTCGTCGGCGTCGGCGGCCTCCGGGGCCTCGTCGTTCGACATACGAGTCTAACTGGCACGCGAACACTTAGTGATTCGCCCGCGGCCGGTCGCCCGGCCGCCCGGCAACACTTTTTATCCGACGGGGGCGAATCCCGACTCGATGGAACTCGACCAGCATGCCGAGGAGCTCGCCTCCGCCCTCGGTGTCGACAAAGAGGAGGTCAAATCCGACCTGCAGAACCTGCTGCAGTACAGCGTCCCGCTCGACGAGGCGAAACAGAGCGTCCGCCGCAAACACGGCGGCGGAAGCTCCGGCGGGAGCGACGGCGCGCCCTCGACGAAGCGAATCGCCGACATCGACCCCGACGGCGGCAACGTCTCGGTGACGGTTCGCGTGCTCACCGTGGGCACCCGTTCTATCGTCTATCAGGGCGACGAACAGACCATCCGTGAGGGGGAACTCGCCGACGAGTCCGGCGTCATCTCCTACACCGCGTGGCAGGACTTCGGCTTCGAACCGGGCGACTCCGTCGTCATCGGTAACGCCGGCGTCCGCGAGTGGGACGGCAAGCCCGAACTGAACATCGGCGCGTCCTCGACGGTCGGCGTGGAGTCCGAGACGGTCGAGACGCCCTACGACGACCGCATCGGCGGCGAGGCCGACCTCATCGACCTGCAGGCCGGCGACCGCGGCCGAACCGTCGAGGTCCGCGTCCTCGAAGTCGACTCGCGCACCATCGACGGACGAAACGGCGAGACGACCATCCTCTCGGGCGTCGTCGCCGACGAGACGGGACGGCTTCCCTTCACCGACTGGGCACCCCGCCCCGACGTGGAGGAGGGCGCGAGCCTCCGCCTGTCGGACGTGTACGTCCGGGAGTTCCGCGGCGTGCCGCAGGTGAACCTCTCGGAGTTCACATCGCTCGAAGTGCTCGACGACCCCGTTTCCGTGACGGACTCCGCGCCGCGACTGAAAGTCGGCGAGGCCGTCGACGCCGGCGGGATGTTCGACGTGGAAGTGCTCGGGAACGTCCTCGAAGTGCGCGACGGCTCCGGGCTCATCGAGCGCTGTCCCGACTGTAGCCGCGTCGTTCAGAACGGCCAGTGCCGACAGCACGGCGAGGTCGACGGCGAGGACGACATGCGCGTGAAGGCGATTCTCGACGACGGCACCGGCACGGTGACCGCCATCCTCGACCGCGACCTCACCGAAGAGATCTACGGCGGGACGATGGCCGACGCGATGGAGGCCGCCCGCGAGGCGATGGACAAGGAGGTCGTCGCCGAGGACATCGCCGACACGCTCGTCGGCCGCGAGTACCGCGTCCGCGGGAACCTCTCGGTTGACGAGTACGGCGCGAACCTCGAAGCCGACGAGTTCGAGGAGACCGACGACGACCCGGCCGAACGCGCGGCCGCCCTCCTCACGGAGGTGCGCGCATGAGCGCCTCGCCGGTCGTCGGCACGCGGGAAATCGCCTACCGCGTCTTCGCCGCCGAGTTCGACGACGCGTCGCTTTCGTACTCCGAGAGCGACGAGGAGCGCGCGCCGAACTACGTGGTCACGCCCACCGGCGCGCGACTCAACCGGACGTTCGTCGCCGGCGTGCTCACCGAGGTCGAACACGTCAACGACGAGGTGCTCCGCGGGCGCATTGCGGACCCGACGGGCGCGTTCGTCACCTACGCCGGCCAGTACCAGCCCGAACCGATGGCCTACCTCGACGCGGCGACGCCCCCGGCGTTCGTCTCGCTCGCGGGGAAGGCCCGGACGTACGAGCCGGACGACGCCGACGTGGTCTACTCCTCGGTCCGCCCCGAGAGCGTCAACACCGTCGACGCCGACGTGCGCGACCGCTGGATCGTCTCGGCCGCCGAGGCGACCCTCCGACGCATCGCGGTGTTCGACGAGGCGCTGTCGATGCCCTACCGCGGCGACGACCTGACCCGCGCGCTCGAAGCCCGCGGCGTCGACTCGACGCTCGCGGCGGGCGTCCCCCGCGCAATCGACCACTACGGGACGACCCGAACCTATCTCGAAGCCCTGCGCGAAGTCGCCGTGCAGGCGCTCGAACTCGTCGCGGGCGACCGCGACCAGGTGGACTCCCTCGACGTCGCCCCCGGCGACGGCGGCGACGCGGTGCTCGGCCCGCTCCCCGAACTCGACCTCGAACCGGCCGACAGCGTCGATATCGAGGTCGGCGACGCGGACGCTGACGACGGCGACGAACTCGGCGATCCGGAGCCCGACGCTGTCGAGGCGGAAGCCGACCCGGACGAGTTCGAGACCGAATCCGATTCCGAACCGACTGCAACGCCCGACGCGGGTCCGGAACCCGCCGACGGTGCCGAGTCCGACGCCGTCGAGCCGGAGTCTGAATCCGAGCCCGTCACAGAACCTGAATCCGAACCCGTCGCGGAAACCGACCCCGAGCCGGTCGCCGCCGAGACGACGGCCACGACTGAGAGCGAGCCGTCCGCGACGGTCGATGCCGAGTCCGAGTCGGAACCTGACGCGGAACCCGACCTCACGTCCGAACCCGAACCGGCGACCGACTCGCTTGACGCCGATTCGGAGCCCGGCTTCGACGCCGGTGCCGACGACGGCACGCTCGGCGACTTCGACGACGACGCCCCCGACGCGGGCGCGACCGACACCGAGTCGTTCGACGGTTCGGAAGGCGGAACCCTCGGCGACTTCGACGACCCAGAACCAGAGGCGGAGGCGACCGATTCGACCGACTCGGTCGACCCCGACGGGATGTACGAACTCGACGAGGACGAGCGAGCCGAAATCGAGTCCGAGTTCGGCACGGAGTTCACCTCCGGCGCGGACGTCGACCCCGCCGGCGAGGCGGACATCGACGTGCCCGACGCGGACGACCTCACCGAACAGCTCGAAGACGAGCCCGCCGACGCCGAACCGGAACCGGAACCCGCGGCCGACGCCGCCGCGGAACCCGAACCGGCGGTCGAGTCCGAGCCTGAACCCGAACCCGAGCCGACGCCCGACGCGGCGTCGGCCGGGGACGAAGACGAGACCGAGGCCGACGCCGACGACGCCGCCGAGGACATCGACCTCGAATCGGTCGTCGTGGACGCCATGGACGACCTCGACGGGGGCGACGGCGCGGACCACGACGAGGTCGTCGCCGCCGTCGTCGACGAGTACGGCGCGGACCCCGGCGCGGTCGAGGACGCCATCCAAGAGGCGCTCCTCGGCGGTCGGTGCTACGAGCCGCAGGACGGCGTGCTGAAGGCCATCTGAGGCCGTGTCCGGACCGCTCGTCGAACCGATTCCCGGTCATCCCGCCGCGGTGGCGGAGACGAGCAGACGCGGGTTCCCCGAGCGCTCGCTCGTCGTCGCCGACTACCACGCCGGCATCGAGGCCGGCCTGCGGTACGAACGCGGGGTGGAACTCCCGTCGAAGGCCGCGGTCCGCCGCGAGCGCCTGCTGTCGCTTCTCGACCGGACCGACGCCGACCGACTGGTCGTCCTCGGCGACCTCGGCCACCGCATCGGCGACCAGAAGGGAGACGAGGCCGAGGAACTGCGCGCCCTCGCGGCCGCCGTGGCCGACCGCGCGGAACTGACGGTCGTCCCCGGCAACCACGACGGCGGCCTCGCGGACTTCTTCGGCGACGACGTGGAGGTGACCGACCCCGCTGGCGTCCGCCTCGGCGACGTGGGCTTCTGCCACGGCCACACGTGGCCCTCGCGGGAGGTGCTCGCCGCCGACGTGGTCTGTTCGGCCCACGAACACCCGGCGGTCAGGCTGGAAGACGAGGTCGGCGGCGCGCGGAAAGAGCGCGTCTGGCTCCGCGGCTCCCTCGCGCCCGCGGTGTTCGCGGAACACTACGAGGTCGCCCCCGCGGAGGTGGCGCGAGCAGACGCCGAACTCGTGGTGTTCCCGGCGTTCAACGACACCTCGGGCGGGACGTGGGTCAACGTCGCCGGACAGGGCTTTCTCTCGCCGTTCCTGCCCGACGGCCTCGCGAACGGGGAGGCCTACCTGCTCGACGGGACGCGGCTGGGCGACTACCGGAACGTCTGAGTAGCAGGGGCGGTGGTCGCGGTCGCCGCAGTCGCCGGGATGGCCTCGGTCGTCAGAACAGCCCCGAGCCGAAACCGAACGTGAGAGTGCCGAGAACGAACACGGCGACGGCGGCCACGCGGGCGAGTCGTTGCCAGCCGGTCCACTCGCGGAAGAACTCCGGGACGCCTTTTTTTCGTTCCTGCACGGCGTAGCCGACGAACCAGAGGGTCGAAAGCACCAGCACCGCCGCGAAGACCAGTTGCCACGCCGCGAGGTCGCCCCACTGATTGCCGAGAACGATGAAGAGGTTCCCGGCGGTGAAGCCCGCCTGCGACAGCCAAAAGGACCGCTCGGGCGTCACGTCACCACCGAGTACAGTTGGAGCGCGACGCCGAACGCGTAGAGCGCCGCGCCGACGATGACGAGGTAGACGAGCGGGCCCCAGTCCGACGGGACTCGGGCGCGTTCGGGGTCGCGGAGGGCGACGACCGACGCGTAGCCGACTGCGAGCACGCCCGCGGTCGCCGCCGCCGTGTTGATGCCCACGTCTCCCGCGAAAACGTCGAGCGCGATGTCGATGGCGGCACAGAGACCGAAGACGAGGAACGCGGACCAGTAGACTCGTTTCGGGGACACGCCCGAAATTGATTCGTGTGCGACATGAATCTCCCGGTGGGGACCGCCCCGAGCGGTGCGCTTAATCGCCTCGAACCGCTAGCTGGGGCGATGCCAGACGGCGAGGCCGCCGCCGGAATGGACGCCTTCGCGACGCTCTCGTCGCCCGTTCGGAACGCGCTCTCGGAGCGCGGATTCACGACGCCGACAGAGCCCCAGCGCCGGGCGATTCCCCCGCTTTCGGACGGGAAACACGGTCTCATCATCGCGCCCACGGGCACCGGCAAGACGGAGACGGCGATGCTCCCGGTCTTCTCGGCCATCGCCGACGCCGAGGACCGATTCGGGATTTCGGCGCTCTACATCACCCCGCTTCGGGCGCTGAACCGGGACATGCGCGAGCGGCTCGACTGGTGGGGCGAACGGCTCGACATCGACATCGACGTTCGCCACGGCGACACCACGCAGTACCAGCGCCAAAAGCAGGCCAACGACCCGCCGGACGTGTTGGTGACGACGCCCGAGACGCTACAGGCGATGCTCACGGGGAAGAAGCTCAGAACGGCGCTTTCGGACGTGCACCACGTCGTCGTCGACGAGGTCCACGAACTCGCGTCGGCCAAGCGCGGCGCGCAGTTGACAATCGGGCTGGAGCGGCTCCGCGAGTTGGCCGGGTCGTTCCAGCGAATCGGCCTCTCGGCGACGGTCGGGTCGCCCGACGAGGTCGGGAAGTTCCTGACCGGTGACCGCCCGTTCGAGGTCATCGAGGTGGACGTGGACAACCGCGTCGAGTTCGAAGTCGTCCGCCCCGAGGTGACGAACGAGGACGAGGCGCTGGCCGGGAAACTCGCCACCGACCCCGAGATAGCGAGCCACGTCCGGACGATTCGGGACATCGTCCGCGACCACGAGTCGGTGCTCGTCTTCGTCAACACCAGACAGACCGCGGAGGCGCTCGGCTCGCGGTTCAAGGCGCTCGGCGACCCCATCGAGGTCCACCACGGCTCGCTGTCGAAGGACGTTCGCATCGACGTGGAAGACCGCTTCAAGGCCGGCGAGCTGGACGCGCTCATCTGCACGTCGTCGATGGAACTCGGTATCGACGTGGGTCGGGTGGACCACGTCGTCCAGTACAACAGCCCCCGCGAGGTGTCGCGGCTCCTCCAGCGGGTCGGTCGCGCGGGCCACCGCTTGGGCGTCGTCTCCCGCGGGACCGTCGTCACCGACCACCCCGACGACACGCTCGAAGCGCTCGCCATCGCCCGGCGGGCCGTCTCCGGCGAGGTCGAACCCGCCCGCGTCCACCACGGGAGCCTCGACACCGTCGCCAACCAAATCGTCGGCGTCGTCATGGATTACGGCGACGTGTCGGCCCGCCGCGCCTACGAGATTATCACGCGGGCGTACCCCTTCCGCGACCTCGCCGAGGACGACTTCCGCGCCGTCGTCCGCGAGCTTTCGGGGAACCGCCTCCTCTGGCTCGACGAGGACAAGGACCTCCTCGAGAAGTCCGGCGGCACGTGGCAGTACTTCTACGCCAACCTCTCGATGATTCCCGACGAGGAGACCTACGACGTCCACGACATCTCCTCGCGCCGGCAGATCGGGACGCTCGACGAGAAGTTCGTCCTCAACTTCGCCGCGCCGGGCGCGACGTTCATCCAGCGCGGCGAGATGTGGCGCGTCAACGACGTGGACGACGAGGAGGCGCGGGTGAACGTCTCGCCCATCGAGGACCCCGGCGGCGAGGTGCCGTCGTGGGTCGGCTCGGAGATTCCGGTCCCCGCGCCGGTCGCCGGCGAGGTGGGCGAACTCCGCGACGTGGCCGCGCCGCAGTTCGAGTCCGGGGCCGACCGCGAGGCCGTCGCCCGCGACGTCGCCATGCGCTACCCGACAGACGAGGCCACGGTCCGGTCGGCGCTCGGCCCCATCGAGAAACAGGTTGAGGCCGGCGCGCCGATTCCGACCGCGAACCGGCTCGTCCTCGAAGGCTCGCCCCGGAAGGTGACGCTGAACTCGCCGTACGGCCACCGGGTGAACGAGACCCTCGGGCGGCTCCTGTCGGCGCTCATCGGCCAGCGGACCGGCTCCTCGGTCGGCATGGAGGTCGACCCCTACCGCGTCGAGTTCGACGTGCCCGGAAAGGTCCGCCCGACGACGTTCGCCGAGGTGCTCCGCGAGACCGACCCCGACCACGTCGAGGCCCTGCTCGAACTCGCGCTCAAGCGGTCGGACTCGCTGAAGTTCACGCTCGCGCAGGTGGCCGCGAAGTTCGGCGCGCTCAAGCGCTATCAGGGCAAGGGCCGCTTCGGCGGCGACCGCCTCCTCGCCGCGTTGGAGGACACGCCCGTCTACGACGAGGCCGTCCGCGAGGTGTTCCACACCGACCTCGCCGTCGAGGAGACCGTCGAACTGCTCCGCCGCCTCCGCGACGGCGACGCGGAACTCGCCGTCGCCCGCGAACCGACCGCCATCGGCACCGGCGGCCGCGGGTCGGGCACCGACCTGCTCGTCCCCGAGAACGCCGACGCCAGCGTCATCGAGACGGTTCGGGACCGGATTCAGAACGACCGCGTGCTGTTGGCGTGTCTCCACTGCAAGGACTGGACCCGCAAGACGAAGGTCAAACGCGTCCGCGAGCCGGTGGAGTGCCCCGAGTGCGGCGCGACCCGCGTCGCCGCGCTCAACCCGTGGGACGACGAGACGGTGAAAGCGGTCCGCGCGCCGGAGAAAGACGACGAACAGGAGCGACTGACGAAGCGGGCGTACCGCTCGGCGAGTCTGGTGCAGGCCCACGGCAAGCGGGCGGTCGTCGCGCTCGCGGCCCGCGGGGTCGGCCCGCACAACGCCGCGCGCATCATCAACAAGCTCCGCGATGACGAGGACGACTTCTACCGCGACATCCTCGAACGGGAGCGCGAGTACGCCCGGACCCAGTCGTTCTGGGACTGACGGGGTCGGTTCCGGGCCCGACGCTTACTCCTCGATGGCCCACTCGTCGAGAATCTCGGTCGTCGCGGCCGCCAGCGCCTCGAAGTCCTGCATCGAGATGCCGTCGGTCGTGACGAAGACGCCGAAGTCCTCGACGGTGATTCGGACGAGATAGCCGTTTTCGAACACGCGAATCGTGTACTCGTAGTCGCCGAGTTCGGACCCGCGGTAGGCGTCCTGTGTCATCTTGAAGTCGTGCCACTCGTTGCCGATAAAGGAGTTCAGGTCGGCCTCCTGTTCGAGGTCCTCGCGGAGGTACACCTGCACGTAGTCGAAGCGACTGAAGTACGTGAGCGAGCGGAGGCTGTCGCCGACGGCCGTGCGGCAGACGGTGACGAGCTTTTCCTGTGCTTCCTCGGGGAGGAGATTGGACATCGCTTCAGCCTGTGCGAGCGAGCGCCAAATAGGCGGCGGCTTCGGCAGTCACGGGGCGAGAACTAAGACGCGGCGACCGCCCGAGACGCCGCTACTCCGACGCGTAGGCGTCCCGGTAGTCGCGCTCGCGCCGGATGAGCTCCTCGACGCCGTGTTCGAGGATGTCGGAGCCGAGCGACGTGGCGCGGTAGTACGAAAACAGCCCGTCGTCGTCGGCTTTCGTCCGCTTTCGCTTCTCGACCAAGCCGGCGTCGACGAGCTTGTTGAGGTGGTAGTGGAGCGTGTTCGCCGGCACGCCGAGCGCCTCGGCCAACGCCTTCGGGCTCCGCTCGCCGAAGTGGACCAGTCGGTACAGCAGGGTGAACCGCGTCCGGTCGCCGAGTGCGGCCTGCATGTCGAGGTACTCGTCCAGCGTGAGGACGCTCGTCGGCGGCAGCAACTCGGCGGGGTCCTCGGGCAGCCCGTCCGAATCGACCGGGTCGTTCGTCGCCATCTCGGTTCGAGAGACGCGGCGCGGCGGTTTAACAGTTCTTGAGTCGAACTCCACTGAAAAATCCTGATTTTATATACTCTCGCGCGGTACCTGTGCCCATGACGGACGCCATCTCGCGCGACGAGATACGAGCGGCGCTCGGGCGGACGACCTACGACCGGTTTCTCGTCTACGTGATGGGTCCGTACAAATCGTTCAACCTCAACTACGTCCTCTCGGAGGAGGAGCTCGCCGCCATCGACATCGAGGACCTCCCCGGTCCGATTCGGAAGCTGTTCGCCGCGCGGGACGAGGTCGACGACGCGCTCGCGCTCCTCCGGCGCGTGCAGGGAACGCTCCGCGCCGACCCGGGCGTGAACGCCTTTCTCGCCGTCGACGCGGACCTCAGCACCGACGAGGTGGACGCCGCGACGCAGTCGCTCGCGTTCGCCGAGGCGAGCAACGCGACCGTGTTCGTCCTGCCGTTTCTCGGCCACAACTTCGGCGTCGGCGAGGAGGCGGGGTCGATACTCGAACGGCTCTCAGAGACCCACGGGGACAGAATCGTCTTCGTCCACGAAGACAGCGTCACGAGCGAGATGATTCGCGCGGCGCGCGCCCGCTGGGACCTCCGCGTCGAGACCTACGACACCGAGGCGGAGCTTCACAAGCGCGTCCGACTGTTCGTCGCGGACGTGATGAACCGCGAACTACACGGCGACCTCGACCGGCTGGACTGACGCCCGTTGTCCCTATCGATTGCTATCGTTGAGCACATTAAATATAATTTACACGAGGGCGACGAACGACTCGTCATGCCCGACGACGCCCTCGGACTGGCGATGTTGGACCGGGTTCGCGGCTGTCTGCGCGCCCCCTGTGTCTACCGCGACGGCGACGACGCGGGAGCCGCCGCCGGCGACGCGCACGTCTACGAGAACTACCTCGTCCCGTCCGAGCGGTGGCCCGCCGCGAAGCGCGAGTTCGTCGATTCCCTCCGAACCCCGCTCCTCGACGTGGGGTGCGGCGCGGGCCAGCACGCCCTCGCCGCACAGGAGCGCGGCGAAGTCGTCGCCTTCGACGTGAGTCCGAACGCGGTTCGCGCGGCCCGCGAGCGCGGCGTCGAGGCGGCTGTCGTCGGCGACATGTTCGACTCACCGGTCGAACCGAGCGAGTCGGAGTCGTCGGCCGGCGGCTTCGAGACGGTGCTCGCCAACGGGACGCAGGTCGGACTCGCGGGGTCGCTGGACCGACTCGCCGACCTGCTCGCGTCGTTTGCCGCCCTCGCCTCGTCGTCCGGCGAAGTCGTCGTCGACTCGTACGACCCGGCGCGCATCGACACCGAGCGCTTTTTCGGCTACCGGTCGGACCCGCGAGAGGGCGTCGCCCGGCGGTCGTTCCGCGTCGAGTACGGCGACCTCCGCGGGCCGATGCTCGACTTCCTTCTCGTCTCGCCCGCTCGGCTCCGAGCGGTCGCCGCCGAGGCGGGCCTCGACGTGCGCGAGGTGACCGTGCCGAACCCCGAGTCGAGTTACTACCGAGCGCGACTGGCGTGAGCCGGGGCGGTCGCGGCGGCGCGTCGGAAGCGGAGCCGTCGGCGTCGCCTCCCGACTCCTACTCCCAGCGGTTGGTCGCCTCGTTGCGCCGCGGGAGGAACGGAAGCAAGAGCGCGACGGCGAAGACGATGCCCGCGATGGCGAGGTACTCGGACGTCCCGACGACGAGCGCGACGAGCGAGAACACTGAGGCCTCGCCGTCGGCGACGGCCGATATCGCGGCCGCGTCGTTGTTCAACAACACGAGGAACATGAACATCGCCTCGGCGAACGCGACTCGAAGGCCGGCTTTCGTCACCCACCACGTCGCGGAGAGCGGACCGCCGGTGAGCGCGTCCCACTCCCGCCGGACCTTCCGCCGCCACGCCGCGTTCACGACACACCTCTGTTGCGAGTGAACATGGAACACAGTACGCGGCGAAACGAGATAATCTCGCAGGTGTCGTCGATGGAGGTCCGCTCCGGCGTTCGCCGCCCGTCAGACCTGCGTCGGCGAGACCGATTCCAGCGCCGCCTCGAAGTGCGCGCGAGTGATGCGCACCTCGTCGGCGTGGCTGTTCGCCTCGGTGCCCTCGTAGGCGTCGGCCACGTCCTGAATCGCCCGGAGGGCGGCCTCGCGGCAGACCGCGGCCACGTCGGCCCCGGTGTAGCCGTCCATGTGGGCGGCCACGTCGCCGAGGTCCACGTCGGTTCCGAGCGGCTTGTCGCGGACGTGCACGTCGAGGATGGCGCGGCGCGCCTCGATGTCGGGGGCGGGGACCTCGACGTGGGTCTCCAGCCGACCGGGGCGGAGGAGCGCGGGGTCGAGCGCGTCCCGGCGGTTCGTCGCCGCGAGGACGACGAGGTTCGGGTTGTCGGCGGCGTTGTCCATCTCCGTCAGGAGTTGGGAGACGACGCGCTCGGTGACGCCCGAGTCCGACCCGGCGCTGTCGCGGTCGGTGGCGATGGCGTCTATCTCGTCGAAGAAGACGATGCTCGGGGCGGCCTGTCGGGCGCGGTCGAACACCTCGCGGACGGACTTCTCGGACTCGCCGACGTAGCGGTCGAGCAGTTCCGGGCCGGCGACGTGGATGAAGTTGACGCCGCTTTCGGCCGCGATGGCGCGGGCGAGCATCGTCTTGCCGGTCCCCGGCGGGCCGTGGAGGAGCACGCCGGTCGGCGGGTCGGTCGACGCCGCCTCGAACAGCGGCGCGTAGGTCAGCGGCCACGTCACCGCGCGTTCGAGCGTCCGCTTCACGTCGTCGAGGCCGCCGACGCCCTCGAAGCCCTCGGTCGGCTGTTCGGCGACGTACTCGCGCATCGCCGAGGGTTCGACCGTCGCCATCGCGGACTCGAAGTCGGCGCGCGTGACGGTCATGTCCGCGACGGCGACCCGGTTGTCGCCGCCCTCGCTTCCGCTTCCGCCTCCACTTCCACCGCCACCCTCGCGGCGGACGCGCCGGAGGGCGGTCATCGCGGCCTCCTTCGCCAGCGATTCGAGGTCCGCGCCGACGAAGCCGTGGGTTCGGGAGGCCAATCGACCGATGTCAACGTCCTCGGCGAGGGGCATCCGACGGGTGTGCACGTCGAGAATCTCGCGGCGGCCCGTCTCGTTCGGGACGCCGATTTCGATTTCGCGGTCGAAGCGGCCGCCGCGGCGGAGCGCCGGGTCGAGGCTGTCGACGCGGTTGGTCGCGCCGATGACGACCACGTCGCCGCGGGCGTCGAGGCCGTCCATGAGCGACAGCAGTTGGCCGACGACGCGGTTTTCGAGGTCGCCGCCGTCGTCGCGCTTCGACGCGATGGAGTCGATTTCGTCGAAGAAGATGATGGCCGGCGCGTTCTCGCGGGCCGACTGGAACACCTCGCGCAGTTTCTCCTCGGACTCGCCTTTGTACTTCGAGAGCACCTCCGGCCCGGAAATCGTGGTGAAACTCGCGTCGACCTCGTTGGCGACGGCCTTGGCGATGAGGGTCTTCCCCGTGCCCGGCGGGCCGTGCAGGAGGACGCCTTTCGGCGGCTCGATGCCGAGGTGCGCGAACACCTCGGGTTCGGACAGCGGGAGCTCTATCATCTCGCGGACGAGGTCGAGTTCGTCGTCGAGGCCGCCGATGTCCTCGTAGGTGACGCCCGTCGCCCGGCCGCGGCTCGCGCCGTCGCCGTCGTCGCCGCCGGTCACGCTCTTGACGGCGTCGCGGACCGTCTCGCTCGCGCCCTTCGAACTGCTCGCCGTCACGGAGACGCTCGTCGCGTCGGTGACGCGGACCACGCCCTCCGGGGCGGTCTCGCTGACGACGAGGGCCGCGCCGCCGAGTCGCTCGACGCGGACGCGGTCGCCGGCGCGCAGCGGGCGGTTCCGAAGCTCCGCCTTCACGACCTCCTCGATGGTCTCGCGGTCGACGCTGGTCCGCTCGAAGGCGCTGGGGCCGGCGAGCGTCACCGACCGCGCGTCCTCGACGTCGATTTTCCTGACGCGGACGCTGTCGCCGATTTTCACGCCGGCGTTGGCCCGCGTGTCGGCGTCGACGAGCATCTCGCCGGCCGGCGCGCCGGGGCGGGCGGGCCACATCTTGGCGACCGTCTCTCGGGAGCCCTCGATGACGACCGTCTCGCCGCTGAGCACGCCGAGTTCTCGGCGGGCGGCCTCGGGAAGGCGGGCGATGCCGCGGCCCGCGTCGCGTTTCTCCGCGGCGCGGACGACGAGCGTCACCCCATCTTCAGACATGCCACCCAGTTCGCCCGCTCGACCCTTGAGGGTTCGCCCGGAGTAACCGTTTTCCCGGACGGCGCGGTAACAGTACGCATGGTCGCCACGACGGAGAAAGACGGCGCGACGTGGTACCGATGCGAAGAGTGCGGGATGCTGTTCGACGTGGAGTCCGACGCCGAGGCCCACGAGGAGAACTGCGACACGGACAGCCCGTCGTACTTGCAGTAGCGGGGGTGCGGAAGCGGGAGCGTCGACGGCGACGCGGCGAGCGCGACGGCTACGCCGGGTCGTGTTCTTCCGCGAGTCGCTCGGCGTGGTCCAGCGAGGTCGCGCGCTCCCAGCGGACGCGCGCTGCGTCGCCGTAGGCGAGCGCCTCCTTCAGTTCGTCGCGGAGGACGCCGACGCCGCGGCCGACGAGGTCGCCGTCGGCGTCGCCGAGTTCGTAGTAGCCGTAGGCTTCCGGGGCTTTGCCGACGGTCCGCTTTTCCAGCGGCTCCCAGCGCTTTCGGAGCATCACTCGGCGACGAACTCGTAGGAGTCTTCGCCCCAGTCGTCCTCGACGAAGACGAACACGCGGCCGCGGGCGACCTCCGGGTCGGCCTCGATTTCGAAGCGGTGGCCGGGCACCCGCCGGACGAGGACGCCGGGGAACAACTCCTCTTCTTCGTCCTCACCGAGGATGACGCGGCCGACGCCGCTCGATTCGAGCACGTCGTCGTGGCTCGTGAGGTCGTTGACGTACATCATGACGCCCTCCGTCTCGGTGGGGTCGGTGACGAGGACGTGGACCTCCTTGCCGGGGGCGGTGGCGAGCGTGCCCGTGACCGCTTCGGGGACGCCCCGGTAGACCGTGGTTCGGTTGTCGAGGTACTCCACTTCGACGCCGTAGTCGTGGAGTTCGACGCCGAGCGTGCTCGGGGCGATGTCGTTGCGGGCGCTCATGGCCCACCGTTGCTTCGGGGACGGCAAAAACGTCGCGTCTCGGGACGGCTCGCGCCCCGCGTCGCTCCCGCCGCCGCGCTATCGTCTCGCCGCCGCCCCTCCGGGCGAAAACGGCACGGACCGCCACACATAACACGGTGTGCCGACCTCCCGGAAGTATGCACGGCCGAGCCACCGCCCTCGGGGCGGGCACCGTCTTGAACGCCCTGGCGACGGCGACCGGCTCCGCGTTCGCCATCGACGCGGAGACCACCGCGTCGGTCGAACTGGACGACTCCGGCGACGTCCGCGGGAGCATCGCGGAGGCCCCGGACGCCGACACGCGACTCATCGAGCGCTGCGTCGAACTCGCCGTCGAGGCGTTCGGCGACGGCGAGGGCGGCACCGTCGAGACCGAAAGCGACCTGCCGATGGCCGCCGGCCTCAAGAGTTCGAGCGCCGCGGCCAACGCGACGGTGCTGGCGACGCTCTCGGCGCTCGGCCGCTCGGTCGGCCCCGGCCCGGACGCCGATATCACCCGGCTCGACGCCTGCCGGATGGGCGTCCGCGCCGCCCGCGAGGTCGGCGTCACCGCCACCGGCGCGTTCGACGACGCCGCGGCCTCGATGGTCGGCGGCGTCGTCGTCACCGACAACACCGGGGACGACCTCCTCGCCCGCGACGAGGTCGACTGGGACGTGCTCGTGTGGACGCCGCCGGAGCGCGCCTACAGCGCCGACGCCGACGTGAGTCGCTGCGAGAACGTCGCCCCGATGGCCGACCTCGTCGCCGACCTCGCGCTCGAAGGCCGCTACGCCGAGGCGATGACCGTCAACGGCCTCGCCTTCTCGGCCGCGCTCGACTTCCCGACCGACCCCGCCGTCGAGGCGATGCCCATCGCCGACGGCGTCTCGCTGTCCGGGACCGGCCCGAGCGTCGTCGCCGTCGGCGACCGCGCCGACCTCGAACGCGTCGAGGAACTGTGGGACGCCCG
This sequence comes from Haloferax sp. S2CR25, assembly GCF_031624535.1. NCBI lineage: Archaea > Methanobacteriati > Methanobacteriota > Halobacteria > Halobacteriales > Haloferacaceae > Haloferax > Haloferax sp. S2CR25. The sequence continues at coordinate 394,874 of NZ_JAMQOO010000001.1, forward strand.
CGAGGGCGAGACCCGACTGACGACCACCCGAACCGACGGAGCACGAATCCAATGACAGACGACACCCCAGACGCCGCCGAACCGTTTCAGGACATGTCCCTCGACGAACTCCGCGAGGAGATAGAGGATATCGACCGCGGCATCGTCGAACTCATCGCCCGCCGGACCTACGTCGCCGACACGGTGGCGAAGGTCAAAGCCGAGAAGGACCTGCCGACGACCGACGAATCGCAGGAAGAGCGCGTGATGGAGCGCGCCGGGAAGAACGCGGCCCACTTCGAGGTGGATTCGAACCTCGTGAAGGCTATCTTCCGACTGCTCATCGAGATGAACAAGGCCGAGCAGCGACAGAATCGGTAGCCGAGTTCGGGAATTCTAAGACCGCACATCGGAGTTCCGTTAGTTGGCCCTTCTTTGGGCAGTCGTTCTGTTGTTCCTCGGTCGTTCGCGAGGACACGGTTCCCATAGACCTCACTCGCGAGTCACCAGTTCGGGAAGTGAGATTCGCTTCGGCGAGTCCGGGACGAGCCACGCCGGGACGACTCGCGTGAGAGTGACCATCCCGACCAGTTCGACGAGCGTCTGCGTCACGACGACCGCGGGTGCCAGTCGGTAACCCGCCGGAAGCGCAAGTGCAAGTGGCAGGACGACCAGCGAGTTACGGGTGACCGACGTGAACACGAGCGCCCTACCCTCCCCGGCATCCATCTGCAAGACTCCCGCCGCGAGTCGTCCGAGTATCGGCATGACGACGAGGAAGGCGACGTACACCGGGATGACGACTGCAATCTGCTCAATCGAACTCTGCACCCGGGGGAGCTGTGACGCGATGACGACGAACAACGTCGCGCCCATCATCGGAACCGGTAACCACCCCATCGTCTCCTGCCACGTGTCACCTCTCGACGACCGTTCCGCCCACGCTTCGGTGAGCCACGCGAGCGTCAACGGGAGCGCGATGAGCACCAGGAACGCCTCGACGAACGGCCCCGGTTCGATGACCGCTGCGACCGTCGAGCCCATGAACAGCCACAGGTACAGCGGGAGCAACAACAGTTGGACGAGCATCAGGGCCGGGGTCGTCGCTGTAATCTGCTCGGCGTCGCCGTCTGCGAGTTCGGTGAAGGTGATTACGTAGTCGATACACGGCGTCAGAAGCACCATGAGCGCACCCACGAGGATGACTGGTCGCTGGGGAAGGAACCGAGTGAGTCCCCAGGCGACGACGGGGACGACCAAGAAGTTCATACCCAGCGCCGCCGCGACAAACCGCCCGTTCCGAAACGCGCGACGGAGTCGAACGAACGGAATTTCGAGGAACGTGACGTAGAGCAGGGCGGCCAGCACCGGGTCGATGAGCGACTCGGAGAGCGGGGCCGAGTCCGGAAGGTAGACGCCGACTCCGACGGCCAAGAGAACGAAGGCTACATAGACGGCAACTTGATGCCGTTGGAGCCACCGCTTGGAGTTCATCTACTGGCTGATTCGTTAGTCGCCGGTAAACCACCGTCGCTCCCCCGTGTCAGACAGGAAGCGGCGAAGTAGACGGAATCTGTCACACCAAGTGAGGGCTTGACAGGCCGAACGGCGGCAGCATCGGTAGCTCGGCGCGCCGCGACGCCGCGTCACTCGCGGATGACCATCACCTTCACCCGCCGGACCGCGTCGAAGTCGCGGAGCCGATAGGTCAGCGCCCGGACGCGCTCGGCGGGGCCGCGGCAGAACAGCGATTCGAGACACCACTCGCCCTGATGGGTGTGGCTCGTGTTGAGGATGACGTCCTGAAACTCGTGTTGCGCCCCGTGAAGCTCCCGTATCACGTCGTGGTGGCGGTAGTCGAAGCCGACGAGCGCGACGACCTCGCCGGAGACGTCTTCGAGCCGGGCGTGGGACTCGACGAACTCCCGCATGGCCTCTCGGACCGCCCGCGACCGGTTTTCGATGCCCTCGTCGCGCCACGCCCGGTCGAACTCCGCGACCAGTTCGTCGGGGATGTTGAAACTCGTCCGCATCACCTCCAACTGGCGCGTACAGCTACAAGAGTCCCCGTTATGACGATACCCTCGATTCGGTATTAACAACCCCTATACCTCTCGTTTTCCACGGCTACGGTAAGCACATGGCCTCGAACGAACTGCTCGGACTCGTCGCTGGCGCGGTACTCCTCGGAGCCGTCCACGGCGTCGAACCGGGTCACGGCTGGCCCGTCGCCGCGTCGTACGCGCTCGACCAAGCGAACAAGTGGGCCTACGGGTTCGCGGCGAGTCTCATCCTCGGGGTCGGCCACCTCGTCAGCAGTATCGCGATGGTGGGCGCGTTCTTCTACGCGAAGTCGTACTTCGACCTCACGCAGGTCAACGAGCCGATTACGACACTCGGCGGCGTCCAAATCGGCGGCCCGGTCAGTCTCGTCGCCGGCGTCTTGCTCATCGCGCTCGGCGTCCGCGAGTATACTCACGGACACGCTCACGGGACTCACGGGCACGACGACGGCCACGGGAGTCACAGTCACGGAGGTGGCCATGAAGGTGGTCACGACCACGAGCACTCACACGATGACGGCCATAGCCACTCACACGACCACGACGGACATAGCCACGACCGCGACAGCGGACTGTTCGCTCGCCTGATGGGTTTCGTTCCCTTCGTCGGCGGACGCTCCCACTCGCACGACACCCCCGACGACGCCGCGGAGCGCGGCCTCCTCGGCATCGCGTGGTTCGCGTTCGTCCTCGGGTTCGCCCACGAAGAGGAGTTCGAGATAATCGCGCTCTGCGCCGGGTCGAACTACTGCCTCGAACTGATGGGCGCGTACGCTATCACCGTCATCGTCGGCATCGTCGGCCTGACGATGGTGCTGATTGCGGGCTACCAGCACTACGAGGACGAAGTGGAGAAGTACACCCCGTACCTCCCGGCGTTCTCGGCGGCCGTGTTGGTGCTGATGGGTATCGGCTTCATCACGGGCCTGTTCTAATCGGTTCCGGCCCGCCGGAACCGACGCCGGTTGCCCCGGCGGGCCGCTCAGGGCAGGCGATAGAGCTATCACCCGGTGACGCATCGACTCGGTCACGAGGTGATGTCTATTAACCACCACAATCGGAATCCTCGTCCGCGGACTCGTTCTCGGCGTCTCGATAGCCGCGCCGGTCGGTCCAATCGGCGTCCTGTGCATCCAGCGAACGCTTTCTAAGGGCCGCCGTTCGGGCTTCGTCAGCGGACTCGGAGCGGCGTCCGCGGACGCGGTCTACGGGGCCATCGCGGGGTTCGGCCTCGCCGCGCTCTCGTCGGTCCTGCTCGGCCACCGCAACGGAATCGCCCTCGCCGGCGGGACGATTCTCCTGTACGTCGGCATCCAGTCGATTCGGGGCGACCCGGCGTCGGTCGAGTCGGCTCCGACGACCGAGCGGTCGGCCGTCGTGTCACCCGACTCGAACGCCCGGTCGCTCGCGGCCGACTTCGGGTCGACGTTCCTCCTGACGCTGACGAACCCGGTGACGATACTGGCGTTCGTCGGCATCTTCGCCGGTTTGGGCGTCGGCGTCTCGGGCGACTACCTCGGGGCGGCGGTCCTCGTCGCGGGCGTCTTCGCCGGGTCGGCGCTCTGGTGGTTCGTCCTGAGCGCCGCCGTCGACCGCGTCCGGGAGCGGGTCACCCCGGCGGTCCTCCGGCGGGTGAACCAACTCGCGGGCGTCGTCATCGTCGGGTTCGGCGTCGCGGCGCTCTGGAGCGGCCTGTAGCGCGTCGCCCCGGGACCTCCGCGTACCGCCGGTCCCGGTCCCCTCGAACGCTCCGTTCGCCGTCACCTCCATATCGCTCGCGACCGTAGGTGTGCGTGGCATGCCCACGCACAAAGCGGAGACGACGTGGACCGGTGGCAAAGACGGGAGCGGCGAGTTCTCGACCGAAAGCGGGACCGTCGAGGGGACGTTCACGTTCCCGACGCGGTTCGAGGACGAACTCGGGTCGAACCCCGAGGAGCTCATCGGCGCGGCTCACTCCGGCTGTTTCTCGATGCAGTTGACCGCGTTCCTCGAAGGCGAGGGCTACGCGCCGACGAGTCTCCACACCGCGGCCGACGTGCACCTCGACCCGGCGGACGGCGGCGGCTTCGAAATCTCGCGCATCGACCTGACGCTCGACGCCGACGTGCCCGACATCGACGAGGAGACGTTTGCCGAACTCGCCCAGCGCGCCAAGGAGAGCTGCCCGGTGTCGAAGGCGCTCGCCGGGCCGGAAATCACGCTGACCGCGACGCTCGCCTGACCGCGCGTCGCCCGCCGTTTTTCGTGATTCGACCGAATCGGCCGCAGCACCCCGAGTCAGCGGTTCGACTCGAACCAGTCTTCGGCGAAGTCGACCAGCGCGGGCTGGTCGAGGAGCGTCGCCGTCGCGGCCGCGACCGACCCTGCTGTCGCGCCGACGGTCGTCTCGAACGCCTCGCCGACGGCCTCGAAGTCGTCGGTCCTGACCTCGATGTCGTCGTACTCGACGACGACGCGCTCGCCGTCTCGGAGAAGCGGCGCGTGCTCGGTCGTCCGCGTCTTTTCGAAGTCCGCGCGGTGCTCGGCGAGGTGGAGCGAGGTGTCGTTTCCGTGGCCGACGCCGAGCAGGAGCACGTCGCCGCCGCGGTCGTACACCCGCGCCAGCGGCGACCCGTCGCCGAGGCCGTAGTCCAGTTCGTGGTCGGCGACGATGTCCTCGGCGGCCGCGCCCCACGCCGCGAAGGAGACCGTCGGGTGCTCGCTGCGGACGGCGCCGGGGTAGTTGCGGAAGCACTCGGGTATCGCGCCCATCCCGCGGGTCGGCGTCACCTCGGGACGGAACGGCGGCATCGACTCGCCGATGATATCGACCCAGTCGTCGGGGACCGGGGGGTTCTCCCACGCCGACGGGTCGGTGTACTGGCCCGTGTGGGTCGGCATGACCAGCGTCCCGTCGTCGGTCAGCACCGTCTGGAGGGCGTCCACGACCGCCTGCGGGCCGCCGGCGACCCAGCCGAGCGAACTGAGCGACGAGTGGACGAGGAGGGTGTCGCCGGCCGCGACGCCGAGCGCGCGGAGGTCCGCGGCGAGCGACTCGACGGTTCCGGGTTCGTCCACGCGCTCGATGGCGTCTGCTTCGGACATATTCGTTCGTCGGCCGGCCCGGGATTCAAGCTTTGGTGTCGGCAAACCGAAAGGACCACCTTCGCCCCCGGCGACGCGTTCGACATGTCACGCGTCTCCGCCCGCGACGCCCTCCGCTACGCGACCGAAGACGACGCACTCGTCCTCTTTGCCGTCATCGTCGGCGGCTGGGTGTTGCTGACTATCGGCACTTTCGCCCTCGCGGGCTACGGCTTCGGCATGATGTTCGTCCTCGGAATCCTCGCCTCGCTCGCTGGGGCGCTCGCGGTGTTCGCCAGCGTCGTCGGCCTCGCGTACAAACTGCTGGTCGACAGTCGACGGGCGGCGTCGGAATAACGTCAGTTCACGCCCCGAGAGAAGCCGACGTAGGTCACGTAACAGAGCCCACCCATCACGAGAAAGACGAACTGGTAGCCGGTGTTCGAGACGATGTCGACGACCGACTGCGCCGGTCGAAGCAGTTTCAGCCACAGCAGCATGCCCACACCGAGCATCGCCACGAGCCAGAGACCTCCCAAGAGCGGCCGCTGTTTCAGATACTCGTTGAGGTCGTCCCGGTTCATGTCATCTAACAGATGGCTCGCCGGTGAAAAGACTACGATGGCTTTCGGGCTGTCGGGTGCGAGATAGCCCGCGAAGTGTCGATGGGTCGCTCCGTTCGCAAGGCCCGGACTCGCGGCCTCAGAAGAACTGCTCGAACAGCCGTCCGAGGAGGAGGATGACGAGCGGGAGGCTGAACAGCACCGCGATAGTGACGAGAAAGCCGGTGACGCTTCCCGACTCGGCGGCGGCTTGGAGAAGCAGGGTCATCGGTCTCGTCGGCGTTTCAGGCCCCTCGGATATACGCTTTGTTGCCCGCTTCGCTCACTCCAGATACGTCTCGGCGAGCGCGTCCAGCGCCTCGTGTCGGTGGGTCGTGTGCGGCGCGGTCAGCGGCGAGACCGACACGCGGCCCTCGACGACGGCCCGGCGGTCGGTGCCGTCGGGGTCCGGAATGTCGCCGGCTTCCATCCGCTCCCAGACGCGGTCGTGGAGTTTCACGGTGCCGTTTTCGAACTCCGCGGTCATGTCGTACAGCTCGGAAGGAACCGTCACCTGCATGTCCGCCGGGTCGCCGCTGGGGTCGCGCATGGGCGCGTTGACGTTGAGGTAGTCGCACTGGTCGAAGACGCCGGCCGGCTCGGCGTGTTTGACGAGGTACGACGCGGCGTGGGTCGCCTCGCGGAAGTCCCGCGGGTCGGTCGCCTTCTCGTGCCACGGCAGGTCGCCGCCCGCGGGGACGTACAGCGAGAGGGCGATGGCGGGCACGTCGAAGAACGCGGCCTCGACGGCGGCGCTGACGGTCCCCGACCGGCCGAGGACGTACGCGCCGATGTTGGCTCCCTTGTTGATGCCGGAGACGACCATGTCCACGTCGGGACACAGCGCCTCCAACCCGGCGACCGTGCAGTCGGCGGGCGTCCCCTCCAGCGCGTAGCCGAGTTCGTGCTCGGAGACGACCGCGTCGGTGGACATCTTCCGGCCGACCGCGCTCTGGTCCGTCGCGGGCGCGACCGCGGTCACGTCGGCGAACTCCGAGAGGGCGTCGTAGAGCGCGCGGAAGCCGACGCTCTCGATACCGTCGTCGTTCGTGAGGAGGATGCTGGGTTCGCTCATGGTCCGACTCGGGACGGAGGCCGCAAAAAGCCACCCGTCGGACGGGGCGTGACCGGGGCGACGAGGCCGACGGCGGCGGCCGACGCGGTCCGCTCAGGCCACGCGGTCGACGAGCGTCTCGTCGTCGACGACGAGGTTGTACGCCTCTTCGTCGTCGTTCCAGAGCGCGAGGGCGTTCTCGAAGACGAGCACGTCGCCGTAGTCGGCGTCGGCCAAATCGGCGTTCAGAACGGTGTCGCGCGTGCGGACGGCGTAGTGGTCGACCGCCTCGCTCCCGTCGCCGATTTTGAACACCTGATTGTTCCCCTCCGAGAGGTCGTGGCTCAGTTTGACCGCGAGCAGGTCGATGCGGTTCGTGACGTGGCGCTCCATCTCGGCCATCTTGGCGAACCGCGCGGGGTTCCCGCGAACGTCGAGGCGGCGCTCGCCGTCGGTCCGGAGGACGCTGTAGGAGTACTGCACGTCCACGTTGACGAAGGTGCCTTCGTCCTCGTCGCCGTCGCGGCCCTCGTCGAGGCGTCGCTGGAACCCCGGCACGTCGAGGTCGGGCTTCACGTCGAACGACCACCCGCGGTCCGAGGGCGCGTAGCCGTCCCAGAGGCGGAGCGTCGGCGAGTACACCGTCACGTCGCCGTCGGCCGGCGCGACCTCGCGTTCGACCTCGCGGAGGCCGATGCTCGTGTTCCGGTCGGCTGGCGCGATGGCGACGATTGCGCCGTCGTCGGCGAGGGCGTCGAGGTACTTCTCGACGACCGCGGCGGGGGCGTCGAGTTCGCTCAGGACGCTGGCGAAGAGGACGACGTCGTACTCGCCGTCGGGGTCGAACGCTTCTGCGGTCTCGCGGTGGACGGTCGTCCGGAAGTTCCGGCGCGTCTCGCCGAGCATCCGGTCGAGCACGTCGGCGGAGGCGCTCGGCTCGACCGCGTGGTAGTCGACGACCGAATCGTCGGGGAGGTAGTCGTGGAGGCCGAGCGCGGGGCCGCCCGTCCCGGCACCCACGTCGAGCACGCGGGGGTTTCGCGGGAGCAGGCTCCGCTCGGCGAGGTCCGACAGGACGTAGCCGACGGCGGCGTAGTAGTCCGGGAGATGGTAAATCGCGTAGCCGAGCGCGGCGTCCTCGTCGTACTCGACGGGGTTGCCCCGGTAGTAGTCCTCCTTCAGTTGGCGGACGCGCTCCCGGAGGCGGTCGCCCGACTCGCCGACGTGCCAGTTCGCGCCGTAGCGCCCGATGAGCAGGTCTTCGAGGGCGAAGGAGTAGTCGTCGGGGAAGGCCGCGGGCGACCAGTTCCGAAACGGCGCGGGGTCGTCGTTCGCGGGGACGAACGTGCCGTCCTCGCGCTCGAACAGGCCGAGGTCGTGGGCCTCCTCGCGGAGCGTCTGTTTCACCACGGCGGGGTGCGGCGCGCCCTCGATGTAGTCGGCTATCTCGTCGGGGTCGATGGGGCGGACGTTTCTGAGGTACTTCGCGTTGTCGCGGACGGCGTCTCTGTCTATCATCGGTGGGCTGTGGAGCGAGTCGCCGTCGCCCGCGCGGGAGGTGTCGACCCGCCGCGGGTCGTCGGCGTCGGCGTCTCCCTTCACTCGTCACTCGACAGGGTCGTGCTTGTCGGTCTGGTCGCGGTCGTCGGCGCTCGCTCGGGTCGAGTCGATTGGCGCGTCGTCGCCGCGGGAGACGCGCCGGTAGAGGTCGGCGAACGCCTCGTCGTCGGCCGCCGCGAGTTCGCGGGCCGCGTCGGCGACGCGGTCGGTCCCCTCGCCGAACGAAGATTGAATGTCCGCGTACACGCGCGGGGTACCGCCGGACACGGAGGCGACGAGTTCGTCGAGCGCGGCCGAAATCGGCGTGGCGAACTCCTCGCGCACGTCGTCGGCGGCGAGGCCGAACGAGAGGACCGCGGCGTGGGCGGCCGCCTGCACCGTCTCCATCGCGGCGTCGTGTTCCTCGGGCGTCGTCTCGAAGACGCGGTTGCCGGCCGCGTCGAGGTCGGCGAGCAGGGCGTCGGTGTACGCGCCCGGTTCGTCTGCGACGGCGGCGACGTTGCCGGGGGCGTTGTGCGGGGCGAAAAGCGGGTGGAGGCTGAGGCGCTCGCGGTCCGGGAGGTGGTCGCGCATCGCCGCCACCGGTGGTCCCATCGCGCCGGTCACGTCGCACATCGCGGCGTCCGCGCGGCGGGCGTTGTCGGCGACGGCGTCGGCGGCGAGGCGCATCGGGACCGCGAGACAGACCACGTCGAACCGCTCGTCGCCGTCCAGCGGGACCGCCCGGCCGCCCAGCGCGTCCGCTGTGGCGACCGCTTTCTCGGGGGCCGCGTCGGCGAACGCGAGGTCGGCGTCGACGGTGCGGCCGAACCAGCGTCCCATTGCGCCCGCGCCGACGATGAGCACGTCCATCGGTACGGGTGTGGAGGTGCGGCGGGCAAAAGGGAATCGGTGGCGGCGGGTGTGGCGAGACGGCCGTCCGCGCCCGACCCGCAAACCCCGTTCAACGGACACCCGGTGTCCGAACCGTCAAGTGGTCGTTAGCCGATAGGAAACCATGGCATTCGATGATGTGGATTTCGAGGGTCGGACGGCCTTCATCACGGGAACCAGTCGCGGTATCGGGAAGGCCATCGCGCTCGACTTGGCCGACCGAGGCGCGAACGTCGTCTCGACGGGCAAGACCGTCGACGGGCGCGAGGACCTCCCCGGGACCATCGTCGAGACGACGGAGGAGATTCGCGAACGCGGCGGCGACTCCATCTGGTGTCAACTCGACGTGCGCGACGACGACTCGGTGCGGACGGCCATCGACGAGACGGTCGACGCCTTCGGCGGCATCGACTTCGTCGTCAACAACGCGGGCGCGATTCACATCGCCGGCTTCGAGGACACGCCGCCGAAGCGGTTCGACCTCCTCATGGACGTGAACGCCCGCGGGGCCTACGCGACCACGCACGCCGCGCTCCCGCACCTCCGCGAGAGCGACCGCGCCCACGTCGTCACCTTCTCCCCGCCGATGCCCGCCCGCCCCGCGCCGGGCAAAGTGGCCTACGCGCTCTCGAAGTACGGCATGACGTTCATCGCGCAGTCGCTGGCGGGCGAACTCGCCGCCGACGACATCGGCGTGAACGCGCTGTGGCCGGTCGCCGCCATCGAGTCCGAGGCGACGCGACACTTCGGGATGGGCACGCCCGAGGACTGGCGCACCCCGCAGATAATGTGCGACGCCGTCGCCGAACTGTTCTCGCGCGACCCGACCGACTGCACCGGCAACGCGTTCTACGACGAGGAACTGCTGTCCGAGGCGGGCGTCGACGACTTCTCTTCGTACGCCGTCGTCGAGGGGAGCGACCCCGGCCCGATGTCGGCCCGGCTGTTCGACCCCGACTACGAGCGATGACGCGCCCCGGTTATCGGCGCTGAGACTCGGAGGCAGACGTTTATACCGCGTGAACTCGATAACACGCACGATGAGTTCACGTGTCGTCGATACTGTGGAAACAGCCTCTCCGACGCGATGTTTTACCGAATCGGCAATTAGACTTATCTACCGGTGGGGAATCGCATAGCGCATGGAGTTCCCTCGCCTCCCGACACGAGACACGAGCGGTCAGAAGGTCGTCCTTCCCGACGACTTGGAGGGCGAACAGACGCTCGTGCTCATCAGCTTCGACCGCCGCCAGCAGTCGCTGGTCGGGTCGTGGCGCGGGTTCGCGAAGGAGCTGTGCGAGACGTACGGCCATTTCGGCTACTACGAACTGCTCGTCCTCGGCGGGCGAAGCGGGATGATGCCGCCGATGGCCGGCGGCGGGATGTCTCCGGAGGCGGCCCGGAGCCGCCCCCACGACAACGCGCTCATCGCGCGGGTGGACAAGACCGCGCTCCAGCGCCGCCTCGGACTGCTCGGCGAGGGCAACATCTACGCGCTTCTCATCGAGGACGGGACGGTCGTCCGGCAGGCCGCGGGCGTTCTCACGTCCGAGACGGCCGACGCGCTGGAGGACCTGCTGAAACAGTGGCGCGAGGCCAACTCCGGGTGGACCGACGCGTCGGCCGTCGGCAGTCCGACGGGCGACAACGCTCTCGACAGCTGATTTTCCGCGCCGACCGCGATTTCGCGTCCGCCGCGCCGGCTACTCGACGACGAGTTCGATCGGGTACTCCGTCAGGTTCTCGTAGCCGTCCTCGGTGACGACCACGAGGTCTTCGATTCTGACGCCGCCGATGTCGGGGTCGTACAGCCCCGGCTCGATGGTGATGACGTGGCCGGGCCGAAGCTCCTCGCCGCTCGGGCTCAGCGAGGGGAGTTCGTGTACGTCGAGACCGACGCCGTGGCCGGTGCTGTGGATGAAGCCGGTCTCCGCGGCGGGGTCGGCGCGGAGCGTGTTCTCGCCGGCCGCCTCGTACACGTTGCAGACGGCGTCGTGGACGTCTTTGCCGGTCGCGCCGGGTTCGACGGCGTCGAGGGCGGCCTCGAACGCCTCCTCGGTGAGGTCGAACCACGCGCGGATTTCGGGCGACGGCTCGCCCTTCACGAACGTCCGGGTCATGTCGCCGTTGTACTTCGTCTCCTTGTCGCGCGGGAAGATGTCGATGATGACGGCCTCGTCGGCCCGGAGCGGGCCGCTCCCGCGGTCGTGGGGGTCGGCGGCGTCGGCCCCGCAGGCGACGATGGTCTCGTCGAGGGCGCAGCCGTGTCGCAGGAGCGCCACCTCGATTTCCTCCCTGACGCGCTCGCTCGTCAGGGGGTCGCCCTCGTGGGTGAGCGTGCCGTCGTCGGCCACGTCGGCGTCGCGGATGAGGCCCTCGGCGGCGCGCATCGCGGCCTCGTTGGCGTCTTGGGCGGCGTGGACGTGCTCGACTTCCTCGTCGGTCTTCACCGCGCGGATGTTCGTGAGCACGTCGTCGGTCTCGGCCTCGACCGCGACGCCCTCGTCGCGCAGGCCGTCGGCGGTGCCGAGCGGGAAGTCCGCGGGGACCGCCAGCGAGTCGACCTCGTGGTCGGCGAGGAACGCCGCGACCGTCTTGGCCTTCCCGACGACCGCGCCGTGTTCGGCGTGCTTGTCGCGGTAGTCGTAGTCGGAGAGCCGCGAGACGGTGTCCGCGCGGCTCTCCTTCTTGGCGCGCCCGAACTCCAGCGTCGAGACGAGGAGGTGGATTCCCTCGGGCGTGTAGAGCGTCACGTACGGGTCCGGCGCGTCGAACCCGGAGAGGTACAGCTGGTTGGAGTCGCCGCCGTCGGCCGAGATGAGATAGCCGTCGAACTCGTCGCCGAGGAACTCGGCCAGCGGTGAGAAATCGGGTTCCATACGCCGGAGTTCGCCCGGCCGGTAGTAAAGCCCTCGCGTCGCGGTCGGCGGGTTCCGGTATCGGCACCGCGACGCTCCTCTTCGGGCGGGAGACGCGCCGCGGATGGACCGCCGGAACTCGCCGTGAGCGGTGACTGAGTGCCGCAATCCCGGCGCGACTCGTCCGCGGTTGCGGCGGTTCGCCGCCGGCCGTACGATACGCTCCCACGCGATATATGTTTGTTGGCAAACACGAAATCGAGCGACCGCGGTGCCGTCGTCGCCCGGGAGAACGTCGCCGCGTCCGGTACCCTGATACCGGACCCTGCCGACCCCTCGCGTATGGACGCCCACGTCTCCCCGTCTCGGGTCGCCGGACGCACCCGAGCGCCGCCGTCGAAGAGTTACACCCACAGAGCCGTCCTCGCCGCGGGCTACAGCGACGAGGCTGTCGTCCGCGACGCGCTCGTCAGCGCCGACACCAAGGCGACCATGCGCGCGGTCGAGGCCTTCGGCGGGTCGGTCGACCGCGACGGACAGACGGTCGAGGTCGCCGGCTTCGGCGGCCGACCGGGCACGCCCGACGACGTGGTCAACTGCGAGAACTCGGGAACGACGATGCGCCTCGTCACCGGCTGTGCCGCGCTCGGCGACGGCCTGACGGTCCTCACGGGCGACGCGTCGCTCCGGTCGCGCCCCCACGGCCCGCTTCTCGACGCCGTCTTCGACCTCGACGGCCGCGCCGAGAGCACGCGCCGAAACGGACAGGCCCCGCTCGTCGTCGGCGACGGCATGACCGGCGGCACCATCGAGATTCCCGGCGACGTGTCCTCGCAGTTCATCACCGCGCTCCTCATGGCCGGCGCGGTCACCGAAGAGGGAATCGACATCGAACTCACGACGGAACTCAAGTCCTCGCCGTACGTCGATATCACGCTCGAACTCCTCGCCGACTTCGGCGTGGAAGCGAGCCGAACCGACGCCGGTTTCTCGGTCCCCGGCGGCCAGTCGTACGCCCCCGAGGGCGGCGCGTACAGCGTCCCCGGCGACTTCTCGTCTATCTCGTACCTGCTCGCGGCCGGCGCGGTCGCCGGCGCGGAGGGCGAGGACGTCGTCATCGAGGGCGCGCGGCCGTCCGCGCAGGGCGACAGCGCCATCGTCGATATCGTCCGCGACATGGGTGCGAGAGTCGACTGGGACGAGGGCGCGGGCGAACTCACCGTCTCCGCGGCCGACCTCACCGGCACGACCGTGGACGTGGGCGACACGCCCGACCTGCTGCCGACCATCGCGGTCCTCGGCGCTATCGCCGACGGCGACACGGTCATCGAGAACTGCGAGCACGTCCGCTTCAAGGAGACCGACCGCGTGAGCGCGATGGCGGAGGAACTCGCGGAGATGGGCGCGAACGTCACCGAGCAACAGGACCGCCTCACGATTCACGGCGGCGAGACCGACCTCGTCGGCGCGGCGGTCGACGGCCGCGGCGACCACCGAATCGTCATGTCGCTCGCGGTCGCCGGCCTCGTCGCCGAGGGCGAGACGACGATTGCGGGCAGCGAGCACGTCGACGTGTCGTTCCCGAACTTCTTCGAGGCGATGCGCGACCTCGGTGCCGAGATGACCGAGCGCTGAGGGCGCGACCCCACAGCGACCCGCCCGGACGGAACTTTTTTCGCGCGCCCGCACGCCGACCGTGGTATGTTCGACGCCGACGCGCAGGCGCTCCGCGAGCGACAGTCGGACGGTGACTACCTCCTGCCGGCGTACGACGACTGGTGTTTCTCGCGGGTACCGGGGACCGTCGCCGACCTGCTCGGCGCGGACGCCGGGCCGCGACTCCCCGCCGAAGCGACCGCGGGCTACGACGACGTGTCGCGGGTGGTCGTCTTCCTCGTCGACGGCTTCGGCCTCGCCCAGTGGGACGGCGAGCGCGACCGGATTCCCTTCCTCCGCGAGTTCGAGCGCGCGGGCCGGGTCACGCCGCTCACCACAGTTTTCCCGTCGGAGACGGCCGCCGCGTTGAACACGTTTCACTCCGGGGCGCTCCCGGCCGAACACGGCGTCGTCGGCTGGAACGTCTACGACCCCGACGCCGACGAGCTGTTCGAGGCGTTGCCATTCCTTCGGAAGGACGGCACCGAACCGGAGCGAATCGACCGCGCCGACGTGGCCGACTGCGAGAGCGTCTATCCCGACCTCGCCGCCGCGGGCGTCGAGACGCACCACGTGACGCCGTTCCCCTCCGAGGAGACGGTCCCGCACACCTACGACCCCGAGGACCTCTCGACGTTCTCGGACGCCTTCGCCGAGGCCGCCGAGGAGGCCGCGGACCCGTCGTACGTCTTCGCGTACCTCCCGCAGACCGACGCCGTGGCGCACCCCGAGGGCGTCGACTCCGAGGCGTACCGCGAGACGGTCGCCGAGACGTTCGCCCGCGTGGAAGACGCGATAGCGACGCTCGCCGAGACGGCCGACGGAGACGCGGGCGAGACGCTCGTCTGCGTCACCGCCGACCACGGCCTCGTCGACACCGACCCCGAGCGCAACCCCGACCTCTCGGAACCGCCGTTCGACCTCGTCTCGGACCTGCGGACGCTCACGGACGGGACGCCGATTCGGTTCTCGGGGAGTCCGCGGAACGTCCACCTCCACCTGAAGGACGACCGAATCGACCCCGTCTACGACCTGCTCACGACCGAGTTGGACGCGCGGGTGTTCCGGAAACGGGAGGTGCTGGAGCGGGAACTGTTCGGTCCCGACCCCTCGCCGACGTTCGAGCGGCGACTCGGCGACCTCGTGGTCGTCCACCGCGACCTCGGCGTCTGGTACGGCGACGAGGAGCCGGGGAACCTCGGCTTCGTCGCCATGCACGGCGGCCTCCACCCCGACGAGATGCTGATTCCGCTCGCCACGGCGACGCTGGACTCACTCCGCTGAGTCGGAGTCGGGGCCGCGGCCCGTCACGCCCGTCTCCCGCACGACGGCGTCGACCCACCAGAGCTTGAGGACCATCACGCCGAGCGTGCCGAGGAGCGTTCCGACCGGCCTACGCCGTATGGCCGAGGCGAAGGCGTAGAGCGTGACGGGGACGTTGAGCACGTTGAGCACGTTCGGGTAGTCCAACCCCATCGTCCCCCGCTCGGCGTCGAGCCACTCGCGCTCGGCGAGGACGATTCGGCTGAGGTAGTTGTCCGTGCGCGCGGGCCGCGGGAACAACACCGGGTTGACCGCGGTGAACGCGAGGGCGGCGAGGAAGAGCCGGCGGTCCCGCCGGTAGACGGCGTACATCAACACCGGGTAGACGAGGATGCGCGTGCCGGCGCTCCACGGGTTGGCGTGGCGCTCCCAGAACGCCGCTTCGAAGCGGTCGCGGAGGCCGGAAGCGGAGGTGGAGGCGGAGGCGGGGCCGCGGTCGGGGGCGGACCCGCGGTCGCGGTCGGGGCCGGTGGAGGGCGTCGATGCCATACGCCCGATTCGTCGGCGTCGACCATGAACGTGGGGTCGCGGGACCCCCTCCCACGATTGCGGCTTTCTACAAACACTAAATGGGCGGCCACCCGAGGGGCGGGTAATGAACGGCAACGAATTCGGTCGTCTCTTTCGGATGACCACCTACGGCGAGAGCCACGGCGACGCGATGGGCGTCACGGTGTCCGGCTGTCCCGCCGGCGTGGAGCTATCGGTCGAGGACGTACAGCACGAACTGGACCGACGCAAACCGGGCCAATCGATGATTACGACGAGCCGCGGCGAGCCGGACGCCGTCGTCGTCAACTCCGGCGTGCAGGACGGCTACACGACGGGCACGCCCATCGGGATGGTCGTCCAGAACAAGGACGCCCGCTCGGGCAAGTACGAGCCGTACGTGACCGCGCCGCGGCCCTCCCACGGCGACTTCACGTACTCGGCGAAGTTCGGCACGCGCAACTGGGGCGGCGGCGGTCGCTCCTCCGCGCGCGAGACGGTGAACTGGGTCGCCGCCGGCGCGGTGGCGAAACAGGTCATCGAGCAGAGCGACTACGACATCGAAATCAAGGCGCACGTGAACCAGATCGGCGACGTGGAAGCGCCGGAGGTCTCGTTCGAGGACCTGCGCGAGCACACGGAGGAAAACGACGTTCGGTGTGCGCACCCCGAGACGGCCGCCGAGATGCAGGAGCTCATCGAGGAGTACCAGAAGGAAGGCGACTCCATCGGCGGCTCGATTTACTTCGAGGCGCAGGGCGTCCCGCGCGGCCTCGGCGCGCCGCGGTTCGATTCGATTTCGGCGCGACTCGGACAGGCGCTCATGTCGGTTCCGGCGGCGACGGCGTTCGAGTTCGGTCTCGGCCGCGAGGCCCGCGAGTGGACCGGCCACGACCGCAACGAGAACTGGGAATTTGACGAGAGCGAGTCGCAAAGCGACTCGGAAGACGCGAGCGGTGACGAACCGCGAGCGCACGGCGACCCCCGACCCGTCGGCAACAAACACGGCGGCATCCAGGGCGGCATCACGACCGGCGAACCGGTGTACGGCGAACTGACGCTCCACGCGCCCACGTCCATCCCGAAGAAACAGCGGACCGTGGACTGGGAGACCGGCGAGGAAAAGGAGATTCAGGTCGTCGGCCGACACGACCCCGTGCTCCCGCCCCGCGGCGTCCCGGTCGTCGAGGCGATGCTCTACGTGACCATCCTCGACTTCATGCTCCTCGGCGGACGCATCAACCCCGACCGCCTCGACGGACGCGCCGGCGAGTACGACACTCCGTACCACCCGTCGAGTCCGGACAACGAGTAGCGAACGCGATTCCGCGTTATCGTTCGCGCTATTCGGCGAGCGTGATAGCCCGTTCGTCCACTTTCGATGGTGGGACGGTGAGTCAGTTTAACAATATTAAGTCCTTCATTATCTTTCCTTGTTAATCCATAGCAAAGTCTTTAATCGGACCCTCCCCAACTTTTCAGGTAGCGCCCCAGCGGGGCCGTGAGCTCAACATATGACTGACCACGAACTTATCTGGCGGATCGCAGGGGGTTCCGGTGACGGTATCGCCTCGACGAGCCAGAACTTCGCCAAAGCCCTGATGCGAGCGGGGCTACACGTTTTCACGCATCGCCACTATCCATCGCGCATCCGCGGCGGCCACACGTACACCGAAGTGCGCGTGAGCGCAGACCCCGTCAAGTCCCGCGGCGACGGGTACAACTTCCTCCTCGCGCTCGGTGACTCCTTCGCCCGCAACCCGAGCGAGGGTGCCTACTACGGCAACGAGGAGATCAAGCCGCTGTCGGAGAACCTCGACGAACTCAACGAAGGCGGCGTCATCGTCTACGACTCCGGTCTGCTCGACGCCTCCGAAATCGAGGACTTCGACGAGCGCGTCGAGGAGAACGACTGGCACGTCTACGACATCGACCTGCGTACCATCGCCCGCGAACACGGTCGCGAGGTCATGCGCAACACCGCCGGTGTCGCCGTCACGTGCGCCATCGCCGACATCGAACCCGACGTCATCAAGAGCCTGATGTCGGACGCGATGCCGGACAAGATTCTCGAACCGAACCTGACCGTCTTCGACGACGCCTACGAGATGGTCCAAGAGGAGTACGACGTCGAGGCTCCCGACGTGTCCGCGCCGACCGGCGAACACGACGAAGAGCAGGTGCTCCTCTCCGGCTCCGACGCCATCGCGTACGGCGCCATCGACGAGGGCTGCCGCTTCATCGCGGGTTACCCGATGACCCCGTGGACGGAAGTCTTCACCATCATGACCCAGAACCTCCCCGAACTCGGCGGCATCTCCGAGCAGGTGGAGGACGAAATCGCCGCGGCCGCGCTGGCAATCGGTGCCTCCCACGCGGGCGTCAAGGCGATGTCCGGCTCGTCCGGTGGCGGTTTCTCGCTCATGTCCGAGCCGCTCGGGCTCGCCGAGATCACCGAGACGCCGCTGGTGCTCGTCGAGGCCATGCGCGCCGGCCCCTCGACGGGGATGCCGACGAAGCCCGAGCAGTCCGACCTCGAACACGTTCTGTACACCTCGCAGGGCGACTCCCACCGCATCGTCTTCGCGCCCGGTAACGCCGCCGAGGCGTACTACCAGACGCGCAAGGCGTTCCAGATCGCCTACGAGTACCAGATTCCGTCCATCGTCCTCTACGACCAGAAGCTCGGGGGCGAACTCTCGAACGTCCCGGCGTCGGTCTTCGACGAGGAGCCGAACGCCGACCTCGGCTCGGTCCTGACGGAAGCGGAACTCGAAGACGCGCCGCACGACGACTCCGGCAAGTACCAGCGCTTCCAGCACGACACCGAAAACGGCGTCTCGCCGCGTTCGCTGCCGGGCCAGAAGGGCGGTCGCTACCTCGCGACGGGTAACGAGCACATGCCCGCGGGTCACATCTCGGAGTCCCCCGAGAACCGCGTCGCGCAGATGAACCGCCGCATGCAGAAGGTCGACAACATCCGCGCCGAACTCGACGCCGACGGCGAGTTCAACACGGTCTACGGCGACGAAGACGCCGACCTCGGTCTCATCACCTTCGGCAGCCAGCAGGGCACCGTCGAAGAGGCCGCCGACGTCCTCAACGAGAAGGGCCACTCGGTCAAGGTCCTCGGCGTCTCCGAGATGATGCCGTTCCCGAAACAGCAGGTCGCGGAGTTCCTCGACAGCGTCGACGAGGCGCTCGTCATCGAGATGACCGCCTCCGCCCAGTTCCGCGGACTCATCTCCAAGGAACTCGGCGGCTACGGCGACCAGATGTCGAGTCTCCTCAAGTACAACGGCAACCCGTTCGAGCCCGCCGACATCGTCGAGGGCTTCGAGACGGCGCTCCTCGAAGGCGAGGAGCTCCCAGACAACCGCACGAAGTTCGTCCCCAAGGTGGGTGAATAAATCATGAGTGCATTCAGCGCAATCGGTGAAGAAACGGAGCAGGACCAAAACGAGTTCACCCCCGGACTCGAACCCCAGCCGACGTGGTGTCCGGGCTGCGGTGACTTCGGTGTCCTCAAGGCGCTCAAGGGCGCGGCGGCCGAACTCGGCCTCTCGCCCGACGAGATGATGGTGACGACCGGTATCGGCTGTTCCGGCAAGCTCAACAGCTACTTCAACAGCTACGGCTTCCACACCATCCACGGTCGCTCGCTGCCCATCGCCCGCGCCGCGAAGCTGGCGAACCCCGGGCTGACCGTGGTCGCCGCCGGCGGCGACGGCGACGGCTACGGCATCGGTGGCAACCACTTCATGCACACCGCCCGTGAGAACCACGACATCACCTACATCGTGTTCAACAACGAGATCTTCGGCCTCACGAAGGGCCAGACCTCGCCCACGTCGCCGATGGGTCACAAGTCGAAGACCCAGCCTCACGGCTCGGCCAAGACGCCGCTGCGTCCGCTCTCGATGTCCCTGAACGCCGGGGCGTCGTACGTCGCGCGGACGGCCGCCGTCAACCCGAACCAGGCGAAGGACATCATCGTGGAAGCCATCCAGCACGACGGCTTCTCCCACGTCGACTTCCTCACGCAGTGTCCGACGTGGAACAAGGACGCCCGTCAGTACGTCCCGTACATCGACATCAACGACTCCGACGACTACGAGTTCGACAAGACGAACCGCTCGGAGGCCTCCGAGATGATGTTCGAGACGGAGAACGCCCTCCACGAGGGCACCGTCCTCACCGGCCGGTACTACGTCGACGAAGACCGCCCGTCCTACCAGCAGGAGAAACAGCGCATCGGCGAGATGCCCGAAGAGCCGCTCGCGGAGCGCTACTTCGACGACTCCTACGAGTGGGAGCGGACGTTCGACAACTTCCTCGACAAGCACAAGTAACGTCGCCGACGTCGTCGGCGGCGTTCGGTTTCCGGCCGGCGACCGCGCCGGTTCGATGTGACCGAGAACCCTTTTCGGATTCGCAAGATATTTTTTACCCGTGAGAAAACCAACGGGCATGGAAACCACGTCCACGGAGGGACGCATCCTCGCGGTCTTGGAGGAAGACGCGAAAGCGTCGTACGCCCAGATCGCGGACAGGGCGGGCGTGTCGAAGCCGACGGTCCGGAAATACATCCGCAAACTCGAAGACGACGGCGTCATCATCGGCTACTCCGCCGACGTCGACCCGAAGAAACTCGCCGGGCAGTCCATCGCCATGGTCGGCATCGACGCGACGAGCGAGCGCTACGTCGAGGTCACGCGCATCCTCAAGGAACTCGACTCGGTGGAGGCGCTGTACACGTCCTCCGGCGACCACATGCTGATGGCCGAGGTCCGCGCCGTCGACGGCGACTCCCTCGGCGACGTCATCTCCGACGAGATTCTGTCTATCGACGGCGTCACGGCCGCACACCCCTCGTTCCTGCAGGAGCGACTGAAGTAACGCGACCGACTGCGACCGCGACCGACCCGCCGCGTCCTTCCTCGTCCGTTCACTTTCGCCGCGCTATCTGAAGCTTCAGGTGCGTCGCGCCCGTCCCCTCGACTATGGCGGAGGAGACGCTGCCGGGCACGGCCGACGACGACGGTCCCGACAGCATCGTCCTTCACGTGGACATGGACTGCTTTTACGCCGCCTGCGAGCGCCTGCGCGAGCCCGAACTCGAAGGCGAGCCGGTCGTCGTCGGCATGGGCTACGAATCCGGCGAGGGTCACGGCGCGGTCGCGACGGCGAGCTACGAGGCCCGCGAGTTCGGCGTCGAGAGCGCCCAGCCGATTTCGACCGCGCTCGAACGCCTCCCGCGAATCGACGACCTCGCCCCCGACGACGACCCCGCGGCGGCGGGCCACTACCGCACCGTCGACCTCGACTTCTACAAGCGCGTCGCCGCCGACGTGAAGGCGATTCTCCACGACTGCGCCGACGTGGTCCGCGAGGTGAGCATCGACGAGGCCTACCTCGACGTGACGGACCGGACCGCGTGGGACCTCGCGGCCTCGGGCGACCGGACGCTGGCGGAGGGCTTCGCCCGCTACGTGAAACAGCGCATCGCCCGCGAGGTCGGCGTCGCGGCCTCCATCGGCGTCGCGCCGAACATGTCGACCGCGAAGATCGCCTCCGACTTCGACAAACCCGACGGGCTGGTCGTCGTCCGCCCCGGCGAGGTGCGGTCGTTCCTCGCGCCCATCCCGGTCGAGGAGGTCCACGGCGTCGGTCCCGTGACGGCCCGGAAACTCGGCTCGCTCGGCATCGAGACGGCGGGCGACCTCGCCGAGGCCGACGCCTCGGCCCTCGAAGCCGAGTTCGGCTCCCGCGGCCGCGAACTCCACGACCGGGCCCGCGGCTACGACGACCGGACGGTCACGCCGACGGGCCGGCCCAAGAGCCTCTCTCGGGAGTCGGCGTTCACCGAGCCGACGGCCGACATCGAGGACAAGCGGGAGGTCGTCCGCGCGCTCGCGGCCGACGTGGCCGACCGCGCGCGCTCCCGCGGGGCGATGTACCGAACCATCGGCATCAAGGTGGTCGTCCCGCCGTTCGATATCAACACCCGGGCCACGTCGCTTTCCGGCCCCGTCGACGACCCCGAGCTGGTCGAGTCGGTCGCGCTCGACCTGCTCGACGCCGAGTTCGCCGAGACGATCGTCAGAAAACTCGGCGTCCGCGTCTCGAAGCTCTCCTTCGCGGACGCCGACCAGTCGAGCCTCGACGGTTGGGAGTCCGCTGGTGCGGACGGCGACGGCGGCTCTGACGACCGCGTCGGCGACGACCGGCACGACGACGACACCGGCCGCGACACCGATGACGACGAGCCACCGGCCGGCCGCGAGACCACCTCGCGCGGCGGCCAGTCGTCGCTCGTCGAGTTCGACTGACCCCGCGAGACCGGCGGGGCGAGGGGGAGGAACTATGGCCTCCGAGGGAGTCCACCAACTCGGATGACGGATTCGGACACGGAAACCATCTCGGTCGCCGAGATCAGCGACGGACCAGGGGGAGAGGGAACCGAAGAACCGGGGACGAGAGTCGACCTGCCGGTGGTCGACATCCTCACCGGTCGGGGGTTCGTCACCGGCAAGTCCGGGTCGGGCAAGTCGAACACGGCGTCGGTCATCATCGAGAACCTGCTGTCGGCGAACTTCCCGGTGCTCATCGTCGACACCGACGGCGAGTACTACGGCCTCAAACAGGAGTTCGAACTGCTCCACGCCGGGGCCGACGACGAGTGCGACATCCAGGTGAGCCCCGAGCACGCGGAGCGACTCGCCACGCTCGCGCTCGAACAGAACGTACCCATCATCCTCGACGTGTCCGGCTACCTCGACGACGCGGCCTCCGACGAGCTGGTGACGGAGGTCGCAAAACACCTCTTCGCGAAGGAGAAGAAGCTCAAGAAACCGTTTTTGATGCTCATCGAGGAGTGCCACGAGTACATCCCCGAGAAGGGCGGGATGGACGAGGCGGGCAAGATGCTCATCAAAATCGGAAAGCGCGGGCGCAAACACGGCCTCGGCGTCGTCGGCATCTCCCAGCGCCCCGCCGACGTGAAAAAGGACTTCATCACCCAGTGCGACTGGCTCGTCTGGCACCGCCTCACGTGGCGCAACGACACCAAGGTCGTCGGGCGCATCCTCGGGTCGGAGTACGCCGACGCCATCGAGGACATGGGCAACGGCGAGGGCTTTCTCGTCACCGACTGGTCCGAGTCGATTCGGCGCGTGCAGTTCCACAAGAAACAGACGTTCGACGCGGGCGCGACCCCCGGGCTCGACGACTTCGAGCGCCCCGACCTGAAGTCCGTCGACGGCGACCTCGTCTCCGACCTCAAGGAGATTTCCGACGAGAAGGCGAGACGGGAGAGCCGCATCGCCGACCTCAGACAGGAGATAGACAAGAAAGAGGCGCGGATTCGACAGCTCGAACGCGAGTTAGAGGAGGCGCGGGACCTCTCGCGGATGGCCGACCAGTTCGCGCAGGCGATGTTCCAGAAGGCCGAGTCGCCCTACCGCGGCGGCGACGGTCGCAACCTCAACCGCCCCACCGAAAAGCAGGCCGCGCTCGGCGAGTACAACGAGCGTGCCGAGGGTGAGGCGGCAGACGCCGCGGCCGACGCCGACTCCGCAGGCGGCGATGCCACCCCCGGAGAAGCGGACGACGCGCCACCCCGGCGGTCGCTCGAAGCGCCCTCCGGGCCGCCGTGGCCGACCCACGGACTGCTCTCTGAGGGCGGCGAGGCGTCGGCCGACGGCGCGGCCGACGGGGGCGGAGTGACCGCGCCGACCGACGGCGAGTCGTGGCTGGCTGACGCCGAGATGGGCGACTTCGAGCCGGCGGAACTCCACCCCGCGCCGGGCGCGGAGAGCCGCCGGGACGTCGTCGACCGCATGACGGCCATCGTCGACGCGCTGGGCGACGCCCACCACGGGATGCTCGCGCACTACCGCGAGCGCGGCGTCTCCGACCCGCTCGCCGCCCACGTCGCCGCCGGCGAGACCGGCGACCAGCACCTCGCCTACGGGCGAAATCGGTCGCTTCGACGGGCGGGGTTCATCCGGCACGCCGGCCGCGGGAAGTACGAGTACGCGCTCCCCGACCTCGTGAGCGACGAGTACGCGGACCTCTTGGACGAGGACGAACTCCGGGAGACGGTCGCGGCTATCGAGGCGTCGTTCGTCGAAGAAGAGGCCGACGGGGAGTAGACGCGAGACGCGACGCGGGCCGTCGGCCGGAGTCAGAGTGTTTTTTCGACGCGCTTACAGCCCGGAGACGAGGTCTTCGAGCGCCGCGCGCGGGTCGTCGGCCTTGGCGACGCCGGAGGCCAGCAGGATGCCGGACGCGCCGAGTTCCTCGGCGGTCACCACGTCGTCGCCGGTCGAGATGCCAGCGCCGCAGTAGACTTCGACGTCCTCGTCGACGTTGGCCGCGGCGTCGACGGCGTCGGTGACGATGCCGGGGTCGGCCGTCGCGACGGAGACGTCGCCGCCGATGAGCTCCGGTGGCTCGACGGCGACCGAGTCGGGACCGAGCGCGGAGACCGCGCCGATCTGGGCGGGGTTGTTGGCGCAGACGCAGGTTTCGAGGCCCGCTCGCTCGGCGGCCTGTACGGAGCCGTCGATGTCGGCGAGCTTCAGGCGCTTTTCGGAGTGGTTGATGAGCGTGCCGACCGCGCCGGCCTCGGCGACGGCCTCGGCGAGGGTGCTGCCGGTGTGGCTGCCGTGGCCGTTCGGGTCGACGTGCTGGGCCCACGTCTCGACGCCGGTGTCGGCGACGCGGGAGACGTCGGCCGCCTGCGGGGAGACGGCGATGCGGACGCCGGACTCCTCGGCCACGTCGCGCGCGGCGGTGGCGACTTCGATGGGGTCACACGGGTACGCCTTGAGGTTGACTAGGATGAACACAAGCGAAGTCGGGCCCGACGAGACTAATAAATTGGTTTTCGGGGCCGCGATTGCCACGAGACGGCGTCTCGCGGGCGGAAAATCGTGATAAACTCCGCGGGGACTCGGCCGTGCGGTTCCCGCGACGGGTCGGCGGAACTAGTCGCCGACTCGCGTCAGTCCTTGCGCTTGACGACGTCGCCGAGGGTGGTCGTCGTGGAGCCGCCGCCGGACCACTCGGAGTCGTCGTCGCTCTCGCCTTCGACCAGCGAGATGTCGAGCTTGCGTTCGATCTTCTTCCGGACGGAGTCCGGCGGCATGATGTCGCCGCGTTCGAGCTTGCGGATGAGGCTCGCCTTCTCGTTGAGCGACTGGGCGAGCTCTTCTTGGCTCAGCCCGCGGGACTCCCGCGCCTGCCGGATGCGGTCGTCGTAGTCGGTCGCGATTTCGTCCATGTCGTCGAACATGTCGCGGCGACGCCGCTTCGACGAGGAGGAGGAGGAAGACGACCCCGAGGAGCGAGAGGAGTCCGAGCCCGACGAGGAGGAGGTGGAGTACTTCGTGCTCGCGCTGGAAGTCGACTCGGTGCGGACCTCCGTGCCGAACTCGGCGCAGTCGTCACACAGCTGTAGTTCTGCGCCTTCGACCTTCACAGTCTTCAGAGAGGCTTGGTCGGAGCCGCACATCTCGCACTGAGGCATACACTCACGTACCCGCCCGCCGCGTATAAAAGGCACGCCACCGGCCACCGAATCGGCGCGGTCGGGTTGTGACGGAACCGTCCCCGGAACGCGACCCCTCCGTCTTACTGGCGTCCGAGACGCTGCCGAACCTGCCGTCGGAGCGGTTCCGTGACGACCCGGTGGCCTCGCCGGTAGACGACGACGTACGCAACCGGCAGGAGTGCGACGAACGCGACGATGAGCCAGCGCCCCTGCGTGAACGGGTCGGGCGGGAGCGTGAACGCGCCGGCGTACGAAGCGACACCGGCGAGCATCACGGCGAGCGCGGCGCGCTCGGTCCTCGACGGCGGTCGCCGCCTCGACGACCCGCTGACGAAAAACAGCAGGTAGGCGACCAGTCCGACCGGAACGAAGGCGACGAGCGCCCCGAGGAGGTTCGGGAACCCGTGGCCGCGGGCGGCGGCGTTCTGCGAGACCCAAAGCGACGTGGCGACGAGGACGACGACCGGAACGAAAAACAGCGTCGCCTCCGCGGGCGACGGAACGATGGAGGGCACGAATCCTCGTCGTTCGTGTCATCTAATAATCGTTTTGGCGGGGGGTCGGAACAGTCAGTTCCGGCTCACGTCCGCCAGCGGGAGCGTCAGTCGGACGGTGCTCCACCCGTCGCGCCGGTCGTAGTCGACTCGCCCGCCCGCGGACTCGACGACCCATTTGACGACCCACAGCCCCAGTCCGGAGCCGTGGCTGAGTTGCGTGATGTCCTCGTCGCCGAAGACGGCGGCCCACTCGATTTCGGGGATGCCGTCGCCGTCGTCGCTGACGCGGACCGTGGCGTCGTTCTCGCGCCGCTCCGCGTCGATGCGGACCGTCACGTCCTCGGAGGTGTGTTCGAGCGCGTTCTCCACGACGTTGGCGAGCGCCTGCGCGAGTTTCGGCCCGACCGAGACTGGCAGCGACGGCGGGAGGTCGAGGTCGAACATCGCCGCGGGGTATCGGTTCCGCCGCGACTCGACGACGGCGCGGACCGTCGCGGTCGCGTCGACCACCTCGTCGGGTCGTCGGTCGTCGAGGACGGCGGCGGCGGTTCGGGCCTTCTCGCTGACCCGCAAGAGCGTCTCCGTGTGGTCGGCGATGCGCCCGGCGGCGTGGTCGACGCGCGGGTCGCCCGTCGCCTCGCGTATCTCCTCGGCCATGCCGAGAACCACGTTCATCT
This sequence comes from Haloferax sp. S2CR25, assembly GCF_031624535.1. Lineage (NCBI taxonomy): Archaea > Methanobacteriati > Methanobacteriota > Halobacteria > Halobacteriales > Haloferacaceae > Haloferax > Haloferax sp. S2CR25. The sequence goes on from NZ_JAMQOO010000001.1 coordinate 421,130, forward strand.
CGTTTCTGAGGTTGTGTCTGAGGACGCGCTGGAGCACCTGCAGGTGCTCTCTGGCCCGGCGCTGACCGGTGATGTCCGAATAGATGGAAAAACCGTACCGCCTCCCGTCGCCGCGGCTGTAGGGGATGCCGCGGTAGAGGAACTCCCGTCTGCCCCACGCGGTCTGCCGGGTGACGATGGCGTGGTTGGCCTTCCCGTCGGCCGTCCGCTGGTCGAAGTCGACCGCCTCGCCGTCGGCGTCCGGCGGGACGATGAAGTCGTTGAGCGACTCGCCGCGCACCTCGTTGGCGTCGTAGCCGAAGACGGTCTCGAACCCCGGATTGACCGCCCGCACGACCGGCTCGATGCCGACGATTTCGAACTCGATGACGGCGTCGTCGATGAGGTCGAACAGGTGGTCGAAGCGGTCGCGCTCGGTGTGCAGTCGCGCGGTCGTCGGTTCCGCGGTCTCGCGGCGCACCGCGCCGACCACCCGGTCTGCGTCGGGGTCAGGGGCGTGACATCCGTCGCCCCCACTGCCGTCGTCCCCACCACCGCTGTCGCCCCCGCGGTACGGGGCGAACTCGATTTCGACTTCGGCTTCGGTGGCCGGAGCCGCCGCCCCGCCGCCCCCCGAGAGCCGACAGCGACACCGCCGGCTCTCCCACCCGCTCGCCGCTCGCACGGCGGCCGCGGCCTCGCGAACCTCCGGCCAGTCTCCGTCGGCGACGAACTCGGAGAACGGCCGTCCGCGGAGCGCCGCGGCGTCCGCGCCGAGATGCGCCGCGAACTCGTCGCTCGCGTGGACCACGGTTCCCGCCGCGTCGAGGACGAACATCACCTGAGGAGAGCCGAGCGCCGCGGGCGCTCACCGTCGGTTAGAGAAAACGGGCATCGTGGGGACGCGCGGTGAGATTGCGCGAGTATATGAGAGTATACTGCGCAGTTGTGCATCATTCAATTCGTTCTCAGATGGTGATCTGAAATACATAAATCCGCGTTCCCGGGCAACATCCTCGGGCAGTCGAACGGGGTTACGTCAAGTCGCCCCACGCGCCCCAGAAGCGCTGGACTGCGGTGAGGTGACCGACGACGGCGAAGAACACGAGGAGCCAGCCGACGAGCGTCAGCCCGCCGACGGCGTCGGGGTAGACGGCGGCCGCGAGGCCGACGAGACCCATCAGCGCCAGTCGGTCGGCGCGGCCGACGAGGCCGCCGTAGGCGCGCCCGAGGCCGACCGCCTGAATCTGCGTGCCGAGGTAGGAGGTCATGAGGACGCCCGTGACGGCGGCGAGGCCCAGCGCGAACGAGTCGATACCGGCGGCGAGACCGACGAGGACGACGATGTCGGCGTAGCGGTCGAGCACGTGGTCGAGCAGGTCGCCGGCCTTCGAGGAGACGCCCTGTTCGCGGGCGAGCGCGCCGTCGACGAGGTCGAGCCAGCCGTTGCAGAAGACGAACACCGCGCCGAGGCCGTACCAAAGCGGGTCGGCGAGGCCGAAGGCGACGCCGGCGGCGACGGCGAACCCGAAGGCGACGACGCTCACGCCGTTCGGCGAGAGGCCGACGGCGTCGGCGACGGAGACGAACGGGGCGAGCAGTTTGTCGGCGGTGTCGCGGTACTGGTCGAGCGTCATAGATATTCGATGAAGTCGACGGTCCCCGCCGAGGGGTTGCGCTCGCCCGCGACGACCGCCGCGATGTCGTCGGCGACGGCGTCGGGGTCGCGGTCGGTCGTGTCGATTTCGTACACCGCGTCCTCGCCGTGGAACTCGACGGCCTCGCCGAGAATCACGTCCAGCGCCTCGGACTCGCGGTTCTCGCGCGCCTTGGCCTCCGACTCGCCGCGGTCGAGGAGTCGCTGTTCGAGGATATCGGGGCGACACCGAAGCACGACCACGCGGTCGGCCTCGAAGTGGTGTGCGAGGTGGCTCTCGACGACGCCGTCCCAGTCGCCGAGTTCGTCGCGGGCGGCGTCGAGGTCGACGACGAGCGTGTCGCGGTCCTCGTCGCGCTCGGTCCAGAGGCCCTCGTCTTTGACGAGTCGGTTGAGGTGGACCACGTCGAGGTCGAGGTCGGCGGCGACGCGCTCTGTCGCCGTGGTCTTGCCGGTGCCGGGCGTGCCGGTGACGACGACTCTCACGCCGGTGGCACCTCCGAGACGACGCGGTTGAGCACGTCCACGGCGCGCTTCGTCTGGGCTTCGGTGCCGCAGGAGACGCGGATGCACTCCGGCAGGCCGAAGCTCCCGCAGTCGCGGACGATGACGCCCTCGCGCTGGGCGGCCTCGGTGACGGCGGTGGCGTCGCCGACCTCGGCGAGGACGAAGTTGCCCTCGCTTTCCCACGTCGGCGCGTCGAGGTGTTCGCGGAGGTAGTCGCGGGACCACCGGGCCGACTCGACGGACTTCTCGACGTGTGCCTCGTCGCCGAGCGCGGCGAGCGCGGCGCGGCAGGCGACCTCGCTGGCGGCGAACGGCGTGTTCACGCGGGCGTAGGCGTCGGCCCACGCCTCGGGCACGCAGGCGTAGCCGATGCGGAGCCCGGCCAGCCCGTACGCCTTCGAGAACGTCCGCAGGACCGCGATGTTGTCGTACTCCGAGAGGAGGTCGATGGCCGACGGCTCCTCGGCGAACTCGCCGTAGGCCTCGTCGACGACGAGGAGCGTGTTGTCCTCGACGGACTCGGCGAGTTCGCCGAGTTCGTCGCGGGGGAACACGGACCCCGTCGGGTTGTGCGGCGTCGTGAGGTAGACCATGCGCTCGCCGTCGTAGGCGTCGAGGACGAGGTCGGAGGTCTGTTCGAAGTCGTCGCCCTTCGACACCTCGTACTGGACGGCGTCGCCGTGGTGGTAGCGGGCGCTCATCGAGTAGTACGAAAAGCCGGGCGACGGTTCGAGAATCCGGTCGTCGGGTTCGAGCATCGCGCGGGTCAGGTAGTCGATGGAGCCGTCGGCCCCGGGCGACACCCACACCTGTTCGGATTCGAGGCCCCACTTGTCGGCGAGACGTTCGGTCAGGTCCGTGTGGGCGGTCTTCGGGTAGACGCTCACGGTCGGCGCGGCGTCCTCGATGGCGGCGACCGCCTTCGGGCTCGGGCCGTGGGGGTTCTCGTTCGAGGAGAGTTTCGTCAGGTCCTCGGGGTCCATCCCGAGTTCGCGGGCGACCTCCTCTGTCCCGCGGCCGGGTACGTAGGGAGCGTGCGCGGAGAGGTCCCGTGGTTGCATGGTCGGAAAATGCGGGTCGCGGTTCTTAAGCGTGCGTACTCCGGGTCGGCGCAGACGGAACGGACACGCCGACGGCCGTCACCCGAGTTCGGCCCGGAGCGACTCGGCGAGCCGGAGGGAGAGCGCCGCGATGGTGAGCGTCGGGTTCATCGCGCCGCCGGTCGGGAAGACGCTCGACCCCGAAATCCAGAGGTTGTCGAGGTCGTGGGCGCGGCAGTCGGCGTCCACGACGCTCGATGCGGGGTCGTCGCCCATCCGCGTCGTCCCCATGTGGTGGTACGCGGGGCCGGTCTCGTCGGGGCCGACGGTCCAGCGGTCCTCGACGCCGAGTTCGTCCAGCACCCGCGTCTGAATCTCGTTGGCCCGCGAGAGTGCGGCCCTCGTCCGCTCGTCGACCGACCAGTGTATCTCGGGGACGGGGTCGCCGAGGTCGTCGGTCGTCTCCCGGTCGAGGCCGACGTAGTTGTCCTCGCGGGGAAGCTGTTCGACCAGCGCGCCCATCGAGACGTGCGTGCCGTAGCGCTCGTCCAGTTGGTCGAGCAGGTCGTCGCCCCACGTGTCGGCGGCGAGGGCGTCGATGACCGGCGACGGGCCGGCGTAGTTGAGAAACTCCAGTTTGAGGCCGTTGACCGGCTCGGCGTCGTCGTAGAACTGGTGGCACTCGCTGGTGTTGAAGCCGACGTGGTTCTGCCGCGTGGGCCGGTCGAGGCGGCCGCCCATCCCGGCGAACAGGTGGTCCATGAAGTACCGGCCGACCGCCCCCGAGGAGTTGGCGAGGCCGTCGGGGTGGCGGTCGGACGCCGAAAGCAGGAGCAGTCTGATGTTCTCGACGCCGCCGCAGGCGAGGACGAACCGGGTCGCCGCCTGCCTGTGGGTCTCGCCGTCGGGCGTCGTGTAGGCCGCGGCGACGACGCGCTCGCCGGCCGCGTCGTGTTCGAGTCGCCGGACCCGCGCCCGGTCGATGACCCGCGCGCCGGCGGCTTCGGCCTTCTCGACGTGGGATTCGGCGGTGTACTTCGCACCCGAGGGACACACCGGCTTGCACGTCCCGTAGCCGACGCAGGGCGACCGGTCGTCGTAGGGCTCGGAGTTGCGGGCGTTGCCGACCGAGTGCATGTCGATGCCGAGGCGTTCGCAGGCCTCGGCGAAGATGGAGTCCGAGTGCGACGGCCGGAAGGCGGGAAGCGGATAGGGCTCGTCCCGCGGCGGCGCGTAGGGGTTGTCGGCCGCGCCGGCGACGCCCAACTCGCGCTCCGCGGCGGCGTAGTGCGGCCGGAGGTCGTCGTAGCCGATTGGCCAGTCGACTCCGACGCCGTGTCTGGAGTCGAGTTCGAAGTCGCGCTCGTGGAGGCGCATCACCATCCCCTGCCAGTGGAGCGTCGACCCGCCGACGCCCTTCACCCGGGCGGCGTTCAGCGGGTAAAACGAGTCGCCGGAGGAGGAAAACGCGTCCCGCGGGCCGCCCATCTCCCACGGGCCGCCGAGGCCGGGGCGGATGTGCTGTTCCAACTGCTCCCGCCTGTCGCCGTCGAACCGCGGTCCGGCTTCGAGGACGACGACCGACGCCCCCGACTCTGCGAGGCGGTGGGCCACGATACCGCCGGCGGGTCCCGCACCGACGATGCACACGTCGGCGTCGGCGACGGGCGTTCTATCCATCGCTCTCACCGCCGGAGTCGGTTGCCTCGCCCCCGTCCATCGTCGCCCGCCGGTAGCTCTCGGTTCCGCCGGGGTGGCCGATGGGGTTCTCGATGCCGACGAGGCGGCCGCCGGTCGGCGAGGCGTAGAAGGCGTACAGCAGTTCGTTCACGACGTGAAACCGGAGGCGCTCCGAGAGCGTCCCGTCCGGAACCGGGTCGGCGGTGTTGACGCCGAGTTCGCGCAGGAGGCGGTCGCGGTCGCCCGCCGGCAGGTCGGCGAAGGCCGCGTTCTCCCAGTCGCGGGCCACGCCGTCTAACTCGGCCACGGCGTCGACCATCGCATCCCGGCGCGCGTCGTCGCGGGCGCGGCCGACGACGTAGGTCTCGACGAACTCGGGTATTCCTTCGACGGCGCTCGGGTAGACCACCTCGCCGGCGGCGACCATCGTCTCGCGCACCGCGGTCGGTGGGGTGTCACCGTCGCCGTCACCACCGCGCTCGCCGCCCGAACCGCGCCCCTCACCGGTCGAATCGGCGGTCGACGGGTCGAACTGCGTCAGCGAGACGGCCCCGGCGGTGACGCCGAGACCGGCGAGCACGGCCAGCGCGTCCCGTCGGGTCAGTCGCATTCGACGGGGATTAGGCCAGCCTAATTATAGGGTTTGTCCTCTCACCCCGCGCGGTCGAGAACGACGCCCGCGACGGCGCCGAACGTGACGACCGCGACGGGCATATCGAACCGCGCGCCGAGGTTGTACGCGAGGACGAGCGCCTGCACGTACGCGAGAAACGTCGCCAGCACCGTATCGAAGACGGGCGGGACGCTATCGCCGATGGCCGTCGCCCCGGCGAACCGGGTGACGAGGAGCGCGCCGACGCCGATGGTCGGGACCAGAAACACGCCGAGCGGGGCGGCGACGAAGGAGTCGGGTTCGCCCCCGGTTCCGAAGTGAACCGCGACCGAGGGGGGAAGCGCGGGAAGGAGAACGACGCCCACGACGGCGCTGAGTGCGAGTATCGCGACGCCGACGAGTGTCATTCGAGGGACACGCATGCGGTCGGGTTGTGACTCGGCGACGAAAAAACGAGATGCCGGTCGCGCTCAGTCCTGTCGCACGTCGTGTTCGAGGACGCCGACGCCCTCGACTTCGACTTCGACGGTGTCGCCGTCTTCCAGCGGGCCGACGCCCTCGGGCGTTCCGGTCGAGATGACGTCGCCGGGTTCGAGCGTCATGTAGGTCGTGATTTCGGCGACGAGGTCGGGAATCGAGAAGATGAGGTGTTCGATGCTGGAGTCCTGTCGCGTCTCGCCGTTCACGCGGAGCGAGATGCTCGCGTCCTCGGGGAGGTGGTCGGGGTCGGCGAGGACCGGTCCGAGCGGGGCGGAGCCGTCGAACGCCTTCCCGCGGACCCAGTTCGTTTCGATGTCCTGGTCGTCGCGGTTGGACACGTCGTTCATCACGGTGTAGCCCGCGATGACGTCCTCGGCGTCCTCGGGGGCGACGTTCCGGCACTGCTCGCCGATGACGACCGCGAGTTCGGCCTCGTGTTCGACGTTCTCCTTGCCCGCGGGGAGCGTGACGGTGTCGCCGTGGCCGGCGACCGCGTTCGGCGGCTTGAGGAACAGAAGCGGTCGGTCGGGGACCTCCTCGTCGCGCTCCTCGGCGTGCTTGGCGTAGTTGCGGCCGATGCAGACGATTTTCGACGGCTCGCACGGGGGGAGTACCTCGACCTCGTCGAGGTCGTAGTCCTCGCCGCCGAAAGAGACGGAATCGCCGTGCCACTCGCCGGTTCGGACTGCGCCCGCGGGGTCGCGGAATCGAGCGTGATGCATGCCCCACGCCTCGGCGGGGGGCGTGATAGGTTTTTACATCGCGCGGGACGGCCGGTGACGTGAGACATTCTTGCACGATTCTCATCGCTTTTGTAGTCGTGGGATGACGGACGTGTATCGGCCGCCCCGGACAGTTCGTTCGAGTGGACTCCGGCGGCCGATTTTACTGTCGAAATCGACGCGAGAGCGGCGGGGCTGTCCCGTCGAACGACACCGAGAGAACCCCGACGAGCGGGCCCGCCGAAAAGCGGTCACACCGCCCCCTGCGAATAACTTTTTGTGTATTTCGCATGTAACAACCGAGTGCTATGGAACTCACCTGGCACGGTCACTCGACGTGGTACGTCACGGTCGGAGACACCTCGCTTCTCATCGACCCCTTTTTCGACAACCCCGCCACGTCACTCGACCCGAGCGACGTGGAGACGCCGGACTACGTGCTTCTCACCCACGGGCACGCGGACCACATCGCCCACGCAGGCGAGTTCGACGGCGCGACGGTCGTCGGCACGCCCGAACTCACCGGCTACGTCGAAGCCGAGATGGGCGTCGACGACACCATCGGGATGAACATCGGCGGGACGGTCGAACTCGGCGACGCGTTCGTCACGATGGTCCGCGCCGACCACACCAACGGCATCAACACCGGCTACGAGCACGAGGCCGGGATGCCCGGCGGCTACATGATCAGCGACACGGTGCCGACACAGGAGTCCGACGACGAGTCGACGACGTTCTACCACGCCGGCGACACGGGACTCATGACCGACATGCGCGAGATTTTCGGTGCCTACTTCGAACCCGACGCGGCCGCGCTCCCGGTCGGCGACCACTACACGATGGGGCCGTGGCAGGGCGCAGTCGCCGCCGACTGGCTCGGCGTCGACCACGTGTTCCCGATGCACTACAACACGTTCCCGGCCATCGAAATCGACGTGCGCGACTTCGAGCGCGAGGTGAAAGCCGCCGGCAGTCAGGCCGAGGTCCACGCCCTCGACGGCGACGCATCGTTCACGCTCGAATAACCCCGGCCCCCGGTCGGCGGCGACCCGTTTTGGGGTCGGCGCTTGTGCACACCGTTGTCCTATTGAGGAACTTTTAGGGTCGGTCGCTCCTTTCCTCGGAATGAATGTCCGACATCCAGACCTCTACTGTCAGCGAGGACGGTTTCGCATGCACGAGCCAGGTCGGCGACTTCGACCTCCAGATCGACGCCACCGACGAGACGGGACCGAACACGAACGCCGCGCTCGTCGCGACGTACGCCTCCTGTTTCCTCCCCGCGTTCCGCGTCGGCGGTCAGAAGACGGGCTTCGACGACCTCGGTAAGGTCCAGATCGACGCCGACGCCGACCTCGACGACGGCGACGACCTCACGAGCATCAGCTTCGACGTCTACGTGGAGTCCGACCTCTCGGACGACGAGTTCGCCGAGATCACGGAACTCGCCGAGGACATCTGCCACGTCCACGACGCCCTCCGCGACGAGCTGCAGGCCGACGTGACCGTCGTCGGCGACGCGTTCTAAGCGTCGCTCGCGGCTCGCGCCGACACGTATCCATTCTTTCGCAGAAATCGACGCCGCCAGCGACGGGTGTCGCGGCGGACGCTGAACCGCGCCCGCCGGGTCAGTAGCGGCGCTTCTTATAGCTTCGAAGACTCATAGCCTCGCCTTCCACGATGATAACCTCGCGGTCTTGGGGGTCCGATTCGACGACGTCGTCGACCTGTTCGCGGAAGTACGGGCTGTTCGGCTCTTCCATACCACTCCCTTCGTCGCCCCTAATAAAAATCTTTGTCAGACATTCTCACACGCGATATCGTGTGAGCGGTTCGGCGAATCAGTCGTCGGCGGCCGCTGCGGCCGGTTCGTGGCTGATTTCGGTGCCGAGCACGTCGAGGAACGCCGCCAGCCACTCGGGGTGGTCGGGCCACGCCTGTCCGGTGACGAGGTTGCCGTCCACGGTCACCTCGTCGACCCACGAACAGCCCGCGCGCTCGACCTCCGCGCGGACGGCGGGGTAGGCAGTCATCTCGTAGCCGTCGAGGACGCCCGCGGCGGCGAGAATCTGCGGGCCGTGGCAGATTGCGGCGACCGGCTTCCCCTCGTCGAAGAAGTGCCGGACGGCGTCGAGGACCTCGTCGTAGCCGCGGAGGTACTCCGGCGCGCGCCCGCCGGGGACGACGAGCGCGTCGTAGTCGGCGGGGTCCACGTCGGCGAACGTCGCGTTCAGCGCGAAGTCGTGGCCGCGGGTCTCCAGATACGTCTGGTCGCCGCGGAAGTCGTGGACGGCGGTCTTACACCGGTCGCCGTCCTCCTTTTCGGGACACACCGCGTGGACCTCGTGACCCACCATCTGGAGCGCCTGAAACGGTACCATAATCTCGTAGTCCTCGACGAAGTCGCCGGCGAGGAGCAGAATCTTCTTTCCGGACATGGGCTTCACCCGACCAGTAGTTGTCGCGTCAGAACGATAATGATTGTGCAGGCGGGGAGCGGCGGCCGAGATGTCGAGAGTCGCCGGCTCTCGCGGTCGAACCGGGGTGCGCCGAGACGATGCGCCTACTTCGAGACGATGCGCCCGATGTCGCCGAGGCCGTCGAGGACGAAGTCGGGTTCGTAGTCGCTCGCCGCGAGCGCCGCGTCGTCGGTCACGCCGGTTCGGACCAGCGCGGTTCCCATACCCGCGTCGAGGCCGAACGCGATGTCGGTGTCGAGGCGGTCGCCGACGATGAGGACCTCCTCGGGCGGCAGGTCCAACTTGTCGAGGACGAACTCCTGGGCGACCTTCGAGGGCTTGCCGAGAATCGCCTCGGGGTCGCGCTCGGCGACGCCCGCGACGGCGTTGATAATCGCGCCCGACCCGGGGATGTCGCCGTCGGCGGTCGGGATGATGACGTCGGGGTCGGTGCCGTAGAAGGCGGCCCCGGACCGGAGCGCGCTGTTGGCGTCGCGGAGGTCGTCGTAGTGGAACTCGCGGTCGATGGCGACGACGACGACTTCGGGCTCGTCGCCCGGCCCGACGAGTTCGAGGCCGGCGTCTCGAAGCTGGTCGCGGAAGCCCGACTCGCCGATGCAGAAGGTCCGCGCGCCGGGATGTCTGTCGGCGAGGTACGCCGTCGTCGTCGTGCCGGAGGTGACGACTTCGTCGGCGGTCGCGTCGATGCCGGCCCGACGGAGCCGCGCCTCGTAGGCGACGGGCGCTTTCGTCGGGTTGTTCGAGACGAACAGCCGGTCGAGCCCGGCGGCGTCGACGGCGGCGAGGCCGTCGAGCGCGCCCGGAATCGCTTCGTCACCGCGAACGACGGTTCCGTCGACGTCGAGAACCACTCCTCTGTAGTCCATCGTCCTCGGTAGGGAACCGGGGCTGTTGAACGTTCGCCCGAGAGAACCGTTATGTTCCACGGTGGCATATGTCACTGTATGGATGTCTCTTCGAAGCGGCTGGTCGGGTGGCTCCGCGGCCCGGCGACCGGCAACAGCCCCATCGGCGTCTACGGGCTCGTGACCGCGATGGTCGCGGTGTTTCTGACCTACTCCATCGTGGCCACGGTCTCCGTCGTCGGCCCGTTGCTGTCGACGACGGCCCTCCTCCTCCTGTCGGTCGGCGTGTGGCTCGCGACGTGGGCGGTCCTCGACGTCGTCGCCAGTCGGACGCTCCGGGAGTCGGAGGGCTGAACCGTCTCCGGGGTTGCGGCGGAACCGTCACAGAACCAAAGACCAATATGCGCGTCGCCCCACTCGTCTACCGTGACGAACACGCAGCTGACACTCGTCCAAATCGACAACTACGGGCCGTGGACGGTCACTCCGGACCCGCGGCGGGAGATGGACCTCCAGACGCTCCAGTCGCGGCTCTTCGCCGACTTGGCCCAGTTCGTCGGCGCTCGCGACGGGTACGCGTTTTTCACCCGGTTCGACAACATGGTCGCGGTCACGAACGGGCTCGACCGCGACGACCACGAACTGCTGCAGGAGTCTATCGCGAACCGCTATCCCGTGACGCTCAGTCTCGGCATCGGCGTCGACCGGTCGCCCGCGGTCGCGCTCGAACGCGCCACCGACCGCATCCAGCGCGTCGGGAGCGCACAGGACGGCGACCGCCGCGAAGTGCTCTCCGGGGAGACGCTCGCGGACGCCGACCGCACGGGAACCGACCTCCAAATCGCGCACTTCGACGTGAACGACGCGACGGGCAAGTACACCGACCGCCTCAACGAGTTCGACACGTTCATTCACATCGAACAGGGCTACGCGTCGCTCATGCGCCACCTGCGCGAGGAACACGGCGCGCTGTCGTTTTTCGTCGGCGGCGACAACATCATCTCGGTCACGCCCGACCTCACGGAAGACCAGTACCGCGACGCCATCGACCACGTCGAGGCCGAGGCGGACGTGGAACTCAAAGTCGGCGTCGGCACGGCGTCGAACGCCCACGAGGCCGGCTTCGCGGCGAAGCACGCGCTCGAAGACTGCCGCCACCGCGGCACGACCGTCGAGTTCGCCGACGCCGCCGTCGAGACCGCAGACGACTGAGCGATGGAGGGTCGCGCGGTCTACTTCGTGGCCCCCGAACGCGTCGAGGTCCGCGACCGCGACGTGCCCGCCCCCGGCCCCGGCGAGGTCCGCGTCCGCACGCTGACCTCCGCCGTGAGCTCCGGGACCGAGCGGCTCGTCTACCGCGGCGAGGCCCCGACCGACCTCGACGCCGACGAGTCAATCGCGGCGCTCGACGGCGACCTCTCGTTTCCGCTCCGCTACGGCTACGCCGCCGTCGGCGAAATCGAGGCCGTCGGCGACGACGTGCCCGACTCGCGGCTCGGGAGCCGCGTCTTCGCGTTCAACCCCCACGAGAGCCGCTTTCTCGCCGCTCCCTCGGAACTCATCTCCGTCCCCGACGGCGTGACCGACGAGCGCGCCGCGCTGTTGCCGACGATGGAGACCGCGCTCAACTTCGTGATGGACGGCCGGCCCCTCATCGGCGAGCACGTCGTCGTCTTCGGACAGGGCGTCGTCGGCCTCGTGACCACCGCGCTCCTCGCACAGTTCCCGCTCGGGAGCCTGACCGCGGTCGACTGCGTTGCCGAGCGCCGGGCCATCGCCGAGGGGCTCGGCGCCGACGAGGCGGTCCACCCCGAGTCGCTTGACGCCCCCGCCGACGGGGCCGACCTGACGCTCGAACTCTCGGGCGACCCCGACGCGCTCGACGACGCGCTGTCGGTGACGCGGTACGACGGCCGGGTCGTCGTCGGGTCGTGGTACGGCACGAAGCCCGCCACGCTCGACCTCGGCGGGCGGTTCCACCGCTCGCGCATCAGCGTCGAGAGCAGTCAGGTCAGCACCATCGACCCCGACCTCCGGGGGCGCTGGGACGCCGACCGCCGCTTTTCGTTGGCGTGGGACCACCTCGAAGACCTCCCGCTGGACCCCCTCGTGACCCACCGAATCGACGTCGATGCCGCCGCGCGCGCTTACCGACTCCTCGAAGACGCCCCCGACGAGGCCGTCCAAATCCTCTTTACCTACCGGAACTGTTGACAGTTCATGTACCGCGTCTCGGTTCGCAGGGACCTCATCGCCCAGCACTACCTGACGGTTCCGAACCCCGGCCCGGAGGGTGAGCTGCACTCCCACGCGTTCACCGTCGAGGTCGAACTCTCGGGGCCGGAGCTCGACGAGTACGGCTACCTCGTCGACATCGACGACGTGAAGGCCGCGCTGGACGCGACGCTGTCCCGCTACCGCGACGAGACGATGAACGAGCTCGTGGAGTTCGCGGGGGAGAACCCGAGCGTCGAGCGGTTCGCCCGCGAGGTGTGCGAGCGGTTCGTCGAGGCGGCCTCTCTCGACGCGCCCCAGCACGTCTCGGTCCGCGTCTGGGAGGACGACGTGGCGAGCGCGACCTACGAGACCCCGCTCTGACGTGCGTGTCGGACTCGTCGTCTACGGCCCGCTCGACGGTCGCTCCGGCGGCTATCGCTACGACTCCGAACTCGTCCGCGGACTCCGCGCCGCCGGCGACGACGTGACCGTCGTCTCGCTCCCCGAGCGGCCGTACCGAACGAGACTCCGAGACAACCTCACCGCCGTCCGCCGCCTCCGGAGCCTCGACGCCGACGTGCTCCTACAGGACGAACTGTGTCACCCCTCGCTCGTCGGCGCGAACGCCCTGCTCGACGACGGCGTTCCGGTCGTCTCGGTCGTCCACCACCTCCACTCGCTGGAGCGGTTTCGGTGGTGGCGACGACGCGCCAGACGCGCCGTCGAGAGCCGGTATCTCCGCTCCGCCGACGCGTTCGTGTTCAACAGCGAGACGACGAAACGGACGGTCGCGGCCGTCACCGACCCCGAACCGAGCGTCGTGGCGCACCCGGCCGGCGACCGCTTTTCGTCGTTCGGCGCGCCCCTCGGCGACGACGAGATACGGGCGCGCGCCGCCGACGGCCCGCTCCGAATCGTCACGGTCTGCAACCTCGAACCGCGGAAGAACGTCGACGGCCTGCTCCGCGGCCTCGCCCGCGTCCGCGGCGACTGGGAGCTAACCGTCGTCGGCGCGCCGGTCGACGGCGATTACGCCGACTCCCTCTCGACGCTCGCCGTTGACCGCGGCATCGACGACCGCGTGACCTTCGCGGGCCGGCTCTCGGACGCCGACCTCGCGGCGGCGCTCCGGGCGTCGCACCTGTTCGCGCTCCCCTCGCACTACGAGGGGTTCGGCATCGCCGCGGTCGAGGCGATGGGGTTCGGCCTCCCGGCGCTCGTCTCGTCGGCCGGCGGCGCGAGCGAACTCGTCACCCACCGCGAAAACGGCTTTCTCGTCGACCCGACCGACTCGGCCGAAATCACCGACGCCGTGTCGCCGCTGTGTCGGAATCGCCGGCGACTGCAGTCGCTGTCGCTTTCGGCGCGCGACCGATTCCTCGCGCATCCGACGTGGGACGAGACGGCGGCGGCGATTCGGTCATTCCTGTGCGATATCGTTGGGGATGCAGACGCGGCGTCGCACCCGAACCGCGATTAGCCGCCGGCGGGCGCGGGACTGCCACCGCCGCCACCGCCGTCGGCATCGACGGTTTCTCCCACCTGCGTGTAGACGAGGAGGAGTCCGACCGCGCCGAGCGCCGTCGCGGCCACGAAGGGGACCGCGAAGCCGAAGCCGACGAGGACGCCCGAAAACAGCGCGCCGATGGCGACGCCGAGGCCGAACCCCATCGTGAGAATCGAGAGCGTCGACCCCGACTGCCCCGCCTTGGCGAGGTCGCCCGCGAGGGCGAGCGAGGGGGCGAAGACGGCCGCGACCGCGACGCCCTGCAGGAACCGCGCGAGAATCATCAGCCCCGGCGTCTGGACGAACCCCTGTGCGAGCGTCGTCGGCAACAGGAGGACGAAGCCGCCGACGAGGAACGGCCGCCGCCCGTAGCGGTCGCTCAGTCGGCCGATGGGGTACTGGAAGACCACGTTGGCGAGGACCGTCGCGCCGAACTGCACCGAAAACAGGAACGTCCCCTGGTCGAGGTGCTCGTTGATGACGTTGGCCAGCGGGGCGTACATGGCGATGCTCAGCGCCATCACGACGGTGGCGACGCCGAGGGCGAACACCGGGTCGAGGCCTGACCCGTCTGGGTTCCGCACCGAAAGCGAGATGTCGTCGGCCGCCTCGCTGTCGGTCCGTTCGGGGTCCTCGATGAGCAGTACGATGAGGACGAAACTGACCGCCGCGCCGACGACGGCGACGAGGAACGCGGCGTCGAAGCCGGATAGCTCGACGCCGGCGACCGAGTAGGGTCCGGCGGTGACCACGCCGCCGGCGACGAGCGGGCCGGTCCCGAAGCCGAGCAGTCGGAAGGTGTTGAACAGGCCGAAGTTGCCGCCGCGTTCGTCTTCCCCGGAGAGTTCGTTCACGAGCGCCACCGTGACCGGGATGGTAAACGCCGCGCCGATGCCCTGCAACGCGCGCATGACGAGTATCGAGCCGTAGTCCGCGAACACGAGGTAGCCGGCGCTCCCGACGGCGACGAGCGCGAGGCCGGTCAGGAGAAAGACCCGCCGCCGTCCCGTCCGGTCCGACAGCGACCCCGTGAACGGCTGGCTCAAGCTGTTGAGAAAGCCGAAAAGCGAGAGCACGACGCCGATGAGGAGCTCGGTCGAGAGGGGCAACCCGACGGGGCCGAGCGGGAGCGTCGTCCCGACGAACGACGGCATCGACACCAACTGGCTCCCGATGTACAACGGGAGGACGACGACCAGAAACGAGTTGGCGAGGGCGTCGACCATCCGGGCCAGCGCGAGCGCGAGAATCCGCGTGTCGACGTTCGGGCGCATCGTCGCCCGCTACGGCCCTCCGGCGTATCAAGCTACGCGCCCCAGCGACCCTCGCCGCGAGGTACGCGGACGCCGGCCGTGCTGGCGTGGCCCCGACCTCAGTCGCGGTCGGCCCGGACCCACTCTTGGAGCGTGAAGCCCTCGTAGTCGGTCGCGACGTCGAGTACCCACTCGTCGTCGTCCCACTCGGGATAGAACGCGTCGCCCTCGTACTCGCCGGGGACGCGGCTCAGCACCATCCGGTCGAGGTGGGGCTGAAACAGGGCGTAGATGGCCGCGCCGCCGATGACGTAGGCCGTCTCCGCGCCCAGCGACGCCCCGATGTCCACCGCGTCCTCGACGCTCGCCGCGCGGCGGGCGGTGTCGACCGAAAACGACCGCTCGCTTCGGCTCATGACGATTTGGGCGCTCCCCGGCAGGTCGTCGAGCATCGACTCGAACGTCGCCCGACCGAGGACGACCGGGTCGTCGGCGATGCGGGCGCGGTACTGCTCCTTGTCGGCGGGGATACTCGGCCACGGGAGTTCGCCGTCGCGGCCGATGACGCGGTTCTCGGCGAGCGCGGCGACAGAGACGAGTTCCATCACTCACCCCTCGGGCGCGGGAGAGAAAATCGTTGTGCAGCGGCGACGTCGCCGCGGTCGGCGGGGCCGCGACGCGACCGCCCCGGCACTCAGCCGCTCCGGTCGACGATGCGCCGGCAGTCCTCGATGAACCAAAGCAGGTCGGTCCCCGCGTCGGTTCCGACACTGATGATGATTCGCTCCGTCTCGGAGAAGGGAAACTGCAGGACGAACGCGTTCTCGTAGTAGTAGACGACGGCGCGGCGCTCGCCGGCGGGCGGCGAGTCGACGCTGGGAGCCGAAAGCGGCGTTTCGACCCGGAGGTCGGAGACGACGTCGGCCAGCGTCCGTTCGGTGTACCGCTCCGAGAGGTCGTCGCGGATGTATTCCAGTTCGTACCCGTCGCCATCGGCGATGACGACCGTCCGGAGTTCGTCGCCGATGCGCCTGCTCAGGTACTCGGCGAGTCGATGCGCTGTGTCCCGTACCATACCGCGCCGTCACCCCGAGCGGCTATAATTGATTGGTATTTTTGTGGTAATATCTTCCGGGTCGGGCGCCAATTCTTTTCAAACGAGCGACAGAGGTTGCGACGCATGGAGAAACAGTCGCGGAATCTCCGCCGTGACGGCGCGTTGGTTCTCGTCGGACTCGCGGGACTGGTTGCGCTCAGCGTGTCGGTTCCGGCGGACTCGGTCGCTGGCGCGGCCGGGGTTCTCCGGGGCGCGCTCCTCGGTGGGTTCGTTTCGGTGATGGCGTCCGGCGTCTTCCGCGTGGACGACGAACAGGCGCTTCGCTTGGTGGTCGTCGTGGCCGCGGGCGCTGTGCTGGGCTCTCTCGCGCTTCTCCTGTGAGTACGGGTTCGTGGTTCTGGGGGAGAACGTACCTCCCGGAGTGGTGGTAAACCTCCCCGAGAGCGTCGCTACTCCGTGATAAAACCCTGCGGTAGAATTAATATTAGAGTGGCCCGGAGGGATTCGACGTTCTGATCCCCGGTTTTGTCGCGTTCTCGCGTCTCTTCTTTCGAATGAGCGAAACTGGGCGAATGAACGAATCCTAGCGCAGTCTGTCGATTGGCAAGGTGAGCGAATCAGTTAGATCGAGCCTGTCGAAGTCATTAGGAACTGACAGAGATCGCGTGACTCGGACAGAGAGATGTGTTCAGCACGGCCCGCTCATTCAGTTTAAGAATGCTCGATTGAATCAACCGGTAGATAGGTGTGCAGAACGGGACAGTCTGATCAATGTCTGTACAATGATTGGTCAATTTAGAAGAAGTATTACCACTACCTCGGCCGAAGGTCATCTCAGGGGGTACTCATCAAAATGCTCGACTACTTACCGCACGTTGTTGACGTTGCGCTCAGTTCTGAGCTAGGCGCTATGGCCTTAGAACTAGCCAGCGTTGGTGTCGTCTTCACTGCACTGTTCAAACGAACAACTGAGTAAATCAGACCACGGGCGCAGCGTGGTAATGAGCGACATGCCGGGTCCGAAGTCGAGATAATCGACTTCCCTGGGATGCTGACGCTCTACGACCGGTTCAAAGAAGAGGCCGAGGAGATGTCGTCCATCTCTTGGGACTGGGAAACGTGAGAGATCACGGCAAGGAGACAGACATGATGAAGCTCAAAGTGACGGTTGGAGAGGGGAACAACCTCGATAAAAGTACGAGACAGCGGCTCAAGGCGGCTCAAGCAGGCGAAGAACTCGAAGACGCTCAGCCGGTGCTGAACTTCGACTCGTTCGAAGAACTCAGTCGACTGCTCAGCCCGAAGAACCTCGAACTGCTAGAGGCGATTTCCGAGTCCGAGCCAGACAGCATCCGCGAAGCCGCGGAGTTGGTGAATCGTGACTACAAGCAGGTTCACCGGAACCTGACTGAGCTGGCCGACATCGGTGTCATCGACTTCGAAGGCGATGGGCCGGGACTCCCGAAGAAACCCATACTCACCTACGACGGCCTCGAAATCGACCTTCCGTTCAAGGACTCGAACAACAACGTCGGTGCCGCCACGCCGTAGCCTGTGAGATTGACCACCTCCCGCGCTGAGGCGCGAGGATTCCTACCGCTGGATTGGGATCGTTAATAGATTGTCAGAAGTCGTATCGCTTGTGGGCATCATCGATTGGTAATATCTCGAGGATGCGAACCTCTCTTTCCTCTTCCAAGACGGTGTAAATCGCTGTGTAGGTCCGCGAGACGTGCATTCGGAACCTATCGCGTCGCCCGTCGATGGGCAACTTCTCTTTATCCCCGCGTCCGCGCCCCGGATATGGGTTCTCACTCAGGTACCCCAGCTTCTCCTTGCAAATTCGTGTCGTCTTCTCATCGGCGACATTCAAGAACTCGCGTGGTTGATCAGCAAGAAGAACAGCGTGGTCGTCCTCAGACATCCTCAAGAGAGGTTAGATCATCACTATCTGCGTCCTCCAACTCTTGGAAGCGCTTTTCGAGGTCCTCACGACGACGACTTTGGGCAAGTTCCTTGAGGAGATCGTCGTATGTCTGCCCCGGCTTTTTCAGTTCGTGAAGTTCCTCCCGAGTCTCTTCGGTCACCGGGATTCGTTTGTCAGCGGACATGCGTTGTAAGGGCGTATCGCCTTGACAGTATTAACCGTTTTGTCACTCACGGCTCGACGAGTCGATACCGGGTCCCTCGCGTCGCGCCTTCTTGTTCGATGAGTCGGTACCGTTCGAGCGCACCGAGATACCGACGACGGGTCGCCTTCGACTTCGGTGCGGCTTCGAAGCCGTCGACGCGCTGGATCTGGTCTGCTTCAGCGCGTTCTCCCGCGCGCTTCGAGGGCGCGAGACTCACGCGGAATCACCGCCTGAGAGGGGACTAACGTAAGGTGAGCGCGGTTGCTCTCTTCCTTTATTACTCCCTACGAAAAGGTTATTTTAGGTATGGGGCCGGAGGGTTGAGTAAAATCGGCAGACAGCGGCACGGTGCCCCGTGAAACTGCCGAACTCTCGCATCCCTCAGTCATGGTTCTGGATGTCGAGAGATGCGCTCAGTTCACGACGCCGCTCACGGAACCGCTCGTGCACGTCCGCCTTATCGTAGTACCGCCGAATCGTCGAAGGCGTCGCGTTCACACGCTCAGCCACCAGTTCGATAGGCACACCGCGGTCGAGTTGCCATGTAATCGACCCCGTCCGAATCGCGTGCGGCGACCGAGAAGACGGGCACTTGCTTCCAGCGCCGCGAGTCGTGTACGAACACGCGTGACGCTCCCGACCGTGGGGGCAATCTCTGTACAGACACGGTTGCGTCCCGAGGTACGACCACGACCGAATCGTCGTCCGCGACGGTCGCCCCTGCCGGCAGGAGAACAGCGGTTGACGCCCATACTCGTCACGCTTGTCCGACCGCTCACGAGCGATGTACTCGTCGAGAGCATCGACCACCGGCTCAGGGAGACCGACGACACGCTCGCCGTCCTCCTTGTTCTTCAGCGGCGTCTCAGTCTCCGGCTGGTGACGGAACTCCAGCGACCGTTCTTCCCTATCGAAATCGCCGAGGTCGAGCGCCCGGATGCCGCCCATCCGAGCGCCCGTGTGCCACGTCACCTCCAGAAACGCGTGCCACGCCGTTCCGTAGAGCCGACGAGACTCACGGTACATCGACAGCAGGTTCAGCGCGTCCTCAGCGGCCAGCGTCTCGTCGCTGGTCTGCTGGGCCTTCGACAGCTTCGGCACCTTGATTTTGTCCAGCAGGTCCGGGTCTACGGCCTCGATGCGGTGGCAGTACTTCACCAGTTGCCGCAGTGCGACAACCGCACCCTTCACCGTCGACGGCGACATGCCCTGTCTCTCACGGTACGCCTGATACTCGTCGACGAGCCAGCCGTTCAAGTCCGCCATCGACTCCACGTTCTCCGACTCGCACCAGTGAACGAACGCGTTCAGCCGATTCCGGTACGACCGAATCGTCGCTTTCGCCTGTGTCTGCGCCCGTCGAGCAAGGAACCGCTCACGCGCTTCACGCGGTGAGAGGTCCCGCAGTTCGTCGCTCATCACAGCACCTCCCGCGTCACCCGCCGGGTGTTCACCTCGGCGTCGAGGAACTCGGCCAGTCTCTCCGCGTCGATCTCCTCCGGCGTCACGAAGATAATCGACTCGTCGAAACCGAAGGTCGCGCTTCGACCATCGGCGAGAGCTTCCCGCTGTTCCTCGGACAGCTGAAGCACGGTGAGTTCCTTACTCATCGTGCCGAGCCTCCGGTTCGGCTACACTCCGTTCGCTACGCTTACGGTGGGGGCTTTCGTAGGGTATCATGGCTTCGATGGCTTCGGTAATGGGTTCGTTTTGGGTTCTAGCATCGGGGCCACGCACGGGGAGCGTCCTGTCAGACTGTTTCTCCCCGTGCCGGACCTTCAACCGAGAGAGACGTTGGTGGGTAGACGTATAAACCCCGAATCCACTCCCCGGAGTGAAAGTGAAGGTTTTAGCGAAAGTGAAACTCGGACGTGCCGTCGAGGTCGATTCTGCCGGGATTCGTAGGGGTTCAAGGCCCCTCGGATTGTTGTTGAACATGCTTCCGTAGCCTGATTACGGGAGCCACCGCGGGCCAGTGGTGCAACACTGGGTCCGCTTTGATTCTGGATGGACCCGACCACGGTCAGGTCCGCGTGTAGCTTCCGTTACTCTCCTTCTGGGTGAGACTACGCCATAAACCTAACCCTGTTCGTTGCATCCTGCAACATGCAGGGCTAACTTATCACTTCCGTGAGCATTAAGAAACTAACCCGTGTCCCTGAGGACGTGCAACCCCCTTGGTGGAGCAAGTACGATGACCCTATCCTCCAGTTCTTAGCTGATACTGGTGCTGCTGTTCCACCACGTGTGATTCTGTTCAACCTTGAACGCAGGGAGATCGCTTCTCCGCATCGGTCGACTATCAAGAGACGACTTCAGCGACTGCAAAAGTACGGACTCGTCGAAAAGGTCGGTGAAGAAGGCTACTATGAGATTTCTGAACTGGGCAAGGCCTACGTTTCAGGTGACCTCGACGCCAGCGAACTCAACGCCGACGAGTGAGCACCCACCACCCTGACCCGTAAAGGGGGCGGGTGGATGGGTGGCAAAACTAGTGGTTCTGACTAAAGTTCAATTTCTCGACGTTCTATCTCCTCTAGAACCTCTTCACGTCCATGCCGCCATTTTGTCTGATAAGTGTGGTTATATGACGGCATGACATCATCGGTCTCATACTCTTCTCGACGCAGTTCTTTTAGTTCTATCGTATTTTTATTTAACAAGACACTGAATTCATTGCCATTATATTCATCATTCAGAAAATTACCTGCTGCACGAAGTTCGTCGTCACTCACGTCTACTAACTCTTTCATACTACATTCATTACTACGCACTAAACAAATGTAAAGCCAATGTACGTTTCACGTTATTTTACAATTCAGCAACCCCCCTTGCAGGGTGCCGCATGCACTCCCTGTCTTCGTCGTAGTAGTCATCTACCGTCAGTACATGGTCCGCGCTCTCTGGGTCCGTGATACCGTGCTCCCCGACGAAGTGACGTGCGTGCATCGTCCCGTCGTCGTGGTACGCGAAGTTACACTTCGAGCACCGCCACATCTCTCCACGTCCGAGACTGTGCCGTAGTCTCGTCTCGTCGAGGATGCGCTGTACCGGGAGCTTCAACGGGGCCATGTCGACGCCGCCGCCGTTCGGCGCGTGCTCCTCGCCGTCGCGGTCGACGATGGCCTCTAGGTGCCACTCGGAATCGAGCGACGCCCGGCGGAACGATTCCGGTTCGGAGTCGTCCTCCCCTCGCATCACCGATTCGACGAATTCGGCGTGCTTCGGGTCTATCATGTTCCGACCGAGCATTTCGGCTACCGTTGGTACATCGTCACAGTACTTCAACTCCGTTTCGACGCGCTTCCGTATTCGAGTCTTCGTGGTCGACTCTCCGACGCTCGCCGCCGCGGTCGCGGTCGGCCAGCGTTCGGCCAGCGTCAGCTCGCGCTCAGTCTCGTCCGACTCTCCTTCGGCGTCGAGGGCGTCGCTCAGGTCGTCGTCGGAGACGGGTGCGTCGAGCCGTGACTGGTCTATCGCCCATCCAGAACCACAGCACTCGCAGACAACATCAGGGCCACGGCCGTCGTCCCACACGACCGCGTCGCCATGCGCGTCGGTCTGGTTCGACTCGTCGGACTCAGCCCGCTGTTCGCAGGCGTCCGCGGCAATCGCTTCGGTGAGTACCTTCGAGCGTGAGGTTCGACGGCGCGCCGCCGACCAGTAAATCGAGCCCCACGCGAGGTACTCGATTGGCTTCTCTAGGAGTTCTTCGGTGTATCCGCCCATGTACGCCGCGAGGTACGAACCCATGTTCTCCACGCTTGCGTTCAGGGAGATACAGCCGTTCGACTCCTCTACGTAGTCGATTATCGTATCGTAGTCGTGTGCCGACCGACCGGCGTACTCGCACACTTCGACGTGTTTGTCGATGACCCGCTCGAACTCGGAGCCGACGCTGTGCAGGTCGTCGTCGAGTCCCAGCGGTTCCGTATCGAAGTACACGCCCACGTGGAGATGCGTGTAGCACGCGTTCATCCCGCTCCCGTCGCCGCCCATTCCGTGCGGCTCTGCCTGTAGCCAGTAGCCCCACTGGTCGGCGTCGAGCCCGAGATGATACTCCATCGTGTTGCGGAGTGTGTCGCGCACGCCGTCGTACGAGAACGAGTCGTGTACGGCGTCAGCGTGTTCTACCGGCGGTACCCGAGTCCCGTCAGGAACCGACGACGCGGTGAGGGTGAGCATCGCGGTCGCGGGCGAGTCCCACGCCGCGATTGATTCACCGCCACTCGGTCGGTCGCCACCGGCCATCTGGCGCTGGAGCGCCATCGCCCGTGCGTACTGTTTCTTCGAGTACTCTTCTCCCCACGCATCTACCAGCGGTATCTCGAACTCGTCGCCCTGCTCGTTGGCGAACCGGGCGCGGAGTCCGTCGTACCGTGCGTGCGCGGTGAGGAAGGCACTCAGAGCGTCCGCCCACGTCGAGGCTTCACGTTTCGCTAGCTCCGTCACTTGGAACGCGTTTTCGGTGGGCTGTTCTGGTTCGACCCACTGGTCTCGCCAGTCCGCTTCCGTAACGATGCGTCTCAGCTTGCGCCCGTGTGTTTCGCACAGGGGCGTCTCGGCCAGTTCCGGGTACTTCTGTGCGAACTCTAGAACTCGTTCGTGTACGAGTTCGTCGGGTTCGTCAGAGTCCCGTGAACGCTCGCGTTGAGCCTCTACAGAGTTAGTCTCCTTGGAGGGCCAAGGCTCAGCCCCCGGTTGAGTCCCTTCGACTCCTCCGGTGGGCTGGTCGCCATCGCTACTCACGCTCCCCGCCGTCCGCGACTACGTAATCGCTCAGACGCCGCTGGGGCTTTTCACGTTCCTCGGGGTCGGGGACCCCTCGGTGCGGCCCGGCTTCCGGGTCGAGGGGCAAGCCCTCGCTTCCGGCGGGCTCCTCCCTCCCGCGCCTCGGGGCGCTCGGCGCGGGCAGGACGGTCGTCGCCTCACCGGACCTTGCGGTGGAATCTCGGGCGGCCATGTGCGCCCACAACAGACTGGTGAGACGGTGGTCTCTCACCTTGTCGTCGAGGGCGGGAACCCGCGCGCAGTCCCTACACTGCCGGAGCTTCACGGCACGCTCGGCGTGGTCGACGAGGCACCGCTTCTTACAGCTTCCACAGTTGTAGCGGATGAGCCGCCAGCTGTCCTCCTTCGCGGGTGGTTCCCGGTAGGAGCCGTCGATGACGTGACTCTTTGGCTCGTAGGGAGGGTCTGGGTCCGTCCAGTAGTTATCGTAGCGTCCCGACCCGCGCGACGCCTCTGGAGGAAGTGCGTTGAACGCGACTTTCCTCCCGTGCTCTGTCGGCACGGGTGAGAGTCCATCGAGTCGTTTCTTCCCCAGCTCCGACTCGTCGACTTCGGCGTCGTACCAGAGGTCGCCGTCCCCGTCGTCGAGGTCGTCACTCTCCTGTTTTGGAGAGTCAGACACGGGGAAACACCCCCGTGTCACAGGGTCGATTACAGCGCTTCTGCTCCTTGTTAAAACCCTGCGAAAGGATTAAGGTTAGAGTGGGGCCGGAGGGATTTGAACCCCCGATCGACTGATATCTCCGGTGGGCACCTCGGAACTCCAGAGGGTCGTCAACACGACCGATGATCAGTCGGTCGCTCAGTATATCAGCTGGAGTGTCGTCCCGGGCGCCAAGCCTCTGGAGTCAGTCGCCATGCCGGGCTTGGCCACAGCCCCGATTCGCTCTGTCTGCACTCTCTCGTATGGCGATTTTTCTTAAAGGGGTTTCGATTCTACTCGTCGCGGTCGTCGTCGGCCCAGTCGCACTCCTGGCACTTGTAGGCCGTCACGAACTCCGTCACGCTCGGCATGTAGCCCACTTGGATGACGTTCTCGCCGCACTCCGGGCAGTCGAAGTCGGCGTCCTGAATCGGCTCGGCGTCCATCGGGCGCTCGCCCTCGACGAGTTCGGCGAGCGTCTCGGGCGTGACCATCCGTCCTTGCACGACGCGGTTGCTCATACCCGTGCAACCGTCCCGAAGTAAGTAAGCCCTCCGCCAGCGGTCGGCGTCGGTTTCGGGTTCGACGCCGCCGATGCCTGCGAGGCCGCGCCCCGGGTCGACTCAGGGCGTCGCAACCGTCACGGTCCGGGTGCGCGGGCCGTCGCACTCCACGAGGAGGACGGACTGCCACCGGCCGAGGTCGAGGTCGCCGTCCGCGACGGGTATCGAGACGCCGTTGCCGACGAGGAGCGCCCGGAGGTGCGAGTCGGCGTTCCCGTCGAGGTCGTCGTGGTCCCAGCCGTCGTCGGGGACCGCCTCGGCGAGCATCGACTCGATATCGCCGAGCAGTCGCGGTTCGGATTCGTTGACGCAGACGCCGGCGGTGGTGTGTTTCGAAAAGACCGTACAGACGCCGTCTGAGTCGGAGGCAAGCGCCGTTTCGACCTCGTCGGTCACGTCGACGACCTGAAGCCGGCGCTCGGTTCGGATATCGAAGCTCCGTCGCATGCGACGGGGTTCGTCGGCCGGGAGAAAAAGTCGCCCGGCGGGTTACAGCCAGGGCGCGCGGGACTCCTCTTCGCCGGGGTAGCCGTACCCCGGACCGGAGCCGTCGTCGTCGGTCTCGTCCGCGCCGTCGTCGACCAGGGCGTCGTAGTCCTCGGTCAGGTCGCCGTCGTCACCGCCGTCTGCGACCGCCCCGTTCGCGTTGGCGCTGGGGGTGGCCGACTCGGTGGCGGAGGCGTCGTCGACGAACTCGTCGAGGTCCGCGTCGTCGGAGCCGGGGTCGAACGCGAACAGCGCGGTGACGGCGAGGACGCCGAGTGCGACGGGCGCCTGCGTCGGCATCAGGCCGAGCACTTCGAGCGCCAGCATGCCGAGTGCGACCGAGCTACCGAAGCGGAAGAGGTCGATGTCGACGTTGCCGCGGAGTTGCGGGGCGAACAGCGCGACCGCCCCGGCGAACCCGACGCCGGTACCGGCCGCCGCGCCGGCGCTGAGGAGGCGCACCGGGTTAGCGGTGAGCAGGTTCGTGTCGGGGCTGATGAGAGCTTCGATGCCGGAGGGGTTGAAGCTCGCAACGAGGCCGAGGCCGACGATGACGCTCGGCGACGGGAGGTACTCGCCGACCTTCGAGGAGGCCGTCTTCGCCGCCACGGCGAGGATGACGAGGCCGGCGAACCGGTGGAACCGCTCGAAGTACAGGACCTCCGCGATGACCTCCGCGAGGGCGGCCTCGGCGACCGCGACGGGGATGAGCAGCGCGCCGAGCAGGAGGATGGACGTGAGCTGTTCGCGGCGCGTGCCGTCCATCTCGGCGAGGATGACCGCGACCGTCGCGGAGCCGCCGAAGATGAGCAGGCCGGTCTGGAGGATGCCCGTAATCGAGGGGTCGCCCGCGGTGGTCGTCAGCGCCCCCGCGATGATGAGCGCGGGGAAGATGCCGTCGATGAGGGGCAGCCCCATGACGGTTGCGAGCAGTCGGGTGGCACCCCCCACCTGCTGCTCAAGGCGAAGGGCGACTGGGTGGCGTGAGACACTCATTCGATGTTACTGGCCGTCACCATGGCCCAAGCGGCGATAGGGACGCAATTCGGACAGCGGGGTGCGGGCGCTCCGCACGCGAAGCCCATTTCGTCCGATATTGAACTCCCGTTTAAATGTCTGCCACATCGCTGTAAAGAGAATGCCGGAGTCGGAGGTCGTTTGACCGGCAATGCGCGATGCGGCGGGACGCGTGGAGTCCATACGAGATTACAATAGGACAGGAGTATTAAACGTTGTGTGGGATACGACCGCATGCAACACAGAAATTTCTGCTTTATTTATAAGCGTAGCTGAAGATTCGTCGGATATACTCTGAAATCTCGGAAATGTTGGGATACACATTCGTGAACATGGTGATTATTCACGATAGTATTGCCATTCGGTACACCATGACGAGGAACGGGTGCCTCGGCAGTCGTGCCGGCGTATCCAGTCGACGCGGCCACGGCCGCGTGTTCCGATTGTGCGCCTCGCCCGCCGACGCGGCGGCCGCGTAAGCACACACGTGTACATATTGCCGACATAGTTTGCGATACATCGACACGCCCGTGCTATCTCGCAACCCTTTTGTCGTCGCCGCAACCACGCTTGATATGGCGAACGACGTTCCTGACCGAGAACCCTTCACCGAGAAGCTACGGGTACCCGAATCCCTCACATTCGACGACGTGCTGCTCCGCCCGATGGAGAGCCGCGTCGAACCCGACGACGCCGACGTGTCGACGCGCGTCTCGAAGAACGTCGAACTCAACATTCCCATCCTCTCTGCGGCGATGGACACCGTCACCGAAAGCGGGATGGCTATCGGGATGGCCCGCGAGGGCGGCCTCGGCGTGCTCCACCGCAACATGAACGCCGAGCAGATGGTCCGCGAGATCGAGCGCGTCAAGCGCGCCGACGAACTCGTCATCCGCCGCGAGGACGTGGTCACGGCCAACCCCGGCCAGACCATCAGCGAGGTCGACGAGATGATGGAGCGCGCCGGCGTCTCCGGCGCGCCCGTCGTCGACGACGACGACGTGGTCCTCGGCATTATCTCCGGCACGGACATCCGCCCATACCTCGAAGTCGGCGAGTCCGACGAGGTCGGCGAGGCCATGACGGACGAGGTCATCACGGCCGAACGCGACGTGACCGCCCGCGACGCGCTCGAACTCATGTACGACCACAAGATAGAGCGCGTCCCCATCGTCGACGACGACAGCCGCCTCGTCGGCCTCGTCACGATGCAGGGCATCCTCCAGCGCCGCGAACACGAGAACGCCGCCCGCGACGACGACGGCCGCCTCGTCTGCGGCGTCGCCGTCGGCCCGTTCGACGACGAGCGCGCGCAGATGGCCGACGACGCCGGCGTCGACGTCATCTTCATCGACTGCGCCCACGCCCACAACCTCAACGTCATCGACACCGCCCGCGACATCAAGGAGTCCGTCGAGGCGGACGTCGTGGTCGGGAACGTCGGCACGCGCGAGGCCGCGGCCGAACTCGTCGACTTCGCCGACGGCATCAAGGTCGGCATCGGCCCCGGTTCCATCTGTACGACCCGCGTCGTCTCCGGCTCCGGCATGCCCCAGATTTCGGCCGTTGCGGAGGTCGCCGACGTCGCCGCCGACTACGACATCCCGGTCATCGCCGACGGCGGCATCCGCTACTCCGGCGACGCCATCAAGGCGGTCGCCGCCGGTGCCGACGCCGTCATGCTCGGCTCCTACTTCGCCGGCACCGACGAGGCCCCCGGCCGCGTCATCACGATGAACGGCAAGAAGTACAAGCAGTACCGCGGCATGGGCTCCGTCGGCGCGATGCAGTCCGGCGGTGCCGACCGCTACCTCAAAGAGGACAACGAAGACGAGGAGTACGTCCCCGAGGGCGTCGAGGCCGCGACGCCGTACAAGGGCTCGCTCGCGTCCGAACTCCACCAGCTCGTCGGCGGCATGCAGTCCGGCATGGGCTACGTCGGCGCGGAGACCATCTCCGGGGTCAAAGAGCGCGCCCGCTTCGTCCGCGTCTCGGCCGCCGGGCAGACCGAGGGCCACCCCCACGACGTGATGATCACCGACGAAGCGCCGAACTACAGTCCGAGCGAGTAACGCGTTCTCGCGTTTCTCCGGTCTCTCTCGTCTCTGCCGTCTCTGCCCCGATTTCACCGCGCTCCGGCCGTGATTCCCGAACGCCGGCGTTTTTCTGGGACACCGCTCGGGGTCCCGCCGCGCTCACCCTCGCGTCGCATTCGCAATCTAACGACTCGACTCCCGGAACGACCGCGGGACGAGAACATGCGATAATTAATAGGGATGTATGTCGTCCGTCTACAAGCGATGGATACCGCGGAGCTACGCACCGCACTTCGGAACGCCGGGTTGTCACAGTATCAGGCGGAAGCCTACGTCGCGCTCCTCCAACTCGGAGCGGCGAGCGCGACCGAACTCGCCGACGCCTGTGCCGTGCCGACCGCCCGTATCTACGATGTTCTCCGCGACCTCGAAGCGAAAGGCTACATCGAGACGTACGAACAGGACAGTCTGCACGCGCGGGCGTGCGACCCGAAATCCGTGATGGAGGACCTCAAGAACCGCGCCGTCCAACTGGACGAAGCGGCGGAGGAAATCGAGACGCGCTGGCAACAGCCCGCGGTCGACCGGCACATGCTGAGCATCGTCAAACGCTTCGAGACGGTGTTCAGCCGGGCCGAAGAGATGATTCGGGAGGCGGACGGCGAGGTCCAACTGTCCGTCACCCCCGAGCAGTTCGACGAGCTCAAGCCGGCGCTCGCGGAGGCGTACGAGAACGGCGCGCTGGTGAAGATCGTGCTCCACCCCGATCGGACCGACGAACTCGAACCGGTCGCACAGCGGGAGTACCGCGGGGTCGCCACGGAGGTCAGACACCGGACGCTGCCGACGCCGTTCGTCGCCATCGTCGACCGGACGGGCGCGTGTTTCGCGCCGCACGACAACTCGGTGAACCAGTACGGCGTCCTCGTCGACGACTACACGCTGGCGTACGTCTTCCACTGGTACTTCCAGACGGCGCTGTGGGAGGTCTGGGACGTCGTCTACGACGCCCAGACCGACGAACCGCCGATAGTGTACTCCGACATCAGACACTTCGTTCAGGACGCGGAACCGCTCGTCCGCGACGGGAACCGAATCGTCGCCCACATCAAGGGCTACGAGACCGACGAGCGCGACCCCATCGAGTTCACCGGCGAAGTGACGGACGTGTACTACACGGCGGTCTCCACGCCGACGGACACGTTGTCGTTTTCCGAACTCGCGGGACAGGTCTGTCTGACCGTCGAGGCCGACGGCGAGACCTACACCGTCGGCGGGTGGGGTGCGGTGTTGGAAGACGTCGAGGCGAACCGCATCACTATCGAGTCGATTTCGGGGACACCTGACGGGTAGTATCTGTTCGGTTCGCCGGAATGTATAACAACTCCGGGGGGTAATTAGTGCCCACAAGCGCGGTTTCGGACGGCGTTAGACAAGAGGTATTTTGATATACCACTGCACGACATTGAGTTTCGTGAGCGTCCCCGGAACACCACTACAATACCAATGAGCGCAGAACAGCCACTGGTGCTCATCGTTGAAGATGAGCCTGACCTCGCCGACCTGTACGCAACCTGGCTTAGGAACGACTACAGCGTTCGTGTCGCCTACGGCGGCCGCGAGGCGCTCGATAAGCTCGACGACGAGGTTGACGTTGTTCTCCTCGACCGTCGAATGCCCGACCTCTCGGGCGACGAGGCGCTCTCGGAGATCCGGGACCGTGGCTTCGAGTGCCGCGTCGCGATGGTGACCGCGGTCGAACCCGACTTCGACATCATCGCGATGGGCTTCGACGACTATCTCGTCAAGCCAGTCTCGCGCGAAGCGCTGACCGAGACGGTCTCTAACCTCATCTTACGAAACGCCTACGACGTGGGCATTCAGGACCTGTTTTCCCTCGCGTCGAAGAAGGCGCTGTTAGAGTCCGAAAAGGACGAGGCTGCGCTCGAAGAAAACGAGGAGTACCAGCGGCTCACCGCCCGTCTGAACGAGCTACGGCGCGAGCTCGACGAGACGCTCGGCCAACTCGACGAGACCGAAGGAATCTCCGCAGTGTACCGGGACATCGGCGGCGAAGCCGATATCGACAACTGAACGAGCCCGCCCGTTTCGGACGCCGACCGTTCTCTCTGTCTGCCGTCTTCGTCGGTTAACGGGCCGTTTTTCGTACCCGGCGGGTCGTTTCTCGCACTCACACGGGGACCGTTCGTCTGATTGACGATTACTTGCGAGTCCCGCCCACTTAATTCATTTAATTTCATATCAGATACACACGAAAAATTATATTTTGAGCTCGCTCCTTGAGGTAACTGCACATGTCCGACGACAGCAACCAGATGGTCGCGTACCTTCGTCAGAACCCCCGCATGATGGGCGTCCTGTTCACGCTCGCGCTCCTGCTCTCACAGGCCGGCAGCGTGGCGGCCGGAAACACCAGCGTCATCTACGGGCCGTAATCACGAAAGGAACTCGCGGTTCCAGTAGACGGTATCGTCGTAGATGACCGGAATCTGTTCTAGCGCGAGGAAGTCCCGGAGTTCGTCCTCAGTCAGCTCGGTGTTCGAGACGCCGGAAGAAGAGAGATAATACGGCATACTGTCGGTGAGTGCGGGCCTGATCAGCGACCCGATTCCCGCCCGCGACGTGTTGAACGCGCGGTATGAAACGTCGAACTGGCCGTCTGCTTTGTCGAACACTTCGCAGTAGACCGCGACTCCGCTCTCGGACTGTACCACAGAGAGACTCCCGTCCCCGACGACGCCGTACTGGTGTGCCACGTCGCTGTCGATTCGGACCACCTCCAGCGACGCCTGTAGCGGGAACCCCCCGTTGAGGAGGCGAGCCAGCGTGCGCCCCACACCGACCGCCTGACTGTTGACGACCTCGCTGAACGTGACGATGCCGCCGATTGCGCCGGCCTCGACGAGCGCCAGCCCCTGGTCGTACGACTGACACGCGTTGAGGAAAAACGCCCCCGTGCCGACGGTGTCGAGCGTCTCCGCGTCGACCCTGCCGTCGCGGCACTGGAAGCCGTCGTCGTCGATGTGACCGATGTAGTGGAGGAAGTCGGTCGGCTCCGCGAGCGTCTCCCGAAGCGCCGCCCCGCTGAGGTCGTAGTGGGCGTCGACGTCGAACGACAGTCCGTCGCGCGAGCCGTACACCTCGTCGACGATATCCGTCTCGGCGAGCATCTCGGGGTCGTTACAGACGACCGTGATACCGATGTCACCCTGCGTCGGCTCCCGCTGAAGGCGGTTCCGGTAGGCGGCGGGCGTGGTCTTGCTCGCGCCGACGGGCGTCCCGTCGCTGATCCACGCCTGCTCGACCGAATCGGTCGAACTGGGTTTGACGTACGTCTCGCTCGGCGTCGTCGTGCCCGCGCTCCTGACGACGTCGCCGTCGCCGTCGTCCCTGAGAAAGTCGTCGACGACCGCCGCCTGAACCGCCGAGTGGTGAACCTCGGTTCCCGACGGCGTCCGGACGACCGCGAGGTCGTTCGTGACGAATGGGAGAAGCTCGATGTTGTCGGCCCGGGGCGCGACGTGCGTCGTCAGTTTCCACTCCGGGAGGAGGTCGGCGATCCGCTCGTAGGGAATCTCGAAGTACGCCGAGAGCCGTTCGCCGAGCGACGCGTCGTACAACTCCTTGACCTCGATGTCCGTCCGCGATTCGACGGTCTGGCGCTCGTGGAGCGGCACGTCGTAGATGCCCTCCGTCCGAACGACGCAGTCGAGGAAGAACATCCGCTTGAGCGCGCGCGCGACCGCCTCCTCGAAGCCGTGGGGGCCGTCGAAGTCGTGGACGAACCCGCTTTCGGCGACGAGTCGCGGGGCGTCACCGGGGACGAGCCGCGCGCCGAGGTAGTACGCCAGCGGCGTCGCCACGAACACGTGGCGAAGCGTCGGCGGGAGTTCGATGCGGACGCCGGTCTCGGGGACGTCGAGCGCTTCGGGGACGACGAGTTCGTCGCCCAGTTCGAGAAGCGGCGGGTGGCCCCGGAGCGTCGGGTACGACCGCTCGACGCTCGTGGTCTTGAGCGCGGAACTGAACGCCGAGACGGCCGCCATCACGTCGAGCGGATCGTCGGTCGTCGTAATCGTCGCCGCCGGGCTCTCGTGGGACGACCGCGCGCCGACGGACACCGGCTGCGGGTCCTCGAAGGAGAGCACGGTTTCGAACGGTCGCGCGTCGACGGTCAGCGGTCCGTCGGCCCGGAGGTACGTCTTGACCGCGCCGAAGAGTTCGATGCTGTACGTTCCCGCCCCGAGTTCCTCGCGCCCCTGTTGGTCGACCTGCGCGAGCATCGATCCCGCCTCGTCGCGGACGCAGACGACCGTGTTCGCCGCCAGCCCGATGCGGCCGGTCTCGATGCGGACCGCGGCGTCCGTCGGAAGCGAGAACCGACGGCGGTCGGTGGGTTCCGGCGCGACCGGCGACGGCGTGCGGAGCACGAACTGGTGGCGTTCCACGTTGTCCCGAACGACCAACCCCGTTCCTTCTGAAGGGAGCGAAAAGCCGACTTCCAGCGTGGAAGACGCGTCAGCCCGCTCGCCCTGCCCGGGCGGTTCCATTGTGTCTATGTGACACGATTAAGGTGAAAAACGTACTGGTCGCGAGAAGTTCACGACTCCAACGGAAACCAGCCGGACGAGACGTCTTTCCGCCGGAGACACCACCGCTGGCGGGCCTCGGAACCCTCGACGTCGAGTTCGACGACGGCGTCGAACAGCGGTTCGAGCAGTCGGTTGACCTCGTCTTCGCGGTCACCGGGTGACCAGACGTGGACCATCCCGTCTCG
This sequence comes from Haloferax sp. S2CR25, assembly GCF_031624535.1. Lineage (NCBI taxonomy): Archaea > Methanobacteriati > Methanobacteriota > Halobacteria > Halobacteriales > Haloferacaceae > Haloferax > Haloferax sp. S2CR25. Next base: position 453,633 of record NZ_JAMQOO010000001.1, read on the forward strand.
CGCGCGAACGTGGGTGGTCATGACGTGGAGAAACCGAAACACGTGGTCTCGGTCGTACCGCGAGAGGAGCGACGGGAGACAGTCGAACGCGACGCGGAGTTCGGCCGGAGAGAGCCCGCCGGCGAGCGTGTCGAACTCGGTCACGTCGTTGGCGAGTTCCGCGCCGAGTCGGCCGAGGCCGCCGTCGATCCAGCGCTCGCAGGTGTCGTCCGCACTCGGCACGGCGGCGGCCGGCGACGGCGATGCCGCCGCGCTTCGTTCGAGCGTCGCGTACCGAACCACGCGCGTCCACTCCGCGGAGCGTTCGACGCCGGAATCGAGCCGGTCGTCGAGCGGCGTCGAACCGTTGAGAACCAGTAGACGACGCCGCGGCTCGTCGGGAGCGCCGAGCATCTGCTTGGACGCACGCGAGTAGAGTTCGGTCGGAACCGATCCAACGACGAGGAGCGCACTCCCCCGTCGCTTGAGGTCGTCCAGCCCGAGTTGGAACGTGGACGTGTCCTCCGTCACGGCGGTGTCCGTGTCACCTCCCGAAACCATTCGTATCGAACGACGAAACCACATTTAATAAGACTTTGCGTGTTGGTCCCCCGAGATGTGCCAACAGTGGTCGGCACCGATGACACACTCCGCCCGGCGGCGTCAACGGCCGTTCGAACGGCCGAGTCGCCGTGTCCGCTTCGCCCGGACTACTCGGTGGCACGGACCGTCAACACGGGGACCGGCGCGGTCCGAACCACGCGCTCCGTCACGCTCCCGAGGAGCACGCGTTCGACGCCCGTCCGCCCGTGGGTCGCCATCGCGATGACCGCCACGCCGTGTTCGGTCGCGTAGTCGAGGATGGCGCCGTGCGGCGCGCCCCGACGCACGGCCCCGACCGTCTCGATACCGCGGCTCTCGCCGCGTGCTGTGACCTCATCGACGACGCGTTTGCCCTCCTGTTCCAGCGTTTCGAGGACCGGCCCGCCGACGATACCCGCGTTGTCCCGCGTGGTGTTCACGACGAACAGCACGTGGACCGTCGCGTCGTACCGCTCGGCGAGGTCGAACACGTGCGGCGCCGCCTGTTCGGCCGTCGGACTCCCGTCGACGGGGAGCAGGATCTCGTCGTACATCGCTGAACGTACGCGCCCCAACCGTGTGAATGCTTCGCATACTTTGGTGCGGCGCTCGTTCGGGAAAAAGGGGGTGCGGGTGTCGTCCGGTCGGCTCAGTCGCTGACGTACGCTTCGATGCGGTCCATCGCCTCGCGGAGTTCGCGCATCCCCGTCGCGTAGGAGACGCGGAGGTGGCCCGCGCCGCCCTCGCCGAAGACGCTTCCGGGGACGAGCGCGACGTTCTGTTCTTCGAGGAGGCCCTCGGCGAACGCCTCGTCGTCGCCGTCGGGGGCCTCGGGGAAGACGTAGAACGCGCCCTTCGCCTCGAAGCAGTCGAGTCCCATCTCCTCGAAGCGGGCGAGGACGAACCGCCGGCGGCGGTCGTACTCGCGGCGCATCTCCTCGACGGAGTCGTCGCAGGACCGCAGGGCTTCGAGCGCCGCGTACTGCGCCGTCGTGGGCGCCGACAGCATCGCGTACTGGTGGACCTTGTTCATCGCGTCGATGGCTCCCGCCGGAGCCATGGCGTAGCCGAGGCGCAGGCCGGTCATCGCGTAGGCCTTCGAGAAGCCGTTGAACACGATGGTCCGCTCGCGCATCCCGGGCTGGGTGGCGATGGAGGCGTGGTCGTCCTCGTACCGGAGGTCCGAGTAGATTTCGTCGGAGAGCACGACGAGGTCGTGGTCCCTGACGAACGAGGCCACGTCGGCGAGTTCGTCGTCGGTCATCACCGCGCCGGTCGGGTTGTTCGGGTAGCAAAGCACCAACACGTCGGCCTCGTCGGCCCCGGCGGCTTCGAGCGCCTCGGGAGTGAGCTTGAACTCGTCTTCGGCGCGGGTCGGAACCGGTAGCGGCTCGCCACCGGCGAAGATGGCCCCCGGCGTGTACGAGATGTACGACGGCTGGGGAATCGCCACCACGTCGCCGGGGTCGACGAACGCCCGGAACGCGAGGTCGACGGCCTCGCTCGCGCCCGTCGTGACGATAATCTCGTCTTCGGGGTCGTACTCCTGCCCGTAGCGGGTGACGCGCTCCGAGATGGCCTCGCGGAGTTCGCGCATCCCGCGGTTCGACGTGTAGGAGGTCTTGCCGCGTTCGAGCGAGTCGATGGCGGCGGTCCGAGCGGCCCACGGCGCGGAGAAGTCGGGTTCGCCGACGCCGAGGGAGATGACGTCGTCGACCTCCTCGGCGAGCTCGAAGAACTTCCGAATCCCCGACGGCGGCACCTGTTCGACGCGGTCCGAGAGCTGGTCGCCGAGCGTCATGGCGACACAGACAGCCGGTCGTCGTCGTCGCCGTCGCCGAGTTCGATGCCCTCCTCCTTGTAGGAGTCCATCACGAAGTGCGTGACCGTCTTCGTGACCTCGGGGATGGGGGCGATGCGCTCGGAGACGAAGTTCGAGACGGCGTGCATCGACTCGCCTTCGACCTCGATGAAGAAGTCGTAGTCGCCGGAGACGAGTCTGAGCGTGGCGACCTCGGGGAACCGCGCGATGCGGCGGGCAATCTCCTCGTAGCCCGTCTCGCGGTCGAGTTCCACGTCGACTTCGACCTGCGCGCGAACGTGTTCCTCGTCGACGCTGTTCCAGTCGACGACCGCCTGATAGCCGCGGATGACCCCGTCGTCTTCGAGTTCTTCGAGCGCTGCTGCCACTGCTTCGGCGTCTGCGCCCAGCTGGCGGGCGATGTCATCTACGCTCTCGCGAGCGTCGTGACGCAGCAAGTCGAGCAGTGACTGCTTGTCCATGGAAACCCCGTTGCGGGCATCCGTAAAATGGTTTGCCCAACCGGGCGGAATTGTCGTGGTAAGTGGTACCGTCACTCACTGGCGGCGGCCTTAGTCGGCGGAACACTATTCCACCGCCGCCGGAAACGTGTCAGCCATGACCACCGAGTTCGATTGGCTCACCCTCGACGACGACGAAGAGGTGCTCTGGGCCGACACCCCGCATCCCTACAGCCTCGTGCCCTCCTTCATCGTCGGCGTCCCGCTCTCGCTCGTTCTCGTGGGTATTCCGCTCCTCGTCGGGTCGTACTTCTCGCACACGAACACGAACTACGTCGTCACCTCCGACGCGCTCTACCGGAAGTCGGGCGTCCTCTCCCGGAGCGTCCAGCGCATCGAGTTCGACAAGGTGCAGGACACCTCCTACAGCCAGACGTTCCTCGGCGCGCAGTTCGGCTACGGCTCCGTCAACATCAGCACCGCCGGCGGCAGCGGCATCGAGATGAGCTTCCAGAACGTCGCCGACCCGCAGTCGCTCCAGACGCTCGTCAACGAGCGAATCAAGCGCCGCTCCGGACCGGAGACCGACGCCGAGGGGAAGGCGGCCGTCCTCGACGACATCCTGACCGAACTCCGCGCGATTCGGCGGGCCGTCGAGGGTGAGGGGGAGGCGGCCGGGGGCGACGACGCGCCCGACGGGGACGGAACCGACTCCGACTCCGACGCCTCGTCCGACGCGCTCGAACCGAGCGACTTCGAGTTCGACGCGACGACCGACGAGCGATGACGGACGGCGATTCACGACCCGCGGACTCGCCGGACGACCCCGCCCCGACCGACTCGGCGGCCGACTCAGTGGCCGACTCGGAGACCGTCGCGGCCGTCGACGACTGGCTGGCCCGCGGCGACGACGAGACCGTCCGCTGGGCGGGTCGCCCGCGGATACAGACCGTCATCCCCGCCGCGGTCGTCGGAGCCGCGATCGCCGTCGTCTCGGCCGCCGTGGCCGTCGTGAACGACGTGCCGGCGCTCGCGCTCGTGGCCCTCGTCGGACCCCTCTTGCCCGCGTGGTCGTACCTCCGCGTCACCAACACGCGTTTCGTCGTCACCGACCGGGCGCTGTATCGGAAGACGGGCGTCCTCTCTCGGACGGTCCAGCGCGTCTCCCTCGACCGCGTCCAGAACAGCGCGCTCTCGCAGGGCGTCACCGGGTCGCTGTTCGGTTACGGGACAGTCGCGGTCGAGGCCGCGGGTGGCGGCGCTATCCGTTTCGACGACGTGAACGACCCCGGAACCGTCCGCGACCGAATCGAGGGACGCGACGACCGCGATAGCGACGAGATTCCTGGCACGGTCGAGCAGTGGGCCGCCGTCCGCGACGAGGTGCGTGCGCTCAGAGCGGCGGTAGAGCGGTAACGAAAAACCGAGATTTCGGTTCGGTATCGCGGCGCGGGTTCGCGTCGCGTCAGTCGTCGTCAGACGCGGCAGCGGCGGGGCCGGGTCGGGTCGTGCCGTTCCCCGAGAAGCCGACGCCCGCGAGGACGAAGGCGAACAGCACGAGCGGCGAGAGGTAGCCGAAGAAGTAGTACGGGACGTACTGGAGCGTCGAGACGCCGAGGACGCCCGCCATGTACGCGCCGCCGGCGTGCCACGGGAGAAGCGCGCCGGTCGGCGTCCCGGCGGACTCGATGGCCTGCGAGAGGTCCGAACTGTCGAGGCCGAACTCGTCGTAGGTGTCGCGGAGCGTCATGCCGGGGACGACGATGCTCATGTACTGCTGGGCGGTGAGCGCGTTGGTCACTATCGCCGAGAGGCCGGTCGAGGCGACGAGCAGGCGCGGGCTCCGAATCCCGCGCTGGAGGCGGTGGGCGAGGACCGCGAGCACGCCGGTCTGTTCGAGCAGGCCGCCGAGCGTCAGCGCCGCGACGACGACGGCGATAGTCCACGCGGAGCCGGAGACGCCGCCCGAGGCGAGCAGGCTGTTGACGAGTTCGGAGCCGGTCTCCGGCCCGGTGCCGCTCATGAACGTCTGCCACGCCGCGACGAACGACGCGCCCTGCACGAGGACGCTCGTGAACGCGCCGGCGAACGCGCCGGCGAGGAGGACGGTCAGCGCGGGGTAGCCCGCCGCGGCGAGGCCGAAGGTGACCGCCAGCGGCAGGAACGCGAGGAGCGTGATGTCGTACGAGGAGGCGAGCGCGGTCTGAATATCGGCGATTTGGCCGGCCGGAATCGTCCCGGTGATGCCGAGGCTGAGGACGACGAAGCCGACGAGCGAGAGGCCGAACGCGACGGCCGTTCCGTTTCGCATCGCGCGGATGTGGTCGTAGAGGTCGGTGTTCGTGACGGCGGCCGCGAGGTTCGTCGTGTCCGAGAGCGGGGACTGCTTGTCGCCCGCGTACGCGCCGGTGAGAATCGCGCCGGCCGTCATCGGTTCGGGGACGCCGAGCCCCGAGCCGATGCCGATGAAGGCGACGCCGAGGGTTCCGACCGCGGTCCACGACGAGCCGATGGCGAAGGTGGCGATACCGACGAGAAGCGCCGTCGCGGGCAGGAACACCTGCGGCGACAGCAGGTCGAGACCGTAGTACATCAGCGTCGGAATCGTCCCCGCGGCGACCCACGTCGAGACGACGCCGTAGATGGTAAACAGGATGAGAATCGCCTGTAGCCCCATCGACAGACTGCGTTCGATGCCCTCGTAGAGGTCCTCCCAGGTGTAGCCCCAGACGAACCGGCCGAGGAGGCCGACCAGCGCGATACTCCAGACGAGCGGGATGTGCGGGTCGAGTCCCAGCCACGCCGACCCGAGACCGAGGAAGGCGACGAGTCCGACCACCGGAACGAGCGCCTGTTTGAGCGTCGGGCGCTGCTCCGGGGCGATGTCGTCGTACGACCGCGGTGTGTACCTATCAGTTCCCATCGTAGTTCGATAAATAACCTTAGAGCATAAAATTGTGTCGTGTTATAATTCAAGTGCATTGTTATGCAATGACGTACTTTCAATTGACAGTCTAATGCACCGCGGTTATTCAATCGGCGAATCGGCCCGCGCGAGCGCCCCCGACGTTCACGTATTCCGACAGGTCGATATTCCGGAACGTGTCAACGAATAGGGAAACAGCCATACCGGAGGCGCGCCACGGGTCGGGCATGGCCCTCGACGAGTTCTTCTTGTTTCCCCTCGGGTTGGTCGCCCTCCTCGGTGCGGTCCCGCTCGTCATCCTCTATCTGTTGCGGCCGGAGCCGGTCCGGCGCACCCTCCCGACCTTCCGGTTCCTCGCGGACGCGGCGGGGCGAAGCGCCTCGAACCCCATCTTCGACCGCCTGCTTCGGAGCCTGCTTCTCCTCATCCAACTGCTCGCGCTCGTCGCGCTCGTCGGGTCGCTGGCGACGCCCTACGTGTTGGTCCCCGAGTCGGAGACGGTCCAAGAGACCGTCCTCGTCGTGGACACGAGCGCGAGCATGGGCGTCCGCGACGGCGGCGGGACGCGATTCGACAGCGCCCTCGCCGCGGCGCGAGACGAGGTCTCCGGCACGACCTCGGTCGTCGCGGCGGGGGCGAACGCGGACGTGGTGCTCCGCCGGGGGAGCGCGACCGACGCCCGAGCCGCCCTCGACGGCCTGCAGGCGAGCGCGGCCCCCGGCGACCTCCGCTCGGCGATCACCGCCGCCGCCTCCGTCGCCGGCGAGGACGCCCGCGTCGTCGTCCTGAGCGACTTCGCCGACGACTCGCCGTGGAGCGACGCGGTCCGCGAGGCCCGCGCCCGCGGGCTCGTGGTCGAACTGCAACAGTTCGCGGGCGGCGGGCAGGGCAACGTCGGCATCGTCGACCGGCGCTTCTCCGGCCCGAACGTCACCGTGACGGTGAAGAACTACGGCGAGTCGGCCGTCACGCGGACGCTCTCGCTCGCCGGGACCACCCGCGAGGTCCGGCTGGACCCCGACGACGTGGCGACCGCGACGCTCCCGGTCCCCGCGGGCGGCGGCCGGGTCGCGCTCTCGCCGGGCGACGCCTTCCCGACCGACGACGCGCTGTTCGTCGCGGCCCCCGAGGACGCGTCGGTGGACGTGCTCGTCCTCACGAACGACGAGAACCGCTACCTGACGGCCGCGCTGTCGGTCATCCCCGAGGTGTCTCTGACCGTGGACAACCCGCCGACGGCCGTCTCGACGGACTACGACGTGGTCATCTACAGCAACGTCAACCCCGGTCGCCTGCTCGCGGGCAACGTCGAGGCCGGCCGGGAGATCGTCGCCGACGGCGGCGGCGTGGCGATTCAGGCCCAAGAGGAGTCGCCGAACTACGGCGACCTGCGCCTCGTCTCGCAGGGGCCCATCGAGACGAACCCGACGGTCGGGACCGTCGAGAGCCACCCGATAACCCGCGACATCACCTTCCCGCCGCCGACCGAGTACGTCGCGGGCGACCTCCGGGCGGGCCAGTCGCTCGTGAACACGACCGGCGGAACCTCGCTCGTCGCCGTCGAGCGCCGCGGGGCCGGTCGCGTCCTCTACTACGGCTTCATGGAGGACAGTTCGGCGTTCAAGTACAACTACCAGTACCCCGTGTTCTGGAAGCGCTCGGTGTTCTACCTCGCCGGGCGCTCGACGCTTTCCGAACTGAACCGCGAGACGGGCGGGTCGCTCGCGGCGGGCGCGAACCAGACCGTCGGGACGCCCGCCGGCGAGGCGACCGGCCCGGAGGTCCGCCTCGACGACGCCGGCTTCTACCGCGTCGGCGACGAGCGGTTCGCGGCGTCGCTCCTCAGCGAGGCCGAGTCCGACGTGGCCGCCGCGCCGCTGGACGGCGAGTCGGCCCCCGGAGACTACCCGACGCGGGTCGAAGAGCGCGAGGTTCCGGACCCGCTCACCGAGTGGGCCGCACTGGTCGCGCTCGCGGCGACGATGGTCGAGTTGGCGTACCTGCGCCGGCGGGGTGACCTCTGATGGCGGCGCTCGGGTCGGCGTCGGCCGCGCTGGCCGCGCTCGACGCCGTCGCCGCCACGGCTCCCGCCGCCGCGACGACGCCCCTCGCGTGGACCGTCGAGGCCGCCGGGCGGACGCTCGGCCTCCAGCGCCCGCTGTTCCTCGTCGCGCTCCCGGTGGCCGCGCTCCTCGCGTGGGCGCTCATCTTCCGCGGGGCCGACGGGACCGCCGGCGGGCGCTCCCGGCGGCTCCTGTTCGCGTCCCGGCTCCTCGTCGTCCTGTGCTTGGTCGTCGCGGCCGCGGGGCCGTACACCGTCACGACGCGGCAGACCGACGGCGACCCGCAGGTGACGCTCCTCGTCGACGACTCCGACAGCGCGGCGGTCACCGAGGACGTGGCGTCGCAGCTCGCGGCGGACATCGAGGACGAGGGCGTCCCCGTCACGACCTCGACGGTCGCCCGCGGCGACGAGTCGCCCATCGGGGACGCCGTCGCGGCCAACCTCAGACCGGACGGGACGGTCGTCCTCGTCTCCGACGGGCGGGTCACCTCGGGGCGGAGCCTCGCCTCCGCGACGACCCTCGCCCGCGACCTCAACGCGACGGTGAGCGCGGTCGCGGCCGAACCGACCGAGGCCGAGCAGTACGTCACCGTCAGCGGCCCGTCGAAGACCAGCGTCGGCGTCGAGAACGCCTTCCTCGCGCAGGTCGACGGCGTCGTCCCCGACGACGTCGAGACCGCGACCGTCGAACTCGTCGTGGACGTCGACGGCGAGGAGGTCGCCCGCGAGACGGTCAACACCACCGACGGCATCGAGTTCTCGCGGACGTTCGAGACCACCGGCACCCACCGCGTCACCGCCCGCATCGACAGCGACGACCGCTTCGAGACGAACGACGTGTTCCGCAAGACGGTCCGCGTGGTCGAGCCGCCGCGGGTGCTGTACGTCTCCCGCGGCGACTATCCGTTCCGCGGCTACCTCTCGCAGCTGTACGACGTGGAGACCGCCGAGGCCGTCCCCGCGGACCTCTCGTCGTACCACGCCGTCGTCCTACAGGACGTGCGCGCCGAGGACGTGGGCAACACCGAGTCGCTCCAGCGGTTCGTCATCGACGGCGGGGGCCTGTTGACCGTCGGCGGGCGCAACTCGTTCGAAAACGGCGGCTACGACGGGTCGAGCCTCGCGTCGATGCTCCCGGTCACGACCGGCGAGGGCGCGTCCCAACAGACGAACCTCGTCTTCGCCATCGACGTCTCCGGCAGCGCGGAAAGCGGCATGCGCGTCCAGAAGTCGGTCGCGCTCGACGCGCTCGACCAGCTCGGCGACGAGAACCGGGTCGGCATCGTCGGCTTCAACTACCGCGCCTACGACGTCGCGCCGCTCCGCCCGCTCGGGCCGAACCGCGAGTCGACCGCCGACCTCATCCGCCGCCTCCAGTCCGGCGGCGCGACCGACATCGCGGTCGGTCTCGACGGCGCGGCCCAGCAGCTCGGCGACAGGCGCGGGACGATTATCCTCATCAGCGACGGTCACGACCGGTTCCAAGACGCCGCGACGCTCGCGGACCAACTCGGCCGCGACGGAGTCAGCGTCATCACCATCGGAACCGGGCCGAGCCCGAACGAACGGACGCTCCGGGCCATCGCGCGGGCGTCCGGCGGGAACTACCTCAGGGCCGACGAGACCGACCGGCTCCGCATCCTCTTCGGCGGGTCGAACCGCCAGTACGCGGGCGACGGCCTCACGGTCGTCGACCAGAACGACTTCGTCACCGCCGGGGTGGAACTGACCGCCAACCCCGGCAGCGTCAACGACGTGTCGGTCAGGAGCGGCGCGAACTTCCTCGTCGCGGCCGACGACGGCACGCCCGCGGTCGCCTCGTGGCGCTACGGCCTCGGCCGCGTCGCCACCGTCACCGCCTACGCGGGCGACGGCACGCTCGACGGCCTGCTCCAGCGCCCCGACTCGCTCCTGCTCACGAAGACCACGAACTACGTCATCGGCGACCCCGAGCGGAAGGCGTCCGGCGTCGCCGAGGCGTCGGACACCCGGGTCGGCGAGCCGACGACCGTCGTCTACCGCGGCGGCGAGCGCCCGCGGGGCGTCGAGGAACTGTCCTTCTCGGCGGTCGATACCGGCGTCTACGAGGCGACCGTCGTCCCCACCGAGACGGGCTACCGAGACGTGCTCGACACCGCCTTCGCGGTGAACTACCCCGTCGAGTACGCCGGGTTCGGCCGGTCGGCCGCGCTCGAAGCCGCCGTCTCCGACAGCGGCGGGACGATGTACGGCCCCAACGACGCGGCCGAAATCGCCGCGTCCGCCCGCGACAACGCCGCCGGCGTCCAACCCGTGCGCGACGACTGGGCGGCCGCGTTCGTCGCCGCCGCGTTCCTCCTCTACCTCGCGGAGGTGCTCGTCCGGCGTCTTCAAGTGTATCGGGGTCGAACGCAAAGTGAAGGTGGTCTGATATGAGCGCCCTTGGTCGGTCCCTCAACGTCGGTCTCGTCGTCATCGTCGTCCTCCTCACCGCCGGAACCGTCGGCGCGACGATGTTCTACCAGTACTCGGTCGACTCGCTCGACGAGCAAAACGAGCAGTTGCGCGAGCGAAACGCGGCGCTCGAAGAGGACCTTTCGCAAACCCGACAGAACCTGTCGGCGACGCGGACGGAGCTACGGGAGCTGAACGACAGCCTCGAACGCACCCGCGGCGACGTCTCGCAGGTCTCCGACAGCCTCGAAGACACGGAGTCGCAGCTGTCGTCGACGCAGGGCGAACTGTCGTCGACGCGGGGCGAGCTTCAGGAGACGGAAAACAGCCTCGAAGACGCCCGGAGCCGAATCAGCGACCTCACGGCGACGCTCGACGACCTCGAAGAACAGCGCAACCGCCTCGAAAACCAGATAGACGACCTCGAAACGGACAACGAGGAGCTCGAAGCGACGAACGACCGACTGGAGGACCGCATCGGGTCGCTTCGGTCCGACGTCTCCCGCCTCGAAGACCGGGTCAGCGAACTCGAAGCGGAACTCCAGCAGGCCTGTTCCGGCTACCAAGCGGGCAACGAACCGGCGGTGTGTAGCGATGTCTGAAACGACCCCCGACGACGCCGACGTCGACGCCGATGTCGATGACGCCGACGCCGCCGCCAACGAGGCGGGTTCGCCCGACGACGCGGGACCCGCTCGCCGCGAGGCGATGGCCGACGCCGTCCGCGAGGTTCGCCGCGAGGCCGCGAAGGCCGCCGTCGTCTCCAGCGCCGTCGACGCGGCGGTGGCGACGCTGTTGGCGAACGTCGCGTTCCGGGTCGTCGAACTCCCCGTCGAGTCGTCGGTGTCGCTCGGCTTCCTCCCGCGGGTCGACCCGGGCGTCTCGGTCCACGCCGCCGTCCCGCTCGCCCTCGCGGTGGGCCTCCTCGTCGGCGTCGCGGAGTACCTCATTCTGATGCGGGAGCCGCCAGTCGAGCAGTTCGAGGCGGTGAACCCCTCGGTCGCCGAGGCGCTGCGGACCGCCCGCGACCTCGTCGCCGACGACGGGAACCCGAACCGCGACTCGCGCATGTCGGTCGCGCTCTACGACGACGTGCTGTCCCGCCTTCGGGAGTCGTCGTCGGTGGAACTGCTGCCGACCCGCCGCATCGTCGGCGCGCTCGTGGTCGCCTTGCTCCTCTCGGCGGGGAGCATTCAGGTCGCCATCTCGGACATCCAGTTCGATGGGCTCGCGGGCGACGCCGCGTCCGCGGGCGGCGGCCCCGACCGGTTCTCCGACGAGGAGACGCGGCTCCAGAACGGGAGCTCCATCCTCGGCGACCCCGAGGACGTGGCCGCCGGCTCGGAGCAGTTGAACGCCACCGTCGCCGGCACCGGCGGCAGCGGCGACGGAGACGGGCCGGACTCGTCGGCCGCGGCCTACGACTCGACCGGCTACGGCGGCGACGGCGCCGTCGAGAGCCAGCGCGCCGGCTACCTCGCCGACGACACGCTCGAAGAGGCCGACCTGATTCGCGACTACAGCTTAGAGATACGAGAGAACGAAGATGAGTGACAACCCAGACCGGCCCGGAGACGACGGACAGCAGACCGCAGTTGACGGCGAGGCCGCGGTCCCGACAGACGACGACCTCAGCATCGAGGAGCTCCAAGCGAGCGTCGGCGCGGTCAGAGACGAAGTCGGAAAGCGCATCATCGGCCAGCACGACGTGGTCGAGCGACTCCTCGTCTGCGTCCTCTGCGACGGCAACGCGCTCCTCGAATCGAACCCCGGACTGGGGAAGACGACGCTCGTGCGCGCCCTCTCGGACGCGACGGACCTGGGGTTCTCGCGCGTGCAGAACACGCCCGACCTGATGCCCTCGGACATCACCGGCACCGAAATCATCCGCGAGACGCCGGAGGGCCGGGACTTCGTGTTCGAGCGCGGCCCCATCTTCGCCAACGTCGTCCTCGCCGACGAGATAAACCGGGCGACGCCGAAGACGCAGGCCGCGCTCCTCGAAGCCATGCAGGAAAAGCAGGTGACCGCCGCGGGCGAGACCTACGAGCTTCCGGACCCGTTTTTCGTCCTCGCCACGCAGAACCCCATCGACCAGGGCGGAACCTACCCGCTCCCGGAGGCGCAGACCGACCGCTTCCTGATGAAGATTCTCGTCGGCTACCCCGAGTTCGACGAGGAGCGGACCATCGTCAAGCAGTACGCCGAGGGCGCGGCGTCGCCCGAGGTCGAGCGCGTCCTGCCGCGGACGCACCTGCTCGCGGCCCAGCGGTTGGTCCGGCAGGTTCCCATCTCCGACGACATCCGCGACCGGACCATCGAACTGGTCCGCCGGACCCGCGAGGACGAGCAGGTCGAGTTCGGCGCGAGCCCCCGCGCGAGCATGGCGCTCGTCCTCGCCGCGAAGGCGCGGGCGTTCGTCCACGGGCGCACCCACGTCTCGTGGGAGGACGTCGTCGAGATGGCCCCGCCGGTCATCAGACACCGCGTCATCCTCGACTTCCGGGCGGAGCGCGAGGGGCTGTCGCCCGACGACGTGATTCAACGGCTGTTGAACGAGTGACCGACGGATGATAGACCCCGGCTTCCTCGACGAACTCGACCGCTTCGACACCTCGCTGAAGCGCGTCTCGAACGCCCGACGGCAGGGCGAACAGGAGTCGCCGGACGTGGGCGAGGGGCTCACGTTCAGCGACCACCGCCGGTACGCCGCCGGCGACGACCCGCGGCTCATCGACTGGAAGGTGTACGCCCGGACCGAGGAGCTGTTCATAAAGCGGTTCGAGGCCGAGCGGAACCTGACGGTCCACGTCCTCCTCGACGCCTCGGCGTCGATGGACTTCGGCGAGGCCGACGCGAACAAGTTCGAGTACGGCGCGAAGCTCGGTCTCGGCTTCTGCCACCTGACGGCCGAGGAGAACAACGACTTCCGGTTTTCGCTCCTCGGCGATTTGCCCGACCGCATCGACACCGACGCGTCGAGCCGCGGCGAGGTGCTCCGGCTCGTCGAGCACCTCAACGAGACGACGCCCGGCGGCGACGGCGACATCACGGCGGCGCTCTCGACCTACGCCGAGAGCATCCACTCGCGGTCGCTCGTGGTCGTCGTGAGCGACCTGCTTTTCGACCCCGACGACGTGGCCGCCGGCCTCGCAGCGCTCGCGCGGAACGACGTGCTCGTCGCGCAGGTGCTCACCTCCGAGGAACTCGGCCCCGAGGCGACGGGCGACGCCATCTTCGAGGACCCCGAGTCCGAGGCGACCCGCCGGACCTACTTCGGCGGGTCGGCGGCCCGACAGTACACCGACCGACTCCAATCGCATCTCGCGGCGGTCGACGAGCGGTGTCAGGCGCTCGGCATCGAGCGCGAACTCGTCGACACCGGCGCGGACTTCTTCGACACGTTCGCCGACCTCTGGCTCGGCGCGCGGCTCGGCGGCGAGCGGCGCGGTGGCGGCTGACCGGCGTCTCGGACCAACGTCGCCGCGGACCGCGGGCTTTTCACGAATCACCCCCCATTGACCGGTGTGACGGAGACACAGGAGCGCCGCGTGGTCGGCCTCGTCGCCGGCTCGCACGTCGTCAACCACGCGTATCTGGTCGCGCTCGCGCCCGTTATCGGCCTCGTCGCCGACGACTTCGGCGTGAGTATCGCCGCCGTCGGCCTCGCCATCGGCGTCCAAGGCGGCGTCGTGACGCTCCTGCAACTCCCCTTCGGCTACCTCTCGGACGCGCGGAGTCGGACGCTCGTCCTCGCAATCTCGCTCGTCGCCGGCGCGGCGGGCATCGTCGCCACCGCGCTCGCGCCCTCGTATTCGTGGCTCCTCGCCTCGCAGGCGCTTCTCGGCGTCGGCATCGCGGGCCACCACCCCGCCCACTACCCGCTTTTGGCGACCGCCTCCTCGGAGACGAACCGCGGGCGGGCGTACTCGCTGCACGCCCTCGGCGGGTCGCTGGGCTTCGCCGTCTCGTACGCCATCGCCGCCGGCGTCGGCGCGCTCGGCCTCGGCTGGCGCTGGACCGTCGCGGGAATCGCCGTCTTCGGCGCGGCGTTCGCGCTCGTCGCGCTCCCGGTCGCCCGCGGCTTCCCCGAGCGAATCCGGAAGCCGGCGGCGGAGGACCGCCCGTCGTCGCGCCCCACGCTCGCGGGGATTCGGCGGGGCGCGTCGGAACTCCTCTCGTCGTCGGGGCTGCTGGGCCTCACGGTCCTCTCGTTTCTCACCTCGGCGGCCGCGTGGTGCATCCGGACGTACGCGCCGCAGCTGCTCACCGCCGGCTACGGCCTCGCGCCGGGGACGGCGAACCTCCTCGTCTCGGCGATGCTCGTCGTCGGCGCGGGGACGATTCTCGTCGGCGGCGCGCTCACCGACCGGGTCGGCCCCGGCACCGTCGCCCTCGGCGGCTACGCCGCGCTCGCGGGGCTGGCGACGCTCCTTGCGAGCGGGTCGCTCCCGCTCGCGCTCGTCGTGTTGATTCTCCCGCTGAGCGGAACCATCAGCGTCTCTCGCCCCGCGCGCTCGACGCTCGCCGACCGCCTCTCCGAGCGCGCCGACCTCGGGAAGAACTTCGCCGTCGTCACCGTCGGCATCTCGCTCGGCGGGGCCGTCGCGCCCCCGGCGTTCGGGGCGCTCATCGAACTCGCGGGCGTCCGCGTCACCTTCGGCGTCGTCGCCGTCCTCGGCCTGCTCTCGGTCGGGCTGACGCGGTGGCTCCTCGGGCGAGTCGACGGGTCGGCGCGGCGGCCGCAGACGGCCCCGAGCGACTGACGGCGGCGCGTTCGTGCTCGGTTACTCGCCGCTCCTCGCGTTCAGTACTCGTCTTCTCGACCCACGAGCACCCCGAGCGCGATGCCGACGGCCGCGCCGAACCCGGCACCGAACGGCCCCAGAAACGCGAACCCCGCGCCGCCGAAGACGAGCGCCGGAACGAACACCGCAATCGGCGAGACAGCAGCGGACATACCCCACGATTCCGTCCCCACGGTGATAGTTCCGTTGACACTTCGCGGTCGCGAGAGACTGAATCCCGATTCCCTTCTCCGGCGACGTTCGTGATGCCAAGAACCCATAACTAAGCCGCTGTCGGCCGTCTCTCCGAACGGTGGTGGAAATGGCAGCAACATCCGAGAGAGAACAACAGCACCGAGACTCGTTCATGCGCGTGGCGGACGAACTGTGGAACAAACGCGAGTACGAGGTCATTGGAGAGGAGTACGACCCGCTGGTCGAGGTCCACGCGTTTTCCGACCCGGAGGGAATCATCGGGACCGACGCGGTCGAGGAGTGGGCGCGGCGGTACCACGACGCCTTCTCCGACTTCCACGTCGAACTGTTCGACGTGACGGCGCGGGATGACAGCGTCTACGGCCGGTATCGACTGACCGGCACCCACGACGGGACGCTCCGGAGCGCCCGCGGCGACATCCCGGCGACCCACCGGAAACTCGATACGTGGGGTATCGTGCAGGCGCGCTACGAGGGCGGCCTGTGCGTCGAAGAGTGGAACAGCACCGACATCATGTCGATGCTGTCGCAACTCGGCGTCGCTCCCGAGTGAACCGACCGCACCGCGAAAAACAACCGTTTTTGGCCGCCTATCCGGACCATTCGCCGCGAACGTCGTCGGCGACCGCATCGCGCCACATGCCGAACCCCTGTTGACAGATGGGGCTCTCTTCGAGGTGGTCCATGAACCCCTCTCCTTCGCTCTCCAGTTCGTCGAGACAGAACGGACAGCGAGTCGGGTCGTCCCACGTGTGCGCGATTACCGAGGGTTGTACTTCCTGGGACATACCCACCAATACGCGATAATACTTGATAAAAATTTGGTCGTTGGCTCTATCTAGCTCTATTCGTCTATCGAGAGTTGACGTTTGTACTCGATTCTAAACTGAATCATGGCGCGCCGTCACCGTGTTATCGCGGTCCGTTCGCGCTACCTGCGTCCGAATGACTCGTCGAAATCACTGACCGCTGACTGTCCGTTGGGGACGTGGTGAGGCGATGGCGCTTATTCAACATGCCAGACTCGTCAAGTCTGAGCGTTTCACGGAGCCACGAACCGTAACCCTATACACGACTCGGTACCGCGTTCTATCCGTGAATTACATCTCGTGGGCGGTCGTCGCGCTCGGGGCCTACTCCCTTGTCGCGCCGCTGATGAAAGTGGCGACGACGGGACAGGGGAAGATTCCGAGCGACGTGGCCGCGCTGGTCGCCAACACCGTGCTCGTCGTGGGAACCATCGGGGTCATCGCCGTCTCCGGGCAGAGCGTCACGGACTCGGTCGTGAGTTCGAAACTCCCCTACGTCCTCGCCGCCGGTGCCTGTCTCGCGGTCGGCATCCTCTCGTACTACCGGGCGCTCGCGCTCGGCCCCGTCTCCATCGTCGCCCCCATCTTCGGGATGTTCCTCGCGATTTCGTCGGTCGTCGGCATCGTCGCGCTCGGCGAGCCGCTGACGGTTCGCAAGGTCGCCGGCATCGCCTTCGCCGTCCTCGCAATCGCCCTCGTCTCCATCGACTGAGCGGTCGTCGCGGAGCCGTCGAGGACGACGCGGAACTGCCGCGGGCCAACCGCTTTTGGTGCTCGCGGGCCAACGCGCCGCCATGGTACTGCTCGAATCCGACTCCGAGCTCGAACGCGGCGACGCCGCGCCCGACTTCGAACTCCCCGGCACCGACGGCGAGACGTACTCCCTCTCGTCGTTCGCCGACTACGACGCCCTCCTCGTCGTCTTCACCTGCAACCACTGTCCGTACGCGAAGGCGAAGTTCGAGGAGCTGAACCACCTCGCGAGCGCCTACGACGACCTCGCGGTCGTCGGCATCAACCCCAACGACGCCGCGGACCGCCCCGAAGACTCCTTCGAGAAGATGCGGGAACTCGTCGAGGACGGCACCATCCAGTACACCGCCTACCTCCGCGACGAGTCGCAGGCGGTCGCCGCCGAGTACGGAGCCGTCTGCACGCCCGACCCGTTCCTCTTCGAGAACGCCGGCGACGGCTTCGAACTCGCGTTCCACTCCCGCATCGACGACGCGATGAGCCCCGACGACGAGGTCTCCGACTACGAGATGCGCACGGCCGTCGAGGCGCTCCTCGCCGGCGACGACATCCCCGTCGAGGAGTCCCCCTCGCAGGGCTGTTCCATCAAGTGGAAAGACCAGTAAAATAGCGCGACCGCGCTCGCCAGACTCGCGGTCCTACTCGTCGCCGAGGAGGGCTTCGCGGGCGTTCTCCACCGCGGCTTCCTTCTTCGCCGGGTAGGCCTCGACTTTCGCGCGGAGCGTGATCCCCCCGCCGCGACGGGCCTCGCCCTTGAACGCGGCCTGTTTGTCCAACCGCAGGAAGAACTCCGTGTTGTCCGTGACGCGCTGGTCGAGTTCGTCGAGGAGCGTCTCGAAGTCGGGGAGGTCGCGAATCTTGGCGAGGACGTGCCGCACGTCGTTCGCGCGCTCGACGCGCGCGGAGAAGACGATGATGCGGTCGCCGTGGTGGCCGGTGCTCTCGACGCGGTCGACGTCGAACTCGTCGGGGAGGAACGTCCGAAGCGCCTCCTCGACCCGTTTTTCGTCTTCCGTCTCGTAGCAGAACGTCCGGAGGTCGATGTAGTGGAACGGAACGCGTGGCATAGTGGGTCTGAGAGGCGTCGGTCGGTGTCGGTCGCTTACTCTTCGTCGGCTTCGTCGTCGTCGCCGTCGGCGGCTTCGAGCTGGTCCTGCGCGATGCCGACCTCCTGACCCTCGTCGAAGCTGATGGTGTAGGTCGGCTCGCCGAACATGCTCTCGATGACCTGCGTGACCGTGCCGGTCTCGCCGTCGAACTCGCTGTGCTTGTCGTGCAGAACGACCTTGTCGTCTTTCTCGAAGCTCATACGCACAGGTTCCGCGCCACCGGATAAAAGGGCGATGATTGGCAGCGAAGTCGCCGCTTCCCCCGCGGACGGCGCGTGTCGAAGCCGATTTGTGGAGCCGCGCCGAACCGTGGGGTATGCCGAGTCGCCCGCTCGCACATCGACCGCCGGCCGCGCGCCGATGACGGTCGACGACCTGTGGTTCCTCGCCGACGAGGCGCGACAGCGCGCGGAGCAGGCCTACCACCGCCTGCGCCGGAGCCACGCCGACGCCGACTACCTCGAACCGGTCCACACCCGCCGCGTCTCCCGCCCCCGCTTTCGGACGCTCGCCTCCCGCGTGAAGTCCACGGGGACGCCCTACGGCGTCCACACCGTCGTCCGCCGCCGCGACGACGAGATACTGCTCGTCCGCCACGAGGGCGTCGACCTCTGGGTCCTCCCCGGCGGCGGCGTCGACGGCGACGAGGGCTTCACCGAGGCCGCCCGGCGCGAACTCGCCGAGGAGGCCGGCATCAGCGCCGACTACGGCGGCCTCGCGATGGCCACGCGAATCGACATCCGCTGCGACGGCCACCAGACGTGGGGCGTGATGCCCGTCTACCGCGCCCGCGCCGACGAGACCGCCGAACTCAGCGTGAACGACCCCGACGAGGAGATATCGGCCGCGCGGTGGTTCCGCGTCTCGGAGCTCCCGGCGGACACCCGCGACCGCGACGACCTGCTTTCGTGGTACGACCACGTCGCCGGCGACTGACCGGGCCGCCGGCTCAGTTGGTCGTCCCTCGCGCGTCTCGTTCGTCTTCCGCTTCGGCGTCGTCACTCTCGTCGTCTCCGACGTGTTGGCCCCAGAAGCCGGGGTACTTCTCCACCCAGAGGTCGCCGAGGACGACCGTCTGGCACGCGAGTCGAAGCCCCGAGTCGGGGTCGTGCGGGGGGAACCGGAGCCGGCGGCGCTCCTTTTTCGTCCGGTAGGTCACGGGGCCGCGAACCTCGACGGCGCAGGTACCGCAGGAGCCGCCGCCGCGGCAGTTGAACCACGACGAGTGACCGTTGTGCGGCGACTCACCGGCCGCGCGGAGCACGTCGCGGAGGACGTCCCCGCGGTCGCACTCGATTTCCCGGCCGCGGAAGTGGACGGTTGGCACGTGTGAGGGGACGCCGCAGGGGGGTTAATCAGTGTCGTTTGTGGGACGACGGAAACCGGATCGGGACCGGCGGCCGCCGCGCCGCGTCGATTCCCGAATCGAACCACGGGAAGCGGCAAGCACCTCCGAAACCCCGCGATTCGCCTCGGAGAATCTAAGTTCGTTCGCCCCCGAGGCCGACCATGCGCAACACACGACGCGCGTATCTCGCCGCCACGGCGGGTGCGCTGACGCTGGGCACCGCCGGGTGCCTCGGCGGCGGAAGCGGCGGTTCCGGCGACGACGCCGTCGCCGCCATCGGTTGCGAGGTCCCCGAACGCGACGCGGTCAGCTCCCTCCCCACGCCCGTCATCGGGTCCGAGGACGCGAGCGTCGTCGTCGACGTCTGGGAGGACTTCGCCTGTCCCCACTGCGCGACCTTCGCGGTCGACGTCGCTCCGCAACTCCGGTCCGAGTACGTCTCCGAGGGCGTCGTCCGCTACCGCCACCACGACTTCCCGATTCCGGTCGACGACTGGTGGTCGTGGAAGGGCGCTTCGGCGGCCCGCGCCGCTCAGGACGAGGCCGACGACGAGACGTTCTTCGACTTCGCCCACACGCTCTACGAGAACCAGTCGGAGTTCGGCGGCGGCGACGCCGAGGGCTCGCTGTCGACGCTCCAGTCGCTCGCGAACGACGCCGACCTCGACGGCTGTTCTGTCGCCGCGGCCGCCGCTCGCGAGCGTTACCGCCCGCTCATCGAGGCCGAACGAACCGATGCCGTCGACGAGCGCGGCTTCCAGAGCACGCCGACCGTCCTCGTCGACGGCGAGCAGGTCGCCCCGCGGTGGTCCGACCTCCAGAGCGCCGTCGAGAACGCCCGGTAACCGGACGCGAATCGCACGATTCGACGCCCGCACCACCTCCCGCGCGGGATTCGTGCGCGACACCAGCGACGCTTTACGGCGGGGTTCACTAGCCACGAGTATGCACACGACGCGACCGCGGTCCCGACTCCGACGAGGTGACGCCCGGTGAGACGACGCGCCCTCCTCTCTCTTCTCGCGGGCGCGGGCGTCGCCGGCTTCGCGGGCTGTCTCGGCGACGGGACGGCATCCCCGGAGACGACCGAGGCGACAGCCGGAGCCGCCGACGAGAGCACCGAGACCGCCTCAGCGACGGCGTCGTCCGAGGCCGGCGACCTCCCGCTCGTCGTCGACACCGTCGACGCACGGGGGTCGTCGGCCGGCGAGGTTCGAATCCCCGCCGAGGGGACGCCGACCGTCCTCGACCTCTTCGCGACGTGGTGTGCGCCCTGCGTCGCCCAGATGGAGTCGCTTCGGGCGCTCCACGATGAGTTCGGCGACGACGTGGCGTTCGTCTCGGTGACGAACGAGCGCCTCGGCGGCGGCCTCACGATGGACGATATCCGCGACTGGTGGGCCGAACACGACGGGAACTGGACGGTCGGCCACGACCCCGACAGCGACCTGATGCGCGCGGTCCGCGCCAACGGCCTCCCGTATCTCGTCGTCTTCGACGCCGACGGGTCGATAGCGTGGACGCACCGCGGCCTCGCCAGCGAGGAGAACCTCCGGGCGGCCGTCGAGGACGTCGCCTGATGCCCGGGTTCGGTCTCGGTCCCGCGCTGGGACTCGACCCCGGATTCGCCGGCACGCTCGCGTTCGCCGTCAGCGCGGGCGTCGCCACCTTCTTCGCGCCCTGCGCCTACCCGCTTCTCCCGGGCTACGTCGGCTACTACCTCTCCAGCGAGGAGTCGGACCTCGGCGGCGCGGTCGTCCGCGGGGCGGTCGCCTCGCTCGCCGCGCTGGTCGTCCTCGGCGCTATCGGGAGCGCGCTCGCGGTCGTCGGCGGCCGCATCGCCTCGCATCTCGCGCTCCTCGAACCGCTCGTCGGCGCGGCGCTCGTCTGCTTCGGCGTCCTCATGTTCACGGGTCGCGCGCCGAGCCTCCACGTCGTCCTCCCGGAGTACCGGTCGTCCGTGACCGGCTTCGCCGTCTTCGGCGGGGTGTACGGCCTCGCGGCGGCCGGCTGCGTCGTCCCGATTTTCCTCGGCGTCGTCACCCAGTCGCTCGCGCTCCCGACCGGGCAGGCCGTTCTCTCGCTGGGGGCCTACGCCGCGGCCGCGGCGCTCCCGCTTGCGGTCGTCACCGTCGCGGCCGCGCTCGGCGACGGGCTCGCCCGTCTGTTTTCGGGCTACGTCGGATGGATTCAGAAGGTCGCCGCGGTCGCGATGGTGCTCGCCGGTCTCTGGCAGATTTGGCTGGCGCTGTCGTTCTTGGGACACGTCTGAGGGCGCGGCTGGCTGAACACGTAACCGAAGGCGCTCGACTCAGTCTTCCAGCCCCGGCACCTCGCCGGTCGGCGTCGGCAACGCTCGAAGCCGCCGCGGCGGCACGAGGAAGTTGCCGCGGCGCTTGACGAAGATGTACTCTAAAATCCCGTTGTTGACGCGCTGGCGGACGGTCGGCACGTCGGTCAGGTCGGTGCCGTTCATCGCCTCGCGGACCTCCTCGAACGCCGAGATACCGCGCTGGAGCGACGGGAAGTGCAGGCTCGCCACGCCGTCGTCGTCCGACTCGAAGTGTCTGCGGAGGAGTCTGACGTTGCCCTCCTCGTCGCGGTTGGCGCGGGCGGCCTTCTGGGCGTGGCCGACGTGCCCGAACTCGAAGGCGTCGTCGCGGAGGCTGTCGAGCATCGCGTCGATACCGCTGTCGTCGCCGAGGTTGTCGCCGACGCCCTCGACGAGGTCCTGCTCGGCGTGCGCGGGCGAAAACAGCTTCATGACCCGGTGGTAGCGGTCCTCCTCGTCGTACCAGTCCGAGAGGCGCTGGCGGATGTTCGCCACGTGTTTCGTGGTCGCGCCCGCGAACGGCCCCTCGTCGATGGTGACGTACGCTTCGGTGGCCTGATTCCCGGCGAAGCCCGCTTTGAACCCCATGAACAGCGGCGATTCCTCGGGAACGGGGTTCCCGTCCGGGATGCCGTTCAGGTCGGACTGGTGCTCCGCGGGGAGTCCGGCCCCGACGAAGCCCGTCCGCCGGGAGGCGACCGAGAAGACGCCCGAGAGGTCGGCGGCGACGGCGACGCCGTTTGCCTCGTCGGTCTCGCCGAGGAGGGCTTGTTCGGCTTCGAGAACCGCGTCGGCGCGGTCCGACGCGAGGTGGACGAGCGCGTCCTGCCGGTCGAAGTCGGGCGTCTCGAACGGCGACAGCGCCCGCGGTTCGGGCAGGTCGACGCTGTCGGGAAGCGGGTCGTCGAAGCGGTCGAAGTACCGCGGGGTGTAGGCGGCCGACCAGATGACGCCCTCGT
Organism: Haloferax sp. S2CR25; assembly: GCF_031624535.1. Classification (NCBI taxonomy): domain Archaea; kingdom Methanobacteriati; phylum Methanobacteriota; class Halobacteria; order Halobacteriales; family Haloferacaceae; genus Haloferax; species Haloferax sp. S2CR25. Next base: position 476,193 of record NZ_JAMQOO010000001.1, read on the forward strand.
GGCTCCGCTCGTAGGCGCGGTCGAGGACGCGGAAGGCGCGCTCGACGGTCTCGCGGTCGGACTCGTCGGGCGGCCCCTCGCCGTCGAGGTCGAGGTAGAGGAGCACCTGATGTCTGGGCATCTCGGCGTTGCCGTGGTCGTCCTCACGGCAGAACTCGTTCCACGCGTGCTGTCGGCTCGGAAGCGTCTCGAACGCGTCGGTCCCCGCCGGGACGGGGTCGTCCGGTGCCCTGTCGAGGCAGGCGGACAGCGCCGCCGCGCCGCCCGCGGCGACCGCGGCCTTCAGGAACTCCCGGCGGGACGGAGACCCGTCGAACATACCTCGGCTAAGGACTTCCCGGGGAAGTCCGTTCTGGTGTGTGCGTCGAAGCTTTCACCCTCGGTCGTGCGGAACGAGAACACGCGCGCTGGCGTTCGAAACGCACACCAAACGGCATTTCAGTACCGGGGCGCTAGCGAGGGTAATGAAACGACGTACGTATCTCCGCGCCGCCGGGGCGGGCGCGGCCGTCGGGCTGGCGGGCTGTCTCGGTGGCGGCGACGCCAACCCGAACGTGTCGCTGTCGAAGCCAGACCGCGAGAACGACGTGTCCAGCGAGGACCTCCCGTACCCGGCGTGGGGCCAGCGGGTCCCCGACGTGACGCTTTCGGACCCCATCGCGGGGAGCGAGGTGTCGGTCCGCGACATCGACGGGCCGCACTTCCACACGTACTTTTTCACCAACTGCATGACCGTCTGTCCGGTCCTCATCAGCGCGCTCCGCGAGGTCCAGATCCACTCGGTCAGCGAGGGCTACGCCGACGAGGTGTCGTTCTACCCCATCACGTTCGACCCCGCCCGCGACGACGCCGACGCCTTCCGCGCGGAGGCCGACCAGATGAACGTCGACATGGACACGGGGAACTGGCACTTCCTCCGCCCCGCCGACGAGGCCGAGGCGAAGTCCGTCGTCGAAGACCGGTTCGGCGTCTTCTTCCAGAAGAACGAGCCGAACGACGAGGGCAACTACATGTTCACCCACCTCGGTCTCGTCTCGCTGGTCAACGGCGACGGCTACGTCGAGCGGACCTACCGCGGCAACCAGCCGGACGAACAGACGCTCATCGACGACCTCACCGCGCTCCGGGAGGCATGACGAGTCGGCGTCGGTTCCTCGCGGCGGGCGGGACCGCCGCGGCCGCCGGGCTCTCGGGCTGTCTCGCCGAACTCGGCCGGCTCTACACGTCGAGCGAACCGCCGGTCGTCTCGGACCGCCCCGACGAGGTGTACGTCCCCACCCACACCGAGGGGATGCGCACGGTCGGCACCGCCGACGCCGGCGACCTCCGGGTGGGCGTCTTCTACAGCTATCCCCACCGCTTCTGGGTGATGGCCGACGAGGGCGACGGCTTCGGCACGTCGCGGACATCAGTCGAGACCGGCGACGACGTGCATCTCATGGCGTCCGTCTGGGACCCCGAGACGGGCGTCGTCGTCCCCGACACCGGACTCTCTATCGAAATCGCCCGCGACGGCGACCTCGTGAGCGAGGAGGTCGTCTACGCGATGCTCTCCCAGCGGATGGGCTTCCACTACGGCTCGAACTTCGGCCTCGACGGCGACGGCACCTACGAGGTGACGGTGGACGTGGGCGTGCCCTCCCTGCGCCTGTTCGGCGACCTCGCCGGGCGATTCGAGTCGCCCGCGACCGCGACGCTCGACTTCGAGTACAGTTCCGGCGACCGCGACGACCTCCCGTACACGATGTTCGACGACCAGCAGGGCGACCCCGGCGCGGTCAGGCCGATGGAGACGGACGGTCTCCCCCTCGGCCTCGGCCCCGCGACGCTTCCGGGGACGGCGCTGGGGGCCGCGGCGACTGGGGGCCTCCGACTCGTCGGCACCGCCCTCGACGCCGACCGCTTCGGCGACGACCCGTACCTCGCCGTCTTCCCGCTGACGCCCTATAACCGCCTTCTCGTCCCGCGGCTGGGCCTCACCGCGACCGTCGCGTCCGGCGGCTCGACCCGCTTCGATGGCCGCCTCGAACCCGGCCTCGACGCCGACCTCGGGTTCCACTACGGCGCGTCGGTGCCGGGGCTCGCCGGCGGCGACGCGACCGTCGACCTCGCGGTTGACGTGCCGCCGCAGGTCGCTCGCCACGAGGGCTACGAGACGGCTTTCCTCGACTTCGACCCCGTCCGCCTCGGGTAACGGCAACCGAATCGAACAAGGACAGGGCTATTTTCGTCGGGACCGACCGAACCCGTATGGACTCGACGCGCCGCGAACGCGCGACGCTCGCGCTCGCCGTCTGGGGCGTCCTCGTCTCGCAGGTGCTCCTCTACCCCGGCGTCTCCGACCTCGTGACCGCCCTCGGCGGCGGACGGGGGGAGTACGACCTCTCGGCAGGGATGCTGTTTCTCGTCGCCGAGTTCGCCTCGTTCGTCGCCTTCTCCAGCGTCTGGGGCGCGCTCTCGGACGCGCTCGGCCGGCGGACGTGGCTCATCGTCGCGGGCGCGCTCGGCGGCGCGGCCAGCTACGTCGCGCTCCTCGCGCTCGCGACGCTCCCGTGGCTCGACGCGACCTTCGGCGCGGTGCTCGCCGTCCGCCTCGTCGGCGGCGCGATGACCATCGGCGCGTTCTCGCTGTCGATTACGATGCTCGCGGACCTCTCGGGGGGCAACGGCCGGAACATGGGCGCGGCGGGCATCGCCATCGGCCTCGGCGCGGCGCTCGGCTCGGTCGTCGGCGGCCAACTCACGACTATCGACCCCCTCGCGCCGCTGTACGCGTCGGCCGCGTCGCTCACCGCCGTCGCCCTGCTCGTCACGACCGTCACCGACCGGACGCCCGACTCGACTCGCGTCGGCGTCGGCGTCGTCCTCAAGAAACTGGCCGCCCGGCCGGCGTTCGCGGTCCCGTACGCCTTCGGCTTCATCGACCGCATGACCGCCGGCTTCTTCGCCCTCGTCGGGGTGTACTACTTCCGCGAGGCGTTCGGCGTGAACGCCGCCGTCGCGGGCGGGGTGCTCGCGCTCTTTTTCGTCCCCTTCGCGCTCCTGCAGTACCCCCTCGGCTCGCTGTCCGATCGCGTCGGCCGGTTCGTCCCCGTCGTCGCGGGGTCGGTGCTCTACGGCGTGTCCATCGTCGCCGTCGGCGTCGCGCCCGCCTTCGAACTCGCGGCCGGGCTGATGGTCGTCGTCGGCGTCTTCGGCGCGCTCGTCGCGCCCGCGACGATGGCGCTCGTCACCGACCTCGCCGACTCGGGCGAGCGCGGGGCGGCCCTCGGCGGCTTCAACGTCTTCGGGAGCCTCGGCTTCCTCGCCGGCTTCCTCATCGGGGGCGTCGTCGCCGACGTGGTCGGCTACCTCCCGTCGTTCCTCGTCGTCGGCTTCGCCGAGGTGGCCATCGCCGTCGTCGCGCTCCGGGCGGTGAAGCGACTCGACGGCATCGACGCGAGTCAGACGCCGTCGAGCGCCGACTGAAGCTCGGCGTTCACGACGAGCCACATCCCGCGGAGGCAGACGACGACGGCGAGGCCGACGCCCGCGAGGACGAACGCCAAAAACAGGCCGACGAAGACGCCGCCGCCCCGCGGGTCGGGGACGGTCGCCGCGAACGCGCCGAGCTGGACCGCGAAGGCGACGATACCGGCGACGAGGAACGCGAGCAGCAGTTCGAGGAGACGCCAGAACGTCTCGATTCGCAGGCCGCCGCGGCCGGTGAGGAGGAGGGCGATTCGCCGCGACGCGGCCAGAAGCGAGACGGCCGTGAGAAGGAACGTCGCGGCCGCCGCGAGCGCGAAGCCGACGTGGGCGAGCGGGAGCGTCGGCGCGAGCGACGAGACGAGCGTCAGCGCGACGCCGAGGAGGACGCCGGTCGCGAGGACCGACTCGACGCCGAGAATCGCCGTCTCCGGCTCGTCGCGGGCGATTCGAGCGAGTGTCCCGTACACGGTCGTCCCTCGCTGCGGGCGCTGAAGGCTGTTTCCCTTGGGCCTACTCGTGCCCGGAGACGCGGACCGGCCGGTAGGGCTCTTCGAGGTAGTCGATGTCGGAGTCCGAGAGCTTGATGTCGAGGGCCTCGACCGCGTCTTCGAGGTGTTCGATACTGCTGGTGCCGACGATGGGCGCGTCGACCCAGTCCTTGTGGAGCACCCACGAGAGGGCGAGTTGCGCCATCTTGACGCCCTTCTCGTCGGCGAGTTCCTCGACGCGCTCGTTCACCTCGCGGCCGCCGCCCTCGAAGTAGGGGTGGCCCTTGGCGTGTTCGTCGGTCCGGCCGCGGGTCGTCGCCTCGAACTCCTCGTGGGGGCGGGTGAGGTAGCCGCGGGCGAGCGGCGACCACGGCATGACGCCGACGCCCTGCTTCTCGCAGAGGGGGAGCATCTCGCGCTCCTCCTCGCGGTACAGCAGGTTGTAGTGGTTCTGCATCGTGGCGAAGCGGTCGAGTCCGAGCGAGTCGGCGGTGTACTGCGCCTCGGCGAACTGGTGGGCCCACATCGACGACGCGCCGACGTAGCGCGTCTTGCCGCGCCGAACCGCGTCGTCGAGCGCGCGCATCGTCGTCTCGATGGGCGTGTCGTAATCGTAGCGGTGAATCTGGAGCAGGTCGAGGCTGTCCATCCCGAGGCGGGAAAGCGAGTTGTCGAGTTCCTGCTCGATGGCCTTCCGCGAGAGACCGCCGGAGTTCGGGTCCTCGTCGTCCATCTGGAAGTAGACCTTCGAGGCGACGACCGCCTCGTCGCGGCGGCCCTCAAGCGCCTTCCCGAGGACGCGCTCGGACTCGCCGTTCGAGTACATGTTCGCCGTGTCGAAGAAGTTGATACCGAGTTCGATGGCGCGGTCGACCAGTTCGAGCCCCGCCTCCTCGTCTAAGACCCACTCGCGCCACTCCGGCGTGCCGAAGCTCATACAGCCGAGACAGATTCGGGAGACCTCCATGCCGGTGTCTCCGAGCGTCGTGTACTCCATGCTCGAACATCTTCGCGAGTCGGCAAAAAGGTGGACCAAGCGGTAGCTTCGGTGGGGAACCGGGCCGACAGCCGGAGCGCGTCCGCGCGCCCGAGCGGCGATTGCTGACAGTCAGGCGAACAGGCCGTTTCCCGGCGTCTGAAACCGTCTGTCTCGGTTTATGCTCTCCGGCGTCGTATCATTAATCCGAGGCGTAGCCTCGGTGATTCCGATGTTCACAGCGAAACAACTGGTCGCGCTCCTCGTGAGCCTCCTCGTGGTGGGGTCGCTCGCGGGCGTCGCGGCCGCACAACAGGGACCGTCAGCCGGCGGTGCCGTCGTCGTCGACGAAGGCGAGACCTTCGACGGCGACCTCGACGCGGTCGGCGGCACGGTCGTCGTCGCCGGGACGGTAACCGGCGACGTGTCCGCGACGGCCGGGACCGTCCTCGTGACGGAGACGGGCGTCATCAACGGGAACCTCGACGCAGTCGCGGGCTCCGCGACCCTCGAAGGCACCGTCAACGGCGACGTGAGCCTCGCTGGCGGCGCGGTGTTCGTCCGCGACACCGCCGTCATCGACGGGTCGTTAGACGCCGCCGGCGGCACCGTCCGACTCGACGGCGCGGTCGACGGAAACGTCCGCGTCGGGGCCGAAGAGCTCGCGGTCGGCCCGACCGCTCGGGTCGGCGGGTCGCTCGAATACGACGCCGCGACCGCGACCGTCGACGCCGCGGCCGTCGTCGACGGCGGCGTGCGACAGGTCGACGACCTCGCGGTCGCCGCGCCCGTCGTCGCCGGGACGCCGTTCCAGGTCGGCCAGTTCGAAGGCCCGGTCATCCCCGGTTGGGTGGTCTCGGGCTACTGGCTCCTCGCCAACTTCGTCGTCGGCGCGATTATCGTCCTCGTCGCCCCCGACTTCGCCCGCCGCGTGACGGGTCTCGGAACGAAGAAGGCCGTGCGGAGCGGCGGCGTCGGCCTGCTCGCCATCGTCGCAGTACCCATCGTCCTCCTGCTCCTGCTTTTGACCATCGTGGGCATCCCGCTCTCGCTGGCCGGCGGGGTCGGCTTCCTGCTCGTCCTCTGGGTCGCGGGCATCTACGGCGCGCTCGTCCTCGGGACGTGGCTCCTGTCGCTCGCCGACTACGACAACCGCTGGGTCGCGCTGTTCGCCGGCCTGTTCGTGCTGGCCGTCCTCGATTTCGTCCCGCTCGGGGGCGTCCTCGAATTCGTCGTCCTCCTCGTCGGGCTCGGCGCGTTCGCGCTGGCGCTCCGCGGGGAGTCCGGCGACGACGGCGACGAGAGCGTGAGCGCGCCGGACGAGGGCCCACAAGAGGGCTCGCCGATGGCCTGACGGCGCGGCTCCCTCGCACAACCCGGACGAACAATTATTATGGTCTGTTCTGTCTGTCGAGCCATGGCAGTCGACTACGCGGCCGAGTCGGAATCGTTCGAGTGGGACATCCCCGAGGGGTACAACATCCCCGCGGTCATCGAATCGCACGCCGACGCCTTCGGCGACCGCGTCGCCCTGAAGTTCCGCGACGCCGACGGCGGCCGCGAGGAGCGGACCTACGGCGACCTCCGCGACGACATGAACCGCTTCGCCAACGCGCTCGAATCCATGGGCGTCGGGAAGGGCGACCGGCTCATCCACCTCCTCCCCCGCGACCCCGACGTGTTCGCCGTCCAACTCGGCGCGCTCAAGCGCGGCGCGCTTCTCGTCCCCAGTTCCTCGATGCTCAAGCCCAAGGACATCGCGTTCCGCGCGAACGACTGTAAGGCGACGACCGCCGTCGTCCACGAGTCGCTCGTCGGCATGGTCGACGAGGTGCGCGACGAGACGCCGCTTTCGAACTTCGTCGTCCTCGGCGGTGACGCCGACGACGCCGACGGCTGGACCTCCTTTTCCGACCTCGTCGCCGACGCGTCCGCCGAACACGACGGCCCCGACCTCCGGGCCGAAGACCCGATGTCCATCAACTACACGTCGGGGACGACCGGCCAGCCCAAGCCGGTCCGCCACCGCCACCGCTGGATGCGGTGTTTCGAACTCGTCAACGCCCCCTACTGGTGGGGCGTCACGGCCGACGACGACCTTTCGGAGGAACTGCTCTGGGCGACGACCGGCACCGGCTGGGCCAAGTGGTTCTGGAGCCCCGTCGGCGTCGGCCTGACGACCGGCGCGACCCAGTTCGTCTACCGCGGCGACTTCGAACCCGACACGTTCCTCGACATCATGGAAGAAGAGGGCGTCACCCGCCTCTGCGCCGTCCCGACCCAGTACCGGATGTTCGCCCAGCGCGACCTCGGCTCGTACGACCTGCAACTGACCGAGGCGCTGTCGGCGGGCGAACCGCTCAACCGCGAGCCGATAGAGGCGTTCCGCGAGGCGTTCGGCGTCATCCCGCGAGACGGCTACGGCCAGACCGAGACGGTCGCGCTCCTCACGAACTACCCCGGCATCGACGTGAAGCCCGGCAGTATGGGCAAGCCGACGCCCGGCCTCGGCACGACCATCATCGACGAGAACGAGGAGGTGGTCGGCGTCGACGAAATCGGCGAAATCGCCGTCCCGGTCGGCTGTCCCGGCATCTTCGACGGCTACTACGAGAAGCCGAACCTCGACGAGAAGACGTTCTCGGGCGACTACTACCGCACCGGCGACCTCGCCTCCCGCGACGAGGACGGCTACTTCTTCTTCGAGGGCCGCGCCGACGACATCATCATCTCGGCGGGCTACCGCATCGGCCCCTTCGAGGTCGAAGACGCGCTGGTCTCCCACGAGGCGGTCGCCGAGGCCGCCGCGGTCGCCAGCCCCCACGAGGAACGCGGCAGTATCGTCAAGGCGTTCGTCGTCCTCATCGACGGCTACGAGGGCTCCGACGACCTCGTCGAGGAGTTACAGGCGTTCATGAAAGAGCAGACGGCCCCGTACAAGTACCCGCGCGAAATCGAGTTCGTCGCGGAACTGCCGAAGACCTCCTCGGGGAAGATTCGGCGCATCGAACTGCGGTCCCAAGAGCGGGACTGAGCCGGCGCGCTCCGGGAGTCCATTTCCCCTTTGGCACCTTTCTTTAGGCGTCGTCGCCTGGTGACGCCCATGTACATCGCGGACCAGACGTGGCCCGAACTCGGCGACTACGTGGCCGAGTCGTCGCTCGCGGTCGTCCCCCTCGGCTCGACGGAACAGCACGGCCCGCACCTCCCGCTCGCAACCGACCACCTCATCGCGGAGGCGTTGGCCCGCGAGGCGGCCGACCGGACCGGCTTCCTCTGCACGCCGACCGTCAACGTCGGCGTCAGCCCCCACCACCGCCAGTTCCACGGGACGATGTGGGTCGACCCGCCGCAGTTCCGCGACTACGTGGAGTCGATGACGCGCAACCTCGCGTACCACGGCGTCGACCGGGTCGTGTTCGTCAACGCCCACGGCGGCAACGTCCAGTACCTCCGGGAGGTCGGCCGCCGCCTCCGCGACGACGGCACCATGTACGCCATCGAGTGGATGTGGGACGAGTCGATTCCGGACCTCGTGACCGACCTGTTCGACCACCCCGGCCCCCACGGCGGGCCGAAGGAGACCTCGATGATTATGCATATCGCCCGCGACCTCGTCCGCGAGGGCGAACTCGAATCCGCCCGCGACGGCGGCGTCCCGGACCTGAGCGACGACCACCTCCGCGAGCACGGTGCGCGGACGTTCTACGACGCCGTCGAGAACTCCGGAAACGGCGTCTTCGGCGACCAGACCGACGCGTCGCCCGAGGCCGGCGAAGAGCTGTTCGAGGCCGCGACCGACCAGCTCGTTCACCTGCTGTCGTGGCTCGACGACCAGCCGATAGACGACCTGCTCGCGCCCGCGCACGTCGACCCGCAACCGGGGTCGCGTCGCTAACCCATCGACTGGCCGACACGCTCTTTTTGCCGCCGCCGAAGGGACGCCTATGACCGTCTGGGTCCTCGGCGACCAACTCGACCCGTCGGCCGCGCCGCTCCAGTCCGACGACCGCGTGCTGATGATAGAGGCGCACGCCTTCGGCGACCGACTTCGGTACCACCCCCAGAAGCTCGCGCTCGTCTTCTCGGCGATGCGGCACTTCCGCGACGACCTCCGCGACCGCGGCTACGAGGTGACGTACGTCGAAGCCGAGACGTTCGGCGAGGGGCTCGACCGCTACTTCGACGCCGCGGCCGGCGACGACCTCGTCGTGATGGACCCGCCGAGCCACGGCGCGGGCGAGCGGCTTCGGGAACTCGTTTCCGCCCGCGGCGGGTCGCTCACGCTCGTCGAGAACGACCTGTTTCTCACGACGCCCGCCGACTTCGACGACTGGGCCGGTGACGCCGACAGCTACCGACAGGAACGCTGGTACCGGCACGTCCGCCGGGAGACGGGCGTCCTGATGGACGGCGACGACCCCGCCGGCGGCGAGTGGAACTACGACGACCGGAACCGCGAGACGCCGCCGGAGGGGTGGACGCCGCCCGAGGCCCCGCGATTCGAACCCGACGAGACGACGCGCGAGGTCATCGCGTTCGTCCGCGAGCGCTACCCCGACGCGTGGGGGTCGCCCGAGCCGTTCGGCTGGCCGGTGACGCGCGCGGAGGCGAGACAGGCGCTGTCGCACTTCGTCGAGGTCCGCCTTCCCGAGTTCGGCCCGTATCAGGACGCGATGGTCGACGGCGAGTGGGCGCTCTGTCACTCCCTGCTGTCGGCGGCCATCAACCTCGGCCTGCTCCACCCGCGCGAGGCGGTCGAAGCGGTCGAGGAAGCTTACGAGACGGGCGACGCCCCGCTCAACAGCGCCGAGGGGTTCGTCCGGCAGGTCCTCGGCTGGCGGGAGTTCGTGCGGCACGTCTACCGGCGGTCGATGCCCGAACTGGCCGCGGCGAACCAACTCGACCAGACCGAATCGCTCCCGGAGGCGTACTGGACCGGCGAGACGGACATGCGCTGTCTCTCGGAGGCCGTGGGTCACGTCCGCGACCGCGGCTACGCCCACCACATCGAGCGCCTGATGGTGCTTTCGAACTTCGCGCTCGTCTACGGGGTCGACCCGGCGGAACTCGACCGCTGGTTCCACCTCGGCTTCGTCGACGCGTACCACTGGGTGACGACGCCGAACGTGGTCGCCATGGGCTCGTTCGGCACCGACGTGCTCTCGTCGAAGCCCTACGCCTCGTCGGGGAACTACGTCAACGAGATGTCCGACTACTGCTCGTCGTGTCCCTACGCGGTGTCGAAGACGACCGGCGAGAACGCCTGCCCGTTCAACGCGCTCTACTGGGACTTCCTGAAGGAGAACGAAGAGCGCCTCCGGGGGACGGGTCGGATGGGACTCATGTACTCCCACGTCGACCGGAAGGACGACGAGGAGTGGGACGCCATCCGGGCGCGGGCCGACGAGATTCGGCGGATGGGCCGAGCGGGAACGCTCTGAGGCGAGCGACCGGAGCGACGACGAGCGACCACGACCCGACCGAGGCCGGCGACCGCGAACCGCGAACGCCGCGGCTGGCGGGGTGAAAATGCAGAACTCTGTTCGCTGTCGAGTCGTCGTCGGGCGGAACGCGCCGGACTCAGAGTCGCGTGACGTTGACCGCTCGCGGGCCCTTGTCGGCCTGCTCGATGTCGAACTCCACTTCCTGACCCTCTTCGAGGTCGGGGCCGCCGATGTCCTCCATGTGGAAGAACACGTCGTCGTCGTGGTCTTCGGTCTCGATGAAGCCGTAGCCGCCGGAGGACTTGAAGAATGCAACCTTACCTTTCGCCATTGCGTGTCGAAATGCACCGCTATCGGCCATAAGGATTCCGCCGATTGCTACCACAGACCGTGGTACTGTTTACTACCCTCCGAGTCAGTCGTCGCGCGGCTCTCGGCCGAGCGTGTGGAACTCCTCGTTCGGCCGCATGTCGGCGAACATCGCCATGCGGTTGCTGAGGTTGAAGAAGGCCGTGACCGCGCCGATGTCCCAGACCGCCTCCTCGGAGAAGCCGGCGTCGCGGAGTCGCTGCAGGTCGTCCTCGCCGACCTCGACGGGCGACTCGGTGAGTTTCACCGCCACGTCGAGCATCGTCTTGTGCTTCTCGGGGATGTCGGCGGTGCGGTAGTTGGCGACCAGTTGGTCCGCGAGCAGCGGGTCTTTCGCGTAGATGCGGACCAGCGCGCCGTGGGCGACGTTGCAGTAGTAACAGTGGTTGACGCCGGAGACGGCCACGATTATCATCTCGACCTCGTGGCGTTCGAGGTCGGTGTCCTCGACGAGGGCGTCGTGGTACTCGAAAAAGGGCCGGAAGTGCGAGGGCTTGTACGCGAACGCGGCGAAGACGTTCGGCGTGAAGCCGGCGCGCTCGGTCTCGTCGTCGATGCGCTCGCGCAGGTCGTCCGGGAGGTCGTCGCGGTCGGGCACCGGGAAGCGGCGCATGGCGTCGTCGTCCATGCGTCCCCGGTCTCTCGGGTAGACCTTAACGATTCCTCAGGTTCGAGGGGCGCTCGCCGTTCCGAGTGCCGGGGCTCAGAGCGCGACCGAGAGGTACGCCGCCGCGGCCACGGCGAACACGCCGACGGCGAACAGGCCGTAGTTGGCGACGGTGTTGTCCGCGGTCCAAAGCGAGAGCGTGAACTTCCGGGACGAAAGCGGCCACAAGGGGCGGATGCCGGCCGGCGTGAGCGCGTCGGCCAAGAGGTGCGCGATGATGGTCAGCGCGCCCACGGCGAAGCCGAACGCGCCGAACGTCGTCGCCACGGTCTCGGGTTGGCCCGCGTTGCTGGCGAGGAGGTACGCGCCGCCGCCGCCGACGCCGCCGACGAGGGCGGCGAAGAGGACGGTGTGGGTCGGCCCGCGGTGGGAGATGCCGGGGACGCGCATGTCGTAGTCGGGGAGCATCGCCAGCCAGCACATCGCCGCGCCGGCGGCGAAGGCGAGTTCCGGGCGGCCGGCCTGCACGAGCGCGAAGCCGAGCGGGGCGAACACGAGGAGCGAGACGCCCCAGTGACCGAATCGGTACATCTGGTGTGCCCTCGCGCCCCCGGCGAACAAAACCTTTCGGCCTCCGCGACCGTCAGCGGAGCAATCGTTATCCCCGGTGGCCGCGATTTCCGCGGCATGAGCCAACACCTCTCGTCGTTCCTCTCGGGCCTGTCGGCGCTTGAGGTGACGGCCCTCGTGCTTCTCATCTCCGTCGGCGGCGCGTTCGTCATGGAGAAGGTGGTCATCCGCCTCCTGTTTCGGTACACCAGCCGAACCGAGACCTCTCTGGACAACATCGTCGTCCAAGAGCTTCGGTGGCCAATCGTCGTCACCGTCTCGCTGGCCGGCGTCTTCCTGTTCTCCAGAGCCCCGGCGGTCGCCGAGGCGCTCGTCGTCGAGGAGGGCGTCCTCAACGACTTCTTCGGCCTGCCGTCGCTATCCGTCGGCATCGTCGTCTGGGCGTGGGCGCTCAACCGCCTCGTCAACCGCCTCGTCGACGCGGTCAAGGACAAGGGCAGTCGCTACGACTTCGCGCCCGTCTTCTCGAACGTCTGGACCATCGTGGTCTCGGTCGGCACCATCGGCGCGCTGCTGTACATCTGGGGCATCGAAATCACGCCGCTTTTCGCCGGCGCGGGCATCGCCGGCATCGCCGTCGGCTTCGCCGCCAAAGACACCGTCGCCAACTTCTTCGGCGGCATCGCGCTGTACTTCGACGACACCTACAAAATCGGCGACTACGTCGTCCTCGACTCCGGCGAGGCGGGCACCGTCGTCAAGGTCGGCATCCGCTCGACCACGCTTCTCACCCGCGACGAACTGCTCGTGACGGTGCCGAACTCGGTGCTCAACGCCGCCAAAATCATCAACGAGTCCGCGCCGAACCGCCGCCGCCGGCTGAAGGTCCCGGTCGGCGTCGCCTACGGCACCGACGTGGACGAGTTCGAGGAACTCCTGACCGACATCGCCCTTGACGAGCCGCTGGTCCTCGACACCCCCCGGCCGCGGCCGCGGCTCCGCCGGTTCGGCCCCGACGCGCTGGAGTACGAACTCGTCTGTTGGGTCAACAGCCCGCTCAAGCGCGGGAAGGCGACGCACAACCTCAACCGCGAGATATACAAGCGCCTGAACGACGCCGGCATCGGGATTCCGTTCCCCCAGCGGGACGTCCACGTCCACTCGGCTGACGCCGAGGCGACCCGGCAGTCGCCCGCGGCCGGACTCTCGAACGGCGGGGTCCGGCGACCGGCTCGCACCCGCGACGCGGCCGGCGGGACGGTGACCGACGACGTCGCGGACGCGGACGCGGCAGACCCGGACGTGGACGACAGCGCCTACGACGAGTGAGCGCCCGGCGTCGCCCTGAACGAGCGCCCGCGACGACCGACGGGACCGCTCGCCGGGAACGTTATCCGCGGCGCGGCCGTGGCTCGGGTATGCTTCAACTCGGTCCCGTGGACGGGCTCATCGAGACGTTCGGCCCCTTCGCGATTCCCGTCTTGCTGTTCGCCGCCGGGTTCGTCGGCTACCTCGTGCTCGTCGCGCTCGGGCGGACCGGGCGCGACGAGAGCTGAGTTACTCCTCGACGACGACGGTTCCGGTCATGCCCGCGGCCTCGTGGGGCACGCAGAAGTACGCGTGCTCGCCGGCCGTCTCGAAGGTGTGGACGTAGGACTGGCCCGACTGGACCGCGCCCTTCCCCTCGCCCCATCCGGTCTCGGCCGCCTCTTGGGACTCGAAGCCGCCGGAGGCCCAGTACGCCGCGCCCTCGGGGAGGTCGTCGCCGTAGGCCGTGACCGAGTGCGCCTCGCCGGCGGCGTGCTCGAAGGCGACCGTGTCGCCGACGGAGACGGTCAGCTCCGCCGGTTCGAACGCGACGGCGCTCATCTTCACCGCGTGGTCGGCGTCCTCGGGAACGCCCTCGACGACGTTCAGACCGCCGGTGAGTGACGTGTCCGCGGAGCCGCTTTCATCGGCACTCCCGGCCGCGGGGGCCTTCCCGACTTCGCCGACGACTGCGAACTGGGCGCGGGCGGTCGCCGTCGCGTACGCCTCCGCGGCGGCGTCGACCTCGCTTCCGTCCTCCAGCGCGGCGACGTAGTCCGACAGGGCCGCCTCGAATCCCTCGTAGGCGTCGTGGTCGGCCTCCTCTAATGCCTCGTGGACGCGGGCCTCCTCGAACGTCTGGAAGACGCCGCTCATACGCTCGGACGCGGCGGCTCCGAGGCCGGCGTCCGCGGCCGCGGTGGCGACGACGGCGTACATCGAATCGACCGCCTTCTGACCGTAGGTCTTGGCCGCGCCGTAGGCGTCGCCGCCCTCCTCGGCCGCGGTTCGGACCGAGCCGAGCGCGCCCTCGAACGACTCGTAGAGGTCGTGGTTTGCTTCCTCCAAGGTCTCGTGGTAGCCGCCCGCGCCGGCCTCGAAGAAGGCGAAGGTGGACTGGACGACCGCGCCGGCGCGGGCCGACGCGCCGACCTGCGCGAGCGCCGCGGCGTCGAACCCGCGAGCACCGAAGAACGCGGCCTCGGCGGCCGACACCTCGGCGGTCGCGCCGACGGCCGCCTCGAACTCGAACAGCGCGTCCATCGCGCCCTCGGCGTGGGCCGCGGCGGCGTCGGCGTTCCCGGCGGCCGCGTCCTCGACGAGCCCCGCGAGGTGCTCCTCTTCGAAGCGGTGGTAGAGCTCCTCGGACTCCTCTTCGACCGACTCGTGGAGGTTCGCCTCGTTCTCCTCGAACCGGGCGAAGAGGGATTCGCCGACCGCGGCGGCGCGGTCCGTCTCGCCGACGGCGACCAGTTCGCGGGCGTCGCCGAGGCGAGCGCGGAAGAACGCCGCTTCGAGCACCGTCGCGGCCTCGCCGCCGACGAGCGCCGAGATTCCCGCGAGCAGGTTCTCGTCGACCGTCGCCACCGCCTCCTCGGCCGCCGCGGCGTCGCCCGACTCGGCGGCCTCGGTCAGCGACTCCAGCCCGCCCTCGAAGCCCTCGTAGGCGTCGTGGTCGGCCTCCTCTAAGGCCTCGTGGGCCCGCGCGCCCTCGAAGTGGGCGAACACGTCGCTCGCCACCGTCGCGGCGAAGTCGGCCTCGCCCGCGGCGACCAGTCGGGGCACGTCGGCGGCGCGGGCGCGGTAGAGCGACAGCGCGGCCGCGTGGGCGAACTCGTCGCCGGGACCGCCGAGCCCGGCCAGCACCTCGGCGTCGAAGCCGACCGCCTGCATGAGCGCGAGGTGTCCCGCGCCCGCGACCGTCTCGGGGGCGAGTTCGTAGCTCGCGTCGACCGTCGCGTGGGCGGCGGTCCGGGCCGAGGCGGCGAGCGTCTCGGCGTCGCCGGCGTCGGCCGCGCCCTCGACGGCCGCCTCGAAGGTCTCGTACAGTTCCCCGGAGGCGGACTCAAGCGCCGAGTGGGCGGGCGCGTCCTCGAAGTCCTCGTAGACCGCGGACGCCAGTTCCGCCGCGGCGTCGACCTCGCCGGCCGCGGCGAGCAGGCCGGCGTCGCGGACGCGAGCGCCGAACAGCAGGACGTCCAGCGCGTCGACCACGGCGGCGTCGACGCGGCCGCGCTGGGCCGCCAGCAGGTTGTCGGCCGCCTGCACCGCGAGGTCCGAACCCCGCCCGGCGTCGCCGGCGGCGTACGCCTCTCTCGCGCCGCCGAGGTGCGATTCGAACGTCTCGTAGTTCCGCTCGTTCGTCGCCTCCAACTGCTCGTGTGCGCCCCACTCGCCCGAAGACCGCTCGAAGCGGGCGAACACGTCGCCGGCGACGCGGGCGGCGGTGCCCAGTCGCCCCGCGGCGGCCAGCGCGACGGTGTCGGAGAGCCGGGCGCGCATCGCGTTCCACTCGGCCGCGACGGCGACCGTGGCGTCGACGCTCACCGACGACTCGGCTTCCTCGGTGGCCGTTTCCGCCGCGGTTTCCGTTTCCGATTCGGTCTCAGCGGCGGTCGTGTCATCGGTCGATTGGCCGTTACAGCCCGCGAGCCCGGCGGTCGCGACTGCGAGTCCCGTCGTCTGCAAGAGACGCCGTCTGCTGTAGTTCATAGTTTTAGGCACGCCTAACTATAGAAAAACGCATCGATTTTTAGGCGCCCCGAAAAGTTTGCGCGTCGGTCGGCTCAGTCGGCCGTCGCCGACTCGTCGCCGCGGAAGCGGTCCAGCGCCGACTCGAAGTCGCTGTCGTCTTCGACGGTGTCTTCCCACTCTTCGAGGCCGCGCTCGGCGCGGGTGCCCGCGATGGTGTTGTCGAAGAAGAACGCGATGAGGCCGCCGACGGCCATGCCGGTCGAGCCGATGACGAAGACGGTGTCGGCGACGAGTTGCGTCCCGAGGACGGGGCCGACGAGCGCGACCTGCCGCATCCCCTCGCGGAACGCCGCCGCGCTCCCGACGTTCCCCATGTAGGCGGGGACGGCGAGGCCGGCGAACATGGCGACGCCGACGATGAACACGTTCCGGGAGGAGTCGAGGTCGACGTACTTCAGGTTCGAGAGGCCGACGGCGACGATTTGGCCGAACATGGCGACGTAGAGGCCGCCGACGATGGGGTCGGGAATCGTCGCGATGAGCTGGCCGAAGTAGCCGACGAAGCCCATGACGAGCATCACGGCGGCACCGATTTGGACGACGTAGCGGGAGGCCACGCCCGTGAGGCCGATCGCGCCGATGTTCTCGGAGTAGGAGGTCGAGCCGCTACCGCCCATGACGGCCGAGAAGACGTTCATCACGCCCTCCATACCGATGCCGTGGTTGATGCGGCGCTCGGAGGGCGCGCCGACGCCCGAGAGCCGGGCGACGGCGTGGTAGTCGCCGAACGATTCGACCATCGAGGCCGCGACGCCCGCGAGCATCCCGATGATGAAGGAGGTCGTGAACTGCGGGATGCCGAACGCGACCGACCCCACGACGGGGAGCGAAACGGCCGTCGTCCCCGCGCCGCCCGCGAAGCCCCACTGCAGGGGGTAGATGGGCATGAGCGCCGGGGCCTCGATGACCGTCTGGAGGTTCACGTAGCCCGCCGCGCCGGGGGCGATGACCCCCGCGACCGAGAGGCCGGCGGCGACGACGTACGAGACGATGACGCCGAGCAGCACCGGGAACAGCTTGAACGCCGGGTGCGCGGTGTCGAGGTACTGCGAGAACAGGACGATGAGCGCGAGCGTCAGGCCGAGGAGCCACCAGTTGTTCGTGGCGGACGCGACCTGCGGGGCGTTGAAAAGCGACAGCCCGATGAGCGCGATGGTCGGCGCGATGACGACCGGCGAGATGAACTTCCGGAGGCGTCCGAGCAGGCCGAAGTAGCCGACGAACACCTCGACGATTGCCGCGACGATAATCGCGCCCTGCAGTTGTAAGAGCGCGCTCTGCCACGCGACGCCCGACTGGTCGGCCGCCGTCGCCACGCCGATGACGGCGAGCGCGGGCGCGAGCATCGAGAACGGCGCGCCCTGCACGATTGGGTAGCGGTTCCCGAACGTCGTCTGCATCAGCGTCGCGATGCCGGAGACGACGAAGAACGTCCCGACGAACCGCGGCACCACGTCGGCTGGCATGCCGAGGGCTCCGGCGAGGATGAGGGGGACGGCGATGTTCGCGCCCACCATCGTGAGATAGTGTTGGGCGCCGAGAAGGAGAGCGGTCGGAAGAGGTGGTTTGTCGTCGATACCGTACTGCACGAACGAGGAGGGAGAGGAGTCGTCCGTCACGACCATCCCCCCGTATGCGGTGGTGCGCTCCCGAGCATGGTTGTCCGAGGATTTTGTTCAGACTATATATGTCCTGCTTTTCGCGCGCGTTCGGGGAGCAACGACTTTGTTTCACCGGTTTCATTCGTGACACGTGACCGACCGACACGGGCGTTCGAACGCGGGGAATCGCGACCGATGGCTGTTCGGCTGGGCGCTGGGCTACGCCGCGGTGGGCGCGTCGTCGCTCGTCGTCCCGCTGTACGCCATCGAACTGGGGGCGAACGCGCTGTTCGTCGGTCTCATCGCGGCAACCGCGGCCTTCGCCGGCGCGCCGGGGGCGGTGCTCTGGGGTCGGCTGGCGGCCCGCGCGAAGCGCAGACGGCCGTTCATCCTCGTCGCGCTCGCGGCGACCGCCGGCGCGCTCTCTCTCACCGCGGCCGTGTCGTCGCCGGCCGCGGTCCTCGTCGCCAACGCTCTCCTGTGGTTCGTCGTCGCCGCGGCCGCGCCGGTGTTGAACCTCATCGTCGTCGAGGGCGTCCCCTCGAAGGAGTGGGACCGCCGCTTCGGCGTCCTCAACCACTATCAGGGCTACGGCTGGCTCGGCGGCCTCGTCGTCGGCGCGGTCTGGTCGGCGCTGGCCCCGCGGCTGTTCGGCCTCGACGCGCTCGCCGTCCAGCGGCGGTTCCTCGTCGCGGCCGCGGTCGCCGCCGCCCTCGGTGCCGTCCTCGTCCGCGTCTGGTACCCCGAGCGCTCGACGCTGTCGGCGCGGCGGTTCGCCCGCGTCTCGGCCGGTATCCGCCGGCAGAGCGGCCTCGTCGGGCGCTCGGTCCGCGCGGTCCCGTACGGCCCCTCGCGGCTCTACTGGGCGCTCCACAGCCTCGATATCGACGACCTCCGCGAGCGGATGAGCCCCGAACTCCTCCGGTACCTCGCGGCCGCGACGCTGTTTTTCGTCGGCTTCTCGGTCTTCTTCGGGCCCCTGCCCGCGTACCTCGTCGGCTCCGGGCGGACCGCCGACGAGGTGTTTGCCCTGTTCGTGCTTTCGAGTCTCGGGTCGGCGGTGAGCTACGCGAAGGTCGGCGCGTTCGCGGCGCGACACGACCCCCGGCGGCTCCAAGCCGGCGCGCTGGCGACCCGCGGCCTCGCCTTCCCGGCGGTCGCCGTCGTCGGCACGCAGGTCGCCGCGCTCGCCGGTCTCGTGGCGCTCGGCGCGACGTTCCTCGTCATCGGCGTCACGTGGGCGGTCATCGCGGTGACGGCGACGGGGCTGGTGACGCGGCTCGCGCCCGACCGGATTCGCGGGGAGGCCCTCGGCGCGTACACGGCGCTTTCGAGCCTCGGCGGCGGGGTCGGCTCTGCGCTCGGCGGCTTCGTCGCCGACGCCGCCGGCTACGTCGCCGCGTTCGGTCTCGCGGGCGTCGTCGTGGGCTGCGCGCTCGTCGTCGTGTTGCTCAGCGGCGGGCGGGGCGTCGCGGCGGGAGAGCAGTCGCTCGCCGATTAGGTTCTCGAAAACGAAAGCGGGGCCGGTCGTCGAACCGCCTTACTCGATGGCGTGCACCGGCGAAATCCAGACGACGAGGTCGCCGTCGCGCTTGATGACGCCCTCGATGGAGTCGTCCTTTTCGAGCGGCGGGTCCTCCACGTCGTCCATCGAGACGCGCACGACCTGATACACCTCGTCGACGAGCCAGCCGGTCGCCGCCTCGTCTTCGAACTTGTTCGGGTCGAAGATGACGATGCGCTTGGACTCGCCCTCGGCGTCGATGCTGAGGAGCGATTTCGGGTTGATGATGGACGTGGTCCGGCCGCGGAGGTCCATCACGCCCTCGACGTAGTCCGGCGCGTTCGGCACCGCCGTGAGCTGGCCCTTGTCGACGATTTCGCTCACGTACTCGATGTCGACGCAGTACGTCTCCGGGCCGAGTTGGAATTCCAGCACCTGTACTTCTTCGGCGGAGTCCTCCGCGTCGGTCTCGTCCGCGCTCATCTCGGTCGTGATTGCATCTTGTCGCATGGTCAACCCCGGCGGCGACGGACGCCGCCACCTGATCGCTTCAGAGTGGTCAGATTCAGCGTATAAAGGTACGTACCCGATTATCAGCCGTGATTATCCTCGCCGAGTGTTTATATACCCGATTTCCGAACCTCGGGGTAGATGAGCGGTCTACGAAACGGCACACGAAACAATCCACCGACCCCTCGACGGGGGGCCTGCTCGGCGACCCGTCGCGCCCGTCGTCCCCACACCGGGAGGTGGGGGCGATGAGTTCGGCCGCCGGCGCGGACTCGACGCGAGCGGTCGTCGTCGACGACTCGCGGTTCATGCGGACGCTGATTCGCACGCTCCTCGAAGACGCCGACGTCGAGGTCGTCGCCGAGGCGGCCGACGGCCGCGAGGCGGTATCGGTGGTCGAGGCGAACCGACCGGACGTGGTGACGATGGACATCGAGATGCCCGAGATGAACGGCCTCGACGCGGTCGAGGCCATCATGGAGGAGTGTCCGACGCCCGTCCTCATGCTCTCGGCGCACGCCGAGGAGGACGCCGACGTGACGTTCGAAGCGCTCGACCGCGGAGCGGTCGATTTCGTGACGAAACCGGGCGGCGAAGTCACCTCCGAGATGCCCCGCGTCAAGCGGGAACTGGTCGAGAAGATTCAGTCCGCCGCGGCGGTCGACCTCTCGGCGACGCGCCGGGGCTCCCGCCCGCCGAAGACGGAGTCGAAGTCGGCGACGACCGCGGGGGCGACGCCGGCGGCGTCCGGGGCGACCGAATCGCTGCCGACCGAGGGGTCGACCCTGATTATCGGCGCGTCCACGGGCGGGCCGAACGTCGTCGAACGGGTGCTCGCGGCGCTCCCCGCGGAGGCCGGCCTCCGCGTGCTGGTCGTCCAGCACATGCCGGCCGGCTTCACGAAGCGGTTCGCGGCCCGGCTCGACGGACGCTGTGACTACGAGGTCCGCGAGGCCGAAGACGGCGAGCGAATCGGCCCCGGACAGATTCGAATCGCTCCGGGCGGCTCGCACCTCCTCGTGACCGGCGACCGCGCCGGACGCCTCCGGCTCGAACTCTCCGACGACGAGCCGCTCCACGGCGTCAAACCGGCCATCGACCTCACGATGGCGTCGGCCGCGGAGGCGGTCGACGCGCCGCTGGCCGGCGTCCTGCTCACGGGCATGGGCCGCGACGGCGTCGAGGGCATGTCCCGAATCAAGCGGGCTGGCGGCCACACGGTCGCACAGGACGAAGAGACCTCCGCCATCTTCGGAATGCCGAAGCGGGCTATCGAGGCCGGCTGTGTCGACACCGTCTCCGCCGACGGACGAATCGCAGACGAAGCACTCCGCGGGCTCACTACCTGACCATGGACGAAGAACTCTACCAAGCATTCATCACCGAGAGCGAAGAGAGCATCACGCAGTTGAACAACTCGCTTCTGTCGCTGGAGTCGAACCCGGACGACACCGAGGCCATCGACGACATCTTCCGGCAGGCCCACACGCTGAAGGGCAACTTCGGCGCGATGGGCTTCGACAACGCCGCGACGGTCGCCCACGCCGTCGAGGACCTCCTCGACGAGATTCGCCACGAGCGACTCGACGTGACGGCCGAGCGGATGGACCTCGTCTTCGACGGGATGGACCTCATCGTCGAGATCCTCCACGATATCGAGGAAAACGGCGAGTCCACCATCGACCCGACCGACACGGTCGAGGAGATTCGCGCGGCCGTCGAGGACGGCGGTGACGCGGGAAACTCGAACACGGCGGCGTCTGACGAGGCCGACCGCGAGTCGGTCGACCTCGACACGCTCGCCGCCGACTGCGTCGACACGGACGCCCTCGACGCGACCACGCTCACCCACGCCCACGTCGAACTCGACGCGGGCCAGATGAAGGGCGTCGACGCCGGCATCTTCCTCAGTAGCATCCCCGAGGACCTCGACGTCGTCGGGGCGAACCCCAGCCGCGACGCCATCGAGGACGGCGAGTTCGGCGACGGCTTCGACCTGTTCGTCGCCGAGCGCGACGCCGCGGTCGTCGAGAGCGAACTCGACGACCTCTGGAAGGTCGCCGCGGTCGAGACGACCGACGTGTCCGACGCGCTCGCCGCCGGCGACGAGGCCGCCGACGCCGGCGACACTCCGGCGGCCGAGTCGGAGGTTGACGCCCCGGCATCGGACGGCCCCGGCCAGTCCGCTGACGCTGACGGCGCTGTCGACAGTGACAGCGACGCGGCGTCCGACGACGCTCCCAGCGTTGACGACGGGAGCGAAGGAGACGCCGACGAGGCCGAGCCGACCGAGAGCGACGAAGAACCGGAGTCCGGTAAAGAGAAGAAAAAGGAGGCCCGCTCCATCTCGGCGGTCAAGTCCGTCCGCGTGGACGTCGACCAGCTCGACGAACTCCACGAGCTCGTCGAGCAGTTGGTGACGAGCCGCATCAAGCTCAGAAACGCCATCGACGTGGGGCAGACGACCGCGCTCGACACGCTCGACGAACTGGACAAGATATCGTCGAACCTCCAGAACACCGTGATGGACATGCGGCTCATCCCGCTGAAGAAGGTGTTCGACAAGTTCCCCCGACTCGTTCGCGACCTCGCCCGCGAGCAGGACAAGCGCGTCTCGTTCAAAGTCGAGGGCGCGGACATCGAACTCGACCGCACCATCCTCGACGAGATTTCCGACCCGCTGATGCACGTCCTCCGGAACGCCGTCGACCACGGTATCGAGGAACCCGACGTGCGCGAGGAAAACGGCAAGTCCCGCACGGGGACCATCCGGCTCTCCGCGCGCCGCCAACACGACACCGTCATCGTGACCGTCGAGGACGACGGGAGCGGCATCGACGCCGACGCCGTCCGCGACAAGGCGGTCGACAAGGGCGTGGCGACCCGCGAGGAACTGGACCAGATGCCCGACAGCGAGGTGTACGACTACATCTTCCACCCCGGATTCTCGACCAACGACGAAATCACGGACGTCTCCGGCCGCGGCGTCGGCATGGACGTGGTGAAGACGACCGTCGAGTCGCTCGACGGCTCGGTGTCGGTCGACAGCGAACCCGGCGAGGGGAGCACGTTCAACATCCGCCTGCCGGTGTCGGTCGCCATCATCAAGGTGCTTTTCGTCCAGGTCGAAGACCGCGAGTTCGGCGTCCCCATCAAGTACATCGACGAGATAAGCCGCCGCGACCGCGTCCAGACGGTCAACGGCGCGGAGGTCATCGTCCACGAGGAGACCATCTTCCCCCTGATTCGGCTCCGCGAGGCGCTCGAAATCGACTCGCCCGAGCCCGACGACGGCATGGTGGTCCGCATCCGCCCCGACGACAGGCAGGTCGCGCTCCACTGCGACGGCGTGACGAAACAGGAGGAAGTCGTCGTGACGCCCCTGCAAGGGCCGCTGTCGGGCGTCGGCGGGCTGTCGGGAACGGCCGTCATCGGCGACGGGAACGTCATCCCGATTCTGGACGTCTCGACGCTCGCGCTCCCGGCCGACGGCGAGCAGGCGATGCGCGAGTTCGACCCGAGCCAACTCCCGGACACCGCCGAGGAGGCCGCGGACTGATGCCCTCGTCGTCGACCGACGACCCGGCGTTCGGCCGGCTCCTGGACTACATCGAAGACTCGCTGCGGTTCCAGACGAGTTCGTACAACGACGCCTACCTCGACCGTCGAATCTCCGCGCGGATGCGGCGGCGACGCGTCGACGACTACGGGTCGTACCACGACCTCCTCACCGACGACGAGGACGAACAGCAGGCGCTTTTGGACGCGCTGTCGGTCAACGTGACGAGCTTCTTCCGGAACCCCGAGGTGTGGGAGGCGCTCCGCGAGGTGCTCCGCGACCTGAGCTCTCGGGGGAGCCGCCACGACCCCATCAAGGTATGGAGCGCCGCCTGCTCTGACGGCCGCGAGGCCTACTCGCTGGCGATGCTCGCCCACGACGACGACCGCGTCGACGAGCGCCGCATCGAAATCGTCGGTACGGACATCAAACGCGAGATTCTCCGCGCCGCCAGAGCCGGCGAGTACCGCGCCTCCGAGACGAACGACGTGGCCGAACAGCTCGACCCAATCGGGCGCTGGGAGCGCTTCGTCGACCGCGACGACGACAGCTTCCGGGTGAAAGACGCCGTCACCGACATGGTCAGCTTCGAGCGTCGAGACCTCATCCGCGAGGAGCCGCCGGGGACGTTCGACCTCGTCGTCTGCCGGAACCTGTTCATCTACATCAACGCCGAGTCCAAGCGGGCCGTCTTCGAGACGCTCGGCTCCGCGATGAAGCCGGACGGCTACCTCACCATCGGCATGACAGAGACCATCCCGCCGACGTGTCGACAGCAGTTCGACCCCGTCGAGAAACGACTCCGCATCTACCGCGCGAGCGACACCGCGGTCGGGAGGTGAGCGATGAAACCCGGTGAGCAAAAGCTCGGAGACACCCGCGGGCGGTTCCTCCAGGTCGTCAAGAACGGCCGGGAGATGCACGACGTGGACTGGACGAGCGGCCGCATCCTGCTTTCGAACAGGCGGCTCATCCTCGCCGGCACCGGCGGCAAGCGGACGATTCAGCTCTCGAAGATACAGGAGTTCGGCGGGCGGTACGACGTGAACCAGCGCATCGCGACCGTCTCCGACTACTTCAGCGTCCACATCCCGTCGGGCGTCGTCCTGCTCGCGCCCGTCGACTACGACGAGTTCGAGACGGACTTCTTCGGCGCGCTCCTCAACACCGAGCAGTTCCTCGCGCGACACCCCGCCGTCGCCGGCGGCGTCGTCCAGAACACCGAGTGGGAGAAATCTCGGCTCAAAGTCGAGACGGAGGCCGTGAGCATGGCGACCGTCGGCGGCAAGTTCGTCGAAATCCGCCTCGACGACATCGGCGACGTGAAGACGGGCGAGCGGACCATCGTCGACGAACACCGGAGCGTCATCGAGGTCGAACACTCCGACGACGAGGGGACGAGCCTCCAGACGTACATCTCCGGCTCCGACCGCGCCATCAGTTTCCTCTACACGCTCCTCAGGGAGGGCGAGGAGCTTTCCGAGACCTCTATCGACCTGAGCGAGACGGACAAACAGGTCCTCACGGCACTGTACTCCGGCGTCTCGCCGTTCGACATCCCGAACTTCCTCGGCCTCGACGTGGACGAAGTCGAGGAACTGTTTCAGCGACTCATCGACCACAACGTCGTCGAGGAGATTCGCGTGCGCCACGAGGTGCAACTCAACGCCCGCGGCCGCAGCATCGCCTCCGACGCCATCAACGAACAGTAATCGACACTCGGATTTTCGCGGCGCAGTCGCCGAACGCCGAGCGACGCGTCGCGCTCGTCAGTCGTCGGTGGCGCGCCGAGAGGCGCGTTCGAGCGCGATGCCGCCGTAGACGCCACCCAACCAGAGTCCGGCCGATAGAGCGATGTCACGCACGCGCCCGCCGGGTTCGAGGGATAGCCCGTACGCCGCGAAGATAGGTACGAGGGCGCTCAAGACGCCGACTATCGTGTACCAGAAGTGGTCGTTCGGCCCGGACCACCGCCAGCGGTACGCGGGGAACGCGGCGACTCCGAAACCCACGATTGTGTACGTGAGAAGGAGGGCGACGCCGACCAACGCGTGGCCGTCGGAAGCCGAAGAAATAGCTGACTGCACTTCCGAGTCCCAGCCCGACGAGCGACGAAGTCCGCGTCCGCATTGACGCAGAACTAGTTGCGAAGTTGATATAATTTCCCCGGCCACGGGGCGACCCCTCTTTTTGACAAAAAGCCCGCCCTCAGACGTTCACGTCTTCGATTTCCTCGTTGACGACGAACCGACCCTGCGGCGTCAGCGAGGTCGGGAGCTCGTCGTCGCCGATGAGTTCCTCATCGTGGAGCTTCTCCAGTTCCGCGTCGAGGACCGCCTCGTCGACGCCGAGCAGTTCGCTGAAGTCGACCTCTGCGGCCATCTCGCCTGCGGAGTACAGCCCGACGAGGACTTCGAGGCCCTGTTCGGTGACCTCGACGTCGCGGACGCCCGACTTTATCCAGTGGTAGACGAGTCGGAGGTAGCGGCCGAGGATGTTCATCTTCCGCCGGGAGTCGAGCGTTATCTCGGAGGTGACCGTCTGGCCCTGTTTGACGTGCTGGACCGAAAGCACCAGTCGCGTTTCGCCGTCGACGGTCCGTTCGAGCACCTCGAAGAAGATGACGCTCGCGAGGTCGATGTGGAACGGCTCGCCGTCCTCCGTGAGCGGGCCGTCGTCGTCGGGGAACGTGACGGCCTCGTAGTCGAGATGCAGGCCGGAGGGCTGTCGCTCCGTGTCGAGGACGCGCCCGCCGATGCGGGCCGGGTGGGTGACCTGCGCGCGCGAGCCGTTGAGCGCCGCGCGGAACAGCAGCAGCGAGAACTTCTCGATGGTCTCGCGGTCGCCGCCGATGACGGTCGTCCGGCGCTGGCGGCCGATGATGTAGCCCACCATCACCGTGTAGTCGAAGAACTCCTCGACCTCCGGTGGGACCTGCCCCACGGCGATGTCGAAGATGGAGGTGATGGGGATGACGGTCTTGGCCTTCGACGTGGCGAGGATGAGCCGTCGCTGGCTCATCAGGACGCGGCCCTTGACGGGTTCGAACGAGGCGTTGCCGCCGGCGACGAAGTTGGCGACGAAGTCGACGACGATGGACTCGCCGTCGCTGGTCCGCCGTTCCGTCTGTTTCTTCGAGCGCGCCCGCTCGCTTTCCTCCCGTTCGTCCGACGGCTCCGACTTCTGCCGGCGGTACGCCTGCAGGAGGTCGCTTTTCGCCACGTCGCCCCCTTCGGGCGCGCGGGAACGGGCCTCCTGTGCGGTCTGTTCGCCTGCGGCGTCTGGCATCGAATCTCGGGTCTGTGGTCCGTCGTCAGTCATATGCTGATCAGTGCTCCTGCGAGCGACGAGGTGGCGACCGCCATCAGCGAGCCGACCCAGACGAGCATCACGAAGTGGAGGTAGGCGTTCGCCTTGTGCCCGCCGTCGACCATGCGGATCATGAGCGACGACAGCAGGGCGTTAAACAGGATGATGAGCGTGAGCATGTACTCGATGA
The DNA here is from genome assembly GCF_031624535.1 of Haloferax sp. S2CR25. Lineage (NCBI taxonomy): Archaea > Methanobacteriati > Methanobacteriota > Halobacteria > Halobacteriales > Haloferacaceae > Haloferax > Haloferax sp. S2CR25. The sequence continues at coordinate 502,856 of NZ_JAMQOO010000001.1, forward strand.
AAGGGACGTCGTAGACGCCGGCGTAGATGAGCGTCCCGAACTGGAGGCTGTCGAGGTTCATCTGCGTCGAGAACGACGCGAGAATCTCGACGACTTCCAGCCCGATGAAGAAGGCGAACGACGCGGACGCCGTGATGCCGTAGAGGACGCCGATGAGGGTGACGGTCGACTGCTTTCGCTGCCGGCGGAGCTTGATTATCTCGTTCATGTTGCGGCTGATGAGTTCGCCGAGGAGCTTCGGCTTGCCGCCCATCGACCGGCCGACGTTGTACATCTCGGAGAACTTCTGGACGAGGTAGGAGTTCGTCTCCGCGGTGAAGAAGAACCACGAGCGGTCGGGGTCGAGGCGCATCCGAAGCCGCGTGTACAACCGGGCAATCTCGCGCGAGAGGACGCCGAAGTCTTTGGTCTTGAGCGTCTTCAGGACGGCCGTCGTCGTGCTCTGTTTCGCCGTCTCCGAGGCCCCGAGCGCGCGGATGAAGCCGGGGTACTCCTCGTCGCGCTCGCCGATGCGCCGCTCGTGGCGGCGCGCGACGATTCCCGGGACCGCGAGCGGCGTCAGCGGCGTCGAGATGAGGAGCGGAATCGGGAGTTCGATCATGATGGGTCGGACCGTCGCGCCGACGGCGGTCAGGTTGAACGTCCCCAACGCGAGTACGAGGATCATCGTGATGGAGAGGCCGACCGCGCCGTACAGCGTGATGTCTATCTGTCGGTTCGCCTTCGTCCGGTACTCTGGCTGGTGGAACCAAAGCGGGTCGTACGGCGACATCGTCCGGATGACGAAGTAAAAGCCCAACTGCACGAAGACGAAAAGCACGATGACCGCGCCGATGGTCATCGTCGCGTCCGTCCCCGTCAGGATGGGGAGCACGATGGCGTTGATGATGGCGAACGTCATCGACAGAATCATCGAGAGGTAGAGGTCCTTCATGACCTCCAGATTCCCCAGCGCGCTCTCGTAGACGGTGATGTACTTCTGAATCATCGCGTTCTGCTCGCCGAGGAGGAAGTCGTCGATGCTCTGGCCGGCGTTGATGGAGTACGCGAGCCTGTCGAGGAAGTCGGCGAGCGGCTTCGACGGCACCTCACGCGCCCGCCGCTGACAGGCGTCGTCGAGCGATTGGTTCCACGCGTCGACGAGCTGGACGATGCGGTTCATCTCGGTCGCCAGCTCGCCGTATTCCTCTTCGCGCGCGAGCGTTCGGAACACGGCGACGCGGTCGATGTTCGTCGTCGAGAGGACGGTCATGTGCGTGATGAGCAGGTGAAGTTGGTTCTCCAGGCTGCGGCGCGTCTGCTCGACGAGGAGCCGCGGGTAGAGGACGGCCCCGCCAAGGAGCAACACGCCGAGGAGGAACACGGGGATGCGGACGAGGAGGGGAAACGGAAGCGCGATAGCCCCGGCCAGAGAGAGGACGAAAAACACGATGGCGGGGCCGAGCACCGCGAGCAGGTAGCGCGACAGCTCCATCGGCATCTGCTCGTACGACTCGATGATGTCGCTTATGAACTCCCGGACCTGCACCGCCTGCATCGACGCGCTCTGTTCCCCTGCCATCTCACTACACCCTCGCCATGTCGAACGGCAGTCCCTCGACGCCGTCGCGCTGGAAGTCCTCGATGAGTTCGTTCACCTCGTGGTAGCCGAGGACGTTCTCCTGAATCGCCCGGCGGACGAGTTCGGCGCGGAACTGGATGTCGTCGTATATCTTCCGCGTGTCGTCGTAGCCGAGGAGCGTCGCGACCTTCTGTTCCATGATGAAGGAGTTGTTCATCCCCTGGAAGACGATCTCGTCTTGGACGGGGTCCCAGTAGAACGCCTCGCGGGTGACGACGCCGCCCATCTCCTTCGAGTAGCCCTCGATTTCCTGGACGCTCGTCACCCGACGGAGGATGTCGTTGCCCCGGCGGACGCGGTTCTGGAACAGCGCGATGTCGCAGTTGTCCATGAACGTCTCGGGGACGTTGATTGGGTCGCCGGTAAAGCGCTGAATCATCGAGACGATGTCGGAGGCGTGGAACGTCAGCATCACCGGGTGGCCGGTCTGAGCCGCCTGGAACGCCATGCGGCCCTCCTCGCCACGGACCTCCCCCACGATGATGTAGTCGGGGCGAGAGCGGAGCGCGGCCGCGACGAGGTCGAACATGTCGACTTCGGAGTCGGAACCGCGGCCCTCCCGGGTGAGCAGTTGCTGCCACGTGTCGTGCGGCGGAAGCACCTCGGCGGTGTCCTCCGCCGTGTAAATCTTCGAGTCCTGCGGGATGAACGAGAGGATGGCGTTGAGCGTCGTCGTCTTGCCCGACGCCGTCTCGCCGACCACGAAGATGGTTCGTTCGTTCTCCAGCGCGATCCAGAGGTACGCGGCCAACTCGGGCGACAGCGTTCCCCACTTGGCGATTTGGAACACCGAAAGCGGCACGTCGTCGCCCTGACGGATGGTGAGCGACGACCCCTTCAGGGACACGTCGTCGGAGTAGATGATGTTGATACGCGAGCCGTCGGGGAGCGTGGAGTCGACGATGGGGTGGGCGTCGGAGACGGGGTCGCCGATGCGTTCGCCCATGTTGCGGAGCCAGTTGTCGAACTGCTCGGTGTCGTCGAACTCGACGCTCGTCTCCAACAGCCCGAAGGTCCCGTGGTCGACGTCGACCTGACTGGGACCGATAACGTGAATGTCCTCGTTCTCCGGGTCGCGCATGATGGGTTCGAGCGGGCCGAGGCCGACGATGTCGCGGACGAGCCGGTACTGAATCTTGTCGTAGGTCGTCTGAGAGACCTCGATGCCGGCCACGTCGAGTCGTTTCGCCACCGAGCCGAGCGGTCCCCGGTCGTCGCCCTCGATGTGGACGATTTCGGACAGCAGTTCCTCGATGCGCTCTTCGTAGTCGGCGCTCTCCTCGGGTGCCGGCTTCGAGACGCTTCGTTCGAGCAGTTTGTCCTTGACCCGAGCGAACACGTCGAGTTCGTCGTCGTCCATCTCGGGTTCGATGGTGTAGTACTTCGTCGTCTCGCCGAAGTTGCCGTATATCTGGCAGAACACGGGGCCGCCCAGCGGGTAGATGATGTTCGGACGCCGGGACTCGTAGTCGCCCGGCTCGTCGACGAGCATCGGGAACTCGCCTGTGATCTGTCGGAACCGCTTGAGGTGGTCCCGGAGGTGCGGCCACTGCATCGCGAGGCGCTTGAGATCGTCCGACAGCCTGGCGGAGCCGTGTTCGGTCGCCATCTACGCCACGCTCCTCGACTCGATGACGAGCCCGATACCCGACCGGACCGAGAAGCCGACGCGGTCGCCGACCTGCTGGCCCATCCCCGCAAAGCGCTTCACGAAGATGTTCCGCCGAACGTCGTTTCCGACCTCCACCATCTCCAGTTCGAAGTAGACGTCGGCGATAGAGCGGAACGGACCGATGGAGCCCTCGTCGACCGACGACGGGTCGACGGTGATGATGATGGTCTTGCCCTTCGTCGTCAGCTCGCGGAAAAACGAGATGATTTCGAGGGCGGCCTGCCGCTCGTCGTTCTGCCGGACCAGCGCCTCGAACTGCGGGTCGTTGCGCAGGATGGCGTCGAACGTGTCGATGATGATGACGTCGGCGTCCCAGAGCGTCTCGGCGTCCATCAGCCGCCGGAGGAGCTGTTTGCGCTCCTCCTGGCTGCTGCCGCCGGAGAGCGCGCCGCTGCTGTCGATTTCGGCCTGGAGAAACAGGATCTGCTCGTCGAGCAGATGCTTGACGATATCGTACGAAAGCGAGTGCATCTGGTCGAGGAAGCCGCGGACGCCCAGCTCGGTCGAGACGAGCGTCACCACCGTTTCCTCGTCGCAGAAGCCGTAGCTGAACCGCTGCGACAACACGCTTTTACCGGCGCCGTAGTCCCCTTCGATGAGGACGATGGCACCCTTTGGGATGCCGCCGCCGAGTTCCTTTTCGAGACGGTCGTGCCCGGATAGCCCGAGAGAGAATTGACTGCTCATGGTACGCGGAATTCGAACACCTCTTCGTCACCGTGGACGACGACGGTCATCCGGTAGTCGCCCGAGGTCAACGCGATGTCCGTCACCGTGAGTTCGACGACGTTGCTCGGCCGCCACTCGGTGCCGTCGACGACGCTCACCGTGACGTTGGTCTGATACTGTCCACCGACGATGATGTCGAAGCCGCCGCTGGTCGCCGGCAGCGTCCGGAGACCGGTGTTTTTGACGTACACCGAGAGTGTGTCGCTCGCGCCGTCGTAGACGCCCGCCTCCGGGTCGCTTATGACTTCGATGTCGGTTCTGATCTCCGTGCTCACGTCGCCGCCGCGCTCGTCGACCGAACTGCTGATTCCGGTCACGGTGTCGATGAGGACGCCCGAGACGCCGGCGGCGACGACGATACTGGCGATAAACAGGATGAGGCTCGGAACGGAGATATCGGCCATCTAGCTCACCACCTCCGTCGCGGCGACGCCGCTTCCGGTGACGACCTTCACCCGTGCGGGCGTGGGGTCGGCGTCGACCACGAGGCTGAGGTTCTCGCCGGCGTACCAGAGGTCGGTCGCGGCGTCGCCGTCGACGGTCGCGTTGGCCGACGGCACGTCGACGTAGGCGTTGTCGACGAGCAGGGTGGTCTCGCTCACCGACAGCGTCTCCGAGCCGACGTTCGTCAGGTTCACGGTGAGATTGCCCGCGTCGTAGCTCGCGTTCGTGACTTCGATGTCCGTGTTCGTCCGTTCGAGCGCCCGCTCCGCGTCGGCGTCCTGCGCTTCGAGCACGTTCTCCGACGCGTTGGACGCCGCTGTGTACAGCGTCCCCGTGGCGATGAGGACGCCGAGGAAGATGATGGCAGTCGAGCCGCTAACACCGAATCCCATCGAATCTCCCCCCGTAGGCGACCAGTTCCTCGTACAGCTGTCCCCGCGGAACGTCCTCCGCGAGTCGACAGACGTACGCGAGGCTCGTCTGGTGGTCGTCGATGCGGAGTTCGTGGTCGTCGGCGTCCTCGACCGACGGCGCTATCTGCCCGACGTGGGCGTTCAGCTCGCTCTCGACGGCGCGCGATATCCAGTCCTGCTCCCGATACTGGCGGAGCGCGCGCGACGCGCCGAGCGCGCCGCCGACGGAGACGAGGTGTTCGGCCCATTCGAGCACGAGCACCTCGGAGACGTAGTTCGACGGGAGCCCCGTCAAGTAGGCGTCCGACGCTTCGACCGACGCGGCCGGCTCGGGTTCGACGGCCGCCTCGTCCTCGTCGTCCGACGGCTCGTCTTTGGCCACCGCCGCGGTGGCGTACTCGGCCTCCAGTTCGTCGAGCGTCTTGCGGACGTCGCCGTCGGCGTCTTCGACTTCGGAACCGACGTCGAGCGGTTCGTCGGCCGGGTCGTCGTCCTCTTCCTCGCCGTCGTCTACCTCGGAATCGAGCGGGTCGAGGTCGTCGACTGCCCCGTCTTCGCTCTCGTCTTCGAGGCCGTCGAGCTCGTCATCGATTTCGTCGTCGAGTTCGTCGTCGAGTTCGTCGTCGAGTTCGTCGAGTTCGTCGTCGAGGTCCGCCTCCGCGTCGTCCTCGTCGTCCCAGCCGCCGCCGTCCTCGTACTGCTCTTTGAGGTCGTCGAAGCTCGCGCCGCCCGCGCCGCCCGAGTCGTCGGCCTCGTCGTCCTCGTCGTCGCCCTCGTCGAGGGCGTCAGCGGGGCTCTCGCGCTCCGCCTCCACGAGTTCGTCTTCGGCGGCGAGTTCCGCTTCCTTCGCGCCCTCCTCGGCGTCGAGTTCGCCGAAGTCGTCGTCGAAGAACGACTCGGCGTCGGCGTTCGCCACCTCGGGGTCGAGGTGCTCTTCGTCCTCGGCTTCCGCCTCGAAGAGTCCGAACGAACCGCCGCCGTCGAGGCCGCCCATCTCGCGGGCGTCGTCGACGAACGGGTTGATGCCGCGGGTGACCATCTCGTAGATGTCGAGCAGTTTGCGAATCGTGTCGTCGAGCTCTTCGACGGTCTCACCGATCTGTTTGTTCTCTTCGCGGACGGTGTTCATCCCCGACGAGATGGCGCTTACTTCGTTCTCGAGTTCGCCGATGCGATCTTCGAGCTCTGCGAGTTCCTCGCTGTTGTCGTCGCCGAATCCGCCGAAATCGTCGTCGTCGAATCCGTCGTCGAGGTCGTCGCCGAAGTCACCAAACTCGTCGGAGAGGTCGTCGATTCCCTCCTCGAATCCAAGTCCATCGTCTGATGACATGTGTTGTCCTTCCGTCGTGTCGTCCCCGGCGTCGGCCGTGTCTTCGTCGTTCTGCCACTCCATCATGCTCGCAGCGAGCACCTCCACACCGTCTGCGGGGTTGCTCGTTGGAGCGACGGCCTGTCACCCGGCCGAGCGGCGGACCGGCCGGGGCGGTCCGACGGACTCGGGGGAGCAGGTAACATTGGTGCAAAGGTACGTAAGTCGGTACAAGAAAGTTCCCGTCCCGTTATCAGACCCGATATTTGAACGGTTCCGGGTTTCTCGCCGGAAAACGTGTAATAAAAGTCAGACGACGCCGTAGCGGCGGTAAGAAGAATTATCCGGCGTCGGCACGGAGGTTCCTCCGACAGCCAACACACGGTTTAACACAATCATGACAGAACTAGTCAAGACCGGTGTCGAAGGGCTCGATTCCATCCTGAACGGCGGTATCGTCAAGAACGCCGCGGTGCTCATAAGCGGCAATCCCGGGACGGGCAAGAGTATCCTCGGACTCCAGTATCTCTACAACGGCGTCGATCAGTTCGACGAGGGCGGTCTGTATCTCACCTTCGAAGAGACGGAAGACGACATCCGCGAGGCGGCCGAGTCAATCGGTTTCGACCGCTGGCACGAGTACGTCGAGTCCGGCGAGATCCAGGTCTACGACAAGCGGACGCTCCTCCGCGACGGTGACTTCTCGACGACGCTCGACCGCATCCTCGGCGACCTCCAGGACACCAACTACGACCGGCTCGTCCTCGACTCGCTGACGATGTTCCAGCTGTTTTTCGACGACGAGAAGGAACAGCGCCAGTACCTCTTGAAGTTCATCGACATCCTGAAGGACAGCGGTCTCACCTCGCTTCTGACCACCGAGCAGTCAGCCATCTTCCCCGAGACCGACATCGGCCTCGAAAACTTCCTGACCGACGGGAACATCTACCTCATCCAGAGTCCCGCGGGCGCGACGAGCAACCGCTACATCTGGGTGGCGAAGATGCGCAAGCAGAGCATTAAGAACTCGATGTTCCCGCTGGAAATCGCACAGGGCGGTATCAAGATATACGAGCAGGCGGCCGGGTTCTCGATGGTCGGCGAATCGCCGCCGTGGTTCGGCGAAGAGACCGAGTAACGGGTCGGACTCGACGGCTGGCGACTCCAGTCTCGGCGACGCTGTTCCTGTTTTGACGTCTGGCCGTTCAAACTCTCTTGCACACGAGAACGCGCCGCACTCGTCGACGTCGTTCGTGCCCGTCTCATCGACTACCGCCTCCTTCCAGTTCGTCTCTTCTCACCGCCGCGACCCGGCCGCGGCGGTTGCCCGTCGAATGGACGCGGCGTCCGCCGGTGTCACCCCGGCCGAGTTGTGCCGTGGACCCGCGTACTTCGGACAAACGACAGCGCCGCCGCTCGGGAGTCGGCGTCGCTAAAATAGAAGGAAAGCTAGGGCCGGATTACAGTTCGACGGGTTCGCTCTGCGTCTTGCCGGCGAGTTGCTGGGGCATCGTCAGGATGACCTGCGTCGTCCCGCCCGTGCGGGAGGTGATTTCGAGGCTGACCTGCTCGCCCGTCGAGAGGCCGCCGACGAGGTCGTCGTCGTTATTGTTACTGTCTTCGATTGCGGCCGTGTCGATGGTGACCTCGTAGCGGTCGTTCATGCTGTTGAGGACGCCGAACGAGCCGTCGTCGTCGGTGACCTTGGTGAGACCGAACTCGTCGCTGTCTGCGACGCCGGCCGCGGAGTCGTTCGTCGCGGAGTTGTCCCCGGTCGTCACCGTCTGGTTGGTCAGGGTGACGACGCTGTCGCCGCTGAGGTACTTGATGGAGGTCTCGTTCATGTCCACCGCGTCGGAACCGGCGGCGAGGCGAACGGTGAGCGTGATGTTGTCGATGTCCTCTTCGCCGCCGACCGTGCCGTGCGTGTTGAGGACTTCGACGCGGTTGGTGACCTTGTTCACGGACTGCTGTCCGGCGTCCTCGGCGGTGGCTTGCAGGAAGCCAGCCGTGTTCACGAGGACGCCCGCCGCGATTGCGGCGACCAGAACCATCGCGATGAAGACGATGAGAGTCCCGATACCGACCTGACCGCGGTCGTCGTCAGTAATGTTATCGAACATGTGAATCTCCTATAGTGCGATGGGGTCGTTGTTGTCCTTGCCGGCGAGCTGCTGGGGCATCGTCAGGATGACCTGCGTCGTGCCACCGTTGCGGCTGGTGATGTCGAGCTTGACGGTCTGGCCCGTGGCCGTCCCGTTGGCGGCGGCACCTTCGACCGTGGAGGTGTTGATGATGATCTCCGCGCGGTCGGACTGCTCGTTGAGGACCTCGAAGGAGCCGTCACCGTCTTCGAGAACGCCCGCCGTGAAGTTGTCCCCGGTCGTCAGGTTGGCGGCGTCCCCTTGGTCGTTGGCGTCGTTGGTGTCGTTGTAGGTGAGGGTCCGTGCGGTCGTCTCACTCAGGTACTTCACCGTCGTGTCTTCGAGAGAGACACTCCCAGAGCCGGCCGCGAGCCGGACCGTCAGGAAGACTTGGTCAACGGTTCGTTCCTCACCGGTCTGGTTGACCAGCCCGTGGGCGTTGACGACGTCGACGCGGTTGGTGACCTTGTTCACAGATTGCTGTCCGGCGTCCTCGGCGGTGGCTTGCAGGAAGCCAGCCGTGTTCACGAGGACGCCCGCCGCGATTGCGGCGACCAGAACCATCGCGATGAAGACGATGAGGGTCCCGATACCGACCTGACCCCGGTCTTCGTTGATGTTTTCGAACATGAATTTCGTGGGTTTGGTCCCACGCTCGGTGGGGAGCGGGGAACCGTCACTCGTCAACTTGGAGAGGGCCTACATAACGCTACGGCCCTCAATATCAAGACTGATACCGAACGTTCGGTACGTCGATAGGTAAGATACTTCGCACGCTCACGCGAGCCACTAATCGGCGCTCGTCTCAGAAAACGTAGGAGAAAAGACCGGAGCCGGAGCAGGTTCAGTCCTGCGTAATCTTCCGCCACACGTCGTCGAGTTTGTTCTTCACCTCCGGGCGTTCGGTCACGCTGACGGTGTAGTCGTCGCCCTCGAATCGAACGACGATCTCGTCGACTTCGCGGCGGTAGACGTTCGTCCGTCGGTGCTCGTCGGAGAGAACCCGGTCGTGCAGTTCGAGGAGGCCCGCTGCCGTCAGTTCCTCGATCCGGCGATAACAGGTCGCAATGGGGATGTCCAACATCTCGCTGAACTCCTGTGCCGAGTGGGGTTCGTCCGCGGCACGGAGGATATCCGGGTTGTATTCGTTCCCCAGCGCTGAGAGGGTCCTGTCAGACTCCATAGATAGAGATTCATCAGAACGCGCTGCTTGTCAATGTGTTGGTTGTCTATCTGCCACGTTCTCAGTCGTAGTAGTGAGTCTATCACGCGCGCCGACGATGGGATTATATGCCACGGCACCGAGCATCCGCCGATGGACGACGAGGACGAACGTCCTCCCACTCACCCAGAGGAACAGGGGGTCGTCGGGACGGACGAACTCGATATCAGTCGCGACGAGCACGTCGCGGCGCTCGACACGGGCCGGTACGTCATCTCGACGGGGGAAAACAGGCCGCCAGCGCCGGTCGACGACGCGGCCGGCAACGAGAGTGACCCCTCCGAATCGGACGGGACCGCAGACCCCGATTCGGAGGCGGCTGGTGAGGGCGACGGCAATACCGGCGCACCCGAACTCGTCCTCCCGAAAGACCCGAAAAAGCGGGCCGTGCTCGCCCGCCGCTTGCTCGCCGAGCGCGTCGGGGCGGTCCGCGCGAATCACGCGCTCGTCACTACCGCGCTCGTCGACGGCGAGGTCACCCGACACGAGACCGTCTCCGACGACGTGACCGAAGTCGTCCACTCGTTTCTCACGTGGTACGCCGAGGCCGTCGGGAGCGCCGACACGCCGACCGACGAGGTGCTCGGCATCCTGCTTTTAGCCTCGGAGGTGCAGGTCACCTACCCCGGCCGGGCCGTCGAGGCGCTCGCGGCCGCGAACGGACTCGACCGCGACGACAGTATCGGCGACCTCCTCGACGCCGTCGAAGAAACCGGCGCTTCGTTCCCGCCACGTCGGCGCTGACGACGGCGACCGCCCTCTGAGCGCTCTCCGAGAATCGGCGTCGACGCGTCGTGAGGCGGTCTGGCGTGCTCCCGATGACGTATCATCCTTGATAATGGGGAGGAAGGGTTTATGGTGTGATTTTCGGAAATCTGGAGGTATGGCAAGCAAGGTACTGGTCGTGGACGACTCCGCGTTCATGCGGAATCTCCTCAAACAGCTCCTAGAGGGTGAACACGAAGTCGTCGGCGAGGCCGAAAACGGGGTCGAAGCGGTGGAACTCTACCGCGAACTCGAACCCGATGTCGTCACGATGGACGTCGTGATGCCGATTCGAAACGGCATCGAAGCGACGTCCGAAATCAAGTCGCTCGACGCCGGCGCATCGGTCATCATGTGCACGTCGGTCGGACAGGAAGAGAAGATGCGCGAAGCGGTCGAGGCGGGGGCCGACGGCTACATCACGAAACCGTTCCAGAAGCCGAACGTGCTCCAAGCCATCGCCGACGTGATTCAGGCAGAGGCATGAATCTCGACGTCCGGTCGCTTCGCACGTTCAGTCGGCTCGCCCACTCGGGCGCGGAGAAAGCCGCGGGCTCTCTGACCACACTCGCGGGCATCGACACGTACGTCAACGTCACCAAGGTCGAGCTCGGGACGAAGTCGGACGTCGAAAGCGAGTTCGCCGAACGCGACCTCGTGAGCGTCCACATCGGCTTTTCGGGCGGCTTGGACGGCCACACCGTGTTGGCGTTCTCGCCCGAGTCCGCAGAGCGGTTGGTCGACGCGTTGATGCCGGGCATCGACGCCACCGACGCCGACGGCGAACTCGCCGAGAGCAGCCTGAAGGAGGTCGCGAACATCATGCTCGGCGGCTTCATCGACGGCTGGGCCGACTACCTCGACACCACCGTCGACATCACGACGCCGACCTACGTCGACGACGAGAACGACGGCCCGCTCGACCACGTCGACGCCGAGGGGTTCGAAAACGGCGGCGACGACGAGCACGTCCTCGTCTTCCGCAACCAGTTGGAGGCCGCGGACAACGCCATCGAGTTCGACCTGTACATGGTGCCGACCGCCTCGTCCATCGGGACCATCGTCGAGGCGAGCGGCGACGACGGCGCGCTCCCGGTCGAGTCGTTCGCCGCCTTCTCCGAGATGATAAACGACGGCGCGAATCAGGCCTCGGAGGACATCACGGCGATGACGGGTATCGACACGACCGTCGAGGTGAGCCGGCTGAGCTTCGTCCCCATCGAGGGGGTGCCGATGTCGTTGACTGACGCGGTCCGACGCGGCGTCGTCTTGGAGTTCAGCGGAACGCCGAGCGGCTACATCGCCATCCTCTTCGACGAGCCGTCGGCCGAGAACATCGCCAGCAGCCTCCTGCCGGGCATGGAGGGCGACGAGGCGATGCGTCAGAGCGCGATTCAGGAGATCGGGAACATCACCACCTCCGGCTTCCTCGACGGCTGGGCCAACGCGCTCGAAACGACTATCGACATCTCGCCGCCGAAGCACGTCCACGACATCGGGTCGGCCATCATCGACCCGCTCGCGACAGACCTCGCGCAGTCCCAAGAGTACGCGTTCCTCATCGACTCGACCATCCGAACGGACGACGACGAGTTCACCTGCGACATCTACGCGCTCCCCGACGAGACGGAGCTTCGAAAGGCGCTCAGGAAGCTCTCACCCGCCGCGTGAACCCTCCGTAGAGGTATCTCAATGCAAGTGTACACCACGGACACACCCGCGGCCCGCTCCGGTCGAATCAAGGTCGGAATCGCCGATTTCGCCGTCTCCAGCGACGAGAGCACGCTGACGACGAGCGGCCTCGGCTCCTGTATCGGCGTCGCGCTGTACGACCCCGAGACGGGCATCTCCGGTCTCGCACACGCCATGCTCCCGGAGGCGGACGACGGCAGCGAGCCGGCGAAGTTCGTCGACACCGGCGTCGAACTCCTGCTCGCCGAGATGCAGGCAGTCGGCGCGGACATCGACCGAATCGTCGCCAAAATCGCCGGGGGAAGCACCATGTTCGACTTCACTTCGGCCGACGGCGACGGCAGTATCGGCGACCGAAACGTCGCAGCGACGCGAACGACGCTCGACGGGTTCGGCATCGACGTCGTCGCCGAGGACGTCGGCGGCTCCCACGGCCGCTCGTTGGAGCTCGACAGCGAGACCGGCGACCTCCGCGTGCGGAGCGCGAAAAGCGGTACCCACGTCCTCTGAGTGGGCCTCTCTCTTCTCGACGCGGTTGTGCCGAAACCGTATCCCGCAGGTCGCGTCAAAACCGTGCCCCGAATCCACGTGGGCGACCGGTGACACCGAGGCCGGGCGAGGACGACGGATTTCGAACTCCGGGACAGTTTGATATCACCGTTGATAATGGCTCGAATAGATTTATGTCGCCTCCTTCGAATGCTTTCACCGAAACGGTACGACAACGCGTGTGACACACCGGACAGCGCCCCGCGCTCTCCGCCGCCCTGAGTCGGGGAACTCGGGGGTCGTGCCGTCTTGAACGAGGTGACCCTATGTACTTGGACCCGGACGAATACGACCCAGACGAACTCCGACGTATCGCGCGCGACGCTCCACGGCCCAGACGGAACGGCGACGGCAGATTCGACGATAGCCGGTACGACGACGGCCGGTTCGACGATAGCCGGTACGACGACGGCCGGTTCGACGACCGGGGACCGTTCCGGTTCGACAACCCGCTTTTCGACCGGAGCCGACAGGAAGCGTCCGAGGCGCTTCGGTCGAGCCAACTCGAACACCTGCTCGTCCACCAGTCCCGCGGCGAGGAAGACGGCGTCGAAAAGCCGTATCTCCGCTCGCTGCCTGACAAGTACGGCGCGGAGCGCGTCGTCTTCGACTGGCTGGAGTTCCTCGTCCTCAAAGGCGGGTTCAAGCGGGCGATGGACGCCCTCCGGTACTACCAGACGGTCGACTGGCTCACGCCGGGCGTCGAGGAGACGCTCCGTGACTACCTCCTCGGCTTCTCCGCCGACGTCGACGAACCGGCCGACCTCGACGTCGACGACCACCTGTTGAGCCTGGTCTACGTCGCCCGTCTCTCCTCGATGGTGTGACGCCGACCGCCGGGTCTCGAAAACGGTCTCTCCTTGCGACAACCGAGTGTATCCCATGACTGCGCGAATCACCCCGCCGAGTCCGAATCGAGTTGATACCGTATGACGAACGACGCGGCCGCGGCCAACGGCGCTGACGCGGCGCGCGAGCCCGGCGAGGGCGGCGTGCCGACGGCCATCGGCGTCAAGTTCGGGAGCGCCCGGACGGCGCTCGTCTTCGACGACGGCGACGCGGAGTCGACGGTTTGCCTCCCTTCGTGTCTGGCCGACGACGACGAAAGCGACGTCGCGCTCAGCGGCGACGAGCGCGTCCGCTGCGACGAGGCGGCGGTCCGACGGGCTCCCGAACGAGGCGAGTTCATGCTCCGCTCGGGCGTGCCCGCGACCGCCCGCGACGCCGAGTTGTTCGAGCGGTTCGTCCGCGAACTCTGCGAGCGACACGACCTCCCCGCGGAGAGCGCCGTCGTGTACGCGATGCCGACCGTCGACGACAGGGTCGGCCTCGCGAACTTCGGGACCGCGGTCGGCGAATGCGGTCTCGGCGAGGCGCTCGCTCGCGGGGTTCCCGAATCGCTGTGCGCGTCGATTCCGCCGCTCGGCGACGGCATCGAGGCGGTCGACGAGGTCTTCGTCGCCGTCAACCTCGGTGCGACGAGCCTCGAAGCGTGCGCCTACCGACACGGAACGCGATTGCTCCCGTTCGTCTCCGCGGACGCGTCCGGCGACCGCGTCGACCGGCGCATCGCCGAGGCTGTCGAGGCCGAGACCGGCGGTCGCGCGACCATCGACCCCGTCACCGCCCGCGAGTACAAGGAGGGCCACGCCGACTTCGGCGGGTTCGAACCCTTCACCGACGCGGTCGAACACGGGAGCGAGAGCGCACACGAGTTCACCGTCGAACGAGGTGTGATGGAACCGCTCGACGACTACCTCGACGACGCGGTCGCCGAGCTCGGCGACTTCTTCTCGCGGTTGGCGAACGCGCACATGAAGACCTATCAGCTCGCTCGCGCCCGCCCGCTCGTCGTCTCCGGCGGGATGGCGTGCATCCCCGGACTGGTCGAGGAACTCGAATCGCGTCTCGCCGCGGAACTCGACCGCCCCGTCGACGTGGTCGCTCCCGACGACCCGGCGACCGCCGCGGCCGAGGGCGCACACAGGCTCGCGGTGCGACTCCGAGACCGGGACGCGGCCTGAACGGTCGGGAACCTCGTTTTTGCGCTGGCTTTGTTGCAGTCCGTAGAACCGACTAGAGCAGAGATGCACAGGGAGAGCGCGTTCGGCAACGCTTCGGAGAACTGGTGATCGAGTAAGGAGTCAATCGAGTCGCGACACCCAACTCTCACGGGGAACCCGACAGGAGTACAGTTGAAACCTTGAAATACTGACCGCCTACCGCGACTGTCCACCATCTAGATACGTGTGTGAAAGGTGAAGGAATTCCCCACCACCATGGAGAATACCCCACCTTCGTTCCCTTAACCGAGCGGACGTCTCGGTTAGGCAAGCCGGTGTTTTTTGTCAGAGGCACCCCGGCACCCGACAGTATTGGTCTATCGAAACAAAAACGGAGCGATTTATTCAGGATCGCCTCGGTCGTCCGCGGCCGCAATCCGGTCCAGTCAGTCCGTCTCTGACTCGCTCGTCACCGTGCCACCGTCGCCGACGGAGACCGCTCGGTCGGCGCTCCGGAGGCCGACGATTGCGACGGCCCCTCGCGGCTCGTTTTCCGCGAACCGGAGCCGACCGTTCGAGCGGTCGATTATCCACTGGACCAACCAGAGGCCGAGCCCGCTTATGTGCTGGAGCGGCGTCTCGGTTCCCGATTCGAGGACGGACAGTTCGGCGTCGGGGACGCCCGGTCCGTTGTCGGCGATTCGAATCTCGACGTAGTCGGTCGAGGGCTGACTCCGCTCGACGGTGACCGAGACCTCCGGGACGACGCGGTCGTTGTGTTCGAGCGCGTTGTCGATGAGGTGCTTGAGCGCCGACTCGATGAGGTCGTCCGCGGAGACCCACATCTCCTCGGGCAGGTTCCGATGGACGATGGCCTCGGGGTAGTCGGACTCGACGTCGTCCAACTGCGTCTCGATGCGCTCGACCACCTCGACGGGTTCGAGGCCGGACGACTCGCGGGTGAGCGTCGTGTCGATGTGCCGGGTCTGCTCGCCGAGTTCGACCAGCGACGACGCCTTCCGCTTTATCGTCCGAGCGTGGTCTTTCGACTCGGCGGGGATGCGTTCGTCGAGGAGGAGGTCGGCGTGGCCGAGGATGACGTTCATGTCGTTTCTGAGGTCGTGCCGGAGGACCCGGTTCAACACCCGGAGGCGCTGTTCGTAGCGATGCCGACTCGTCACGTCCCGCGAGTTCAACACGACGCCGCCGACGGCGGGGTCGTCGAGGAGGTCCACGCCCACCGTCTCGAACCGCCGCCACGAGCCGTTCTTGTGGCGGACTCTGAACTCCGCGCGCACGGGCGAATCGCCGGTGACGACCTCGTCGAGGGTGTCGGCGACCCGGTCTCTGTCTTTGGGGTGGACGAGGTCGAGCACCGACTCGCCGACGAGCGCCTCGGTCCGATAGCCGAGCACCTCCGTCACCGAGGGGCTCGTGTAGGTCCGTTCGCCGGCCTCGTCGAGGACGGTGATGACGTCCCGCGAGTTCTCGATGAGCGCGCGGAACTCCTCTTCGGTGCGGCGGCGCTCCGTCACGTCGTAGAAGAGGAGCAAGCGCGCCCGGTCGTTCGTCTGGCCGCCGAGGGACTCGGCGCGGACCTCGAAATACCGGCAGGCACCGCCGTCTTCGACGACCGCCTCGGCTCTGTCGCCGCCCTCCAACACCGCCCGAACCTCGGTCGGGACGCGGACGCTTTCGAGGACGGACTCGCCGATGCAGTCGGCGACCGGCCGCGCAAGCAGTTCCGAGGCGGCACCGTTCGATTCGACGATTCGGTCCTGTTCGTCGAGGACGACGACGGCGTCGCGCATCTCCGAGAGAATCGCGTCGCGGGCGATGGGCGTGATGTCGAACAGCTGGTGTCTGAAGAGCGCCCAGAGCACGACGACCGAGCTGACGCCGATAGAGACGGGGATCGGATTGATGCGGAACGGGAAGAAGAACTCGCCGCCGAGCGCGGCGAGAGGGATCACCCCGGCGACGAAGAGAAACCCGGCCTGTCGACGGTGGATGTTCGTGCTCTTGAGGTACGTCCGCGCGATGACGCTCACCCCGATGACGGCGACGCCGAACCCGTACACGGTGTGTGCGGCGAGAACGAGGTCCGGACCGAACGGACCGAGGAAGTCCGCGCCGGAGACGGTGAATCGGTCCGGTCGCGCGGCCCGCCAGAGGACGAGCGGCGACCCGAGCAGTCCGTGCGAGGCGTTCGTCAACTTGAGGGAGATAGCGACGGCGGGTTCGACGGCCAGAAAGCCGAGCATCCGCGAGGAGAGCAGTTGGTCCTCGCCGGCATAGACGAGCGTGAAGACGAGCCATATCGTCGGGAGCACGGCCGCGCCGGCCCACGCCAACTGCGCGTAGAACAGTTCGCTGGCCGGCGTCGTCGCGAGGAAGACGAAGCCGTACGCGGTCGCCCAGACGCTCCCGGTGAGCGTCAAGAGCGCAAAGGGGAGACGGACGCGCCGCGAGTAGAGTCGGAACCGACCGAGAACGACGAGCGTCACGACCCCGGCGAGGATGCCCGCGGCGAACAGCGCGTACGCGTGTGGGTACTCGACGCTGGTCATGAGGTGGTCGTGGCTCGCATCTGTGACTCTCTTGGAACTGTTCTTTCCGATGAGTGTCACATCGGATCGATATCAAACGTGTAGCCGGTTCGGAACTTAAGCGGTTCGCCCTGTCTATCAACGCTGATATCGGGCTGGTTCAAGTCGGATCGGCCGTATAAGTCCCGGTAGCGCACTGTCGTTCCACCTGCCACTCGCCCCCATCATCCGATTATCAGTCACCCAGTTCGGACGACTCGGTCGGCCCGCGGAACCACGGAACTGTCACGCGTCGGACGTTCGCCCGAACGCTTAATTCGGATGGACGCACACGCAGGGATAGATGCCGCGCGAGTCACGTCACCCCGCCGACGCCGACGACCCGACCGGGCCGAGGCCCCGTCGCGGGGCCGGCGACCGAACGTTCGACTGGGCGGACCCGCCGACGAACCGGACGTGGCGCGACGTGGCCCACGAGCGCCTCCTCGCAACGACCGCGGCGGTCACCTCGGACGGCGAGCCGTTCCTCGACGACGTTCCGCGGACCCCGCGGGCCGAGCGCGTGCTCCTCGACTGGTGTGTCCACCTGGTCGAGCGACTCGGCGGGCGCGGCGCGCTGGAGATGGCGTCGTACTACCGCGACATCGGCTGGATCGGCGACGGGGCCCACAACGCGATTCGCGAGCGCGTCGTCTCGTTTACCGTTCCCGCGGACTTCGAAGACGCGCCGACCGAAGAAGACCACGTCCGCAGTTTCTCGTACGTCGCCCGACTGTCGGCGATGGCCGACTCGGAGTGAGTCAGCGCCGGACTCGACGGCCGCTCAGAGGCCGAGTTCGCGGCCGATGATGAGATGTTGAATCTCGCTCGTCCCCTCGCCGATCTCCATGAGTTTCGCGTCGCGGTAGAACCGCTGGGGCGCGAAGTCGGTCGTGTAACCGTAACCGCCGAGCACCTGCACCGCGTCTTCCGCGACCTCGCGGGCGGCCTCCGAGGCGTCGAGTTTCGCCAGCGCGGACTCCCGGCTCACCCGCTCGCCGGCGTCGTACCGCGTCGCCGCCTTGTGGGTGAGCAGTCGCGCACGCTCGGTCTTGCGGTGCATCGAGACGAGTTTGTCGCGGATGGCGTCGAACTTCGCAATCGGCCGGTCGAACTGTTCGCGCTCTTGAGCGTACGATTTCGCGTGGCCGTACGCGCCCTCGGCGAGCCCGACCGAGAGCGCCGCGATGGAGATGCGGCCGCCGTCGAGGGTCTTCATCGTCTGTTTCCAGCCCTCGCCCTCCTCGCCGAGGAGGCGGTCCTCGGGCACCCAGCAGTCGTCGAAGGAGAGCTCGCAGGTCGGCGAGCAGTTGAGTCCCATCTTGTCCCACTCGGTCGTCACCTCGAAGCCGTCGTCGTTCTCGGGGTCGACGATGAACGTCGAGATGCCGTCGTAGCCCGCGCCGGGGTCCGTCACGGCCTTCACGAGGACCGAACCGGCGACGCTCGCGTTCGTGATGAACTGCTTCGTGCCGTCGATGACGTAGCCGTCGCCGTCCCGCTCTGCGACGGTGTCCATGTCGCTGGCGTCGCTCCCGGAGCCGGGCTCGGTGAGCGCCCAGCCGCCGAGGTGCTCGCCGGTCGAAAGCGGCGTGAGCCAGCGTTCCTTCTGCTCGTCGGTGCCGAACAGCTCGATGGGCTTCGACGCGAGGCTGACGTGGGCGGCGTACGACAGGCCGATACCGCCCGAGACGCGACCGAGTTCCTCGACGACGAGGGCGTACATCAACTGGTCGCCGCCGAGGCCGCCGTACGCCTCGTCGATGGGGACGCCCATCACGTCCAACTCGGCCAACTGGTCGAATATCTCCGCGGGGAACCGGTGTTCGTCCTCGATGTCCTGCGCGATGGGGGCGATTTCTTCCTCGCAGAACTCGCGGACGGTGTCCCGAATCATCCGGTGTTCGGCCGGGATGTCGAAGTCCATGCGGCAAACTATCGCCGTGCCGGACATAAACTAATCGAACGACCATGAAGGATATGTGGCCGTGGAGGCGAAAGCGGCGGCCCGCTCCGGGACGCTCCCACCGCGTGGGAATGGCCGGTCGGGTCTTTTTGCGCCGCGCTCCGAGACGCTCGTATGTACTCTCACATCCTCTTTCCGACCGACGGAAGCGACTGCGCGGACGCCGCCTTGGACCACGCCATCGAACACGCCCGCACCTACGACGCGACGCTCATGGCGCTCTACGTCGCGGACGTGCGCGAGGTCGGCTACGCCGCGCCCGCGCTCTCGCTCGAACGGGTCCGCGAGGCGCTCCTCGAAAGCGGCGAACAGGTGTTAAATCGCGTCGCCGAGCGGGCCCGCGAGGCCGGCGTCGAGGTCGAGACCGTCGTCAGCGAGGGCACGCCCGCGAGCGAGATTATCCGCCACGCCGACGAGCAGGAGGCCGACCTCGTGGTGATGGGGACCCACGGCCGGAGCGGCATCGACCGCTACCTCATCGGGAGCGTCGCCGAGCGCGTCGTCCGCGGCTCCGACGCGCCCGTGTTGACCGTCCGACAGGAGTCGGCGTAGGCCCACGAGGTTAAGCCGCCCCTCGTCTTACGGGGGTGCATGGACCTCCGTCGGCTCGTCCGCGGCCGCCTCGGGTGGCCGCGTCTGGAGACGGTCGCCCGCGAACTCGCCCGGCGATACGACCGCGACAGCCTCCACATCCGATTTCTTGAGGCGGACAACTGGCTTTCGACCCCGATGGTCGTCGACGACGAGTGGTTCGTGAAAGTCATCTCCAAACAGAACTCGCTCGTCCACGCCGTCTTCACCACCGGGCGGAACCTCGGCGCGTTCTCCAGCGGGACGGAGGGATTCTTCGGCCACTTCGGGACGCCGCTGGAGATGGCCGAACACGAACTCGAAGCCACGAAGCGACTCCGCGACATCGGCCTGCAAGCGCCCGCGCCGGTCGAGGCGTTCGAGGTGGACGGCCTCGGCGTGCTCGTCCTCGAATACCTGCCGAACTTCCACACCCTCGACACCGCCCCGCGGGAGGAGGTCGAACGGCTCGCGCCGGAGCTGTTCGCGGCGCTCGCGGAGATGCACGACAACCACCTCGCCCACGGCGACCTCAGAGCCGAGAACGTCCTCGTCCGCGAGGACGGCATCTACTTCATCGACGCGACGAACGTCAACGACGAGGGGATGCGCGACGCCCGCGCGTACGACCTCGCCTGCGGGCTGGCCGCGCTCGAACCGCTCGTCGGTCCCAAGCGGGCCGTCGCCGCGGCGCTCGACTCCTACGACGCGGACGCGCTGTTGGACGCCGTCGACTTCCTCGACTTCGTCAACATCCGGCCCGACCACGACTTCGACGCCGCGTCGCTCAAAGGCGAGATAGAAAAGCACGCGGCGTAGTCGTCGGGGCCCGCGAAAACAGAACGAAAAACGCCGGGACGCGGGGCGCGAACCGCGCTACTCGCCCTCGACGCCCTCGTAGTCCGCGCCGCCCATGTAGAGCCGCGAGACTTCGGGGTCGTCGAGGAGGCCGTCGGCGTCGCCCTCGTAGGCGACGGTCCCCTGGTCGAGGACGTAGCCGCGGTCGGAGATTCCGAGCCCCTCGCGGGCGTTCTGCTCGACCATCAGGACCGCCGTCCCGAGTTCGTTCACCTTCTTCACGTCCTCGAACACCGACTGAACGATGTTGGGCGCGAGGCCCGCCGACGGTTCGTCGATGAGAAGCACTTCGGGCTCCATCACGAGCGCGCGGGCGAACGCGAGCACCTGCCGCTGGCCGCCCGAGAGCGTCCGCGCCTTCGCCGAGCGCTTCTCGTCGAGAATCGTGAACTGGTCGTACAGCTCGTCGATGCGGGCCTGCAGGCCCTCGGAGCGGGCGACGCCGCCCATCCTGAGGTTCTCGTCGATGGTGAGAGAGGAAAAGACGTTGTCAACCTGCGGGACGTAGCCCATCCCGACGCGGACGAGGTCCTCTGGCTCCTCGCCGGTGATGTCCTGCCCACTCAGTTCGACCGAGCCGGTCCACGGCTTGAGGAGGCCGAACACCGTCTTGAGGACGGTCGACTTCCCCGCGCCGTTCGGCCCGATGATGCAGACGATTTCGTCAGATTCGAGGTGGAGCGTCAGGTCGCGGAGGACCTGCACCTCGCCGTAGCCGCTGTCGACGCCGGCGACGTCGAGTGCGCGGTTGGTCACGGGCCGGCCCCCCCGAGATACGCCTCGATGACGCGGTCGTCAGAGCGGACTTCGTCCGGCGAGCCCTCCATGAGCACCTTCCCTTGGTCGAGGACGATGATGCGGTCTGCGAGGTCCATGATAAACGGCATATCGTGTTCGATGATGAGGAAGGTCTGGCCCTCCTCGTTGAGTTCGCGGATGAACCGCTTGATGTCGTTCGCGAGCGTCGGGTTGACGCCGGCGACCGGCTCGTCCAAAAGCAGGATGTCGGGGTCCGTCGTGAACGCCCGCGCGAGCTCGACGAGCTTCATCTGCCCGCCGGAGAGGTCGGTCGACGGCTGGTCGATGAGATGCCCGATTTCGAACCGTTCGAGCAACTCGCGCGTCTGTTCGATGTTCGCCCGCTCCTCTTCGGTCACGTCGGAGCCGGAGAGGAAAAGCGAGAAGACGGACTCGCCTTTCTGCGGGCCGGGACCGACGAGCATCGCCTCGCGGACGGACATCCCCTCCAGCCGCCGGGGCGTCTGGAAGGTCCGAACGAGCCCCTTTCGGGCGCGTTCGTGCGGTTCGAGGTCGGTGACGTCCTCGCCGTTGACGGTGACGTGACCGGCGTCGTTCTCGTAGAAGCCGGAGATGAGGTTGAACAGCGTGGACTTCCCCGCGCCGTTCGGTCCAATCATCCCGGTGATGGTCCCGCGGTCGACCTCGATGGAGACGCCGTCGGTGGCGACGAGGCCGCCGAACGCCTTCTCCAAGTCGGTCGTCTTCAGAACGACGTCGTCCTTGTCGAGGCGCGCTCCCTCGTACGCGTCGTCGTTCATCGGTCGTCACCCCCGTTCGAGACGGTCCCGCCGTCGGAGGCGGCACCAGAGGCGGGTGCGCCACCGGCACCGCTTCCGTCGCGCGCCGCCGGCCAGATGAGTTCGTCCTTCGGGGGAAGGAGCCCGTCCTGCCGGAAGCGCATGATGAGGATGATGAGCCCGCCGACGAACAGCAGTCGGAGCGGGGCCAGGTCGACGCCGAGCGTCTGGATGAACCCGATGTCGTTGAGGAAGCGCGTCCCCTCGCGGATGGCGATGACGACGGCCGCGCCGACGACCGCCCCGCGGTTCGACCCCGTGCCGCCGAGGATGACGGCGATCCAGATGTAGAACGTCGTCAGGGGGACGAGGTCGGAGGGGTCGATGTAGAGGTTCAGGTGCGCGTAGAACGCCCCGGCGATAGCCATGATGACCGAGCCGATGACGAACGCCTGCATCTTGAACCGGTAGGTGTCCTTGCCGAGCGCCTTGGCGAGGTCCTCGTCGGACCGGATGGTCCGGAGGACGCGCCCCCACGGCGACCGGTGGACGCGCCGGAGGAACAGGTAGACGACCGCGATGAGGGCGACCACGATTGCGGCCGTCGTCGCGGCGTCGGTCAGCGGCAGCCACGACATGAGGTTCGGGATGCCGCTGATACCGCTCGACCCGGCGGTCCACCGGCGCTCGTTGAGGATGATGGCGCGGATGACCTCGGCCAGTCCGAGGCTGGCGATGGCGAGGTAGTCCTCGCGCAGGCGGAGCGTCGGGATGCCGATGAGCACCGCGATGAACGCGCTCACGACGATTGCCGCGAGGAACCCGAACACCGGGTGGAGTCCGAGTCCGAGCGGGGAGTTCGGCGCGGTCAACAGCGCGGCGCAGTAGGCTCCGATTCCCCAGA
This sequence comes from Haloferax sp. S2CR25, assembly GCF_031624535.1. Lineage (NCBI taxonomy): Archaea > Methanobacteriati > Methanobacteriota > Halobacteria > Halobacteriales > Haloferacaceae > Haloferax > Haloferax sp. S2CR25. The sequence goes on from NZ_JAMQOO010000001.1 coordinate 525,843, forward strand.
ACGCCGCGACGGAGAAGTTGATGAGCCCGGCGTAGCCCCACTGGACGTTGAGTCCGAGCGACAGCAGGGCGTACATCCCGACGAGCGCGATTTGGAACAGGAGGAACCGCGGGCCGATGACGCCGACGAAGACGCCGACGACGAGCAACACGGTGACGAGTCCGAGCGTGGCGAAGATGCGCCGCTCGGTCGCGTCGCGGACGAGCGTCTCGCTCACCCACGAGGAGACGGAGCTCATCCGCTATCACCCGCGATTCCGCTCGGGCGAACGAGCAGGATGGCGACCATGATGACGAACGCGACGGCCGCGGCGTACTGCGAGCCGACCGGGCTGATTCCCCACTGGTAGAACAGGGGAACGAGCTCGTGGACCATTCCGATGACGAGGCCGCCGAGCATCGCGCCGTAGACGGAGCCGATGCCGCCGAGGATGACCGCGGCGAAGACGATGAGCAGGATGTCGAAGCCCATGCGCGGGCGGACGAGTTCCTCCAGTCCGAGGAAGACGCCGCCGGCCGCGGCGAGCGCGCCGCCGATGAGCCACATTGCGAAGATTACCTCGTTGGTTCGAATCCCGCTGACCCGCGCGAGGTCCGCGTTGTCCGCGGTCGCGCGCATCTTCCGGCCGAGGGTCGTCCGCGTCAGCGTCAGGTGCAGCGTCGTCACGAGGACGACGGTGAGCGCCACGACGACGAGGTTGCGCGGCGTGACCGCGATGCCGAGCGACTCGCGGACCCACGGAATCGGCCCCTGTCTCGGGACGCCGTAGCGCTCGGGCTCGGTTCCGAACGACAGGAAGACGAGCGCCCGATAGACGAGCGCGACGCCGATACTGGAGATGAGAAGCCCGATAGAGCCGCTTCCCTTCACCGGGCGGTAGACGACGCGGTCGGTGACGACGGAGATGACCGCTGCCGCCCCCATGCCGAACGCGAGGGCGAGGAAGAACCAAAGCGGCAGTCCGAACACGCCCGCGTCGCCCAGCATCGGTCGGAGGAAGCCGACCGAGAACAGCGTGGAGAACGCCCCGACGGTCATGAGGTCGCCGTGGGCGAAGTTGGCGAAGTCCGCGATGCTGTAGACGAGCGACAGCCCGATGGCCGCGAGGACGATGATGCTCGAAAACACCACGCCGTTGGCGACGTACTGGAAGGGGCTGACTTGGAGCGGTATCACGGCTCCGGAACCCTCCCGGCGGTCGTTCGGCGTCCGTTCCGTGCGTGCATAGTTAGCTCGTGATGTAGTCGCCGAAGACGTACTCGTGGTCCTCGACGCTGTAAATCTGGTAGTAGCCCGGCGGGTCGCCGTTCTCGTCGAGGTCGACCGGGCCGCTGACGCCCTGATAGTTGATGTCGCTCGGCGAGCCGCCGTCGCGCAGGACGGCCGCGGCCTCCTCGAAGTTGAAGACCTCCTCGCCCTCGGGGCGGGTCACGTCGCGGACGACGGCCGACAGCGCCTCGCCGGAGAACTCGTCGGCCGCCTCGATGGCGAGCGCCGCCACCGTGACGGCGTCGTAGGCGTACGCCGACCAGACCGTCGGCGTCGCGTCGTAGTTCTCCTCGAACGCGGCGACGAAGTTCTGGTAGTTCTCTTGGTCCTGCGGGGCGCTCTCGGTGATGCCCTTCATGCCGTCCATGCTGCCCGCGGGCGTGTTCTCGATGATGGAGTCGGCGACGGTGGACTCCGCGCCGTAGTAGTCAACCGCGGTGTTGTAGCCCTGGTCGAACCCCTCGTTGACCATGACGGTGTACTCGTTCGCATAGGTGAGGAAAATCCACGCCGAGGCGTCCGTCGACGCCATCTCGGTGAGGATGCCGCTGTACGACGACTGGCCCTGGTCGTGGGGTTCGTTGTAGGCGACCGTGCCGCCGAACTCGGACTCGAACGTCTCGGCGAACACGTCTGACAGCCCCGTCCCGTAGTCGTTGTTGATCCACGTGACGGCGACGGTGTCGTGACCGTCGTCGCTGACGAGGCCGGCGAGCGCCTGCCCCTTCGCCGCCCCCGAGGGGCTCATGCGGAGCAGTTCCGGGCGCGTCGTGAGTTCGGGGCTCGTGCTGTTCTGGCTGATTTGAACGACGCCCGCCTCCTGCGTGACGCTGTCGTGGATGGCGATGGAGACGCCGGAGCCGACGGAGCCGATGAGGAGCGGCACGCCGTCTTGGTTGACGAGTTTCTGTGCGCCGTTGACGCCCCCCTGGTTCGTACTCTCGTCGTCCTCGACGGAGATGTTCAGCGACGCCCCCTCGGAGCCGATGCCGACCTCGTTGACGGCGGCCAGCGCGAGTTCGCGGCCGCGGGTGTTGCGCTCGCCGTACGGCGCGAGCGACCCGGTGAGCGAGTCGACCATCCCGATGGTGTACGACTCGCCGCCACCGCCGCTTTCCTCGGTAGTCGTGGTCGTCTCCTCGCCACCGCCGCCGCCACCGCCGCTTTCCTCGGTAGTCGTGGTCGTCGTGCCGTCTTCTTCGCTTTCGAGACAGCCGGCGGTCGCTCCGACGAGCGCGAGTCCCGATAGTTTCAGTAGCGTTCTGCGGCCCATGTCGTGGGATGACATAACATGCAAACCACTCCAATTATCGTAAATATACCTGTAACCGCCCATGGTCGGGAGTCGGAAATCCGTCGGACGAAACGAGGCTCCCCGGATTATTTCAGATGTATTTTCAAGAATTATTTGGTAGGGTCTCTCTTTAGGGTACGTGTCTCACAATAGCGGGACATGATACCCCCCATCGCGAACAACTTCGTGGCGGGTGAGACGGCCGACGGGGCGGTCTCGCACGTCGAGTCGCTGAACCGAGACGGCATCGCGGGGATACTGAACCTGCTCGGCGAGCACTACTCCGACCGGGCGAACGCCGACGCCGACGCCGACGCGTACGTCGACCTCGTCCGCCAACTCGGCGCGACGAACCTCGACGGCTGCGTCTCGGTGAAGCCCTCGCAGATCGGCCTCGACGTCGGCGACCGCGCGTTCCGGGAGAACCTCGACCGCATCGTCGACGCCGCGGACGCCGAGGGCGTGTTCGTCTGGGTCGACATGGAGGACCACGAGACGACCGACGTGACCCTCGACGCCGTCGACGACCTCGGTCATCGGACGGGCGGGAACGTCGGCGTCTGCGTGCAGGCGAACCTCAAACGGACGCCCGACGACCTCGAACGCCTCGCCGACGTGCCGGGGAAAGTCCGCCTCGTCAAGGGCGCGTACAACGAGCCCGCGTCCATCGCGTACAAGGAGAAGTCGAAGGTCGACGAGGTGTACAGGGACCTCCTCGAACAGATGTTCACCGAGTTCGACGACGGCGTCGCGGTCGGCAGTCACGACCCGCACATGATCGCGCACGCCCGCCGCCTCCACGAACAGTACGGGACGCCCTACGAGGTGCAGATGCTCATGGGCGTGCGCGAGGACGGCCAGCGCGACCTCGCGGCCGCCGGCATCGAGACGTGGCAGTACGTCCCCTACGGGGACAACTGGTTCTCCTATTTCTACCGGCGGGTCCGCGAGCGGAAGTCGAACGCGCTGTTCGCGCTCCGCGCCGTCGCCGGCGTCTGAGCCGGGGCCGGTCCCTCGATTCGGCCCGCGCTACTGCGGGTCGAGCAGTTTCGATTCCGCCTTGCGCAGGTGTTCGAGGAGCGTCGTCTTCGAGATGTCCATCTCGGCGGCGAGTTCGCGGGTCGACACCTCGCGGGGCCAGCGGTAGTATCCTTCTTCGCGCGCGAGCTCGAACGCCTGCCGCTGGCTCCGGGTGAGCGTGTCGAGTCGCCGACTGCGCTCCGGTTCCGCCCCCTCGGACGTGGAGATGGAGGCGACGCGAATCTCCGCGCCGGTCTCGTCCATGACGGTCTGGATGCGCGGCTGTATCTCCTCGCGCGCGCCGGCGAACCAGACCTCCCACCGCTCGCGGCCGTTTTCTATCTGCGTGGGTGCGCTGTGGACGAACCCGTGTTTGAGCAGTTCCGGGCACATCATGTCGCTCGGGTCGTACTCAAGGAAGAACTCGCGGGCGACCGGGCCGGGGGCGACGTGCTTCCCGCGGGAGTCGAACCGCTCCTGGAGTTCCAACACCTCGCCCGTGAGGTCCGAGTCGGCGATGACGTCGAGGAGCGTCTCGACCTCGTCGAGCGACTCGCCGTAGGCGGTGAAAAGCCCGTTCGACCGCTCGACGCCCGCGGTGGGGGCGTCGTAGATGGCGTGTGCGAGGATGCCGCCGTCGTACTCGCTCGTCGATTCGATTGCCCAACAGTTCGGATGCCACAGGTCGAGCGTGAGGCGCGTACCTTCACCTGCCGTGCGCTCGCTCATACACCGGGTAGCACGGCGTTACGTAAGATGTTATCTGTGGTCGCGTGGGGCGACGCCGCCGTCGACTCGCCGAGCGACCCCTTCCATGGGAGGGTCCGGGGTTATTAATCCTAGTTGTGACTCTAGAATCATATGGCGCAGGACGAATATCGGCACTATATCGACGGCGAGTGGACGGACGGAACCGGCGACGAGACGTTCGAGAGCACGAACCCCGCGACGGGCGAGTCGCTGGGGACGTTCCGGCGCGGCACGCCCGAGGACATCGACGCGGCGGCCGCCGCGGCCGACGAGGCCTACGAGGAGTGGCGCGAACTCTCGCACATCGACCGCGCGGAGTACCTCTGGGACATCTACCACGAACTGCGCGACCGCACGGAGGAACTCGCGGAGGTCGTCACCAAGGAGTGCGGCAAGGAGATCTCCGAGGGGCGCGCCGACGTCATCGAGGCGTACCACATGGTCGAGTGGGCCGCGGGCGACGCCCGCCACCCCAAAGGCGACGTGATTCCCTCCGAGATTCCCGCGAAGGACGCCTACATGCGCCGCAAACCCCGCGGCGTCGTCGGCTGTATCACCCCGTGGAACTTCCCGGTCGCCATCCCCTTCTGGCACATGGCCGTCGCGCTCGTCGAGGGCAACACCGTCGTCTGGAAGCCCGCCGAGCAGACGCCGTGGTGCGGCCAAATCATCGCCGAGATGTTCGAGGACGCCGGCATCCCCGACGGCGTGTTCAACATGGTGCAGGGCTTCGGCGACGCCGGCGCGAGCATCGTCGACGACGAGCGCGTCGACTCCGTGCTGTTCACGGGCTCCGCCGAGGTCGGCCACGAGGTCGCGAGCAAGGTGGCCCAACAGCCCGGCAAGCTCGCCGCGTGCGAGATGGGCGGCAAGAACAACGTCGTCATCACCGAGAAGGCGGACCTCGACATCGCGGTCCACTCCGCGACGATGTCGTCGTTCAAGACCACCGGCCAGCGCTGTGTCTCCTCCGAGCGCATCGTCGTCCACGAGGACGTCTACGACGAGTTCAAGGAGCGCTTCGTCGAGAACGCGAAGAACGTCTCCGTGGGCGACCCGCTCCGCGAGGACACCTTCATGGGCCCCCTCATCGAGGAGGGCCACAGGGAGAAGGTCACGAAGTACAACGAACTCGCGGAGAAGGAGGGCGTGAACGTCCTCGTCGACCGCACCGAACTCGACGCCGACGAGATTCCCGAGGGTCACGAGGCGGGCCACTGGGTCGGGCCGTTCGTCTACGAGGCCGACCCCCACGACGACCTCCGCTGTACCCACGAGGAGGTCTTCGGTCCCCACGTCGCCCTCCTGAAGTACTCCGGTGACATCGAAGACGCCGTCGAGATTCAGAACGACACCGACTACGGGCTGGCCGGTGCCGTCATCTCCGAGGACTACCGCCAGATAAACTACTTCCGCGACCACGCCGAGGTCGGCCTCGCCTACGGCAACCTCCCGTGTATCGGCGCGGAGGTCCACCTCCCGTTCGGCGGCGTGAAGAAGTCCGGCAACGGCTACCCCTCGGCCCGCGAAATCATCGAGGCCGTCACCGAGCGCACCGCGTGGACGCTCAACAACTCCAAGGAGATTCGCATGGCTCAGGGCCTCTCCGCGGACATCAAGACCAGAGAAGACGAGTAAGGCCCGCACCGCGCCGCGGCCCCGCACTCGTCCCGCTTTTTTCTGTCGCTCTTTCAGTGTCCGTCGTCCGACTCTGCCTCCCCGTGAGCGGCCGCCTCGACGTAGACGCCGGGCATGTCCGTCTCCTCGACGGTCAGCGTCACCTCCTCGTCCTCCCCGACGCGGCGGTCGGTCACGACGGTCACCGCCTCGATTGGGTCGCGGCGGACGAACGCCCAGACGAGGTCGAGTATCGAGGGATGGCCGCCCTTCCGGACGACGAGGACGTGCCGCGACTCCGCCAGCGCCCGGAGTTCGGGCGACAGCTCCTCGTCGTCGAGTTCGTCCGGCGGGATGGCGTGCAGCACGTCGCCTCGAATCGTCTCGGTCATGGTGGCTCCACGGCCCCCGGGGGAAAGAAGCGTGCGCTCTGAGACGAGTGTGCGTCGCGGCTCGATAGCGGCGCGGCTCGGAGCGAAGCGGTCGTCAAAAGGCGGAGGCGAATTCGCCTCCCGCCGAATCTCGTGTCACCAGTTGGCGAAGTGAGACGAGGGGAGTGCGCTCCCACCGGGCTTGGGAGCGCGAAACGACGTGGCCACGTCGTTTCGGATGCCGCAACGGACCCCGAAACGTTGCGGCGGGTGCGGCGGATGTGGAGTCGCCGACGACTGGCGAGAAAAGCGCCTATTGCGTCGGCGACTTTCGCTTAGGAGCCACGATGTATAAACCCACCGCAACACCCGTTCGCATACCCCGTGAACCCACGGTTCTCGCCGTCTCGAACTCCGGGCCACGGGGGCGACGAGCGCGGACCGACGAAGCCGTCGCCGGCCTCAGGCGGTCGCTTCGAACTCGCGCCGGAGCGCCGATTCGAGGTTGTCGAGTTCGCGGTCGAGGTTGCGCTCGAAGAACGCCTCGACGCCCGGCAGGCGGCCGTCGACGGTGAACTCGTTGACGAGTCGGCTCCCGCCGTCGCGTTCCTCGATGGTGTGTTCGCCCGTCACCCGCATCACCCGCGACTTGCCGACGAACTTCACGTGCGTCGGCTCGTCGACCTCGATATCCTCGGTCTCGACGGTCACCGTCGAGCGGACGAGCGGAATCGGGAGTTCGAGATACCACGTCGCGTGGCGGCCGTCGTCGGCCACGTCGAAGCGGTCGACGACGCTGATAGCCCCCGCTCGCTTGGCCGGGTCGGCGATGAACTCCCAGACGCGCTCGCCGGGAGCGTCGAACACGAACGTTCGTTTCACGCGGACGGTCATGGGATACCATCACACCTCCACAGTAAAAAGCCGTGGAATCGCCTCAGCTTCGGGTGACGCGCCACGTCGTCGAGCGGGCGCGTCCCCACTTCTCGATTTCGACGTCCTCGGACTTCTCGGCCAGCCGCGGCAGGCGGGACCCGACCTGCTTCGCGGTGAGACCGATGGCTTCCGCGATGTTCTTCGCCCGGAAATAGCTCTCTCCGCGGCTGACGCTGTCGCGGAGATAGGCGAGAATGCGTTGTTCCTCGTCGGTGTACTCAGTCATCCTCGGACCGTCTAGGGAATGGGCGTTATTAACGGTTACCCGTGTTCCTCAACGTTGATAGCTACTGGAACAAATGCGCGCCGGAGACGGCGAGCGAGGCCGCGATAATCGCCAGCATGAACCCGAGCGCCTTCGTCAACTGGTCCGGTCCGGCGACCATCAGCCCTGCGCCGACGAGCGTGAGCACGCCGAACAACGCCGCAAAGCCGATGGACTTGTCGGATTGCACCGTCTTGGTTTCCATGTTTCCGACCTTCGCGGGTGCGCACTTAGTTCATTCGACACCGCCTGTCGTGGGGCGACGTGACGAGGGTCGAGGCGTGTGGGAGCGCCCTCAGGGCCGCGTCGCGCTCAGTCGTTCGACATATGTACCACCAGTCTCGTGTGTCAACAACGATGGGACTGAGATCCGCGCTGCTCGGCGGAAGACTCCGTATTGCACTCGTCGCGCTGGTGGTCGTCGCGGCCGGCGTCGGCGGGGCGTTCGCGGCCGGCGTCATCGGCGCGCCGAGCGTCGACCGAGTCGACAATCGGTTCGCCGGCGTCAACGAGACGGCGACCGTCATCGACACCGACCTGTACGTCTCGAACCCCAACCCGCTGTCGGCGAACCTCTCGGGGCTCGAAGTCGACTACGGCGTCGAGATGAACGGCATTCAGATGGCGACGGGGGAGAAAGGCGGCGTCGCTATCGGGCGGGGGACCACGGCGGTTCCGCTCCGGACGACGCTCGAAAACGAGCGCATCCCCGAGTGGTGGGTCTCGCACATCCAGAACGGCGAACACACCGACCTCGCCGTGGACGCCACCGTCACTTCTGAGACGCTCGGCCGGACGTTCGAAGCGCCCGAGATATCCCGGAGCATCGACACCGACCTGCTGTCGGCGTTCAACTCCACCGAAACCCGCGAGATAAACGCGGAGTCGCCGGTCGTCTCCGACCCCGTGTTGTACGTCAACGAGACGAGCGCCGAGTGGGGCGAGTCCACGGGCGAGCGCACGGCGCTCGAACTCACGTTCGTCGTCCACAACCCCAAGCCGTACCCGATTGCGGTCTCCGAACTCGGCTACGACATCTCCATGAACGACGTGGACGTCGGCGAGGGGACGACGAACTCCGAGTACGTCATCTCCCCGCGGTCGACGGAGACCATCGAGGCGACGACCCACATCGAAAACGACAGACTCGACGAGTGGTGGGTCTCGCACCTCGAACGCGACCAGACGACCGACCTGCGCATCGACTTCTACGCGAACCTCGACGCCGGCGGCACGACGCTTCGCGTCCCCCTCGACCCGCTGACCTACGAGAAGACGTTCGAGACGGACATCTTCGGGAACAAGGCGGCGTCCGGCGGAGGAGAGACGACGGACGAAACGACGGCGACCGAGACCGAGACCGCGACCGAGACCGAAACTGCGACCGAGACCGAAACTGCGACCGAGACCGAAACTGCGACCGAGACCGAAACTGCGACGACCGCGGCGACGGGGGAGACGACGACCGCGACTGCAACCGAAACCGCGACGACGACGACCGCGACGGACGGCGAGACCACGACCACCGACGACGGCCTCCTGTAGCGGTCCCGCCCCGCGGGCCGGAGTCGGCTCGCCGTTCGACCGCCGGGACTACCGAAGAATCGTCGGTGAATCCTGACTGAGCCGATAACTCTTTACCGTCGGCTGCGATAGTCGAGGATATGACACGGAGTACCCACGCTCCTGATCGAGTTCTTCTCCCGTAATGAGAACCCTGTGTCCGTCGAGAGCGACGACGAAACCATCGTCGTCTCCTTTGGCGACCAGTCCTGTGAACTGTCCCGAGACGCCGCCGCCGACCTGCAGGAGGCCATCGGTTCGGCGCTGACCGAGAAACGGGAGTTCTTCCGCACGGCCGGCGAGTACCGCCGGGACGGCAGTTACGTCGTCTCCCGCCGCGGCGCGGACTCCACCGGCAACGCGAAGGTGTTCGCCAGTTTCGACGAACTGCGCCGCCTGTACGACCGCCTGCCCGAGCGCTTTACCGCCGAGGACATCGGCCGCACCGGCATCACCGGCTCGCGCCGCCACATGATACTCCGGCACTTCGGCGAGCATCCCGGCTTCGACTGCCGCATCGCCAGTCGCAACCCGCTGACGGGCGAAAAAGAGTCGTCCGAGACCGAGAACAACGAGGCGATGGAAGTCATCGCCGACTGAGGGGTGACGGCGCGCCGCCGGAGTCGGTGGCCGGGTCCTGTTTCGGTTTCTCAGTCTATCGTGACGTGGTCCGACTCCTCGTTGAGCGCGAGGTTCGACGCGATTTCGGCGTTCCGCATCGCGTACTGCGCGGTCTGCTGGAGGCTCACCAGCACCTCGCGAATCTGGAGGAGCTTCTGGTTTTCCATCTCCGGGAGGTCGTTGAGGATGTCGCGCTCGCGGTCGCTAATCTCTCGGAACAGCTCTCGGCACTCGATGGTGAGGTCGTAGTCGCGCTCGACGACGGCCCGCACCGCGGTCGTCGTAATCTCGTCGACGTGGTCCGTGAACTCGCGGATGCGCCGCATCGTCGACTGGTCGACGTCGATGGTGTGGCCCTCGGCGTCCATGACGATGTTGGCGATGTCCTCGGCGTTGTCGGCGGTCAGTTCGAGGTTCTTCGCCACCGAGCGGTAGCCGATGAGCGGGAAGCCGGAGTCGAGACCGACCGCCCGCGCGAGGTTGGGGTTCTGGTAGGACGTGAAGATGAGCCGAAGCAGGAGGACGAAAATCTTGTTCGCCTGCCGCTCGCGGTTGAGCGCCCGCTGGGCGAGGTCGGGGTTGCCGTGGGCGAGCGCCTTGACGGCCTCGCCGCGCATCGTACTGCCCGTGTTTTCGAGTCGTTCGAGCAGGTTGTCGAGGGTGAAGTCCTCCGCGTCGACCGAACAGCGAATCGCGATTCGCTCGGGCGTCTCCTCGATGACGCCGAGGCCCATGAGCTGGGTCTCGGCCTTGTAGACGGCGTTGATGTGGTCCGAATCGAGCGCGCCCTCGCTTTTCTCGATGTGGATGACGCGCCGCCCGAGGACGTACTGCGCCACGATGGCGCGTTCGAGCGCCTCCGCGTTCAGACTGTCGGCGCGAATCGTCGCCTTCGAATCCTCGGTGTTGACCGACTCGGGGAGAACGGTCAGCGTTCCCTTACCGCTCGTCCGAATGGTCACCTCGTCGCCCTTCTCGACGTTGTGTTCCTTGGCCCACTCCGCTGGAAGCGTCATCGCCAGCGTGGAGGGACCGAGACGCTGGACTTTCCGGGTTTCCATGGCAGTCAGAACCCATCCAATGACCTTAAATCTCACTATATTACACCCTCTGTGAATAATGGATAGTGGGTCTCATTGCACACGATTCAAAATATTAAATCATCCACGTCCTCCGGCTTCGAGCGGGGGGAGAGAACCGTCCCGTAGACCGGCGTATTAACCGCGAATTTCTGCAGAACGTCGTCGATACGAGCAGATTACACATATCCAATCGGCTCATAACTTTACGACGTCGAATCCATACAATAATCGCCTCCTAACGCAGAGAATCCCGGAGGTGAAGGGGTAACTATGGTATCGACAGCCACACGACAAGAAATGGAGGGAATGCTCGGCCAGGTCCCGAGTTGGATGGAGAATTTGGCGGAACCGGCGAGCGAACACAGTTGGGGACTCTTCCGCGACCTCAATTTGGGGACCGACACCGAGTTGGCCGCGCGAGAGAAGGCGCTCATCGGGGTCGCCGTCGCGGCCGCGATTAACTGTCCGTACTGCACCTACTTCCACACGGAGGAGGCGCGGTTGAGCGGCGTCGCGGACGCGGAACTCAAAGAGACCGTCAACCTCGCCGCCGACACGAAGTACTTCTCGACGATTCTCCACGGGAACGAGACCGACCTCGACGAGTTCAGAACCGAAACGGACGAAATCGTCGAGCACATCATGGAGCAGCAGGCGGCCGCGGACGACTGACGAGACAGCCGAGGGGGCGTCCTCCCGCTCGCGTCCTCTCGCTCGATTATTTTCCGCTGACGCTCCGGTTCGAGCCGGTCGCCGAATCGGCCGTGACCGATTCCCGCCCGCTCTCCAGCGCGATCCAGCGACCGACTTCGACCCCCGGCAGCGGCTTCGACAGCGCCGTTCACTCGATTTTCATCATCCGGCGTTCGACGCGGCCCACCCGGACTTTCGTCCACCCGCGGAGGTCGGCGTCGAGGTCGGGGTCGTCGGTGTCGACCCGGAGGACCGGAATCGCGTCGAGCTTCGACCGCGAGGCGACGACCGACACGTCACAGCGGCGAATCACCGCCGGGGAGAGTTGGGGGTTGCCGCGGCCGAAGACGAAGCCCTGTCCGCCGATGGGCGTGACGACGATGACGTTCTCCTCGCCGAGGTTATCGAGGATGTCGGCCTCCGTCGCGTCGCGGGCGAGCACCTCGCCGTCGCGGTAGACGTCGACGCCGAGCGGCGACCCGTCGATGCCCAACTCGGCTTTCACCGCGCCGACGGTGCTGCCGGGGCCGAGGACGTAGGTGACGCCCTCGGTCGCGCGGATGTCATCGGCGACGCCCGCGGCGAGCGCCTCGACGGTGCCGCCGCCGGTCTGCTTCGACGACTGGAGGTCCTCGGCGACGGGGACGTGCGCGACCGCACGAAGCTCCGGCCTGACCTCGCCGGCGCGGTAGTCGTCCTCGTCGATGTCCATGACCTCGCGGGCCTCGGTCCGCTCGAACGACGCGACGACGTGGGCGGCGTCCTCGGGCGAGACGGCGAAGACGGAGGAGTAGACCTTCACGCCCGCGGGGACGCCGAGCATCGGCACGTCGGTCCCGTCGAGCGCCTCGGCCACGTCCGCCGCGGTGCCGTCGCCGCCGACGAACAACACGAGGTCCGCGTCGGCGGCGACGAACGCCTCGACGGCGGCGATAGTGTCGGCGGCGGTCGTCTCGTCGCCGGACGGGTCGCCGAGCACCTCGGGGTCGAAGCCGGCGTCTCGGGCGGCCGCCGCGCCCATCTCGCCGCCCCACGCGAGCAGTTCCGCCTCGGGGGCGGCCTCGGAGAGCCGGGCGAGCGCCCGTCGCGCCCGCTCTGGCGACCGCGGCTCCGCGCCGCGCCGTCTGGCCTCCGCGACTTTCCCGTCGGTTCCCTTCAGGCCGACCCGGCCGCCCATCCCCGCGACGGGGTTGACGACGACACCGATTCGCATGACTGAACGAACCCGCGCCCGGGAGAAAAGCGACGCGGTAGCCGGCGAGGGGCGACTGGGTCGCGCCCCCACAGATTCGCGGACGGACACGCCGCGACAACTGTCGCCAGAACCTCACCGTTTAAGAACCGGACGTGGGAACTGTCACCTATGATTCCGCTATCAGCCAGCGAGCAGGTGTTGCCGACCTCGGAGACGGCCGCGACCGTGCTTCTCGTGGGTATCCTCATGACCGCCGGGTGGCTCTGGTACCTCCAGCGCTGACCGTCGGTCCTACGCTTCTTCGTACAGTTCCACGCGCGCTTCGAGCCACGCGGCCGCCGATTCGACTGCCTCCTCGTCGGCTCCGGCGAGCTTGATTCTGACGTGGTCGCCGGGGTAGCTCCCGACAGTCACGTCGAACTCCGATTGGACGGCCTCGAACCGCTCGATGAGCGAACTCTCCGGCTCCGAGGTGTGGACGAACCGGACGTGAGTCCGCTCGCCGGCGAACTCGTCGGCGACGCGGGCGAACATGGCTTTCATCTCGCCGGGGACGCCGGGGAGCACGTACACCGACCCGACGACCGCGCCGGGCGCGACACCCTCGTCGTTCGGGAGCATCCGCGACCCCGCGGGGAGGTCGGTCGTCCCCTCCACGAGGTCGGCCGCGGAGTAGCCGCCGTTGGCCTCCAGCCACTCCTCGGCGTCGGCGTTGCGCTCCAGAGCGCGCCCGAACGCGGCCGCGACGCCCTCCATCGTCACGTCGTCGTGGGTCGGACCCAGCCCGCCGGTGACGACGACGGCGTCGTACTCGGCGTGGTACTCGTTGACCACGCGGGCGATGTCGGCGACGCGGTCGGGGACCGTCGTCACGCGCTCGACGGAGACGCCCCGCTCCGTCAGTTCCTCGCAGAGCCACGCGGCGTTCGTGTTGACGGTGTCGCCGGCGAGGAGTTCGTCCCCGACGGTGACCACGGCGACTTGCATACCCCGACGTAGCGGGCTGGGAGGCAAAAAAGCGTTCACACCGGCGAACCGAGTCGGCCGACCGACGCCGCGTCCGTCGGGCGTCGCTCAGCGGTCGTCGTCTTCGACGTCCAAGCCGAGTTCCTGTCGGCGGTCGCGGAGCGCCTGAATCTGCCGGCGGTAGTAGAGTATCCCCGCGCCGCCGACGAGCACCGACACGGCCGCGACGGCCGCGAAGATACCGAGGTCGCGCTGGAGGTAGAACTGCACGACGACGTTCCCCTCCGTCACTTCCTCCCACCGGATGTGAAGCCGGTCGTCGACGACCTCGGTCTCGTAGCCCGACGGCTGGACCGAGCCGAATATCGGGAAGTCGACGCGGCGGTCCGCGGGGAGGACGACCTCGTAGCTCCCCTCGACGAAGACGGGAAGCGAGAACCGCTTCGGCGTCGAGGTCGAACTGAACGCGATTTTCCCCTCGGTCCCGGCGTCCGCGGGGAGGGTGACGTTCGTGATGCGGTCGTTCTGCGTCACGTCGCCGCCGCGGGCCTTCAGTTCGGTCCCGTTGACGACGGTCCCGTTTTCGTAGCGGTAGCGGACCGCCTCGACCGAAAGCGGCGTCCGACTGCCGAAGCCGTCGAACCGGTAGAGCTCGACCGAGGAGCTGTTCACATCGTATACGGCGCGGAACCGGCCGTTGTCCTGAACGGTGATGTGCGCGTCGGCATCGGCGGTCCACGCGTAGTCGCCGTCGGGCGCGGCGTCGAGGCGGTCGTTCGAGACGCTGGAGGTGCCGCCGAGACACCCGGCGGTCACGAGGAGGAGGGCGAGCGCGGCGATACCGACGAGGAGTCGCCTGTTCATCGTCTTACTGGCCGATGACGCACTTCAGCTCCGACGGGAGGTACGAGCCGATGCTCGCGAGGAGGCCCGGCGGGTCGGTCTCGTCCCGGCAGACGATGCTCTGTTCGAGGAGGCCGAGGCGCTCGACGGTCACGATGTCCTTCGCGTGGCCGGCGCGGTTGACCGTCGCGCGGACCTCGCCGCGGGTCGCGCTGTTGACGTTGACGCGACCGCTCCCGCGAGTCCAGTCGTAGAGGCGGTCGACCTGCTCGTCGGCCAGCCGCGAGGGCCCCTCGTCGCCGCCGTAGACGAACGTCAGCGGCATGTGCTGGACGAGACCGAAGCGGTCCCGAATCTGGGTCGCAGAGCCGCGGCCGAGGCCGAGTTCCTCGGTCGGGACGCGAACCTCGATGCCCGCGTCGAGCACGAAGCCGTCGTCGTCCCAGTGTTCGAGGGTGCCGACGTAGGTCTCGCCGGCCGACAGGTGCGGCGTGACCTCGCCCCACTCCTCGCGGAGGACGTTCCGGGCGACCGTCTCGTCGTCGCCGGAGACCGTCACGGAGATGAAGCCGTCGTCGCGGACGCCGATGTCGTAGTCGACGTCGAGGTCGCCGATGTCGTTGGCGACGAGCGAGGTGAGGCTGTCGAGCGCCCGCTCGCGGGCGTCGCCGTCGATGTAGCACTTCGTTGCGAGAACGACCATTCAGTTCGTCCCCGTCACTTCGACGTTGAGCTCGTCGCGGAGCTCTTCGATGCGTCGCTCCATCGCGTCGACGAGGTCGTCGTTGTCCATCGGTTCGAGCGGCGCGCCAGTCTCGGGGCACTGGAAGCCGTGTTCCATCGCCTCGGAGAACTCGAAGCGGATGCCGGCGGGTTCCGAGAGGTAGAACTCGTGGTCGCGCTCGTAGTCGAGGCGCTCTTCGAGCGCGTCGAGGAGGCGGTACATCTCCTCTTCGAGGTTCTCGGGGATGTTCTCGTAGTGGAAGGTCCAGAGGTAGGTGAGCCAGCCGGAGTCCTCGTCGCGGACGCGACGATACGACGCGAGGTCGTTCTCGTAGAGGATAAACAGCGCGCGGCGCACGTCGTTGAGTTCGAGCCGCAGTTCCTCGGCGAGTTCCTCGTCGGTGACCTCGC
The DNA here is from genome assembly GCF_031624535.1 of Haloferax sp. S2CR25. Taxonomy (NCBI): domain Archaea; kingdom Methanobacteriati; phylum Methanobacteriota; class Halobacteria; order Halobacteriales; family Haloferacaceae; genus Haloferax; species Haloferax sp. S2CR25. Next base: position 541,462 of record NZ_JAMQOO010000001.1, read on the forward strand.
CGTCCGGGGGTGCCGCCGCGACCGGCATCCCGGTTGGTCCGACCAACTCGTGGAGGTACTTCTGGATAACAGGGTCGTTCAGTAACTCCTCAAAAGCCATTGTGCGAAATGGCGTCAGGAACGCCATTAAGTCTTATTACTCCCGGGCAGCGGAGAACCGCCAGCGGGCGCGCCGACGCGCCGATTACTCCTCGTCGGCCGGGACGACTTTCTTGCCCGTCGCCATCGGAACCACCCGGTTTTCGGCGTCCTTCCACTCGCGGTCGAGTTCGCGCCCGTCGAACAGGCGGTCGAGGAACACCGCGAGGCCGGCGACCTCCGAGTGCGGCTGGTTCGTGACGCCGACGTTCCAGTCGGCCCCCTCGTACACCTCGAAGGGGACCTTCTCCCCGCCGACGACGACGAGAAGCGGTTCCCCGGCGTGCGCCTCGCGGATGTCGGCTTCCACGTCCTGAACGCGCTCGCCGTACATCGTGAGGTGGACGACCTTCCCCTCCCAGTTGCGGATGACGCCGTTGAGCGCCTCGGTGAGTTCGACCTCGAAGGGGCCGCCGAACCGGCCCGTGATGTCCTCGACCGTCTCCATCGAGTGGCCGGCGTTGTCCGGGAGGATGACCCGGTCCGCGCCGAGCGCGCGGGCCGTCAGGCCGACGTGCGTCGTCATCCGGTCGTCGCGCCCCGGTCGGTGTCCGTACCGGAGGACACAGACCTCGGGTTCGTTGTGCATGTCTCTCCGAAGACGGCGGGGGAAAGTGGTGCTTTCGGAACGCGGGCGTCGGTGGTCGACGGCGGGCCTCGCGGGTTCGCGTTCGACGCCCGTCGGCGACGCGGAGGGGAAACGGACTTATCACTCGGCCGAATCATCTGTGCCATGTCGCTGGAACTCTCCGACAAGCGCGTCCTCGTGACCGGGGGCGCAGGTCTCGTCGGGTCTCACCTCGCCGCGCGCCTCTCCGAGGACAACCACGTCGTCGTCGCCGACGACCTCTCGAAGGGCGTCCGCGAACGGGTCCCCGACGGCGTCGAGTTCGTACAGGCCGACATGACCGACGCCGACGACGTCGCCGAGGCCGTCACCGAGGACCTCGACATCGTCTTCCACTTCGCGGCCTACACCGACACGAACTACGGCAACCCCCGTCAGCTGTTCGAGGAGAACACCGAGATGACCTACAACGTCCTCGAACGGATGCAGGAGGTCGGCGTGTCGAACATCGCCTTCACCTCCTCGTCGACCATCTACGGCGAGGCCCCGCGGCCGACCCCCGAGGACTACGCCCCCCTCGAACCCATCAGCATCTACGGCTCCTCCAAACTCGCCGACGAGGGCCTGCTTTCGACGTTCGCCCACTCCTACGACTTCACGGTCTACATGTACCGCTTCGCCAACATCGTCGGCCCGAACCAGCGCGGCAACGTCATCCCGGACTTCATCGAGAAGCTCCTCGAAGACCCCGAGACGCTCGAAATCCTCGGCGACGGCCGCCAGGAGAAGTCCTACCTCCACGTCGAGGACTGCATCGACGCGATGTGCCACGTCGTCGAACACGCCGACCGCGACTACAACGTCTACAACCTCGGCACGCGGACGACAACCTCCGTGACGACCATCGCGAACATCGTCGCAGACGTGCTGGACCTCGACCCCGAGTTCGAGTACACCGGCGGCGACCGCGGCTGGACCGGCGACGTGCCGAAGATGCGCCTCTCCATCGAGAAGCTCTCCGCGCTCGGCTGGGAACCCGACGGGTCGAGCGACGAGGCCGTCCGCCGCGCCGCCGAGGAACTCGCCGAGGAGCTTCGCGCCGAGTACGAATAACGGCGCTCGGTAGCCGCGGCCGACAGCCGCGACCACGGCCGCGACTCGCGGCCGACTCCGCGGGGCGACGCCCGGCAGTCCCTAACAGCCCCCGACCGCCCCCGACGGCCCGCCCCGGAGCGAGCCACCTTTCTACCGCGACTCCCTACCTCGGAGCGTGCAGGTCGTCGGCTACGATACCGGAACCCCCGCGCTGTTCGTGAGCGCGAGCGACGGCATCGACTCGGTCGCGCTCGACCCCGGCACCGAACTGGACTACCGCCTCGGCGACCGCCACTGCGCTGGCACCATCCACGACGACCGCCACGTCGCCTGCGACAACGACCGCGCGCCGTACTGTTCTGACCACCGCCACACGTGGGTCTGCGCGAAGTGTACCGGGACGTGTCTGAAAGACGAGATGGACTGCTACGAGGACCACGCGGTCTACCTCGCGGCGTTCGCCCCCGACACGTTCAAGGTCGGCGTCACCCGCGAGTGGCGGCTCGACACCCGCCTGCGCGAGCAGGGCGCGGACCGCGCGGCCCACGTCCGGACGTTCTCGGACGGCCGCGTCGCCCGCGAGTACGAGGCCGAACTGGCGACCGAGATTCCCGACCGCATCCGCGTCCCGACCAAAATCGAGGGGTTCGGGCGGTCGGTCGACGCCGCGGCGTGGGACGACCTCCTCGCCCAGTTCGACCCCATCGAGACGTTCGCGTTCGACTACGGCCTCGACCTCGACGGCTCGCCGGTCGCCGAGACCGTCGTCACGGGGACCGTCCGCGGCGTGAAGGGGCGCGTGCTCGTTCTCGACCACCGCGGGACGACCTACGCGGTGGACATGCGCGACCTCGTCGGCCACGAACTCGACGACGGCGGGACCGACCGCGACCTCCAGTCGAGCCTCGGCGCGTTCGGGTGAGGGGTCACGGATTTCAGAGACCGTCAGCACTTTCCGGGCGGACAGCCAACGCGACACCATGGCTGACGACGAACCCGCAGACGAGACGCAGACGCCCGACGAGGGCGACGACGGCGAAGAGGAGAAGTCGTTCCGCGAGCGGGTCGAAGAGATTCGACAGCGCCGCGAGGAAGAGCGCGAAGAGGGCGAGCGCCCCGACCCCGAAGAGATGATGGGCGGCGGCGGTCCCGGCGGCATGGGCGGCGGCGGCAACCCCTTCGCGCAGATGATGAGCGGCATGATGGGCGGCGGCGGCCCCGGCGGTATGGGCGGCGGCGGCGGTCCCGGCGGCATGGGTGGCGGCCCCGGAAGTATGGGCGGCGGCCCGCGCGACCCCGAGCAGGGAAGCGGGAGCGACGAACAGCTCGTCCGCGAGGTCCGACAGCTCCGCGACGAGGTCCGCGACGTGAACCGCGAACTGCGCCGCATCGCCGACGCGCTCGAAGACCGCGACTGACGCGGTTTCGCAGTCGGTCTCGCTTTTTATTTCGACGCCACTCGCTCGTAGAGCGCCGCGAGCCGGTCGACAGAGCGGTCGACGCTCACCTCGTCGCGGCGGTCGAGACACCGCGCGCTGAGTTCCTCGCGCTCCGCGAGCGCCCGCCGAATCCCGCGTCGGAAGCCGTCTAAATCCCCGGACTCGTAGTGGTAGCCAGTCACGCCGTCGAGGACGGTGTTCTCCAGCGCGCCCTCGTTGACGCCGACGACGGGCGTCCCGCAGGCGTTGGCCTCCAGCGCGACGAGCCCCTGCGTCTCGACGGGGCTCGGGAAACAGAACACGTCGAGCGCGGAGTAGAGCCCCGGCAGCTCCTCGCGTTCGAGGAACCCGAGAAAGCGGGCGTCGACGCCGAGGTCCTCCGCGAGCGCGGAGAGCTGGTCGCGGGCGGGGCCGTCGCCGCCGAAGACGAGCGTCGCGTCGAGGTCGTCGAGGTCGGCCGCGGCGCGGACGAGTTCGTCGAGGCGCTTCTCGTAGCCGTGCCGCCCCGTGTAGCCGATGAGCGGCCCGTCGCCGAGGTCGTGGCGGCGGCGGAACGCGGCCCCGTCCGCGGGTTCGAACCGCTCGACGTCGATGCCGTTCGAGAGGACGACGATTTCGGATTCGACGCCGACCTCGTCGGCGAGGCGGCGCTCGGCGTCCTCGCTGGGGACGATGACCGCGTCGGCCCGGTCGAAGAACCACCGCTCGTAGCGCTCGGCGGTGCGTTCGACGCCGCGTTCGATAGCGCCGACGGAGCTGAGGTACTCGGCGTACTCGCCGGTCGGCGTGTGGTAGCTCGCCACGAGCGGGAGGTCGCGCCGGCGGGCGAGCCGGAGCCCCGCCAGTCCGAGGCCGAACGGGGTGTGGGCGTGGACGACGTCGACGTCGTCGACGGCCCTCGGAATCCGCGGCGCGCCGATGCGGACTCCCTCGTAGAAGGGGAAGGGGAGGCTTCGGACGCCGAACTCGCCCGGCTCGGGGTCGTAGTCGTCGTCCGCCGGGAACACCACGTCCATGCGGCCGCCGCGGCGGTCCCACCGCTCCCGCCACGTCTGAATCGTGTAGGAGACGCCGTTGACGGTCGGCAAGTACGTGTCAGTGAACGCGGCGACCGACTGCATGGCCGTTCGTGCGACCCCGACAGGATAAACCGTTGTGACTTCTCGCAGGAGTGTTGTGTGTTACCGTGTCTGTTGCGTCCGGTGGCCGATTATCTCGCCAGTCAGTCGGTGAGTCGCCCGGACAGCGCGTCCTCGTACGTCTCGACGAGCCTGTCGCCGACGCGGTCGAGGCTGTGTTCGGCGGCCGTCTCGCGGGCGTTCTCGCCGAGCCGCCGCCGGAGGTCGGGGTCGCGGGCGAGCAGGTCGAGCGCCCGGCGGAACTCCGCGTCGGTCGAACACTTCAGGCAGTCGTGGCCGTGGGTGTAGAACTCCTCGAACACCGGGATGTCGCGGAGGACGACCGCCTTCCCGCAGGCCATCGCTTCGAGGACCGCGATGCCCTGGTTCTCGTTTTTCGTCGCGAACAGGTAGACGTCGCCCGCGCCGAACGCGCCGCGGATGTCGTCTATCCAGCCGGTGAACGTGACGTTCTCCGGGGCGTGTTCGACCCAGTACCGAACCTTCTTCGAGGCGTGCGGGCCGGTGTCGTACGGGCCGAACCACGCGAAGTCGTAGTCGGTCTCCTGCGCCAGCGTGCAGAACGTCGTCAGGCCCTTGCGCTCGAAGACGTTGCCGACGGTGAAGACGGTCATGCCGTCGAGGTCGTACTCCGCTCGGTACTCGTCGCGAAGGTCCTCGAAGCCGTCGAGCGCGTCGGTGTCGACGCCGTTCGAAATCGCGCGAATCGGCGCGTCGACCGGGTAGGATTCGAGGGTTCGCTTCGTGTACTCGGAGGGACAGAGCACCACGTCGGCCTGCGAGTAGAACCACTTGAGGTACCTCCCGAGGGCGGGGGCGACCGCGGTCGACCCGCGGAAGCTCTCGGCGAAGTCCTCGCGGGTGACGTGCGAGTGGAGGACGAGCGGGATGTCGTTGCGGTTGGTGTGTCTGGCCACGGCGAGCGAGCCGGGGCCGATGAGGTTGCAGTGGGCCACGTCGTAGTCGCGGACGACCCCGTCGCCCCGCAGGAGGCTCGCGGCACCCGCGGCGACCGACTCGGGCCACGGGGAGGTGACGACCTCCACGTCGGTCGTGGCGAGGGCCGCCCGCTGCTGGTCGGTGGCGGTGCCGATGCCGCTACGGTCGAGCTGCGAGGCGAATTCGAGGTAGTTCAGGACGCGCACAGTCGCCGTTCTTCGGGGCGGGGTATCACAGTACCGGCTTCGGTCCCCGTTGTCGCTCCCGCGTCGCGGTTCGGAACGTCTTTGTCCGGGCCGCTCGCCCGAACGTGTATGAACATCGCGGAGGAGCGCATCGACCGACTCCACGACCTCGCCCGCGAGGCGGCGAGCGACCGCGACCACGACCGCGCCCGCGAGTACGTCCGCCTCGCCCGGCGGGTCGCAGAGCGGAACCGCTGCGGCCTCCCGAAGGCGTTCCGTCGGTTCACCTGCGACGACTGCGACGCCTACCTTCTCCCGGGCGTCAACGCCCGCGTTCGGACCCGCGCCGGCGGTCACGTCGTCGTCAGATGCGACTGCGGGGCGACGAAACGCTACCCGTACTGACCGCCCTGCGGCGATTCCGGCAGTATCGGCCCGTTCCCGCGTGTGTACGACAACCAAACGGCCGCCAAAGCCTTACTATTGAAGCCCTCCGGCACATAGTGGAGGCCACGCATGAACACGCAGGAGCTGCGAAAGGAGGCCCACGACCTCGACGTGACCGTCTGGGTGGGTAAGAGCGGAATCGAAGCGGTGGTCGGCGAACTCAACGACCAACTGGCCGACCGGAACCTCGTGAAAGCGAAGTTCCTCCGGGCCGCCCTCGGCGGCACGACGGTCGACGAGGCGGCCGCCGACCTCGCCGAGCGGGTGAACGCGGAACTGATAGAGACGAGGGGGAAGACAGCGGTTTTCCATCGATGAACGGACTCGCGCTTCCGCTCCAACTGCAGGGTGACGGCGGTGCGGTCGGTCGGTTCCTCGCCCAGCAGAATGTTCCGTACCCGGAGACGCTCGGGACCCTTCTCGGGTTCGTCCTCGGCTTTGCCGTCGTCTACATCGTCGGCAAGGCCGTCGTCTCGTCGCTTCTCAACCGCGTCCTCGACCGGCGGGGCGCGGAGGAGCACGCGAAAAAGCCCCTGATGAAGGTCGCGACCCTCGTCGTGGCGTTCGTCGCGCTCGGCTTCGGCTTCGGCTTCGCCGGGCTCGGCAACTTCCTGCAGTCGCTCGCGACCATCGGCGCGGCCGCGACGCTCGCAATCGGCTTCGCGATGCAGGACGTCATCGCCAACTTCGTCGCCGGTATCTTCATCTTCACCGACAAGCCGTTCCGCATCAACGACTGGATTGAATGGGACGGCAACTCCGGCGTTGTGGAGGACATCTCCTTCCGCGTGACGCGCGTTCGAACCTTCGACAACGAACTGCTCACCGTGCCGAACTCGCAGCTCACCGACGGCGTCATCAAGAACCCCGTCGCGAAGGACAAACTCCGCCTGCAGGTGCCGTTCGGCATCAGTTACGACGACGACATCCACCAGGCGACCGACATCATCCTCGACGAGGCCGAAAAGCACGACGGCATCATGGCGACGCCCGAGCCGTCGGTCAGACTGACCGAACTCGGCGACTCCGCGGTCGTCCTGAAGTCGCGCATCTGGATTTCCGACCCCAGCCGCGCCGACTTCGTCAAGACCCGCGGCGAGTACGTCACGGCCGTCAAACAGCGGTTCGACGACGCGGGAATCGAGTTCCCCTACCCGAACCGCACGCTCAGCGGCGAACTCTCGGTCGGCGGCGTAGAGCAGTTCGCGCAGTCCAACGACTGAGGCGCAGAGCCGACCGCGGGACCGGTCCCGGACGGTTCACACACCGATTTTCCATTTTGCCACCGGCCGATAGCGCCGGGAAGACGCCGCTTAGAGTTCGATGCGCTCGACGAGCCTGTCGTCGGACTTCGTGTTGACCGCGACGATGCGGACGTGGTCTTCGAGGCCCGAGCCGTCGAGTTTCGCCTTCAGGAGGTTGTCGACCTGATAGACGCCCGCGGCGTTGACCATCTCGATTTCGACGAGGACCGCCGACTCGTCGCCGGGCTTGAGGACGACATCCTTGATGGCGCGGCTGGAGAGCGTGTTGATGCCGCGGCCGCCCTTCTCGTAGGGGATGCGCGACCGGCCGCGCTCCATGTCGAGCGCGTCGGCGACGCGGATGACGCCGGCTTCGAGCGTGAGCGGGTCCTCCTCGCGGTGGTGACAGAGGATGGCGTGGAGGACCTCCGCTTTGATGCGAACCGAGTCGGCGAGGTCGTAGAACTCGGGGAGGAAGCGGTCGAGCACGTCCGCCGCCAGCGGAATCGAGTAGTAGGCGTGGTTGTCGCGGTGGACGATGTGACCGATGTCGTGCAACTGCGCCGCGAGAGCGATGATGACCGCCTCGTCGGCCTCGTCGAGCCCCTGTTCGGCCGCGCCGTTGAACTCGCAGCCGCCGGCCTTGAGCAGGTCGTACAGCCGGAGCGCGCGGTTGAGAACGATTTCGATGTGCTTCGGACCGTGGTCGTTGTAGCCCTTGCGCGTCACCGCGTTCACGTTCTGCGCTTCGAGGAGCGTCGTCACCTCCTCGTCGTCGAGGAGCGCGGGGAGCACCTCGTTGAGCTTCTCGTCGGGGAAGGCGTGGTCGGCCTCGGGGTCGTAGACGCGGCCGCCGTTCAGCGTGTCTTCGGTATCGCTCATGAACCACAACGTGGTCGCACTGAGAGAAAAGGACTTGGGCTCCGAATCAGGTGCGCTACCGCGTCGCGCGGCGGGGCGGCCCTACGCGGCCTCGCTCGGCTCTTCGAGCTTCCCGGCGGCGGCCTCGACCGCCTCGTAGTCGGGTTCGACGCCGGGGTCGTCGCTGACCCACGCGTAGGTGATTTCGCCGTCGCCGTCCACGACGAACACCGCGCGCTTCGCCACGCGGTTGACGCCGAGGCTCGCGAAGTCCATCGCCACGTCGTAGGCGTCGACGAGTTCGCGGTTCGTGTCGCTGATGAGGCCGAAGTTGAGGCCGTTCCGCTCGGCGAACTCCGTCAGCGTGAACGGCGTGTCGATGCTGATGCCGTACACCGTCGCGCCGACGTCCTCGAAGTTGGCCATCTGGTCGCGGAACGTGCACATCTCGGTGGTGCACGTGCCGGTGAAGGCCGCGGGGAAGAACGCGAGGACGAGCGGCGCGTCGTCGAGGTTCTCCGAGAGCGTGAACGACTCGATGTCGCCGTCGATGTCGGTGAGCGGTGCGGTGAAATCCGGGGCGTCGTCGCCGACTGATACCATACGGGTGCCATTCGACTCCGCACACATTATTTCACCGTCGGCGGAAATTCAGGCGTCGCCGACGGCGGACCCGTTGGTCGCCAACGCAGCGGCCGGCCGACTGCGCTCGACACGCCGGCCACAAGCTTTTCGTAGGAGCTGTCGGCCGAGACGCGTCGATTCGGCCGATACGAGGGTTACGACGCGCCGATATTCCGTCTTTCCAGAACCCGTAGAAGGCAAAAAGCCTATAATTGCCACTAGGTAACGCAGAAATAGAGATGTTCGAGACCATCACCCCACTGTTCCCGGGACTCCCGGGCGGACCCGAGCTGCTCGTCGTGCTGCTCATCGTCGTCCTGCTGTTCGGCGCGAACAAGATTCCGAAGCTCGCACGGTCCTCCGGGCAGGCCATCGGCGAGTTCCAGCGCGGCCGCGAGGAGATCGAAGACGAACTGCAGGACGTGACGGGCGACGACGACGAAGACGACGCGACCGACGAGAGTCCGGCCGAGTCGGTTTCGACCGAATCGGTTTCGACCGAGTCGTCGAACTAATCGCAGCTCACTCTCTCTCCTCTGTCCGCCCAGTGCGAACCACGCGATTTTTGGCCGGTCCTGAGAGATAGCGCCGTGGGGCGTGTGGCCTAGTGGACAGGGCGAGAGGTTCCTAACCTCTCGATCGCGGGTTCGAATCCCGTCACGCCCGTTATCGTGACGAGCGCCGCGAGTCCGATAACGCACCGTGCGGGATTCGAATCAGAGAGCGAGCGTAGCGAGCGACCGAGGTTCGAATCCCGTCACGCCCGCCTCTCTCACTCGTTCGGCTGACGCGGCGTACATCGCAAGCGCTCCGCGTTCGCTCAATCCCGTCACGCCCGCCTCTCTCACTTCGTTCGCTCAGCGACCGTTCCCGAGTCCCACTCGTTTCACTCGCGGGACTCCCGTCACGCCCGCTCGGGCGCGTTGCTCCGTCACCCCGTCGTGAGCTCGGCTCGTGCGACGGTTAAGCGCCGATTTATCGGCCCGATACGCGGAGTGGATACGACGTTCTCATATAAATGGGTATAAAAATGGAACTTAAAAAGGTCTTAAATTGTGAGTTAATTGAGGAAAAGACTTTTCCATCGGCCCGAATACCCCGTCACAATGGCAACGGACGACGCCGACGGAGGGGATCAAAAGGCGTTAACGGGTGATGTAACGTCACCCGAGGAGAGCGACACCGCTCCGGAGCAGGCGTCGAACGCGCGCGTCGGGTCGTACACCTGGGCCGACTTTCTCGACGAATACGGAACTGACGGCGATGTGAGCGCGCTCTACGGCAACGACCCGCGGACGAAACGCGACGCGCACGGAACCTCCCGGTGGGAAGACGGCGAGCGGTCGGCCGCGACGCCGACCCGGACCGACTGGGACCGCGTCGACCTCGACCCCGAGGAGTACCTCGACTGTCACCCGGTCGACGTGGCGGACGTCGTCGGCGAGCGGGGCGCGCACGCGAGAGACATCTACAGGCAGTTCGAAGCCTTCTGCGACCCCGAGACCACGCCCGTCGTCAAGGACGTGTGGCTGTGGGAACACTACAAGCGCGAGTACTACTACGAGGACGACGGCTCCCGCCCGCGGGATTCGGCGGGGGAAATCGTCCCCTTCGACGGCGAGGAGGCGCTGGGCTTCGACCCCGACCACATCGAGAACGCGCTGGCGCGGGCCGGACAGCGCGGCAAGGAGCTCGACGCGGTCGTCGACGAGCGCACGGTCGACGTGGACCCCGAGTTCGACGAGGACGCGTTCTTCTCCAGCGTCGACGGCACGACCACGCTCGCGAACCGCTACGACCTCGAAAAGGCCGTCCCGATGGAGAAGAAGTCGCACTTCCGCGAAGTCGAGCGCTACTGGGTGAACAAGCCCTACGCGTTCGTCATCATCTTCCACTCCGTCAAGGAAAACGAGAAGAAGTACTACGTCATCGAACCGTACCTGAACCGCATCGAAGACGACCTGACGGACTTCCTGACGAACAAACTTCGGACCGCCATCAAGTACGGCGACGAGAGCGTCGTCGAGGGCGGCCGCGACAACCGCGGACGGGTCATCGAAGCCGAGACCTACGAACTGCTCTCGCGGTACGACCTCTACGACCCGCCGGCGTCCGCGACCGGCGAAAGCGACGACGGTTCGGCCGCTGACGGGGCGTCGGCTGCCTCTTCGGGCCTCGCCTCTCGACTCGGGCTGGGCGGTCTCTTCGGCGGCGGAAGTGGCTCGGCGGCCGACGCATCGACGACCGCCGCTCCCGCCGGGCGGTTCGGCGGACTCGGGACCCGTCTGGGGCTGGGTTCCGTCTTCGGCGGTCGGTCACGCGACGCCGACGAGGACGAGCCGCTCGGCGGCATCGACGGCATCGCCGTCCGGCCCGAACCGGCGGTCCTCGCCGACGACCCCAACGAACTGAACGACTACCAGGTGCGGAAGCTCCAGTACTACCTCCGCCGCGACTTCATCGGCTACGAGCGCATCGACGGCATCAAACACGACATCAACGTCGAGGACATCTCCTGCGACGGCTACAACTCGCCGGTGTTCGTCTACCACTCCGACTACGAGCAGATCATCTCGAACGTCTACCACGGCGAGGGCGAACTCGACGACTTCGTCGTGAAACTCGCCCAGCGCTCCGGGAAGGGCATCTCGAAGCGCCGCCCGCAGGTCGACGCGACGCTCCCCGACGGGTCGCGCGCGCAGCTCACCCTCGGCCGCGAGGTGTCGGACCACGGGACGAACTACACCATCCGCCAGTTCAAGGACGTCCCCTTCACGCCCATCGACCTCATCAACTGGTCGACGTTCTCGCTGGAGGAGATGGCGTTCCTCTGGCTCTGCATCGAAAACGACAAGAGCCTCATCTTCGCCGGTGGGACTGCGTCCGGGAAGACCACCTCGCTCAACGCCGTCTCGCTTTTCATCCCGTCGAACACGAAAATCGTCTCCATCGAGGACACCCGCGAGGTCGAACTCCCCCAGCGCAACTGGATTGCCTCCGTCACCCGCCCGTCGTTCGCGGACGACGACAAAGGCGACGTCGACGAGTTCGACCTGCTCGAAGCCGCGCTCCGCCAGCGCCCCGACTACATCGTGATGGGTGAGATTCGCGGCGAGGAGGGCCGGACGCTGTTCCAGGTCATGTCCACCGGCCACACCACGTACACGACGTTCCACGCCGACTCGGTCGGCGAGGTGCTCAAGCGGTTTACGACCGCGCCCATCAACGTCTCGAAGACGATGTTCACCGCCCTCGACCTCGTGTCCATCCAGACCTCAACGCGGGTCGGCGGCAACAAGGTGCGCCGGAACAAGTCGCTCACCGAAATCAACCACTACGACCCCGAGAACGACGAGATTAACGTCCAAGACATCTACCAGTGGCAGGCCGAGACCGACGAGTTCCTCCAGATGGGCTCGTCGAACACGCTCGAAGACATCAAGTTCGACCGCGGCTGGAACCACGAGACGCTCGAACTGGAGATTTTCAAGCGGCAGGTCATCCTCGCGTACCTCATCGACCGCGGGCTCAACACCTACACGCAGGTCGCGGCGACGTTCCAGGCGTTCATCAACGACCAGGACACCATCCTCGGGCTGATGGCGACCGACGACCTCGAACGGAGCCTCGAAGACCTCCGGGAGATGGAGTCTGTCCACATCAACATCGACCCCGAGAGCGAGGCGATGGTCCCCCGGCCGGACCCGCCCGAACACGTCCGGAAGCTGGCGCAGGACATCCTCCGTCGAGCCGAAGACGAGCTGTTCCCCGACTACCGGGGGCGCGACGTCGGCGAGGTCGCGGATGCGCTCAACCACATGCGCGATGCAACGGACGTGGAGGCGACGCCCGGCGAGCGGGACGAACTCGACTCGCTCGAAGCGTCGAGCCGCGACCCCGAACTCGACGAGGGACGCGACCGGTCCGAACTGGACGCGGGCGACGAGACCCCCGAAATCGAGGGCGACCGCGGCCCCTCCTCGCTCGACGGCGAGGACGAGACGCCGGCGCTGGAATCGGGGCGCGACGCGGACGACGAACCGGACGGCTTCGGAGACGACGACGGGCCGTTCGGTTTCGACGACGCCCCCTCGTTGTCCGACCCCAACGACGACGCCGACCTCGACGACTTCTTCGGCGCGTTCGGTATCGACGGGGCGAACCCGGGCGGGCACGGAGACCACGAAGCGGACTCAGACGACGAGGGCGACCGCGGAGACGAGACGTGGGGCGGCTTCGAGGCGGCCGAGGCCGACGACCCGCCGGACGCCGACGACGCGGACGCGCGCGGTTCGGACTCCGGTGAGGGGGAGTAGATGAGCAACCTCGATTCGAACGGCTCGGGCGGGCTCGACCGCAGCACCGACACCCTCGGCGACGCCTTCTACCCGCTGTTTCAGTTCATCTTCGACACGGACGGGGAGTTCGTCGCCGACGTCGAAGAGAAGCTCCAGCAGGCCCGGATGCCCGACACCGTCGAACTCTACCTCTCGCGGGCGCTCGCGGTCGGCGTCCTCGTCGGCCTCGTGCTGTGGCTCGTCGGGATGGTCGTCGGCTACGGCGTCTTCGCGCTCGGACTCGTCTCGGCCGACTCGCTGAGCCTCGGGATTCCGGTCGGGAGCGAGGCCACGGCGGCCACGCTCCGGTCGCTCGCGATGCCCGCGGCCGTCGTCCTCTCGGGGCTGGTCTTCGGGTCCCTCGGCTTCGCCGGCGGGTTCGGGACGCTCGTCGCCATCCCGTACTCGACGGCGTCCGCCCGCAAGCGCGAGATAAACATGCTCCTGACGGACTCCGTCTCGTTCATGTACGCCCTCTCCGTGGGCGGACTGAACCAACTGGAGATACTGGAGGCGATGGCCCGCGCCGAAGACACCTACGGCGAGGTCTCCCGGGAGTTCCAGAGCATCGTTCAGGAGACGGAGTACTTCGGCACCGACTACCGCAACGCCATCCGCCAGCAGGCGATTTTGACCCCCTCCGACGAGCTCTCGCAGTTCCTGACGGACATGCTCTCTATCGTCAACTCCGGCGGCGACATGCAGGGCTTCCTCGACGACAAGAAGGACAAGCACCTCCGGACCGCGAAACAACAGCAGGAACAGACGCTGGAGACGATGGAGCTGTTCGGCGAGATGTACATGACGCTGTCGCTGTTCCCGCTGCTTCTCATCATCATCCTCGTCATCATGAGCATGCTCGGGGAGGCCCAGTCGAGCCTGCTGTACGCGACCGTCTACGGGCTCATCCCGCTGACCGGGGTCGGCTTCCTCGTGCTCGTCTCGACGGTCAAACAGGACGAAATCGGCGACGGCTTCCTCAGCCCCGACGACGAGAGCGACCGCCTGCAGGGCCAACAGCGAGAGGGCCTCATCCACATGGGGCTCATCGAGAGCTACGTCGGCGAGTTCAGCCTCTTTTCGCGCATCAAGTCTCGCGAGGGGACGTTCAAGACGAAAGAGCTCCTGCGCCGGCCGCACCTGTTTTTCAAACAGCATCCGCTTTTCACCCTCGCGCTGACGGTGCCCGCGGCGCTCGCGCTCCTCGCCGTCGCCGTCGTCGGCGGGGCCGCTCCGACGACGTGGGACGGGATGATAGCGAACCCCGTCTGGGGGACGTTCATCTGGTTTTACGTTCCGGTCTACCTCGTCGCGGTGCCGCTGACCGTCTTCCACGAGTGGAACGTCCACTCGCGGTCGGCCATCACCGGAAAGCTCTCCGACAACCTCCGCAAGCTATCGAGCGCGAACGACACCGGTCAGACGCTCCTCGAATCGGTCAAAACCGTCTCCGACACCTCCTCGGGGAAGCTCGCCGACGAGTTCGAGGTGATGCACGCGAAGGTCCACTACGGGATGAGCCTCAAGGAGGCGCTCGTCGAGTTCAACAACAAGTACCACATCCCGCGGCTCGCCCGGACGGTCAAGCTCATCACGAAGGCCCAGGAGGCGTCGAGCCAGATAACCGAGGTGCTGACGACGGCCGCGCAGGCCTCCGAGAACCAAGACGACATCGAGCGCGAGCGCATCTCGCGGACCCGGATGCAGGTCGCCATCATCCTCATGACGTACGTGACGCTGCTCGCGGTGATGGCCATCCTGAAGACGCAGTTCCTCGACGTGATGGCCGGGCTCTCGTCGCAGGCGTCGAGTTCGGGCGGCGCGACGACCGGCGGACCGAGCTTCGGCGGCGGCATCGACCCCGACCTGCTGTCGCTTCTGTTCTTCCACGGCGTCACCATTCAGGCGATGCTGTCGGGATTCATCAGCGGCTACATCCGCAACGCGGACCTCCTCTCGGGGGTCAAGTTCGTCGTCATCCTCCAGACGCTCTCGCTCGCGGTGTGGATGGTGGTCGGATGACTCGGCCCCGCCGCCGCGGCGACGGTCGCCGCGAGACGGGCGGCCGGAGCGCCCGCGCCCAGACGACCATCGACTTCGCCGTCGGCGTCGGCATCTTCCTCCTCGCGGTCGCGTGGGTCGTCGGCACCATCCCGCAGATTCTCGACCCCTTCGAGGCCGAACAGGACCGCCCGCTGGTCGCCAACCGCGCCGCCGACTCGCTCACCCAGCGCCTGCTCGTCGACGACGAGAACCCCGACGTGCTCGACGCGGCCTGCACCGAGGCGTTCTTCGACGGGAACCCGCCGCCCGGCGACTGCGACTACGGGAACGCCGACCCCAACGCCGCGACCGGTATCGGCGCGTCGTACGGGCTCAACGTCACGCTCTCGCGGGGCGGGAGCGTCGTCGAGACGACCGGCGAGCCGGTCCCGACCACCCGGAGCGTCGTCACCGCGCGGCGGGCCGTCCTGCTCGACGGCGACCTCCACGAACTCGCGGTGAGGGTGTGGTGACCGTGTCTCGCGCACAGGCCCACGCGCTCGAAGCCATCGTCGCCGCGATGGTGCTCCTCGCCAGCGTCACGTTCGCGCTGCAGGTGACCGCGGTGACGCCCCTGACCGCGAGCACGTCGAGCCAACACATCGAAAACCAGCAGGCCGCCGTCGCCGACGGCGTCCTGACGGCGGCAGCCGAGACCGGCGCACTGAAGCGAACGGTCCTGTTCACGCACCCCGAAAACGGGAGTTTCTACGGCATCGACGCGCGCGGCTACTACGTCGACGGCGGGCCGCCGACCGCCTTCGGGGCGATGCTCAACGAGTCCTTTTTGGACCGCGGCATCGCGTTCAACGTCTACCTGCACTACCTGCGCGACCGGGAGGTCAGACGGACGACCCGCCTCGTGTACATGGGCGAGCCGAGCGACCACGCCGTCTCGCGGACCCGGCTCGTGACGCTCACGGACGACGACGCGCTGACCGAACCGGGAACCTCGCCGGGCGGCGAGCCTCGCGCGGTCGAGACGCCGAAGACGCTCGAATCGGTCGACGCCGCGGCCGACGAGGAGTACTTCGTTCAGGACGGGAGCGCGGGGCCGCTGTACGGCGTCGTCGACGTGGAGGTGGTCGTATGGCGGATGTGACCGACGCGTTCGAGCGCGCGAGCGATGCAGTTGGAGAGGCGAGCGAGGCGGACGGCCCGAGGCGGTTCGGCGGCGACGACCGCGGCCAGCTGATGCTCGTCGCCGCGCTCGCAATCGCGGTGCTCCTCGTCGGCCTCGCGCTGACGCTCAACACCGCGATTTACACGGAGAACCTCGCCACGCGCACGACCGACACGAACCTCGACGGGGCGGTCACCCACGGCGGCGCGGTCGAGGCGGGCGCGGGGGCGGTCCTCGACGAGACTAACCGCGAGGGCGGAACGTACGGCGAACTCAACGACTCGTTCGGCGAGGCGTTCGGCAACTGGAGCGACGCGGCCGCGACGCTCGCCGCGGTCAGAGGGGCCGCGACGGACGCCTCGCACGTCGACCGCGTCCGAGGCACGCGAATCTCCCAGACCGACGCGGCGCGGAACTTCACGGACAGGAACGAGACGACCGACTGGACGCTCGCGAGCGACGTCGGCGTCCGGGGCGTCCGATTCAACGTCTCGCGCGACTCGCTCGCAACGAGCAGCGGGTCGGCGTTCGAACTCGTCGTCGACGACGGGACCGACGCCGTCGAGACCGAAATCTACCAAAATACGACGCAGGGGCGCGTCTTCGTGACCGTCGAGGACGCCGGCGGGACCCGGACGACCTGTAGCGTCGCGGCCGATGCCGGCGACTACGTCACCGTCGACGTCGCCGACGGCCGGCTCAACGGGACCGCTTGCGACCCGCTCGACGCGGTTCACACCGACCTCGACGGCGCGGCCACCGTTTCGTACCGGAACGCGGGGGCCGCCGAGGGCTCCTACGAACTGTACGTAGACGAGACGAACGCCACGGTCTTCGACGCGACGAAGTACGCGTCCGCCGGAAGCGGGTCGTCACCGGTCGCACAGGAGGCGCTGTACGCCGTCACCGTCTCGTACGTCTACGAGTCGGGCGAGACGTACGTCTACCGAGAGCTTCGGGTCGCGCCGGGTGAGATTGCGTGACGCCGCCGACGTCCCCGATCGACCGGGGTGGCCGCGGTCGGTGCGAGGAGCGCGCGGGCCGCTCTCGGTCCCGCTCGACCGACCGCGCCGTCTCGACGGCGCTCGGCTACGTGCTCACACTCACCATCACGGTCGTCCTCATCTCTGGGCTGCTGGTCGCCGCCGGCGGGTTCGTCTCCGACGAGCGCGAGCGGGTGACGGAGACGGAACTCGACGTCATCGGGAACCGGCTCGCGGCCGGCATCGAGTCGGTCGACCGAATCGGGGCCGCCCCCGGCGAGTCGCGGGTCGAGGCGACGGTTCGACTGCCGCCGAGGGTCGCCGGCACGACCTACACCATCGAGGTGCTGTCGGCGTCGAACGAACTCGTGCTCACCTCGACCGACCCCGAGGTGGTGGTCCGCGTGCCGGTCAAGACCGAGACCTCGCTGGCCGCGAGCAGACTCGACGGCGGCGACGTGACCATCACCTACGACTCGGCATCGGGGACGCTGGAGGTGGTGTCATGAGCGACCGCGCCGTGAGCGACACGCTCGGGTTCGTGTTCGTCTTCGCCATCGTCCTCTCGATGGTCGGTCTCGTCACGGCCGTCGGGATGACCGGCCTCCAAGACGCCCGCGACGTCGAGCGCGTCAACAACGCCGAGCGCGCGCTGGACATCCTCGGCGACAACATGGAGGACATCGCGAACCGCGGCGCGCCGAGTCGGGCGACCGAGGTGAAACTCCAGGACGCCAGCCTGACGCTCGGTCGCCCCGTCGAGTTCGTCGTCTCCGGAGAGCGGTCGGGGGACCCGTCGGTCAACTTCACCAACACCTACGAGGTCTCTCCGGTCGTCTACGAGAGCGATTCCAGCGACGAGCGAGTCGTCTACGCGTTCGACGCGCTCTTCCGGACGCGGGGCGACAGCGGGACGTTCGTCCGCCGGCCGTCGCTGGTGCTCACCGACGAGCGGGTGTTGATTCCGGCGTTCGTGACGCGGCCCGACGAGGAGGCGACGACCTCCGTCGGCGGGTCGGGGACGTTCCTCATCCGCGCCGACAAGGCCGCCAGCGACGTGTTGGCCGCGCGGACCGACGGGCCGTACGACGTGAACTTGACCGTTCGCTCCCCCCGTGCGGCGCTCTGGGAACGGGAGCTATCGAGCCGCCCCGACGTGGACTGCGGCGACGTGGTCGAGCCGCCGGACGCCTACCCGAGCGTCTCGTGTCACGTCAACGGGACGGCGCGCGTCCACGTCGTCTCGACGTCGGTCGACATGACGTTCGCCGACTGAGCCGAAACCGGCACCGGCACCGACCGTGACCGTCGGGTCGGCGGGCGGGCGGACCCGCTCACTCGACGTCGACTTCGACCTCGTTTTCCGTGACGTGCAAGAAGGTGATGAACTGGCCGCCCTCGGCTTGGTCGTAGTCGAGTTCGCCGCGGGACCCGGACTCGTCGACGCTCTGGCTGTTGCCCGGTCCGTCCGTGACTGTCAGTTCGAACTGCGGCGCGGCGAGCGAGAAGTAGTGGTTGACGACGAACTCCATCGAGGCGGTGTCGCCTGCGGCCTTCGAGAACGTCTGGCCGCTGTCCGCGGCGTGCTCGTCGAAGGTGACGCTGTCGTAGGCCTCGCCGTCGACGATTTCGGGGGCGAACTGCCACTTGTTCTGGTTGCCGAAGCCCTTGTCCGACTGGATGTCGCCGTAGGTCATCGTCTCCGAACTCGTGAAGTCGACGGTGAGTTCGGGGTTGCTCAGCGAGCAGTCGATGCTCACCGCGTCGCTCGTGTCCGGGTCGAGGTCGGTGGCCTGCCACCCGTGGTATCTGCCGTCTTCGGTCGCGTAGTAGAGCGTCAGGTCGAACGTGCCGTCGTAGCTATCGCCGCTACACTTGTCGTCGGCCTGCACGTGGAGTTCGAGGTCGCGCTGGTCGCCGTCGTAGTACATCCCCCACTCCATGTTCTGGAGGTGCTGGTCGTTCGAGAGCGTGAGGGTGAACGTCGAGACGTTGTGGTTCCCGGCCATCCCGCGCACGTCGACCGAGGTGCCCTCGTTCGGCATCTGGAACTCGCCGACGAGGCCGAGCGTCTCCAGTTTCACGCTCGCGGTTTGGTTGGCGTCGTCGACCGTCACGGTGCCCTCGCTCCGCGACTCGAAGAACGACGCCCAGCCGCGGTAGTGGTCGCTGTGGACCGTCACGACGATTGTCCCGTTACTGACCGGGTTGTCGTAGCTGGCCGTCGGTAGCTCGTCGTAGTACGCCGTCTCGTTCGGATAGATGCGATGGGCGCGTTCGGTCGCCGCGACCCTCGCGGAGACGTCGCCCGACGACGACCCGTCGCCGGCGACGCGGACGACCGGAAGCGTCAGCGTCGCACCGCGGTAGTGGAACTCCGGCGGCGAGACCATCGTCGTGCCGCCGTCCTGCGTGCGCCAGACGCCGCCGCCCTCGTAGGCGATGCGGGCGTCGCCGTTGCGGTACTCGACGCTCCCGAGCGATTCGTTGTAGAGCTCTTGGTCGTCGCCGGCGTCGGTGTAGTTCTTGTGCGTGATGCTCAGCCAGCCGCTGTCGTCGTCGACGACGTAGGCACCGCCGCCGGTGCCGCTGAGGTCGACGTACTGCGTTTCGCCCTCGCCGAGCGCGGAGATGGCGACCCGCGAGTCGAAAAGCGTCATCGAGTGCTCGGCGCGCGTCAGTTGGGACGCCTGTTTCGTCTCGTCGAGGGCGACGCCGCCGAGGGCGACGACGGCGGTCGTTCCCGCGACCGTGATTGCTAACAGGAGTACCACCGCGATCGGCGAGGTCTGCGCCGTCCGGTCTCTGACGACGCGATAGACCAGTGGGACTCGGGGGCGACCGCTCATTACCTGACTGAAGGAGATGCGGGGTGAAAACCTCGCGGGGTACCTGACAGTCCGGTAAGTAGAATCGTTCGAGAGGCGTGTTCACGAATGCTATTAAGGTGGTCTTGGAGGAGGCGAGGCCGGGTTCGTTGGCGGCAGAACCCGGACGGGGAAATTAGCAAATCGGAGATCTGATCGGTGCTCTCAAACCAAAGGCAGAGTACAGACTCACTCACCGTAACTCACCGACCACATTGAGGCTTTTGAGGACTAACTACTGGAAATGGAAACTCAAAGGCTCTGAGCCGTAGTGTAACGTCCGTTCTTGCTGGCAGTAGTATCCCCACACAACCGCTGAGAGCAAACTGAGGGTGTGTTGATTCTCTTTGATAGCGGGCTGAGAATACTAGTACAAATATCCACGTCACTCCCACAAATCTCGACAACCAACTCCTCCGCAGAGGTTGGCCTGTCTCGTACAGATACTTTAGAAGAGTCACTTGACCACGTGGCATGCCAATCCGATAGAGTGCTTATTTGATCCTTTGAGTTGTGTCTGACTAACCCAATGAATCACTCTTGTTGTATGTCTCTTCCAATATCTGCTTACGATATATCTCATCGACTGCCATCCGATACACTAGCGGTTCGTGGTACTTCTGATATGGCGAACCGGACGCCCGATCTAATTCATCAGAGATTGCATTCATCCAACCACGGCGAAATGACCGGTCCAGCATTCGCTTGGGGTAGCCACTATACTCGACCCAATGTGGAGTTTTGTCTGCACTTTCTCCGGAGAGTGCCTTGAAGGCCATATACTCGTCAGCTGTCTCAATGAGTTTCTCTACGTTCTCCGTGTCATCCTCGATGATGAAACCTGCCGCGGGCTCATTCGCCGGAAACGCGCCTAACACGTATCGGTTGTTAATAGACACCGCGATGCGGTCTCCCCGGGTAATGGAAGTTACCAAGCGTGAGTCTTCGTTTTCGAGTTCCCAAGTGAAAATCACGTCGGCAAGCAGGTCGAAGAAAGATTCTGCCCACTCTTGACTCGGTGCCAACTCAAGGATATTCACCAGCGCCTCTCGTGCATCATCATCATCCGGCTCAGGCCCTACTGATTGGGACTCGTCCATTACAAAGCTGGCATTGACTCTCGGCGCGTCAGACGAGACCGAGGCTGTAGTTCTCAAGCGTGTCGTCGGCAGTGCAGATAGAGAGTGGAGATATTTTTGAAGTTCGTCAATGTTGACCGCGGAACTTTCAGACCAAAGGCGAAGAAACCAATCTTGCAACTCTTCAATCACATTCTGATCCTCAAATTGGATGCCCATCTCAGTCCGCCCAGTCACGCCTTTCTCCGTCAGATTTGCAGACCCGACGACAGCAGAGCTATCAGAGAGTATCACTTTGGCGTGAACATCCGGAAAATGGTGAATTCGCTCTTGATTCGCTTCTACGAGTTCTTGTATTTCCTGCCGGGAACTGCCTCCAAATGTCCCTACCCACGCTTCTACATCGGTGATAATTCTCCACTCGCCTGTGTCAGAAAGGATAGTTCTCAGATAGCTTGGGCTAATATACGGACACACCAACCATACGGTGTCTGAGTTGGCAGTCTCTCGAATGGCCTTGTCGAACGGAGATTCCCCTCGGTCGTAACTCCCCTTCGGATGATATATCAGTTGAGCCATACCCTGAGACTAGTTGGTAATCAGACAAAAAGCCACAGGTAGAATGACTTCGGCGTAATGTGGTCTGCACGCGCTCATAATCTCTTCCGCTAACGGTTGCACTCGGCAATATCGACAAAGGGCCACAGTTCTCCGCCAAGTGGACACAGCGGCGTTCGGAGAATGGACTCGCCGGGATTTGAACTCACTCGCAAATCGAAGATTTGCTCGCTGCTCAAATCCCGTCTCGAACAGGACGAATTTACTCTGGCTTCGCGACTCGCTCCGCTCGTCGGAAGTCCAGAGAGAAATTAGTGGACTCGCCGGGATTTGAACCCGGGGCCTCTCCCATGCCAAGGGAGTGATCTACCCCTGATCTACGAGCCCTCAAACGCAATCATTCATTCCCCGGTCGAATAAATAAGGGCTTCGAATCGTTCGACGGCCGTGGGGCGGTCGCGTGGGAGGCGGTCGACCGCCGTTCCGATTCGCTGAGAGTTCATTCCTCGTCAGTCGCTCGGTTCGGGTCGGTGAAGACGACCAACGTCCCACCGTCGGTCGCGCGGCGTTCGACGTCGCCGGTGGCTCGGTCACCTGCTCCTGTGTCGTCGTGTTCGCCTCAGAAACCAGACCCGCACCGTCTCCGATGCATCCGGCAGTCGCCACATCTATTGTCTGCGTATATACATGAACGGCAGACTATCTCGGAAGACGTGAGCTAGTACGTGATTGTCCCGAAAACGGCCAACACGGCGGGGTTCTCAAACGGGCGTCGGGGCGTGGGACGAACAGCGACGCTGGAACGCGACGGCGACGACGTGCAGCGAATCGGGGTGGAGCACCGCGGATTCGATGCCGCCGGCGACGAACCGACTCGCTTTTTCCGTCGCTGGCGAAACGACCCGGTATGACCGACGACGACGCTCCCGAAGTTCCGGTGGTGTGTGAGGCCTGCGACACGACCACTCGCGTTCCGCTCTCGGAGGTCGCGGACGCCATCGAGCGACACAACGAACAGGTCCACGACGGCGACGACATCGCGCAGGTCGACCCCGAAATCGTCAAGCACGTCACCGACCTCGCGGCGAAGGACATGAGCGTGTTCGAAGACGAAGACGAGGCGTGAGTTCGCGGCGAAACACCGAGCCGTAGCATCGGCTCGCCATTTTTTCACTTCGTTCAGAAATGGACTCGCCGGGAGTCCCGCGAGCAGAGCGAGACGGCATCGCCGTCTCGTATGCCATGCGGGCGACTCACGGGTCGCCCGCAGACGAAGTGAGTGGACTCGCCGGGATTTGAACTCACTCGCAAATCGAAGATTTGCTCGCTGCTCAAGTCCCGTCTCGAACAGGACTAATCTACTCTGGCTTCGCGACTCGCTCCGCTCGTCGGAAGTCCAGAGAGAAATTAGTGGACTCGCCGGGAGTCCCGCGAGCGCAGCGAGTGGGACGTCGGCGAGTCCACGAACAACTGACGGAGCGAAGCGACGGAAGAAAGTGAGTGGACTCGCCGGGATTTGAACCCGGGGCCTCTCCCATGCCAAGGGAGTGATCTACCACTGATCTACGAGCCCGCACCCTCCGATAGCCGTCGCCCGTTTAGAAGCCCTTCGATTCCGACCGGGACGAGGCGGGGCCGAGTCGAAACGGTTTAACCCGGCGCGTGTGGACACTTCGATGGGAATCCAGCACGGCCGCAAATCTGACTTCGCCCGTTTGGGCTTGGGATTGCGGTAGTGCCCCGGCAGTCGGTGATACGACTGCGGGGTACTCGTTTCTGCGGTCAGTGCGGTTCCAACCCGCAACAATGGCACGAATGCACACCCGCCGCCGTGGCTCGTCCAGCTCGGACAAGCCGGTGGCAGACGAAGCACCGGAGTGGAGCGACGTCGACGCGGCTGACATCGAAGCCCGCGTCGTCGAACTTGCAGAACAGGGCAAGGACCCGAGCCAGATCGGCCTGTCCCTGCGCGACGAAGGCGTCAAGGGCGTTCCCGTCCCCGACGTCAAGCTCGCCACGGGCAAGAAGGTCACTGCCATCCTTGAGGAGAACGACGCCGCAGGCGACCTCCCCGAGGACCTCCGCAACCTCATGGAGCGCGCCATCCGCCTCCGCGAGCACATGGAGGAGAACCAGCAGGACAAGTCCAACCGTCGCGCGCTCCAGAACACGGAGTCGAAGATTCGCCGCCTCGTCTCGTACTACCGCGGCGACAAGCTCGACGACGACTTCACCTACAGCTACGACGTCGCTGTCGAACTCCTCGAAGAGTAACTGAATGTCCGTGAGCCCCGCCGAACAGACACCCGCCGCCGACGCCGCCGCGACCCTGCGCGAGGCGACGTTCGTTCGTCTCCGCGTCCACGGGAGCGGTGCCGCCGTCGCAGCCGCGGGTGTCGTCGGACGGGCGCTCAGGACACTCGACGTCCCCTTCCGCATCCGCGCGACCGACGCCCCGGACACTGTCGCAAACGACGACGTTGTGGCGGCCATCGGGCTGTCGGACGCCGGTGCGGACCTCGAACTCGACCCGAACGACGCCGTCTCGGTCGTCCGCGAACTCGGTGTCGACCCCGACCCGGCGGTCGCGCTGGCCGGCTTCCACGCCGCCGGCGAGACGCCGGACGACGACACCGAACTCGCTGACGCCGCGGGCGTCGAAGCCGGACCCGGCGTGGCCGTCCCCACGGGCGACCTCGCAGACGGGCTGGCGCACTCGACGCTCGTCCACGCGCCGTTTTCGGCCGACAGGGAGCGCGCGCAGGCGACGCTCGCCGAACTGTCGCTCCCGGCCGAACTCGACGCGGACGCTCGCAGGCGCGTCGCGTCCCTCGTCGCCATCGAGGCGACGAGCGGCGAGGCGACCGCTCGCGCGGCGACCGCCGTCGAACGCGTCTTGGGCCCGGAGGCGACCCCGAACGGACCGTTCGAAACCGTCGGCGGCTTCGCCGACGTGCTCGACGCGACCGTCCGGGAGTCGCCCGGGACCGCCGTCGCGCTGGCGCTCGGACACGACGTTCGGGACGCCGCGCTCGACGCGTGGCGCGACCACGCGCGGGCGACCCACGCCGCGCTCCGCGAGGCGACGACGGGCCGTTACGAGCGCCTCTACGCGCTCTCCTGTGACCTGTCGTCGCCGGGGCGACTCGCCACGGTGGCGAGGCTCGCCCGCGACTTCCGCTCGCCCGAGCCGACCGTTCTCGCGGTCGGCGTCGGTGCCGCGGCCCTCGTCTCGACCGGCCCCGCCGGACTGGACGAGGACCTCGCCGCGGCCGCGAGCGACCTGCCGGACGCCTCGGCGACCGGGTCGCCGTCGGAGGCGACGATGACGTTCGACTCCGCGGCGGAGTCGAGCGACGTCGTCGCGGCCGTCAGGGAGGTGCGCCGATGACCCGGCGTGCGACCCTGCGGACGACCCACGACGACCCCGGCATCGTCGCCGGCGCGCTCGTCCCGGACAACACGGAGTCGATGCGCACCCGAGTCGAGGGGGACGAACTCGTCACCACAATCGAACGCGATTCGACCGGCGGCCTACACGCCACGGTCGATGACTACGTCGTCAACGTGACGGTCGCCGAGACCGTCATCGAAGCCACACGAACGCACACAGACACTAACCATGAGTGAACGATCCGTCTCCAAGCAGAAGCGCGGAAAGCGATGGTACACCGTCATCGCTCCCGAGAATTTCGACCGTAAGGAACTCGGTTCGACCTTCGCGGACGAACCCGAGAAGATCAACGGTCGCACCGTCGAGTCCACCCTCGGCGACCTCAACGACGACCAGGGCGCGAACAACGTCAAGCTCACGTTCAAGATTACCGACGTGGGCAGCGACGCCGCCTACACCGAGTTCATCCAGCAGGAGCTCACCCGAGACTACCTCCGTAGTCTCGTCCGCCGCGGCGCGTCCAAAATCGAGGCCAACGTCACGGCCATCACCAAGGACGACTACCGCGTCCAGGTCCAGCCCGTCGCCTTCACCACGAAGAAGGCAGACCGCAGCCAGGAACACGAGATCCGTCGCATCATGACGGAGCTCACCCGCGAGGCCATCACGGGCCACACGTACGACGCGCTCACCGAGAGCGTCGTCGAGGGTCGCCTCTCGTCGGCCATCTACGGCGACGCGAAGGTCATCTACCCCCTGCGCCGCGTCGAGGTCAAGAAGTTCTCCCTCGAAGCCCACCCCGAAGAGGTCGAGGCCGAGGAGGAAGCCGCCGTCAGCGTCGACGAGGACGACGTCGCAGTCGACGTCGACGAGGACGAAGCGACCGAAGCGTAAGCCCGTCTCGCCGACGGCTCGACTTCGAAGTTCGACTTTTTCGCCGACTGCGCTCCGAGCGGGAGAGACGTCGCTCTCCGGTCAGGTGCTAAATCCCGGAACAGACACTGCGCGCCGAGCTTACTCCTCGACGACGATGGTGCCGACCATGCCGGCCTGCTCGTGGGGGATACAGAGGTACTCGTACTCGCCGGGCGCGTCGAAGGTGTGGGTGTACGTCTCGCCGCTCCCGATGAGCCCGCCGAGCGAGTTGGAGTAGGCGTCGCGGGCGGCCTGTTCGGTCTCGTAGCCGCCGCTGGCGAAGAACGCGGCTCCCTCGGGAAGGGTGCCCTCGTAGGCGGTGACGGTGTGGCCGCGGGAACTCGTGTTCCGCCAGACGACCTCGTCGCCGACCTCGACGGTCACCGTCGGCGGGTCGAACGCGACCGCGGTCATCCCGATGTCGAAGTCGTCGCCCGACGCGGTCAAGGTCGCACAGCCCGCGAGGCCGGCCGTCGCGGCCGCTCCAGCCGCCGCGAGGAACTGGCGTCGCGTCCGACCGTCGTCCGAAGACCCGTGGTCTCGCATGGTCGCCTCTCGGGACGCGACCGATAAATGTCGCATGGTTCGCCCGCCGAACCGCCGAGCGGGAGGGAAAACGCCGCTCTCGGCCGGCTCGGACGGCGACGACGAGAAGCCGGCCGCCGGCGGACGGAACGTAAGAGGGAAAGGGCAGGTGCGCAATCGCATCGGTATGAGACCCCGATTCGTCGGTCGGTTGGGCCCCGCCGACGTGGTCACCGCCGGGAACGCGGCGCTGGGCTTCGTCGCGGCGGTGTTAACCGCGGTCGACGTGCACCTCGCCGCCAAGGTCATCCTGCTCGCCGCGATGGCCGACGGTCTCGACGGCGTCGTCGCCCGACGCTACGGCGGGACCGACGCCGGGCCGTACCTCGACTCCCTCGCGGACGTGGCCTCCTTCGGCGTCGCCCCCGCCCTGCTCGTCGTCGCCGTCGTCCGCGAGATGTGGGGCTTCGACCGTGTCCGGGTCGTCGCCGGCGTCGGCGTCGCCGCGCTGTTCGTCGCGGCCGCGGTCGTCAGACTGGCGCTGTACACCGCCTACGACAGCGGGTCCGACGAGACGATCGGGGTGCCGACGACGCTCGCGGCGACGATTCTCTCCGCGGGCGTGCTCGTCGGCTTCGTCGAGCCGATGTTGCTCGTCGGCCTCTCGGCGATTATGGCCGCGCTCATGCTCTCTGACGTGTGTTACCCGGACCTCCACGCGCAGGACGCGCTCGTCATGGGCGCGGTGCAGGGCCTCGCAATCGTCTGCTCCGGGACGGTCGGCGAGGGGTTTTCGTTCGGCCTGCTGTTCTTGGCGCTGGGCTACCTGTTTCTGGGCCCGCGGTTCTACTGGGGCTGACCGGACGCTACCACCCCTATCGACGGCGGTCGAACAGTTCCGGGACGAAGAGCGCGACGACCAACACGAGGGCGGCGGCGACCAGCAACACGAACGGCCCCAGTTCCGGTTCGACGCCGACGGTTTGTGCGGCACCGCGCGCGACCGGGGTCGTCTGCGACTCGATGCGGGAGCCGACAGCGCCGGTCGCGCCGACGCCGATGCCCGCGGTGATAAGCGCCGGCGGACCACCGGTCTTCGCGGCGCGGCGCGCTCGCTGGAGAAGTCCCTCGCCGGGCATATCGGCAACTCACAGCTGCGCAGGGCAAAAGTGATTCCCCGTTAACGAGTGGATTCGCGGCCGACCGCCGGTGTCACATCCCCATGTCCGCCGCGTCCTCCGGGACCGGCAGGTCGTGCGGCGAGACGCCGAGGAGTTCCGCGGCGTGGTCGAGTGCCATGTCGAACCCGTAGTAGCGTTCGAGTTCGTCGCCGTCGACGGTGGGGCGGACCTTCAGCATCGCGTAGCCGTCGACGTTCTGGGCGACGGCGGCGGTTCGGCCGTCGCGGTCGAATTCGAGGACGCGCTCGGAGTCGGTGACGTAGTACCGGGCGGTGACGCCGTTCGCCTCGGCGGTTGCGTCGGTCATGCGAGCCGCTAGGGAGCACGGCCTGTCTAAACTACCGGTTCCGGCGGGCGGGAGACGGGACCGGGCGAGCGGCGGACCGCGGAACGAAAGTGACGTGTGTCCCTCCGCCGAGGAGGAGGTATGTGGTTTCAGAGCGGCCGCCGCCGGGACCTGTGTGCCGTCCTCTACGACGCGGGCGAACTCCGCGGACAGAAGCTGAAGACCCGATTGGAACGCTACTACGACCTCCGAATCGACCCCCAGTCGTTCTACGGGACGCTCGACGCGCTCGTGGAGTCGGGACACCTCGAACGCCGGACTGAAGGAATCTACGACGTGTACGCCCTCACCGACGCGGGGGCGGGCCGGGTCGAATCGTACTACGAATGGCTCGCGGCGCGAGTCGAAAACGGGGAGCGACGGACGGCCGACGCGGACGAGGTGGGCGACGCAGCGGGCGCGGCCGACGCTGGCGGCCCGGTCGTCGACTGACGGTTACTTCTGGAGCCAGTCGCCGACGGTGTTGCGGAGAATCTCGCTCGTCCCCTCGTAGATTTCGTTGAGCTTCGCGTCGCGGTAGTAGCGCTCGGCGGCGAAGTCCTTCGTGTAGCCGTAGCCGCCGTGAATCTGGATGCCCTCGTTGGCGACTTCGCGGCTGATTTCGCTGGCGTAGAGCTTCGCCTGCGCGGCCTCCTTGACGAACGTCTCGTCGCGCATCTTCAGGTCCGCGGCCTTGTGCATGAGGAGCGTCGCGGCCTGCACCTTCGTGTCCATGTCGGCCAGTTTGTGCTTGATGGCCTGGAAGTCGCCGATGGGCTGGTCGAACTGCTCGCGCTCGCCGGCGTACTTCACGGCGTCGTCGAGGGCGGCGCGGGCGATACCGATAGACCGCGCCGCGATGGTGATGCGGCCGCCGTTGAGCGTCTTCAGCGCCTGCACGAAGCCGTCGCCCTCGTCGCCGAGGAGCCGGTCTTCGGGGATGCGCATGCCGTCGAAGCGGAGTTCGGCGGTCGGACAGCCCTTGTCGCCGAGTTTGTGCTCCGTGCCTTCCACGATGAAGCCGTCGTCATCGTCGGGCCGGACGACGAACGACGAGATGCCCTTGTTGCCCGCGTCGGGGTCGGTCTTGGCGAACAGGACGACCGTGTCGGCGACCGAACCGTTCGAAATCCAGAGCTTGCCGCCGTCGACGACGTACTCGTCGCCGTCTTTCTTCGCCGTCGTCTCCATGGCCGGCACGTCGCTTCCCGCGCCGGGTTCGGAGAGCGCGAACGCGCCGATATCGGTACCCTCGTTGAGCGGCGTCAGGTACGTCTGCTTTTGCTCCTCGTTTCCGAACTCGTAGAGCATGTTGCCGGCGAGGCTCGTGTGGGCGGCGACGATGGTGCCGAGGCCGCCGGAGCCGCGGGAAATCTCTTCGAGGCCGATGGCGTAGGAGTGGTAGTCGAGGCCGGCACCGCCGTACTCCTCGGGGAAGGGCATACCCATCAAGCCGAGTTCGCCCATCTCGCGCACGAGGTCGGCGGGGAACTCGTCGGTCTCGTCTATCTCCGCCGCGCGAGGCTTGACCTCCTCGTCGACGAACTCCGAGACCATCTCCTTGATTTGCTTCTGCTCCGCAGTGAGCGCGAAGTCCATACGTGAGTCTGTCATCGACTATGCTTATGTTTTCTCCTGTACCGCCGACGAGCGCCGCTGGGGTCGGTCCCCCACGAGACTTTTTATCCCCCCTTCCGTAATACGGGTACGCTTCGAATGTCTCGACACGCCGATGCCCGGCCACCGGCAACTGATGACGACCTCGATTGGTGTCACGATGCAGTTCAGGGGGTCTCTCGGACCTTCGCCCTCACGGTCGACGTCCTCGACGAACCGATGGCGTCGCACATCTGTATCGGATATCTCCTCTGTCGAATCGCCGACACCGTGGAGGATTCGTCTTCAATCGCGCCCGACGAGCAGGCACACCTCCTTCGACTCTACGACCGCGCGCTCGACCCCGACGACGACACCACCGTCGACGAGTTCGTGACCGCTGTACAGCCGCACCTCCCCCCGGAGGGCGAACAGTCCGACGACTGGATGGTCGTCGCCAACACCGCTCGGGTCTTCCGGACGTTCGAGGCGCTTCCGGAGGACGTGCGGGAGGCGGTCACGCCGCCGGTCCGCGAACTCGTCTCGGGCATGGCGATGTTCGTCGAACGCTACTCCCAGACCGGCGGGCTCCGCATCCAGTCCCGCGAGGAGTTAGAGGAGTACTGCTACTACGCCGCCGGCACCGTCGGCAACCTCATCACGAACCTCGTGACCCGCGGCAACGTCGACAGCGAGCGCCGCTCGCGGCTCTACGACACCGCCGAGGAGTTCGGCCTGCTCCTCCAACTCGTGAACATCGCGAAGGACGTCCACGACGACTACACCTCCGAGAACAACGTCTACCTCCCCGCCGACTGGCTCGACGACGCGGGCGTCCCCCAAGAGGAAGTCGTCTCGCCCGAGCACAACGACCGGACGGCCTCAGTCGTCAGGCGGACCGCCGAACACGCCAAGTCGTTCCTCGACGACGCCCAGACCTACTTGGAGACGGTGCCGCTCCGCGAGGGCAACACGCTCGCCGCGTGGGCGATTCCGTTCCTGCTCGCGGTCGGGACGCTCCGCGAACTCGTCGCCAACCCCGAGCACGCGGTGACGGGCGAGGGCGTCAAAATCTCCCGCCAAGAGGTGTTCGCCGTCGTCACCGAGATGAACGGGTCCGGCTCCGAGTCGCTGGCGGAGATGCGCGAGACCATCTCGCGACAGCCGTTCCACCGGGCGACGACGAACGCCGACTGACCGACGCACCCGCACCGCCGGGCCGCGGCTCCGTTTTCGCGTCTCTTCTCGCGTCGAGCGCCGCCGAACGCGCCGAGCAACCGACCCTCGTGAGCGTCCCGTGTCGGAGCCGTCGCGGTCGCCGTCGGAACCGCGGTTCGAGACCCATGCGGTCCCGTGACGAACGCAGTTTGGGAGGATTTTTAGTAACCCAAGCATAACGGGCGTCTATGAGTACCGAAGAAGCACACGACGACCACGGCCATCACCTGCCGGCGGTTCAGGACTGGCCGCGCGGCTTCGGCGAGGCGAGCTGGTGGCCGTTCGTCACCGCCGTCGGTGGCGCGGGCATCTACGCCGGTGCCGGGCTGTACGTCTTAGGACAGGACGGAATCGTCGGTCAGACGGCGGGTCCCGCCGTGTTCATCGGCAGTATCTTCCTCTTCCTGGCCGGACTCTACGGCTGGTTGTACCACGCGTTCGTGAGCCACTTCTGGTCGCGCGACGCGAGCCAGAAGAGCGCATCGAAGCTCCGCTGGGGCATGATTGCGTTCCTCGGCTCCGAACTCGGGACGTTCGGCGCGCTGTTCACGTACTACTTCTTCATCCGCGCGGGGACGTGGCCGCCGCAGGAGCTACCGGAGCTAACCGGGTCGTTAGTGTTGGCCAACACCGCAATCCTCATCATATCCAGTTTCACGCTCCACTGGGCGCACGTCGCAATCCGCGAGGAGAACCACCGTAACTTCGTCCTCGGCCTCGCGGTCACGCTCCTGCTCGGCGTGATATTCATCGGCGGGCAGGTGTACGAGTACTACGAGTTCATCGTCCACTCGAACTTCGCCATCACCGACGGCATCTTCGGGTCGGCGTTCTACGGCCTCACCGGCCTGCACGGCCTCCACGTCAGCCTCGGCGCGGTGCTTCTCGGTATCGTCTTCGTCCGCGCGCTCCGCGGGCAGTACTCCGCCGAGCGTCACGTCTCCGTCAGCACGGCCTCGATGTACTGGCACTTCGTGGACGTCGTCTGGATCTTCCTCGTCGTCGTCCTCTACGTCGGCGCGGAAGTCGGCGCGTAACGCCACCGTCCGTCGCCGCGACGCCGCGGCACCGATTCTTTCGAACCGCTCTTTTCCGAGAGCCGCGACCGTCGACCGACGGCCGGACCGACCCGTCAGCGGCCGCTCACCCGAACTGTTCGTTGAACCGGTAGATGTCCTCGTCGACGCCGGCGACGACGAGGTCGTCGTCCGCTTCGACCCGGAACGCCGGCCCGATTTCGGTAACGAGTTCGCCGCCTCGCTCGACGGCGATGACGGTGCAGTTCGTCCGAGCGCGAACGTCGGCCCCGGCGAGCGTCCGCCCCACGAGGCCGGGCGCGTGCGTCCGGACGATTTCTATCTGGGACTGCGGGGCGATGACCTCCTCGTCGAGCACCGTCGAGGCGAGCATCCGCCCGGCGACCGTCGACAGCGCGAGGACGTAGTCCGCGCCGGCGCGGTAGAGTTTGGCGATGCTCTCGGTCTCGTTGGCGCGGGCGATGACCTCCGTCTCCTCGGAGACGCGCTCGGAGACGAGGGTGGCGAAGACGGCCGTGGTGTCGTTGTCGAGCGCGAGGAGGACGCCGCGGGCCTCGGAGACGTTCGCCTCGGCGAGCGTCTGGGGGTCTGTGATGTCGCCGACGAGGTCCACGCCGGGCTTGTCCCGTTTGTCGACGACGAGGTGCGGGACGCCGGCGCTCGCCAGCGTCTCGGCCGCGGTGGAGCCGACCTCGCCGTATCCGGCGACGATGACGGTCCCGCGGCGGAAGCGCCGCGCCGACGACAGCGTCAGCGCGCGGAGCTCTTCGAGTTGCTTCTCGCGGCCGACGACGAGCAGGATGGTGTGTTCGTCGATGACGGCGTCGGGGGCGGGCGGGGAGACGAACTCGCCGGAGAACCACGCGCCGATGACGTTGACGCCGGTGACCTCCCCGATGCCGCTTTCGGCGATGGTCCGGTCCTCGACGGGGCTCCCGCGCTGGACGAGCAACTCCGCGACCTCGAAGTCCTCGCCGATTTCGATGGCGTCGCCGAGCTCGGAGGAGATGGACGTGGTCGCCTTGCCCGCGAGGCTCTCGCCGAGGAGCCGGCGCGGCGAGACGACCCGGTCGGCCCCGGCGTAGCGGTGGTAGTCGGCGACCTCGGGGTCCTCGATGAGACTGACCACGCGGGCGTCCGGCGCGGCCTGCTTCGCGGCGAGGATGACGCTCGCGTTCGTCTCGTCGTCGTCGTCGGCGACGATGGCGAGCGCCTCGGGCGCGTTCGCCGCCTCCAGCGACTCGACCTCTTCGGGGTCGCCGTGGACGACCTCGTAGCCCTCGCCGTACAGCTCCTCGGCGCGGTCGCGGTCGGCTTCGAGAATCACGTAGGGGACGTCCATCGAGTCGAGTTCGTCGACGAGGGCGTCGCCGCGCGGGGTGAACGTACAGATGACGACGTGGTCCGTGTGCGTCGACGCCGTCGGCGGCGCGGTCCGCAGGGCGTCTTCGACGAGGGGAACGAGAAACAGCGGGAGCGTGAGGAAGACGGTCGTGACGCCCGTGAGTTGCATCAGAATCGACAGCGCGAGCAACGGCGGATGGTCGACCCAAAACCGGGTCTGTTCGCCGTAGCCCGTCGTCGTGAACGTCTCGACGACGACGTGGACCGCCTGGAGGAAGGAGATGTCCTCGCCGGCGAAGAAGCCCGCCGCCCACTGGTACGCGATGGAGAACGTGAGCATCAACAGCCCGGCACCCGCGAGATAGCGGCCGAGTCGCCGCTTCGCCTTCGACAACCCGGGGCCGTCGCCCGAAATAGACATACACCCGCTATGACCGCCGGTGGCTAAAAGCGTCCTGACGCGGTAGGTGCTCCATGACCCGCCGCCGAGACGCCGCGCTCGCCGGAGCGATGTTCGTCCCCGTCGCGGCCGCGGCGGTGCTCCTGCGTCCCCCGGTGACGGCCGAGCCGGTCTTCGTCGGCGTCGTCGGGGCGCTCGCCCTCGAAATCGCGCTCTCGGTGCGGGCGTCGAGCGTCCGCAAACTGTGGGAACGACGGGGCGTGCGAGTCGCGTCCGTCGCGCTCGCCATCGTCGGCACCGCCCTCGGCGTCGTCGCCTTCGGGCCGACGTCGCTCCTCGTCGTCGCGGCCGGGCTCTCGACGTATCTGCTTCTCCTCGGAGTGGTCGAACTTCGGAGTCGCCGCTTCGGTCCCGAGTGACGCCCCTGATTCGGCCCCGCGGAGCTGTTACGCGAGGAATACTTAACCGACGTCCGTACCCCAGTACGGGTATGTGTAGCACACCGTCCGACCGCCGAGGCGACAGCCGACGACCGTGACGCTCTCGGCCGACGGGGGTGCGACCCCACCGCCGACCCGCCGGACGAGACGCCGCGTGCTCGAAACCGGCGGCGCGGCGGCCGCGGCCACGCTCGTGTTCGGCGGACTGCTCGCCACCGAGTGGGTGTGGCTGGTCTCGCGCGCCGACCCCTCGCCCGAGACCGCCGCCGCGACGTGGGCCGCCGGGACCCTGCTCGTCGTCGTCGGACTCTGCGCGTACGCCTACGCGAACGCGGACGAGAACGTCGCACTCGGCGACGGACGCGAATCCGAGTCGGCAGAACCGGGCCGCCCGTACGACAGCCTCGGAGTCCCGACCGCGGTCACACTCACCCGCGGGTTTCTCGTCGCGGGCGTCGCCGGCGTGGCCGGCGTGGCGCTCCACGGGCCGCTGAGTCCGTCGTGGGCGTGGGCCGCCGCCGTCGGCTACGGCGTCGCCGCCGCGCTCGACGCGCTCGACGGGGCGCTCGCCCGCAGGCTCGACCGCGTCAGCCGACTCGGCGCGCGACTCGACACCGCGGTCGACGCCTTCGGCCTCCTCGTCGCCCCCCTCGCGGGCGTCCTCCTCGGGGAACTCGCGTGGTGGTATCTCTCGGTCGGCGCGGCGCGGTACGTGTTTCTCCTCGGCCGCCGACTCCGCGAGCGGGCGGGCCGGCCGACGTTCGACCTCCCGCCCCGCGCGTCGCGGCGCGTCCTCGCCGGCGTCCAGATGGCCGTCGTCCCGCTGGCGCTCGCGCCCGGCGTCTTCGACCCGTGGATGCCCCTCGTGACCGGCGTCGCGGCCGCGGCGCTCCTCGTCGGCTTCGCTCGGGACTGGGGCTACGTCTCGGGGCGATTCGGGGGTGTCGCCGACGCCGACGCCGACACCCGGGACGGAAGCGGCGGCAACGACGGACGGAGCCGAGGTGACGGGAACGCGTCAGCGCCCGAGTAATCAGTCGAGTTCGGCCAGCACGTCGAGGTTGTGAGCGATGTACGCGAGTTCGTCGCCCGCGAGGCCGTCGTGTCGGGCGCGGAGCCATCCGTCGAGCGTCTCGCGGTCGACCGCGTCCGCCTCGCCGACGGACGCCTCGACGAAGCCGAGGATTCGGTCGAGGAAGACTCGCGCCTCCGTGTCGTGCGGCGGGTGGACGACCCAGTCGGAGCCGCCGGCCGCGACGACGGACGCGCCGAGGTCGGGGAGGACGGAAAGCAGGTCGGAGCCGGTGTCCGGGCCCGCGCGGTCGTCGCCGCGCATCGTCTCGTGGTACGCGCCGAGGACGTCGTCGTCGTGGGGGTGGCTCGGGCGGAACGCGGTTCGGCCGTCGAACGTGACGGGCGCGTAAAAGAGGCCGTCGTCGGTCAGCCGCGAGAGGAGCGCGGCGACCGCGCGGCGAAGCGGGAGCACGTCGAGGACCGCGTGGGCGACCACGAGGTCGATGGCCTTCGGGAGGACCGTCATCGCCTCGAAGATGTCGCTCGTCACGTAGGTGAGAGAGACGGAGCGGCCGTGGCGGTCGATGCGGAAGCCGTTCGACGTCGGCTCGGCGGTCCAGCCGGCGGCGCGAGCCCACTCGGCGAACGCCGCGGCCGCGTTGTCCGCCATCCCGCGCGTTCGGTCGACGAGGACGTACTTTATCTCGTCGTGCGCGTCGAAGACGCCCCACGAGAGGAGTCGCCGGCACATCGCGCCCGTTCCAGCCCCGACCGAGACGACGCGAAGCGGCTCTCCCGAACGCGACTCGGCGCGCGCCTCCAGCCGGTCTTCGAGGCTCGCCAGCGTCGGTCGGTGGAGCGCGCGGTCGTCCACGGACTCCTTCGCGCGGAGGTAGTGGACGAACCGGTCGTCGTGGCTGGTCACGACCGACTCGTCTCGGCGGACTCGTATAACCGTTCTCCCGGCCGGGCCGACGGACGCGAGCGAATCTGTCACGACGGACGCGCTGAAGTGTGAACTGAGCTAAACGTTCACTCGGTTCGCCCGGAAAGTATTTGATTCGGTTCCGGTGATGTAACGCCAAATGGATAGCGAGATTATCGACGCGGTGACCGGGTGGGACTCCGCGCCCGCCGAACGAGGCCACGGTGGCCTCCGGTCGCTCGCGGACGACGGCTTCACAGGAGCCGTCGTCGCTGGCATGACGTGGGGATTCATGCTCAACGGCCGTCTCCTCGGGGTTTTCGACGGGACGGTCGATGATTTCGAGGGTGAATCGTTCGAGGCGTATCGCGCACCGGACTCGGCGCTGCCGCTCCTGTACGCGATGCGGGAGACCGGCGGCGACGTCCGCGCGCAGTACTACACGGAGGAGACGCCGCTGCAGGACGCCGACGGAACGCTCTCGGCGGGCGGCTTCACCGGCTACGTCGAACTGTCGGAGAACGTGCTCTCGGGCGACTACTACGTCGTCTACCACGGGGGGAAGTCGATGAGCGCCGCCTTCGTCGGCAACAGCAGGCGACTCATCACCGGCGACGAGGCGTTCGAGCGCGCGAGCGACGAGGTTGGCATCTACAAGGTCTACGACGTGGACATCGACCTCGTCGACATTCCCGGGGGCGACCCCGACGAGGAGGCCGACGAGACGGCGGGAGTCGCCGCGGGCGGCGTCGCTCCGGCGGGTGACGAAGAGGTCGAGGACGACGCCGAGGGCGCAGACGACCCCGCGGCCGCCGACGAACCGGCCGCGTTCGAGACCGCCGACGCTGACGACGACACCGACAAGGGCGAACCAGTCGATGACGGGTCGGCGGACGAAGAGCCGACCCCTGCCGTCTCGGCCGACGCGGCCGCGGACGACGCCGAGCCGTCCGACTCGTCGACTCCCGACGACGGGGAGACCGAGGCGACTCCCGACCCGTCTGCCCCGCCGAGCGGGCCGCAGTCGCCGGCGCAAGCCGAGCCGACCACGCCGCCCGCGAAGCGGCCTGCGCCCGAGGAGTCCGAGTCGCGGTCCCCGACGGCCGAGGGGTCGGTCGTCGTCGACACCCCGCAGAAGAACGGCGAGCAGGCGTCTCCGGAGCCGCCCGCGGGGGACGACGCGACCGGCGACGACGTGTTCTCCGCCGAGGCGCAGTGGCGAAACGCCCGGTCGATTCCCTCGCTCGACCCCCGCGACGCCGAGGGCGAGTCCGTCGACGGCCGCCCCGGGACGCCACGGAGCCACCAGCGGAACACGAAGCAGGCGACGCATCACCGCCCGTCGCGGGGCGGCGCGGGCGGCGGCTCCCGTCCGTCACCGGAAGACCAGCCGACCCAGCAGCAGTCTCAGCCGGCCGAACAGACGCCGGAAGAGCCCGCCGTCGACCCGGCGGAAGCCGAGTCGCTGAAACAGCGAGTCGAGGCGCTGGCGTCCGAGCGCGACCGGCTCGAATCCGAGCGCGACGCCCTCCGCGAGGAGCGGGACGAACACCGCTCGCGCGCCGAGGAGCTGGAAGACCGCGTCGCCGAACTCGAATCCGAGGTCGAGCGGCTTCGGGGACAGCTCGACGAGGCGGGCATCCGGTCGACCGACCGCTCGATGTCGGCCGACGAGGCGCTCCGCGGGACGAACCTGTTCGTCCGCTACGCCCGGAAGGGCGAGGCGACGCTGGAGAAGGCCCACGACGGGCAGGCCTCCCGCGAGGAGGTCGTCGAGAACCTCCGGCTGGAACACCACACCACGTTCGACACGGAGGGGCTCGGCATCGACGGCCAGCCCTACGAGGAGTTCCTCCACGAGACGCCCGAGTACGGCTTCGCCAAGTGGGTCGTCACCGACCTGCTCTACGAAATCGGCGAGACGGGCAATCGGTCGAGCCTCGCCGGCGTCTTCGACTCGATTCCGAAGGCCGACCGAATCGAGCTGTACGGGAGCGTCTCGATACCCCTCGGCGACGGCGAATCCGAGTCGCGGCAGTTCGACATCATCGTCCGCGACCAGATGGGCGAGCCGCTGTTCGTGGCGAACCTGAACGACTCGCGGGACCCGGCGACTCGGCCGATGGTCACCCAGCTCATCAAGGACTCGAAGAGCGTCGCCAACGCGAAAGAGACGCTCGGCTCGGCGTTCGTGGTCACGAAGAGCTTCTTCGAGCCGGGCGCGCTCGAAGCCGCCACCGAGGAGACCGGCGGCGGTCTCCTGAGCCGGTCGAAGCGCAAGAGCTTCGTGAAGCTCTCGCGGAAGCAGGGCTACCACCTCTGTCTGGTGGAGGCCCGCGGCGGCGAGTTCCACCTGAACGTTCCCGACCTCTGAGTCGGCGACCCCCTCGGCGTCGCTGTTCTGTTTTGCGTTCGGTCTTCTGTGACGGCCGCGCGGAGAGCCCCGCGGCTGTCAACGTTACTGAACGATAGTAAGACGACCGCGGTGCCCGAGAGCGATTCGTGCCCGGGGGCGACCGCGGCGAGTGTCCGTGGTGTCGCGTCGGTACAGCCGGCACCGTCCGCGTCGAAGCGTCGCTAACGCGGCCGGTCCGATGTCGTGCCCGGAGAGACTCGTCGGACGAAACAGGATAGAACGACCGCGTGCGCCTGAAGTGTGGTTAGTTCTCGATTTCGGCCGCTTCCTCGATCTTCATCGATTCGAGCTTGCCGACGATTTCGTCGAGCTTGTCGTCGAGTTCGTCGACGAACTCCTGGGTGCGCTCGGTGGTGATTGCGCCCTGGCTGGAGGGTTCGATGAGGTTCTCTTCTTCGAGGACGCGGAGGGAGTAGCGGACCTTGTGGTGCGGGTAGCCCGTCTCGTTGGACATCTTCACGATGCCGATTGGCTCACTCTCGATGACCATCTTCAGGACCTGGAGATGGCGCTCCAACATATCGACTTCCTTCTCAAGTCGGTCTATCATGCCATTTGTTAACTCTTCTTGGGAGGCTTTAAGCCTTGCCCTCTGAGTCGGAGAAAAATCCGGTAACCCGACCTTACTGAGGACACTAATTAACCGTTGTGTTATCCGTCGCCACGTCAATGCGTGTTCATGGCGTATTTTTCGGTGACTGAGATTGAATTATGCACGCCTGTGCATTGCTCGTCGGCCGCGACCGTAATCTGTTTAGTCCGGCGCGGGGAACGGCCGACGTATGACTGTTACCATCGTCGGTTCGCAACTCGGCGACGAGGGCAAAGGCGCGCTCGTCGACCTGTGGGGCGGCGACGCTGACATCGTCGTCCGCTATCAGGGCGGCGACAACGCCGGCCACACCGTCGTCGAAGACGGCGAGGAGTACAAGCTTTCGCTCGTCCCGAGCGGGGCCGTCCGCGACAAGGTCGGCGTCCTCGGAAACGGCTGCGTCATCAACCCGCGGACGCTGTTCTCCGAAATCGACGACCTCCGCGAGCGCGGCCTCGACCCCGACGTGCGCCTCGCCAAGCGCGCGCACGTCATCATGCCGTACCACCGCCGCCTCGACAACATCGAAGAGGAGGCGAAGGCCGACTCGGACCTCACCGTCGGCACGACCGGCCGCGGCATCGGCCCCACCTACGAGGACAAGGCCGGCCGCCGCGGCATCCGCGTCGGCGACCTGCTCGACCCCGACGTGCTCCGCCAGCGACTGGAGTACGTGGTCCCCCAGAAGCAGGCGCTCATCGAGGACGTGTACGGTCTCGAAGCCGGCGAGGAGTGCGACGTGGAAGCGCTCGTCGAGGAGTACACCGAAATCGGCCGCCGCCTCCGCGAGGACGACATGGCCGTCAACTGCGGCGACTTCCTCGCCGAGCGCCGCGAGGCGGGCGACAACGTGATGTTCGAGGGCGCGCAGGGCACGCTCATCGACATCGACCACGGGAGCTACCCGTACGTGACCTCCTCGAACCCGACCGCCGGCGGCGCGGCCACCGGCACCGGCGTCGGCCCGACCGTCGTCGGACAGGGCGAGGTCGTCGGCATCGTCAAATCCTACCTCTCCCGCGTCGGCGAGGGACCGATGCCGACCGAGCTGAAAGACGACGACCGCGACGAAGAGCTCGCGGACTTCATCCGCGAGAAGGGCGGCGAGTTCGGCACCGTCACCGGCCGCCCGCGCCGTATCGGCTGGCTCGACATGCCGATGCTCCGCCACGCCGCCCGCGTCAGCGGCTTCACCGGCATCGCCGTCAACCACCTCGACGTGCTCGCCGGCCTCGACGAGGTCAAGGTCGGCCACGCCTACGAACTGGAGGGCGACGAACGCCTGACGATGCCCGCGACGACCGAGCGCTGGGGCGAGTGCGAACCCGTCCTCAAGGAGTTCGACACGTGGCCGGAAGTGGACTGGGCGGCCGTCGCCGAGGAGGGCTACGACGCCATCCCCGACGCCGCACAGGACTACCTCGAATATCTCTCGGACGAACTCGACGTGCCGATTTACGCCGTCGGCGTCGGCCCCGGCCGCGAGCAGACGGTCCACATCGAGAACCCGTTCGACAACTGAGCGCCGCGCTGTCGCCCGCCTCGTGGCGGCGCGTCTCCGTCCGCCGACCACCGCCGCGACGGCGGCGAACCCGTACGCTTTTACTTCGCGCAATCCACCGTCACGACGATGAAAGAATCCCTGATGGACATCCTCTGTGACCCCCTCGACAAGAGCGAACTCGAGCTGGAAGTCGACGAGCGCGACGGCGACGAAATCATCGAGGGGCGGCTCATCGGCACGGTCACCGGCGAGGTGTACCCCATCGAGGACGGCATCCCGAACCTCCTGCCGCCGGACATGCGCGACGACTGAGGAACGACACCTCATCGGACCTGAACGTTTTTCTATTCTCGTCTCGACGGTGAAGCCGTGTCGAACGCGCCGCTCACCGTCACGCTGAACGACGAGCGCCCTCACGACCTCTCGGTAGCGCCGTCGTTCTCGACGAACGGGCCGTTCTCGGTCGAACTCGCGAACGAGGGGCAGGCGGTGCACGTCTACCTCCACATCGACGACGAACTCTCGCGCGCGGCGAGCCTGTCCGAAGGGAACCACTTCGTCGACGGCGGCCAGACCAAGACCGTCGAGGTGTTCGTCACCTCGCCGCCCGAACCGGTGTCGGGGAAGCTCAAAATCGTCTCCGGCCACGGCTCGGAGACGAGATACGTCGACGTGACCGTCGAACCCGGCTCCGGTGGCAAACCGCCGGTCGACGTGGACGAGACGCTCTCAAAACCCAAGCAACCCGAGCCCGAACCGAGCGTCACCGAAAGCATCGCCGACGTGTTCCCGAGCGTCGACCCGCGTGCGGCCCCGGTGTTCGGCCTCGCGCTCCTCGCGCTCGTCCTCGCGGTGGCCCTCGCCTCGCTGTTCGAGAGCTTCGCGATCACCCTCGGTGCCGGCGTCGTCGTCGGCGTCGTCCTCGCGGCGCTGGTGCTGACGATGCGGTGACGGTATCGCGGCCCCCGAAAACGAACCGCAGAGCGCTCGCGGCGCGGCCTACTCGTCGTCGGGCGCGTCGGTCGGGACGCCGCCGAGGTTCCCCTCGTCGTCGAACAGTTTCGCGCGCAGGAACCGCGCCCGGTAGCGGTTCGCGCCCTCGTACACGTCGGCCTCGCGGATGTCGTCGGTGCGGCCGTCCGCGACGGCGTCGATGATGTCCTCGACCTGTTTTTTCTCCGAGGGCGTGAGTTCGAACTCGTACGTTTGGGTCTCCTCGCCCTCCAGCCGCGTCCACTTTCGGGACGCCGCGATGACGACGGAACACGGCTCACGGCACGGGAACGCGCCGTCGCCGCCGTCGACGTCGAGGTCGGTGCCGTCGTCGTACTGCCACTCGCGGCGCTTGACGCACTGGCTGTCGTCACAGCAGGCCTCCGCGACCCAGTCGACGTGCTCGTGGCCGTCGCCGCGGTTCCACGTCTTCACGACGCTGTACATCCCGGTCTGGCGGCCGACGGCGTCCTCCCAGTGTGCCACGTCGAGTTCGCCCCGGCGCTCGCGGTACCAGTTCGGCACCGACGCGGGGTAGAACGTCTCGACGGTCTCCACGAGGTCGCGGCCGTCGAGGTCGGGGAACACCCAGCCGCCGGCGAGGTTGTTGCCGGACTTCAGCGGGCGGTACCGACCCTTCTCGTCGTAGGTCGCCAACTGCCGGGCCGCGAGCGGTTCGCGGTAGGCGTCGAGGGCGTCGCGGTCGGCGTCGGCCTCGTCGGCGTGGCGGAGTTCGTAGGACCGCTCGCCGCGGTCGTCGACGGTGGCCGTGACGAGCAGTTGGCCCCACTCGCGGCTGACACCGTCTCGGAGGGCGTCGTAGCGCTCGGGGACGGAAGCGGCGTCGGCGTCGGCGTCGGCGTCGTTATCGCCGCCGTCTCCATCGCCGTCGCCGTCGCCGCCCGCATCGACCGGCGCGCCCTCGACCCAGCGGAGGAACGCCCGCCGCTGGGGGCTGGACTCGTCGACCACCTCGGACCAGAAGTACCAGTTCGTCGCGTAGTCGTCGCAGTCGGCGAGGGCCTCGCGGAGACCGCCCTCCGTGAGCCCCGAGAGCGTCGAGTCGGGCGTTTCGAGCCGGTAGCCGTCGTCGCCGTGGGTGACGACGAGACCGTCGAGCGAGACGCCGTCGCCGGTCGCCGCGGCGTCGACGAGGGCGTCGAGGTGGTGTCCCATCAGTTCGCCTCCTGCGGCGTCTTCCGGGTGCGTTCGCGCACGACTTCGAGGCTGTTACCGATGTCGGCACCCGCGTCGGCGGCGCGTTCGAGCACCACGTCGGCCATGAGGCCCTCGGTCCCGACCGCGCCCGCGTACCAGATGCGGTGGCCGTCGACCTCCGCGGGCACGTCGTAGCCCGCGCGGTAGTCGTCGGTGAGGCCCATGTCCTCCGGGATGTCCTCTTGGGTGTGGAAGCCGTCGGCGATGAACAGCGGGACGACCACCACGTCCTCGGAGTCGAAGTAGTCGGTCACGTCGTCCACTTCTGGCTCCTCGTCCATGTAGAGCGCCTGTACCTCGTCGAAGCGGTCCATCTCGCGGATGCGGTCGGCGTGGTACTCGATGGCCTTCGCGGAGTTCTCGTTGCGCTCGGTCCCGTGGCCGACGACGGCGAGGCCGAAGCCGTCGCCGACGTTCGGGTCGCCGGTGACCGTCTCGGCGCGGCGGACTAACACGTCGGTCATCGCCGCGTGCGTCCCGACCGGCCCGCAGTAGTGAATCGTCTTCTCGGGCACGTCGCTCGCGGTGAGGGTGACGTGCGACGCCGACAGACCGTCGGAGTCCCAGTCGGCCACGTCCCACCCGTCGAGGCGGAGTTCCCGCGGGATGACCTGCTCCGTGAAGTAGCCCTCGCTGATGAAAAGCGGGACGACGTACACCTCGTCGGCCTCCACGGTCCGGAGCACCTCGCGGATCGACGGCTCTTCCTTCCAGAAGCCGGTCCGCACCTCGTCGAACGCGCCCACCTCGCGGACCGTGTCCGCGTGGTCGTAGGTGGGGGCGCTCGAATCCGGGTTCAGGTGCGACCCGTGCGCCACGATGACCAGAGCTTGCATGTCCGGGGGTTACGAGGGGAGTGTCTTATGGACTTCGCATCGGAGAAAGGAATCTTCGGGTTCGGACAACTCGCGTTCGCCACTCGTTCAGCCGACGCGTCGCGGTGCGCCGCGGTGCCGGTCCCGTCGGCGACCCGGACGGCGGCCGACGAGCGGCGGTTTTTTGCGCACGCCCGACCACCACGGAGCCATGTCCCTCGCCGCCGACGCGCGCGACGCAGTCCGCGAACGACCGTATCTCCTCGCCGCGCTCCGCGCGGGCGTCGTCAACTACGCCGCCGCCGCGGCCGAACTCGACCTCGGCGAC
Organism: Haloferax sp. S2CR25; assembly: GCF_031624535.1. Classification (NCBI taxonomy): domain Archaea; kingdom Methanobacteriati; phylum Methanobacteriota; class Halobacteria; order Halobacteriales; family Haloferacaceae; genus Haloferax; species Haloferax sp. S2CR25. The sequence continues at coordinate 585,311 of NZ_JAMQOO010000001.1, forward strand.
GACGAGGCGGTCGCGGCCGCGCTCCGCCGGTTCGCCGACGACCTCCCGCCCCTCGAAGCCGACCCCCGAGACGCCGCCGTGACGATGCGAAGCGGCGTCGGCCTCGTCGGCGAAGACGTCGAGGAGGCCGACGACGACCCCGTGCTCTCGGTCGCCGGCGTCGACCTCGCGAGCGGCGGCCCGCTCACGGCTATCATCGCCGAGGGCGACGTGGACCCGACCGTCCTCACCGCCGTCCTCTCCCGACTGGACGCCGAGTCCGTCGTCGTCGACGCCGCGGGCGTCGCGGGCGACGCGCTCGCCGTGGTCGTCCCGCGCCGACAGGGTGCCGCCGCCCTCCGCGTCGTCGAGTCCGCCGTCAGCGATTTATACGTCTGATTCGAGGCTATCAACCGTGATATCCGGCGGCCGGCGCTTATTACGTCGGAGTCGCTGAATTCGTCAATGGTTTCGCCCAGCCCACGCGACGACGACGGCAACATCTCGCTTTCATCCACGGAACTCCTCGCCGAGCTCGACCTCGACGCCGACGAGTTGGGCTGGCGGCAGTCGTTCGTCGGCTTCGACGACGAGGACGCCGCGCGCCTCGCCGACCTCCGGGGCGTCGTCGAGGCCCGCGACGAGGCGCTCGTCGACGGATTCGTCGAGCCGATTCTCGCCAACGAGCGGACGGTGGACGTGGTCGACCGCTCGGAGAGCGACCTCGACGGGCTCCGGGCGGTCGTCTCCGGCTACTACCGCTCGTTCACCGACGGGAACTACGACCGGAACCACTACGCGGCGCGCACGCAAATCGGCCTGCTCCACGACAAACTCGACATGCCGCTGCACTACTTCGGCGGGATGTTCGCCAACGTCACCGGCATCTTCGCGGACGAACTCCGCGGGCGCGCCGTCGCCGACGCCACCGAGTCGCTGTCGGGCGAGGACGCCGACCGCGTCGAAGCCGCCGTCGACGAGGCGTTCGCGGACATGATGGCCGTCGTCCGCGGGCTCAACCTCGACCGACAGGTCGTCAACGCGACCTACCTCTACTCGTACTCGCTGGACGTCCGCGAGGAGGTCAGACGGGCCAGAGAGAGCCGCGGGGACCTCGAATCGGTCGCATCCCAGCTCCACGAGGAGACCGCCGGGACGAGCGAGAGCATCGCCGAAATCGAGGAGCTGGCGGCTCGGCAGGCCGACATGACCGAGGAAATCGCCGCCGAGCTGTCGAACCTCAGCGCGACCGTCGAGGAGGTCGCGGCCACCGCCGACGACGTCTCCTCGCGGAGCGACGAGGCCACCACGCGGGCCGAGGAGGGCCGCGCCGAGGCCGGCGAGGCGATCGACGCGATGCGGCAGGTCGGCGACGACCGCGACGAGATAACCGTGAACGTCGAGGCGCTCGTGGCCGCCATCGACGAGATTCAGGACATCGTCGAGGTCATCGACGAGGTGGCCGACCGGACGAACCTGCTCGCGCTCAACGCCTCCATCGAGGCCGCCCGCGCCGGCGAGGCCGGTTCCGGCTTCGCCGTCGTCGCCGACGAGGTGAAGTCGCTCGCCAACGAGTCGAAGTCGCAGGCCGAGCGCATCGGCCAGATGATAGAGGACGTGACAGACCACATCGAGGACACCGCCGAGGCGCTGTCGTCGGCCGACGAGAACATCGACCACGGTATCGAGCGGGTCGAGTCGACCGTCGAGAGCCTCGACGAGATAACGGACTCGGTCGCCGACGTGACCGACGGCATCGACGAGGTGGCGCGGGCGACCGACGAGCAGGCGACGCTCACCTCCGACATCGCCACCTTCGTCGACGACGCGGCGACGCAGGTCGACGAGGTGACCGCCGAGATAGACCGCATCTCCGAGAGCGTCTCCGAGCAGGCCGAACAGGCCGCCGACCTCGACACGGCCGTCGAGGACTTGGACCGCGAGGCCGACCTCGAATCGTTCCGCCGGCGCGCGGAGACGACGACCGACGGCGGCGTCGCCACCAGAGGCGGGCACTACGCGCTCGCGTCGGCGGCGAACGCCGACCGCGCGGGCGGGAGCGAGACAGAATCCGCGACCGCGCCAGCGACCGGCGGCGACCCGGCCGACGGCGACCCGACCGACCGGATTCCGGCGTTCGTCAAGCGACTGCTCTCGGAGGAGACGCTGGCGAAGATTCGCCGCGGCGAGGCCGACCGCCCGGAGTGGACGAAGTAGCCGCCGCGAGGAGGTGACGACGGCGCGGCGGTCGCCCCGCCGGGCCGACTTCGTATCGGCTCCGAACCGACCGTGTTTCCGACGGGTTGAAAGTGGTGCCGGGAGTAGCCGAGTCCGATGACCCTGTCCGTGACCAACACCCTGACGGGAGAGCGCGAGGAGTTCGAGTCGCACGGCGACGAAGTGTTGCTCTACGTCTGCGGACTGACGGTCTCGGACCACGCGCACCTCGGCCACGCCCGCCTGTGGATGCACGCCGACCTGATGCACCGCTGGCTGGCCTACGAGGGCTACGACGTGCGCCACGTCGAGAACTTCACCGACGTGAACGAGAAGATAGCCGCCCGCATCGGCGAGGACGACCTCGGCGACGACGAGGCGGGCGTCGCCGAGCACTTCGTCGGCGACGTGATTCGCGACATGCGCGGGCTGAATCTGAAGCGCGCCGAGGTCTACCCGCGCGTCTCCGAGCACATCCCCGAGATTATCGACCTCATTCGGACGCTCGTCGACCGCGGCCACGCCTACGAGTCCAACGGCTCTGTCTACTTCGACGTGTCCACGTTCGACGACTACGGGAAGCTCTCGAACCAGAAGCTCGAAGAACTGGAGTCGCGGGCGACGAAAGACGAGCGCTCCGAGAAGCGCAACCCGACCGACTTCGCGCTCTGGAAGGCCGGCGCGGTCGACCCCAAGACGGCCGCCGAACACCGGAACCCCGACCTCGAACCGCTCCACGAGCCGTGCGGCGAGACGTGGGAGTCGCCGTGGGGCGAGGGCCGCCCCGGCTGGCACATCGAGTGCTCGGCGATGTCGATGACGCACCTCGGCGACACCCTCGACATCCACGTCGGCGGCCGCGACCTCGTGTTCCCGCACCACGAGAACGAAATCGCCCAGTCGGAGGCGGCGACCGGCCAGCAGTTCGCTCGCTACTGGCTCCACGTCGGCCTGCTCCAGACGGAGGGCGACAAGATGAGTTCGAGCCTCGGCAACTTCTTCACCGTCGGCGACGCGCTCGACGAGTTCGGCGCGGACGTGATTCGGACGTTCTACCTCTCGACGGCCTACGGCTCCGAGCAGACGTACTCCGAGGAGACCATCGCCGAGGCCGAGGAGCGCTGGGAGCGCCTCGAACGCGCCTACGAGTCGGCCGTCGACGCGGTCGACAGCCCCGACGCCCGGACGAAAGTCGAGGCCGAGGCTCTCCGCGAGACGGTGACCGCGACCCGCGAGAACTTCCGCGAGGCGATGAACGACGACTTCAACGTCCGCGAGGCGATGGCCGAACTGCTCGGCCTCGCCGGCGCGGTCAACCGCCACGTCGCCGACGCCGACGAGTACGACTACCGCGCGCTCCGGCGGGCAATCGAGGCGTTCGAGGACCTCGGCGGCGAGGTGTTCGGCCTCTCGTTCGGCGGCGCGGGCGAGGGCGGCGACGTGTCCGTCGCGGAAGACCTCGTCCAACTCGTCTTGGACGTGCGCGAGGCCGAGCGCGAGGCCGGCAACTACGAGCGCGCCGACGACCTGCGCGACGACCTGACGGCGCTCGGCGTCGACGTCGAAGACGGTCCCGACGGCGCGACGTTCCGGTTCGAGTAGTCAGTCGAACCGAAACAGCACGACCGCGAGGTCGTCCCGCGCCGCCTCGTCACCGGCGACGCGACTCCCGCCGTCCTCCGAGATTCCGAGTTCGCGAGCCAACAGGCCGTGCGCCGCGGCGTAGCGGTCGAGCAGGTCCGCGGCGAACTCGCCCGTGACGACCTCGCCGGTCGCCTCGCGCCGCCGGCCGCGGTACCACAGGCGGCACGCCATCGGCCGGCGGAAGTTCTTCCACCAGTTGCTCTCCGCCTCGGGCGTGACGGCGACGATACCGCCGCCCGCGACGGCGTAGGCGACGGGGAACGTGTACCGTCGGCCGCTCTTGGGGCCGACGTAGGAGACGAGCACGAACCAGCGACTGGCGAGTCGATGGAGCGGCGAGCGGAGCACGCGACGCAGAAACGGGTTGGCGAACCGCTGTTCGAGCGTTCGCTGGGCGTCCGAAACGCGAGCGACGGCGGGAGCGACGGCGGCAGTGGCGGCGACGACGGCGGTTGGGGACATCTGTTCGCGTGTCGTACGCGCCCGTCGGAGAAAAATCGGTCACACGGCGAACAGGTGCGACGCCGGTCACATCGTAAACAGGTGCGAGCCGTCGGGCACGTCGAACAGCCCCATCCTGACGCCCGCGTCGAGCCAGCCGTAACCGTATGAAAACGACGCCAGCGCGTTCACCCAGTCGTCTGCCTCCTTGAAGTGGCGGCCGTCGTCGAGGTAGGACTCGGCCATCTCCAGGCAGTCGGCGGCGGCCTCGCCGAGGTGCGTCTCGTCGGGGACGGCCTGCACCGCCTCGTCGAGCGCGTCGGCGAGCATCCCCTCGTAGCGGTTCGTCTTCTCCTGTAGGTCGGCGGCCATGCGGAGTGATGCGTCGGCGACGGATACCGGTCTTTCGCTCCGCGGGCCGCGAGCGCCGTGGCATGCGTTATCGTGCCGGTGGTGTAGCGCTCCTCGCAATACAGCGAAACCTTAAGACGCCGGTGTAGCGAACTATCGGCTATGACAGAGGACGCCGATTCGTTCGTGGAACACAGGAAACTCATCATCGCCGGCTCGGGCATCTCCGGACTCTCGTCGGCCATCTACGCGGCCCGGTCCAACAACGAGCCGCTGGTGCTGGAGGGCGACGAGCCGGGCGGACAGCTCACGCTCACGACCGAGGTGGACAACTACCCCGGCTTCCCCGAGGGCATCTCCGGGCCGGAGCTCATCAACAACATGAAAGAGCAGGCAGAGCGCTTCGGCACGGAGATTCGCCACGGCATCATCGAGGACGTCGACGCCTCCGAGCGCCCGTTCACGGTCACGCTCAAGAACGGCGACGTGTACACCGCGGACGCCATCATCGCGGCGTCGGGCGCGTCGGCCCGCACCCTCGGCATCCCCGGCGAGGAGAACCTGATGGGCTACGGCCTCTCGACGTGTGCGACCTGCGACGGCGCGTTCTTCCGCGACGAGAAGATCATGGTCATCGGCGGGGGCGACGCCGCCGTCGAGGAGGCCAACTTCCTCACCAAGTTCGCCTCGACGGTGTACCTCGTCCACCGCCGCGAGGAGTTCCGCGCCGAGGACTACTGGGTCGACCGCCTGATGGAGAAGGTCGACGAGGGCGAAATCGAACTCATGCTCAACACCGAGGCGACGGAGCTTCACGGCTCGCCCGAGGAGGGCGTCGACCACGTGACACTCGTCCGCAACCCCGAGGGCCACCCGAGCGACAAGCTCGACGACCCCGAGACCGAGGAGTTCGACTTCGACGTGGGCGCGGTGTTCTACGCCATCGGCCACACGCCGAACGCCGACTACCTCGACGGCACGGGCGTCCAGCGCGACGACGACGGCTACATCATCGCGAAGGGCGGCTCCGGCGGCGGCCAGACCGCGACCGACGTGCCCGGCATCTTCGCCGCGGGTGACGTGGTCGACTACCACTACCAGCAGGCCGCGACCGCCGGCGGCATGGGCGTGAAGGCCGCCCTCGACGCCGACGACTACCTCGAAGAGCTCGAACGCGAGGAGAAGCGGGCGGCCGCGGGCGCGGCCGAATAGGCGGCATACACGGCCCGCGCTCGGCGTTCCGTATTCTCTCGATTTCTTTTCGATGCGCCCTACGTCAAAGACCGCAACAGCCACGCGAGGACGAAGCTAATCGCCACGAAAATCAGGTAGACGCCCGGCGAGAATCGCGCGTCCACGACGCCGACCGCGTCCGCGACCGCGACGGCGAAGATGACGAGACCGACGCCGACGAGCCCGTTCCCGAGGATGTTCGGGACTCCTCGTTTGGTTTCCATAGCCGCGGTTGGACTCGCCGAAAAATAAGCGTAGGGTGCGTTCCCAGCGGGTGAAAGGGAACTTCAGTCGGCCGCGCCCGGACTCGCGTCGGCACCCGCGCCGCGCTCGTCGGCCGTCAGGTAACACTGCGGGTCGGGGCCGAACAGTTCGCCCGTTGCCGCGAGCGACCGAAGCCGCGAGGAGCCGCGGCAGACGTCCCGATACTGGCACGAAGCACACTTGCCGGTCAGATGCTCTTCCCGCTCGCGGAGCTTGGTGAGAAGCGGGTTCGACTCGTCGTCCCAGATGTCGCCGAACGGGCGGTCCCGGACGTTGCCGAGGCTGTAGCCCTGCCAGAACTGCGTCAGGTGCACGTCGCCGCGGTAGTCCACGTCGGCGACGCGCTCGCCGGTCGGGTCGCCGCCGTTGACGCGGAGGTAGCGGTGAATCCGGTCGGCGTGGTCGGCGTCGAGTTCGTCGCGGGCGTACTCGACCACGTAGGCGGAGTCGGCGTAGTTGCCGACCAGAAGCGTCTCTATCTCCTCGCCCTCGGCGTGGTACTCGCGGGTCATGTCGAACAGCCGGCGGACGGCGCGGCGCTGGGCCTCGTCGTCGAGGTCGGCGTCGGCGATGTCGCCGCCGCGGCCGCCGTAGTCGAGGTGGTAGAAACAGAAGCGGTCGACGCCCACGTCGTACAGCAGGTCGACCACGTCCTCCATGTCGGCGGCGTTGTGCTCGGTGATGGTGTACCGGAGGCCGGTCTTGAGGCCCACCGAGAGGCAGTTTTCGATGCCGCGGACGGCGGCGTCGAACGCGCCGTCTTTCCCGCGGAAGCGGTCGTTGCGCTCCTCCAAGCCGTCGACGGAGACGCCGGCGTAGGAGAGCCCGGCGTCGCGGAGCGCGCGCGCTTTCTCCTCGGTGATGAGCGTCCCGTTGGTCGAAAGCACCGCCCGGATGCCGGCGTCGGTGGCGTAGTCGACGAGTTCGACGAGGTCCTCGCGGACGAGCGGTTCGCCGCCCGAGAACAGCAGGACCGGCACGTCGTAGGCCGCGAGGTCGTCGATGAGACCCTTCGCCTCGGCGGTCGAGAGTTCGCCCTGCGCGGGGTCGAGGTCGGCCCCGGCGTAGCAGTGTTCGCAGTAGAGGTTACAGCGCCGCGTCGTGTTCCAGACCACGACCGGGCGCTTCTGTTTCTCCTCGCGTATCTGTTCGATGTCGGCGTCGGGGTCGTCGTAGCGGAGACCGTCGCCCTCGGCTCCCTGTCCGCACAGGAGCTTGCTGATGGAAATCACTCGGCCGACACCCCGTTTTCGGCACCACGGGCGTCTCCCGCGCCGTCGTCGTGCTCCATCCCGCCGTTCGACCCCTCGCCCTTCGCCGCGAGGTCGTTGCCACCGAGTCGGAGGAACTCGTCGGCCGGCGCGAGCCAGAGGTCAGCGTCGCCGTCGCCGAACAGCGTCCGCGCCTGCTCGGTCGCGAGGTCCTCGGCGGGCGCGGTGACGCTCCCGACGTGGCGCATCGGCTCGGTCGGCACGTCGCGGTAGAACACTTCCCACTGGCGGCTGCCGTCGATTCGCGGTCGTCGCCTCGGGTCGTCGTCGTCCATGTCGTCGCCTTCGGGCGGGACGGCCACGCTCGTTTCGCCCGTTTTCAGCGCGTGGGAATCGAAGCTTTCGACTTGTTCGGCCACTCACTAGCGCCAGCTAATGACGAAACGGTTCTCCCGACGGTCGTTCCTCCACGCAACGGCGGCGTCGACAGGTATCGCGCTCCTGGCGGGCTGTTCGAGTTCGTCCGGCGGCGGCTCCGGCGGCGCGGGCGACGGAGACGGCGACTCGTCCGACGAAGAAGACACCCCCGAACACGAGATGCGGGACTTCGGCGGCTGGTTCGACCGGACGGGTAACTACGACGGCGTCCACGACCTGACGGGACAGGACAGCGTCACGGTCGCGGTCGGCGCGGCCGGCAACGGCGGCGGCTACGCGTTCGCTCCCGCCGCGGTGCGGGTCTCGCCGGGGACGACGGTCGTCTGGGAGTGGACCGGAAACGGCGGGACGCACAACGTCGTCAACCGCGAAGACGGCCTGTTCGAGTCGGAGCTCACCGTCTCCGAGGGTCACACCTTCGAGTACACGTTCGAAGAGTCCGGCGAGTACAAATACGTCTGCGTCCCCCACGAGACGCTCGGCATGGTCGGCGTCGTCGTCGTCGAGTAAGCGTGAGCGGTCGCGGCGTCGGCACTATCCTCGCGTCGTTCCGGACGAGCGACCTCTCAGTCCGCGGGCAGGTCGCCCGGCGGCGTCGTCACGCGGACTTCGGGGCGTCGTTCAGCGGCGCGGTACAGAGGACGCAGCCGGTCTCCCGGAGCGTCCGCATCATCGGCTCGTTGACCCGGTAGCGCTCGCCGCACTCGGGACAGGTCACGTCGAACTCGCGCATCGTTGCTCACCGACTAGTGGTACGCCGCGGGGACCCGAGGGGGCGCACCCTGCATTCGCGGGGGACTGATACCCCGTCGATACGTCTCATCTCGTCACTCCTGCAGGATGGCACCCATGAGTTTCTTCTGGGCCATGGCGAGGTGCTCGGAGAACGTCGAGGTCGTGATTCCGAGTTCGGCCGCGACCTCGCCTTTGTTCGCGCGCCGCGGGTGGTCGAAGTAGCCCATCTCGTGGGCCGTCTCCAGCACCTCGCGCTGGCGGTCGGTGAGCTGGCCGCGCTCGACCAACACGAGGTCCCGCGACTCGTCGGTCGACGACTGGAGCAGTCGGCGCACGTCCACCGACCCCGACGACTCCCGGAGGGACGCGACCACGTCGCGGAGCGTCTCCACGTCGGGCGCGTGGAACGTCAGAAACAGCGCGCCGTCGCGCGTCTGTACGTCCACGACCGGACAGTCGAACGCCTCGACGCGCTCGCAGGGACAGCCGATGCCGCCCTCGCGGTCGAACCGGTAGACGCTGCCGTCGCCGTACTCGAACAGCCGTTCCATCTCCTCGGGAACCCCGTCGTCGTCGTCGAAGACGAACTCCTCGACGACCGACCCGCGCTCGTTGGGAGCCATGCTCCGCGAGAGCGCGTAACCCGAGGTGTCCCCCTCGGAGACCGTTGCGACGGGACACCCGTCCGGCCCCGTCACCTTCAACTCCGCTCTGATACCCGCTGCGCTCGTCATAAGAGTACGAAGTCGCCCCAGCCCCTGATATAAACACCCCCGATACACCGGGCCTTTATATCGTGGTCCGTTTCCAGTCGCCGCCCGCCGTTGAGCGGACCGCGGCCGGTCACGGAGCTATAAAGCGCCCCCTATATTCTGGGTGCCCTTCGACGGGCGACGCGGGCGAATCTACGGATGAGCATGCAGACCGGCCTCAGACGCAAGCCGACCGGACCAACGCCCGCCGAACTGGAGGCGGAACAGGTGCTGGAAGCGCTCTCGGACCACGCGTGCCGGCGAATCCTCACCACCCTTCAGGGTGCGGCCGAGCCGATGACCGCGCAGGACCTCTCCGAGGCGTGCGACGTGCCGCTGTCGACGACCTACCGGAAGGTCGAACAGCTCTCGGAGGCGGGCCTGCTCGAAGAGACCCTGCAACTGCGGGCGAACGGGACCCACACGCACCAGTATCGGTCGAGCGTCGAGTCGGTCACGGTGTCGCTGAACGACGACCGGGGGCTCGAAGTCGCCCTCGGAGGAGACCGCTGATGGGGTCGGAGCCGGTGCACCCGCCGGACTCGGGGCGCGAACACCCCGAACGGCCGCGGCTCGCGTCGCGGTTGACCACCCATCCCGACGGGCGCGAGGAGTGTACGATTTACCCGGCTGACGCGACGCCCGAAGACCAACTGACGCAGTGGCTATCGGCGTTCGAGGGGAGCTACGTCGACCTCGACTCGATGGCGTAGGTGTCGGGGCGAGAGCGACGGCGGAGTCACAGTCGGTCGGCGTCGACGCCGTCGTCGCCCCTGCTCCACGGGCGCGGGCTGTCGAGCGCCATGAGGTACTCCTCTAAGAGGGTCGGGAACGCCCGGCCGCGGAGGTTCCGCAGGCCGAAGTCGGCGGCCCAACTGATGATGCCCGTGTCTTCGGTGACGACGCCGGCGTTCAGTTCGCGCGCGAGGATGAGGAGGTCGAAGTCCTCGCGGGAGTCGAGGACGCCCTGTCTGAGCGCGCCGCGGTAGTCCTCGCGGAGGTCGGAGATGACCTTGTCCACGTCGGAGAGCTTCGACCCGCCGTTGGAGCGCCGTTTCGACTCCTCGGCCTTGCGGACGGCCTTCTCGGAGACGCGGAGGCCGCGGTTGACCCGGTCGGACATCTCGTCGATGAAGCGGTAGACGACCTCCGCGGGGATGTACACCTCGTAGCGGTCGGGGTGTTTCTTGATGACCCACGTGTCGAGTTTGCCGAGCACGTCCTCCGAGACGCCGCGGTCGCGCAGGATGTGTTCCAACTCCGCGGCGATAGACGGCGGCATGTAACACGAGATGTTCAGGTCCAGTCGCGCGGCGGCGATGGTGTCGAGGAGCCGTTCGATTCCCTCCTCGAACGTCTCGTCGTCGTCTCGAATCTCCTCGGAGAGAAACAGCGAGGTGTCGAGCACGAAGCGTTGTTTCAGCGGGTACTCGGCCATCGTTCGCCAATTGGTACCGCGTCACTATGACCCTTCCCCGTGGACGAAGGAGAGAGGAACGAAAAAAGCTCAGAACAGCGGTTCGATGCGGTCGTCGCCGGTCGAGATGAGGTCGTCGAGCGACGCCGCGCTCGACTCGCGCTTGGCGAGCATGTCGCGTTGGGTCTCGATGGCGACCGCCTGCAGTTCTTTCACCCGCGGCACGTCGTAGACGCCCGACAGGAGCACGACCGCGGCGACGAAGTTCGACCCCACGGGGTAGTCGCCGCCGCGAATCTCCATCGTCCCGGTCTCGTCTTCGAGCCACGTCCGCGCGCGCTCGATACCGCGGCGCGAGAGCACGTCCGGCGGGCCGGCGACGACGACGAGGCCGCGCTCCGCGCCGGAAATCTCGCACGGCAGCGTGAGTCGGCCGAGCGTGGCGCGGCGCACGAGGCTGGTGATTCGGTTCGTCGAGTCGCCGCCGTCAGCGGCGTCGACGGCGTCGGCCGCCCCACCGGAGAGCCGGGAGAGAAGCCCGCGCTTCGGGCGGTCGAGTTCGACGGAGGCGTAGCCGATAGTCGAGATGCCGCCGCTGGCGAGCGTGTTGATTATCTCGGAGGCGTCCACGACGGACTCCGCCACCGCGCCGGAGCCGTCGCCCTCGCCGGCGCTGAACAGCACGCCGAGGCGGCGGGCGAGTTCGGCGTTGATACTGCCGTAGCCCGCTTCGAGCGACTCACCGGTCTTCCGCCAGGCGTCGTTGTCGAAGACGATGAGGTTGTCGACCTCGCGGACGAACGTCTGGAAGGAGCGCGCGGCGTTGAGCGTGTAGATACCGCCTTCGTCCCGCGCGGGGAGGACGCCGAGCCCGTAGACCGGCTCGGTGTAGATGTGCTTCAGTTCGCGCGCGACGACGGGCGCACCGCCGGAGCCGGTGCCGCCGCCGAGGCCGGCGACGACGAGGAAGGCGTCTATCTCGTGGACCGGGAGGTCGTCGACCATCGAGAGCACCTCGCCGACGTCTTCTGCGGTCACCTCCGCGCCGAGTTCGTTGTCCGCGCCGACGCCGTGGCCCTTGACGCGGGTCAGGCCGACGAGCACCTGCCGCGACTCGGGGATGTTTCGGAGCCCCCGGAGGTCCGAGCGGGCCGTGTTGACGGCGATTGCGTCGACGACGAACCCCGTGTTCGTCCGTCGCTCGTAGTCGACGATGGCGTCGACTACCTTGCCGCCAGCCTGTCCGATACCGATGAGTGCGAGTTTCATGGCCGTGTTCCTCTCAGAAATCGTACTACTAGACGCGCGCTCAGGGCTTGAATATACTGCCCGTAGCACCGCGCAACGACAGCTTAACTGGAAAATAAGTCCGACGCTCGGCCGTCGGTGACAGTGTCGGAGTCGGTCGATTCGCGGTCGGTGGAGTCGGTGGAGTCGGTGGAGTCGGCGCTCGCGGGCGTCTCGCGGTCCTCGGGGCCGGTTGCACCGTCGTCGGAACCGCCTTCACCGTCGTCGGAGTCGGTGGGTCCGCCGTCGCGCTCCCGGAACGAGTCGCAGGCGAGTTCGCCGACGACAGACAGGAGGTCGCCCGGTTCGACGACTCGGCCGCGCTCCCGCAGGCGCTCGTAGACCGCGAAGCCGTCGTCGCCGGCGTAGTTCCGCTCCGAGAACGGTCGCTGTTCGACGAGGACGAGGCGGTCGGCCTCGGCCGCGGCTTCGAGGTTGGCGAGGTTGCCGCCGCCGACCTCCACGTCGGCGACGACGGTCACGTCGGCGGCTTCGACCCGCGACTCGACCGCGGCCCGCGCGGCGTCGTCGACCGGCGAGTACGGCGGCACGGTCACGAGGTCCGCGCCGACCCCGCGGGCGGCCTCGGCGTCTGTGTCGCCCTCGTTGAGCGCGCCGGCGGACAGCGCGTAGCCGGCCGCCGACAGCAGGTGGAGCGCCCGCGCGCCGGTGCCGCCCCCGCCGACGACGTGGACCCGGCCGTTGGCGTCGTCCGAAGGCGGTGGGAGGGCGGTCACGTACACCGAACCGGTGACGGGGTGCCGCGAGACGACCGCCTCGGCGTCGAACGCCTCGCGGAGGTTCTCCTCGGAGAGCACCGCCGCGGGGTCGCCCGCCGAGAGGACGCGCCCGCCCGACAGGAGGACCAGCGCGTCGCAGTAGTGGGCCGCGAGGTTGAGGTCGTGGATGGCCGCGACCGCGGTCGTCCCGTCGGCGACGAGGTCGGAGACGAGTTCGAGCGTGCGGACCTGGTGGTTGATGTCGAGGCTGGCGGTCGGCTCGTCGAGGAGCAGGACGGGCGTCTCCTGTGCCAGCGCGCGGGCGATGAGGACGCGCTGGCGCTCGCCGCCGCTGACTTCCGTGACGGGGCGCTCGGCGAGCGATTCGACGGCGGTCCGGCGCATGGCGGCCTCGACGGCGGTCTCGTCGCGCTCGCGCCAACCCTCGAAGCGCCCGCGGTGTGGCGTGCGGCCCATCTCGACGACGTCGCGGACGGGGAAGTCGAAGGTGACGCTCGTGGTCTGGGGGACCGTCGCCACGACCCTGCTCGCCGCCTTCGACGACAGGGCGTGGACGTCCTCGCCGGCGACGCGGACCGCTCCCTCGTCGGGTGCGAGCGCGCCGTTGAGGACCCGGAGGAGCGTCGTCTTCCCCGCGCCGTTGGGACCGATGAGGCCGACGAACGTGCCTTCGCCCACGTCGACCGAGACGGCGTCGAGAATCCGGGTGCCGCCGAGGGAGACCGACACGTCGTCGAGGCGAATCGCCGGGTCGGCGTCGCCGAAGGGGTCTGAGTCCGGTGAATCCGCGTCGGCGGCGGGGTCGCGGTCGCTCACGGCGAGCGCACCTCCCGCGTGCGGAGCAGGTAGAGGAAGAAGGGCGCGCCGACGGCCGCGGTGACGACGCCGACCGGAATCTCCGCGCCGCCGGAGCGGGCGACGGTGTCGGTGGCGACGAGGAACGACGCGCCCGCCAGCGCCGACGCCGGGAGCAACACCCGGTGGTCGGGGCCGACGAGGAGCCGGAGCATGTGGGGGACGACGAGGCCGACGAAGCCGATGACGCCGGAGACCGAGACGGCCGCGGCGGTGACGACGCTCGCGGTGGCGAGGAGGAGCTGTTTCGTCCGCTCGACTTCGATGCCGAGAGCGTGGGCGTCCTCCTCGCCGAGGAGCAGGACGTTCAGGTCGCGGGCGTGGGCCACGAGGAGCACGAAGGGAAGCGGCAGGACGAGGGCGAGCATGCCGACCTCGCTCCACGTCGCGCCCGCGAGGTGGCCCATGAGCCAGAAGACGACCTGCCGGAGGCTCTCGCCGCTCTGGAGGAGGAGAAACGAAATGACCGCGCCGAGGAACGTCTGGACGGCGACCCCCGCGAGAAGCAGGGTCGCCACGGGCGTCCGACCGCTCTCGGTGGCGATGAGGTAGACGACGAAGGCGGTGACGACGGCGCTGACGAACGCCGCGCCCTCCATCCCGAACGGAATCGAAAGCGACAGCACGATGGTCGCGACCGCGCCGACGGCGGCCCCGGAGGAGACGCCGACGATGGAGGGGTCGGCCATCGGGTTGCGGAAGAAGCCCTGCATCACGGTTCCCGCGGTGGCGAGCGCGAAGCCGACGAGCGCCGCGAGGAGGATGCGGGGCAGGCGGACCGAGAGCACGATGATGCGGGCGGGTCTGGGGACGGCGAACTCGAACGGCGAAGCGAACTCCAGCGTCGGCGTCGGAACCGGCCCGACGACGGGGAGGGCCGTCGCGCCGCCGAGAGAGACGCCGACGGGGACGGGCAACGCGTCCGCGAGGATGGCGGCGACGGTCCGCGGCGGGATGGTCACGGCCCCGATTCCGGCGCTCGCGACGACGACCAAAAGCAGGAGCCCGGAGAGACCGAGCGACCACGTGGTCGCCCGCGTTCGAACGCTCATTGAGCACAACCGCGCTTTCAGTAGGTAAATATTTATTGAACAGCCGCTGAGGCCACTACCGTGAACCGACAACTCGTCGTCGCCCTGCTCGCGTTCGCGACCGTGTTCGCCGGGGTTCCGGCACCGGCCGCGGCCGCGGTAGGGCAAGCGGCACCGCACCAGACCGCGACGTGTACGTTCCCGGTGACGGTCACCGACGCCACGGGGACCGACGTCACCATCGCCGAGGACCCCGAGCGGGTCGTCACGACCAACCCGAGCGCCGCCCAGACCATGTGGGAACTCGGCGCGCGCGACGAGGTCGTCGGCGTCTCGCAGTACGCCACGTACCTCGACGGCGCGGCCGAAAAGGGGAACGTCTCCGGCTCCGGCGGGCTCAACGTCGAGGCGGTCATCGGTCTCGAACCCGACCTCGTGTTGGTCCCGAACTCCTCGTACAACGCCGAGCCCGACCGCATCGAACAGCTTCGCTCGGCGGACATCTCGGTCGTCGTCTTCGAGTCCGGGAAGTCGCTCGACGCCGTCGCCGACAAGGTCGAACGCGTCGGCCGCATGACCGGCAACTGCGAGGCCGGCGTCGAGCGCGCGAGCGAGATGCGCGAGTCGATGCAGCACATGGAACAAGCCCTCGACGGCGCGGAGCGCCCGGTCGGCCTCAACTCCTTTTTCGGCTACAGCTCCGGGTTGGGCACGTTCATCTCCGACATCATGACGACCGCCGGCCTGCGCAACGGCGCGGCGGAGGCGAACCTCACCGGCTTCGTCCAGATTAACGAGGAACGCGTCGTCGAGATGAACCCCGAGTACATCGTCGTCCCCGACCACGCGCCCGTCCCGAGCAGTCCGGCGTACAACAGCACGACGGCGATACAGGAGGGTAACGTCATCGTCATCGAGGCGCACAAGCTC
This sequence comes from Haloferax sp. S2CR25, assembly GCF_031624535.1. NCBI lineage: Archaea > Methanobacteriati > Methanobacteriota > Halobacteria > Halobacteriales > Haloferacaceae > Haloferax > Haloferax sp. S2CR25. Next base: position 600,836 of record NZ_JAMQOO010000001.1, read on the forward strand.
CAACAGCCCGCCCCGCGGGCAATCGAGGCGAGCGAGGCGATTCTCGAAGCGGTCCACCCCGACGCCTACGAGCGCTACCGGCAACTCGAAACCGAATCGGCGACGGAGTCCCCGGAATCCGCGACCGAGGACGCAACTGAGACGACCACGGCCGCGGACGCGACTGCAACCGACGCGACCGAAACCGACGCGGCCGAATCGACCGCGACGACCGGGTCGTCTGAATCGACCACCGAGAGCGACGCGCCCGGGTTCGGCGTCGTCGCCGGCCTCGCCGCCGTCGGCGCGGTGGTCCTGCTCGCGCGCCGCCGATAACCGCGCCGAGACCCACGCCGTCTCCGTTTCTCCACCCCGTGCTCCCGGCTCCGTGAGACCACAACCGTATTACCGTCGGGTGGCGGACACACGGGTATGGTCGAGAACGTCATCTACCCCGCCTACCTCGACGCCTCTCTCTCGCGCAGCGAGGGCCGGCGGGTCGCCCAGTCCGCGGCGGTCGAAGAACCGACCGTCGACGAGATTGCGAAGGCCGTCCAGCAGGTCGGCTACGACGCCGTCATCGAACGGGACAAGCGATACTCCCGCGAGTTCGACACCCGCGGGCGCGTCCTCGTGAACAACGCCGACGACGCCACGAAAAACGACATCGTGCAGGCGGTCGCCGCCTACGTCGGAATCCTCCGCGACTGATGCGACGAATCGGCACGGTCTCCCGAACGGCGCAGGGACTCGCCATCGTCCGCCTCGACGACGACGACCACCCGGACATCGGTACGATGGTCCTCGACGAATCGCTGTCGACCGTCGGCCGGGTCGTCGACGTGTTCGGCCCGGTCGACCGACCCTACGTCGCCGTCACCGCGGACGACGGCTCGCCCGCCCGCCTCGTCGGCAGCAAGCTCTACGCTCGCTGACGACGCCAGAGCGCAACCCCCATACCCCTCGGGTGGGAACGCCCCTGCATGTCACGCCGCGCCTATCGGGGGGTCGCCCTCGCCGCCCTCATCTTCCTCGTCGTGCAACTGGGGGCGCTCGCCCTCGTGCCGACGTTCTTCGAACAGGGGTACCAGACGGTCGAAGACCCCTCCGACCCGACGAACAGCCTCCTCTACATCGGCGCGATTATCGTCATGACCGCGTTCATGCTCGCGGCGTTCAAGTACGACCTCGACCAGCTCATCCGCCTCGTCATCGTCTTCACGAGCGGCCTGCTCGCGTGGTACGTCTTCGCCGCGCTCATTCCCAGCGCGCTCGTCGCCGTCGGCCTCTCGGCGGCCGTGGCGCTCGCGCTGCTCGTCTACCCCGAGTGGTACGTCATCGACGCCGCCGGGGTGCTCATGGGCGCGGGCGCGGCCGCCCTGTTCGGCATCAGCTTCGGCCTGTTGCCCGCTATCGTGCTCCTCTCGGTCCTCGCGGTCTACGACGCCATCAGCGTCTACAAGACCAAGCACATGCTCGACCTCGCGGAGGGCGTGATGGACCTCCGCATCCCGGTCGTGCTCGTCATCCCGACGACGCTGTCGTACTCGCTTCTCGACAGCGACTTCGACCGCGACGCCAACGAGGTCGGCGACGGCGAGAACGCGACCGACGGCGGCGAACCGGCAGAGGTGGCCGACGCGGAGACGGCTGACACCACTGCCGACACCGACGCCGAGTCGGATTCCGGCGAACGCGACGCCTTCTTCATCGGCCTCGGCGACGCGGTCATGCCGACCGTGATGGTCGCTTCGGGCGCGTTCTTCTCCGAAGCGCCGTCGCTCGGCGTCGGCGCGCTCCCGGCGCTGAACCTCCCGGCGCTCCTCGCCATGGTCGGGACGTTCGCCGGGTTCTCCGGGCTGATGTGGGCCGTGATGAAGGGGCGGGCGCACGCCGGCCTGCCGCTTCTTAACGGCGGCGCAATCGGCGGCTACCTCGTCGGCTCGGTCGTCGCGGGCGTCCCGCTCGTCTCGGCGCTCGGACTCGCGCCGTACCTCTGAAAACCGGTGCCGTCGAAGTTCTCTGCCGGTGATTGTTTGTTGCGGCTGTGCTGGATAGAGCGCGAATCGGTCATGGTAACTTGCCGGGCTTCGGTCGTCCGAGTCGGCAGATGGAGAGCTATTCTTCAATCGTGAGTGTATAGCTCCACTCAAACGCTTCCCATGTCGTGTCCGCTCTAACTTTCGGCACAAATGATTCGGTAAAGCGGTGTTCCCCTGCGGGAAGACAACCCATATCTTCGGGTCGGTTACTCACCCACTTGTCCATCGTGGCCTCCAATATTTCCCGCTCCGGGTAATGCAGTACAGTGTATTCGGTCTGAATGCACTCTCCCGCATCGAGTGACTGCCATCTAAGCACGTCAGGAAGAACGAAGTGAACAAGATTCGTCTGCCAGCACCCCTCGACCGAGCGGTCCGGGATAATCTTGTTCCGAAGGCGTGTCTCTGTACCTGACGGTCACTCGGAATGAGAACAAGCCATCCTTGGCCTTCACTCCAGATACTGGAGTACGGCTGGATTGCGCCGAAGCCAACCGTTTGCTCTTCGGAGGAACGATTCTCAAATGAACCCCGAATCTGAGCAGGTGCATCGGATGAGAAATCGCGTAGCTTCTCCATACTGAGCTGGAAGGGTTTCTTGCTGGGTTGAGGGCCTTCAGTAACCGTGATACGAGGGTAGCGCCCAGAAGCCATAGAAAATCACGACTCCCCAACCAAGTAACATTATTGAACCGATTTGGGCGAAATCAGTACGCTAAGACGGTAGTTGATACGGACCCCAACTGAACGAGAGGTTTAGAATGTGGTCTGTGGGTAGAGCCTCTTTGTCGTGCTGAACTCACCCTCTACGTCTCGCACCCCATCTCTCCCACCTCTCTAGAATCCCAACAGCGGCGTAACGCCCGAAATCCCCCGACTTCACCTCACTCCTCGTCCGCGCCCTCGCGCACGCGAACCGCCATCCCCGCCTCGAAGTCGAGCATCGCGTCGGCGGAGAGTTCCGCGCGACCGACGCCCAAGAGATCGCCGTCGGGGCCGACGACGCACACCTCGTCGCCCGAGCGAACCGCCGGGTCGGCGTCGGTGACGAACTTGGCGAAGGCGTTCTTGCCGTCGCTGACGAACGGCACCGACTCGTCGCCGACGCGGACGACGTAGGCGTCGGCGTCGAGGGCGTCGTAGAGGCGGCGGCCGCCGGCGACGCCGAGCGTGAACCGGCCGTCGGTGCCGTAGGAGGTGACGCGGTCGCCCTCGACGTACACCTGTCGCGGGCGGCCGCTCCGCGAGCGCGAGAGTTCGATGTCGGCGTCGACCGGGAACAGCGCGTCGCCCGCGCCGGCCCCGAACTGGTAGTCGGCGACGACCCGGAGGTCGTCCAAATCGGTCGCGTGGCCTTCGGTCATACCCCGCCGTTCGCCCCGCCGGCTAAAGTGGGTCGCGGTCCCGTCCGGCCGCGTGCACCGGGTTAGCACGCACGTTCGAGACGGAAAGCCCTAAGTACGGGACAGACCGCCCTCGGAGTATGTCCGTGGACGTTCGACTCGCCGCCGTGGGGACCGCGCTGCTGCTCGCGAGCAGTATGCTTCTCACGCGGACGGCGCTCGACTGGCGGCTCCCGACGGTGCTGGCCGCCATCGCGGCGGTCGGCGCGGTCGCCACCGTCGCTCGGCTGGCGACGCCGACGGCCTGAGCCGTCGCTCGGCTGGCGACGCCGACGGCCTGAGCCGTCGCTCGCGCGGGGCCGGGGCCGCCGCGGCTCCGGCCCGTCGCCGGTTCGACCCACCCGTTTTACGTATCGTCGCATCGACAGGTCGAGGTATGGCCGCGATAGAATCCCTCCAGACCGCCCTCCGGGGCATCCGGTCGAACCCGGTGTTGTTCCTCGGCAGTCTCGCCTTGGGCCTCGTCACGCTCCCGCAACTCGCCACGCAGTTGGCGCAGATACCGTTCGTTCCGACCATTCTCATGGCGGCGACGTTCTTCGTCACGCCGTTCATCGCCGCCGGTCTCTACGGCATGGCCGACGAGGCGGTCGACCGCGGTGGCGGTGGCTCGACCTCGCTGTCGACGCTCACGGCCGTCGGCCGCGAGAAGTACGTCTCGGTGCTCCTGGCGAACTTCGTCCAACTCGGCATCGTCCTCGCCTTCGGCATCGTGTTCGTCATCATCGTGGTCGCCGTGGCCGTCTCGCTCGGTCTCGGCGGCCTCGCAGCCAGCGGTGGCGACGTCTCCAATCTCGCCCTCGGCGGCGGCTTCCTGGTCGGCATCGCCGTCCTGGGCCTCCTCGGACTGGTGTACCTCGTCGTCAGCTTCTTCATCCAGTTCTACCCGGTCGCGGTCGTCGTCGGCGACAAGGACCCCATCGAATCGTTCGGCGAGAGCTATCGGCTCGTCCGGCACAACGTCGTCCCCACGCTCGGCTACTCCGTCATCCGGTTCGTTGTCGGCCTCGTCGTCAGCATCCCCGCCACGGGCGTCATCCTCTTTGTGTCGTTCCAGAGCGTCCAGCAGGTCCAGGAGGCGGCGAACCCGGCGGCGGCGCAGGCCGGGGTCGGCTTCGCGCCGATGGAAATCGCCGCTATCGCCGTCCTCTCGATAGTGACACAGACGGTTCTCGCGACGTTCCAGTACGCCTACGCGGTCGCCTTCTTCGAGGCCCACGACGCGGGGACCGACGGGCCGAGCGAGACGGCCGGCCCCGACATCGACGGCGACTCGGCGATTCCGCAGTTCGAATAGCCGGCGACTACAGCAGGAACGTCTCTTTTCGCTCCGAGAGGTCGATGAACGTGTCCGCCGCCGCGACGAGTTCCTCGGCGGTGGACTCCCTGAACGCCATCACCTCGACGCGGACGCCCTCGTGGCGGAGGTGGGTACAGAGCCGCTCGAAGTCGCCGTCGCCCGAACAGAGGACGACCGTGTCCACGTGGTCGGCGAGGCTGACCGCGTCGAGCGCGATGCCGAGGTCCCAGTCGGCCTTCTTCGAGCCGTCGCCGAACGTCTTGATGTCCTTTATCTTCGTCTCGAAACCGATGTCGACGAGTGCATCGAAAAAACTCCCCTCGTCGGGCGAGTCCGCCCGGATGACGTAGGCGATGGCGCGGGTGAGCGCGCGGCCCGCCGTCCCCTTCTGGAGAAGCGACGAGTAGTCGATGTTCCGTGAGTACAGGCTCTGTGCCGTGTGGTAGAGGTTCTGCGCGTCGGCGAGGATGGCGACGCGTTGGTTGGGGTGAATCTCTGTCATTCGTACGACGGTTGGGTGGCGCGGGCTAATAACCATCCGGGGAAACGGGGGTGGCCCGGACGGGCGTCCACCTCGCCGACCGAGAACCGGACGGAAGGCGTCCCGAGACACCTCTCAGTCCGCCCACTCGCTCCGGCAGGACCTGCAGACGGCGCAAGTTATATTACGTTTCCGGCACCTGCATCCGGTGTGAACGACGCGACGCGGCTCTCGCAGGTCACCACACCCTCGACAGCGTCGCGTGCCGCTTTCTTTTCGAAAAAACGTGCGTACTGAATCGCTCGTTGCGGGAGTAGCGACCCCGTCTCGGGCGGCCTTCGGCTGACGCACGTTCCGGTCACACGACCGATATCAACGCTTCCACGACCGTCACCACACCATCCAACCACAATGACATCATTCGACTTCCGCGGCGTCTATCCCGCGATGACCACGCCGTTCCACGAGGACGGCAGTATCGACTTCGAACAGTTCCAAGCCGACGTGCAACGCCTCGAAGCGGCCGGCGTCGACGGCGTCGTCCCCGTCGGCTCGACCGGCGAGTCCGCGACGCTCTCCCACGACGAACACGTCGAGGTCGTCGAGGCGGCCGTCGAGGCCGTCGAGGACGTGCCCGTCATCGCCGGGTCCGGGTCGAACTCGACCCGCGAGGCGCTCGAACTCTCCCGGCGCTCGGCCGACGCCGGAGCCGACGCGCTGCTTCTCATCTCGCCGTACTACAACAAGCCCGAGCAGGCCGGCCTCGTCGAGCACTACCGGACCATCGCCGACGAAATCGACCTGCCGCAAATCGTCTACAACGTCCCCGGCCGCACCGGGAGCAACATCCTCCCCGAGACGGCCGCGACGCTCGCCGAGCACCCGAACATCACCGCCTACAAGGCCGCCAGCGGCGACCTCGGGCAGATTTCGGAGGTCGTCGAGCGGACCCGCGACGAGCAGTTCGCGGTGCTGTCGGGCGACGACGCGCTCACGCTCCCGATTCTCTCGGTCGGCGGCGTCGGGGCCATCTCGGTCACGGCGAACGTCGAACCCGCGCGCGTCGGCGCGATGGTCCACTCGGCCCTGCAGGGCGACTACGAGCGCGCCCGCGACATTCACCACGACCTCGCCCCGCTGAACCGCCACCTGTTCTCCGAGACGAACCCCATCCCGGTCAAGGAGGCCATGGAGATTCGGGGCTACGGCCCGGCGCGCCTGCGCCCGCCGCTCACCCGCCTCACCGAGGAGAACACCGAGGAACTGCGCCGCCTGCTGTCCGACCTCGAAGCGGAGCAGGCGATTCCGGACGGGGGTGCCGGCGAGTGACGGTCTCCATCGGCGTCACCGGCGCGACCGGCCGCATGGGCGGGGAAGTCCTCGCCGCGGCCGCCGACCGCGACGACCTCTCCGTCGCCTTCGCGGTCAGCCGCTCGCCCGGCGACGAGGTCGAGGGCGTCGCCGTCGAAGACGCGGCCGACTTCGCCGACCTGCTCGCCTCGAACCAGCCAGACGCCGTGGTTGACTTCACCGGCCCGGCGTCCTGCATCGAGTACGCGTCGGCCTGCGCGGCGGCGGGCGTCGCCTTCGTCACCGGCACGACCGGCCTGAGCGAGGGCGGCTTCGACGCGCTCCGCGAGGCCGCATCGGAAGTCCCGGTGCTGTACGCCTCGAACTTCTCGCGGGGCATCGCGGCGCTCCGCCGGGCCGTCCGCGAGGCGGTCCCGGCCCTCGACGGCTACGACATCGAACTCACGGAGACGCACCACAACGCCAAGCGCGACGCCCCGAGCGGGACGGCGCTGACCCTCCTCGACGACATCGACGAAGCACGTTCGTCGGTCCGTCAGACGCAGTCTGACGACATCGACGAAGTACGCGGCGACTCCGAGCGCGTCCACGGCCGCGAGGGCGAAGCGTCCCGGTCCGAGGGCGAGGTCGGCGTCCACGCTCGCCGGGCGGGGGATATTGCCGGTGAGCACGAGGTATTACTGGCTGGAAATCACGAGTCTCTTTCACTGACGCACCGCGCGGGGTCGCGGGGGGTCTTCGCCGCCGGCGCGCTCGACGCCGCGGCGTGGCTCGCCGACCGCGACGCCGGGTGGTACGACTTCACCGAGGTACTCGAATGAATCTGGAATCCGACGTACGAGACCTGTGGCAGCGATACGACGACGGCGACGTCGACGCCGAATCGGCGACCGTCGACGAGCTCGACACGCTCGACGCGTTCCTCGACGCCCTCGAAGCGGGCGAGGTGCGCGCCGCCGAGAAGACCGGCTCCGACGTGACCTCGTGGGAGGCAAACGAGTGGGTCAAGCGGGGCATCCTGCTCAACTTCGGCCTGCGCGAGACGCTCGCCCGCGAGTACGGCGACGTCCGCTATCACGACGTGCTCCCGCTGCGCGACACCGAGGACCTCGGCGACCGCGGCACGCGCAACACCCCCGACGGCACCGCCATCCGCCGCGGCGCGTACCTCGGCTCCGACTGCATCATGATGAGCCCCTCGTTCGTGAACGTCGGCGCGCACGTCGGCGACGGCACGCTCGTGGACTCCTGTGACACCGTCGGCTCCTGCGCGCAGATCGGCGCGAACGTCAAGCTCGGCGCGAACACGCTCATCGGCGGCGTGCTCGAACCCGTCGAGGACGCCCCGGTCGTCGTCGAAGACGGCGCGGCGCTCGGCGCGGGCTGTCGGGTCACCTCCGGCTTCGTCGTCGGCGAGAACTCCATCGTCGGAGAGAACACGCTTCTCACGCCCCGCATCCCCGTCTACGACCTCGTGGACGAGGAGATTTACTACGGCCACCTGCCCGCGAACCGCCGCGCGTTCACGCGGTTCGTGGAGTCGTCGCTCGGCGACCACGACCTGTTCGCCGGCGGCGCGTACAAGCCCGCGGTCGTCGCCCTCGACATCGAGGACGACACCCTCGACGCGACCCGTCGGGAGGAGGCGCTGCGCGAATGAGCGGCGGCGGGCCGGCCGTCCGGCGGCTTGCCGACTGGGACCGCGAGCGCCTGCTGTCGCTCGCCGACGAGTTCGGCTCGCCGCTGTACGTGACCGACCTCCGTCGCGTCCGCGAGAACTGCGTCCGACTCCGCGAGGCGTTCCCCGAGGCGCACGTCAGCTACGCCGTCAAGGCCCACGCCGGGCGAGCGGTGCTCGAAGCCGTCCGCGAGGCCGGCGTCGACGCCGAGTGCGCCTCCGCGGGCGAGGTCGAGCGCGCCCTCGACGCGGGCTTCCCCGGCGAGCGCGTCCGCTACACGGCGGTCAACCCGCCGGACGCCGACCTCGACCACGTCGTCTCGCGCTGGGAGTCGAACCCCGAGATGACCGTCACGGTCGGCGCGGCGGACACTATCGACCGCCTGCGCGAGCGCGGCTTCGACGGGCGGCTCTGCCTCCGGGCGAACCCCGGCGTCGGCGCGGGTCACCACGAGAAGGTCACGACCGGCGGGCACGCGAAGTTCGGCATCCCCATCGACCGCGTCCCCGACCTCGCCACCGACGTGCGCGAGGAGTTCGACCTCGTCGGCGTCCACGCCCACGCCGGAAGCGGCATCTCCGGCGACGACCTCTCGGCGCACCGCGAGTTGGTCCGCCGGATGGGCGACCTCGCCCGCGAGGTCGGCGACCTCGAATTCGTCGACGTCGGCGGCGGCTTCGGCGTCCCCTACCGCGAGGACGAACCGCCGCTCGACCTCGCCGCCGTCGCCGACGCGACCCGCGAGGCGCTCGGCGAAGTCGACGCGCGACTCGCAGTCGAACCCGGCCGCTACGTCGTCGCCGACGCGGGCGTCCTCCTCTCGGAAGTCAACACGGTGAAAGAGACCCCCGAGACGACCGTCGTCGGCATCGACGCTGGTATGACGACTCTGCTCCGACCGGCGATGTACGACGCGTACCACGCGATTTCCAATCTCTCTCGGCCCGACGCCGACCCGGTTTCGACCATCGTCGCGGGCCCCGTCTGCGAGACGAGCGACGTGTTCGCCGACGGCCGCGACCTCCCCGAACCCGAGCGCGGCGACTGTCTCGCGCTCGGCAACGCGGGGGCGTACGGCTACGAGATGGTAAGCACCTACAACTCTCGACCGCGCCCCCCGGAAGTCGTCCTCGACGCCGACGGTCCCCGAGTGGCCCGCCGGCGCGAGACCCTCGACGACGTCACCGCACTCGAACGAACCGCACCCGAGCACATCCCCAACTGACCAAGCACCCACACAGAACCATGAGCGTACTCAACACCGTTCCCTTCGAAAAGTTCCACGGTACTGGAAACGACTTCTTCGTCGTCGACGCAGACGACCCCGTCCCGGACCGCCCCGCCTTCGCGCGCACCCACTGCGACCGCGAGGCCGGAATCACCATGAGCGAAAGCGAGCGACGCGGCGCCGACGGCGTCCTGTTTCTCGCGCTCGAATCGCGTTACGACCCGCCGCGGGTCGTCATGACGCTCGTCCAACCCGACGGCTCGGTCGCCGCCATGTGCGGCAACGGCGCTCGCGTCGCGGCCGCGTGGGCCGCCGAGCGAACCGGCACGGACGAAGTCATGATAGACACGCCCGCCGGCACCCGCCGCGCGAACCTCGACGGCACCGACGTGACCGTCGAGATGGGCGCGCCCTCCTTTTCGCCCCGCGACGTGCCGCTTTCGGCCGACGACGAACTCGTCGAGACCGAGGTCGAGGGCCTGACGGTCACGGCCGTCAACACGGGCGTTCCCCACGCCGTCGCGTTCGTCGACGACGTGGACGACGTTGACCTCGAATCGGTCGCACCCGTGGTCCGCCACGCCCCGGTGTTCCCCGAGGGCGCGAACGTCACGCTCGCCTCCCCCGACGGCGAGGGCGGCTTCCGCCAGCGCACCTTCGAGCGCGGCGTCGAGGGCGAGACGCAGTCCTGCGGCACCGGCGCGGTCGCCGTCGTCGCGGCCGCGAAGCGACTCGGGCGCGTCTCCGGCGACGACCCCGTGACCGTCTCCCCGCCGGGCGGCGCGCTCTCCGTGACCGTCCCCGACGAGGGGTCGGCGCTCCTCGGCGGCCCCGCCGTCCACGAGGGCGACGGCGAAGCCGACATCGTCTTCCGCGAGCGATGAGCGGCGACGCCGACGGGTTCGACCCCGTCGCGTTCCTCGAACGGGCCGTCCCCGTCGCGTCGAACGACGACGTGAGCGAGATGCGCGACCTGCTGGTCGAGACGCTCGAAGCCGCAGGCGTCGACCCGACCGTGGACGACGCCGGCAACACCGTCGCCTCGAAGGGAGCGGCGGAGCCGGCGACGCACCTCGTCCTCAACACGCACATCGACACCGTCTCGCCGCACGTCCCGTACGAACGCGACGACGGCGTTATCCGTGGTCGCGGCTCCTGCGACGCGAAGGGACCGCTCGCGGCCCTGCTGTCGGCCTTTTTCGCCGCCGACCCCGGCCCCGACAGCCGAGTCACGCTGGCCATCACGCCCGACGAGGAACTCCTCTCGACGGGCGCGGCCGCCCTCGACCTCGACGGCGACATGTACATCGTCGGCGAGCCGACCGGCCTCGACGTGTGTACGGCCGCGAAGGGCCGGTTCGAGGGGACGGTATCCCTGTCGGGCGTCGCCGCGCACGCCGCGGAACCCCAGTCCGGGAGCAACGCCGTGGACGCGCTCGCGCCGGTGCTCGACGCTCTCCGGTCGTTCGACGACGGCCGCGAGGCCCACCCCGACCTCGGGCCGGCGACGCTGACGCCGACGATGGTCGACGGCGGCGCGAACTCGAATCAGGTGCCAGCCGACTGCCGACTCGTAGTCGACCGCCGGAGCGTCCCGCCGGAGACGGCAGACGGCTTCCGCGAAGAACTCCGGTCGACGCTCCGGGCCGCGGTGTCGGACGGCGTGTCCGACGACGTGGGCGTCGATTTCGCGCTCACGGAACGGCCGACGCCGTTCCTCGAAGCGTTCGCGACCGACCCCGACCACGAACTCGTGACGACGCTCGCCGCGGCCTCCCGAGACGCCGGCGGGCGGGCGGACGTCCGCCCTTTCACCGCCGCGACCGAGGCCTCCTACTTCTCTCCCGCGCCCGTCGTCGTCTTCGGCCCCGGCCACCTCGCCGACGACGAGGGTGCGGTCGCGCACGCCGACAGGGAGTACGTGCGCACCGACGACGTGCGGACCGCGGCCGCCGCGCTCCGAGCCGCGGTCGCCGCGCTCGTCGCCTAAGTGTTGATTAATCAAAACGTACTTGTTGCCCGGACGATACGTTCCGGACGATGCGCCCTCCCCACCTCATCGTCGCCCTCGTCGTCGTGGTCGCGCTGCCGTTGTCCGGCGTCGCCGCGGCCGACGGCACCGCCATCGACCACGCGGGCGACGAACTCACGCTCGACGCGGTCGACGGCGAGCACGTCCACGGGACGACCCCGTACGCGCCCGGGACGCTCATCGGCGTCCGCGTGAAGTCCGTCGGCGACACCCATCCGTTCCTCGTCTCGAAGGCCGTCCGCGTCGACGAAAACGGCAGCTTCGACGTGACGTTCGACCTCTCGGAACTGTCGCGGCTCCGCGGCGGTCCGGTCCAGGTCTCGGTTCGCCGCGACCAACAGACCATCTACGAGGAGAACGCCACGCTCGTGACGTACGACATGCCCGAGAGCTCGACGCTCACGCCCGACGTCGAAGACGCCGACGCGACGGCCGAAACGACGTCCTCGCCGGCCGCGACGACGGCCGATCCGTCGTCAGGAATCGACGTCCCCGGCTTCGGCGCGGGCGTCGGCGTCACCGCGATCCTCGTCGCGTCGCTCGTCGTCTCCCGCGGCATCTGAGCGTACGGTCCAGCGTTCGCCCGTTCGCTCGCCACGCCGCCACGCCGCCCCACCGCCACGCCGCCCCGGAACGCAACGCCCTTTTCCCACCCGTTCCTGAGTCGGCGTATGTACGAGGCGGTCTACGCACACCCCGACGGCGAGAGCACGGTCAGTCGCGTCGCCGTCGCCGCCGGGCGGTACGACTACGACGGCGTCGTCGTCCGCGCGCTCGACGCCCGCCCCGACTACGACCGCCTCCGCGAGGCGCTCGACGCGGATCTCGTCGACGCCGTCGAAATCGACGCCTCGAACCCGGAGCAGGCCAGCGGCGCGGTCGGCAACTACCGGCCACAGCGCGAACTGCTCGTCCTCCGCGGGGGGACGAACGCGCTCAACCGATTCGCCGTCGAACAGCCGCGGGTGGACGTGCTCTCCCGGCCGATGGCGGGCGAGGGCAACTTCAACCACGTCCTCGCCAAGGCCGCCCGCGACAACGGCGTCCGCGTCGAATTCGACTTCGGGCCGGTGCTCCGAAGCGACGGCGGAAGCCGCGTGCAGGCCATCTCGGCGCTCCGAAAACTCCGCGAACTCGTCGAGTACTACGACGCGCCCTACGTGGTCTCCGCGACCCCGTCGTCGCACCTCCAACTGCGGGCTCCCCGCGAGTTGGCCGCGGTGGGCGAGGTCGTCGGCTTCGACCGCGAGCAGGTGCTCGACGGCCTCCGCGAGTGGGGCCGCCTCGCGGCGCGCAACCGCGAGCGCACGTCCGAGTCGTTCATAGCCCCCGGCGTCAAACGGGGACGGTATGAAGAAGACGATTGAGGAACACGCCGCCCGCTTTTCACACATCGCCGCGGAGTACGACGACTCCCAAGACAGCGACGAGTACCGCGCGTGCGTCTCGCTCGTCGTCCACTACGCCGACCCCTCCCCCGAGGACGTGGTGCTCGACCTCGGAACCGGCACGGGCGCTATCGCCCTCGCGCTCGCCCCCGACGCGAAGCGCGTCGTCGGCCGCGACATCAGCGAGGGGATGCTCGAACAGGCCCGAACCAAAGCCGCCGAGGTCGGCATCGAGAACGTCGAGTTCGGCGAAGGTCGGTTCCGGGAACCGAACGCGGGGGACGAACAGGTGGACATCGTGGTCACGAACTTCGCCATGCACCACCTCTCGGACGAGGAGAAACGCGAGGCCATCGGCGTCATCGCCGACCTCGAACCGCGCCGGTTCGTCCTCGGCGACGTGATGTTCTTCGGGACGCCCGACCCCGACGAGCCGTTTTACTCGCCCGAGGTGGACGACCCCGCGACCGTCGGTTTCCTCGCCGACGCGCTCACCGACGCCGGGTTCGTCCTCACGGCCGTCGAATCGGTCCACGAGCAGGTGGGCGTCCTCGTCGCCGAGCGAGCGCCGACCGCCGACGAGTGAGCGACGGATGAAACACCTGCCCAAACACCTCCGGCCGCGGCGGCGCTACCTCGCCGTCGAAGTCGAGACGTGGCCCGACGCCGACCTCGCCCGCGGGCCGTTCCAGCGCGAACTCTGGTACGCCGCCCAGAACCTCTACGGCGACGCCGGGAGCGCCGACGCCGACCTGACCGTCCTCGGGTTCGAGTACGCCGACGGCGTCGCCGAGACCGTCGTCCGCGCCCGGCGCGGGCACGTCGAAGACGCCCGGGCAGCACTCGCCTGTATCGACGCCGTCGGCGGTGACCCGGTCGGGGTGAGAGTGCGAGGCGTCTCGGGGACAGTGCGTGCCTGTTCGGAAAGGTATTTACACGGCCGGGCCGGAATTTCCGAGGAGAGAACCGTCGTGTTCGAGAACGAATCCCGAACCGCCGTCGTCCGCGACTCACTCTTGGACGTCGGCGGTCCGGACGGGTTCACGGGCGCGACGCAACTCGATTTCGAGTGATATTCCATGCAGGGACAAGCGCAACAACAGGCGTACGACCGCGGGATTACGATCTTCTCGCCGGATGGTCGACTCTATCAGGTCGAATACGCTCGTGAGGCCGTCAAGCGCGGCACCGCGAGCATCGGCGTGCGAACGCCCGAGGGCGTCGTCCTCGCGGCGGACAAGCGCTCTCGCTCGCCACTGATGGAACCGACGAGCGTCGAGAAGATTCACAAGGCGGACGACCACATCGGCATCGCGAGCGCCGGCCACGTCGCCGACGCCCGCCAGCTCATCGACTTCGCCCGCCGCCAGTCGCAGGTCAACCGCCTCCGCTACGGCGAACCCATCGGCATCGAGACGCTGACCAAGGAAGTCACCGACCACATCCAGCAGTACACGCAGGTCGGCGGCGCGCGCCCGTTCGGCGTCGCGCTCCTCATCGGCGGCGTCGAAAACGGCACGCCCCGCCTCTACGAGACGGACCCCTCGGGGACCCCCTACGAGTGGAAGGCCGTCTCCATCGGGGCCGACCGCGGCGACCACCAGGAGCACCTCGAAGAGAACTTCCGCGACGACCTGACCCTCGACGAGGGCATCGAACTCGCGCTCGAAGCCATCGCCTCGACCAGCGACGAGGGCACCGCGCCCGACGGCGTCGACGTGGCGACCGTCTCCGCGGAGTCCGAGCGCTTCGTCGAACTGTCGAACGACGAAATCGAGAGCTACCTCGAAGCCAACGACCTGCTGGCGACCGAGGACGACGACGAGCAGTCCGAAGAGTAAGCCGCGTCCCGCGGTTCTCGGTTCTCGGTTCCCGTTCTCGCGCATTCCGCCGCGACTCTCACGCCGCGAGCGACCGCGTCGTCGCCCCGGATTCGACGGGCGAACGAGTCGCGTCGCTCACGGTCGGCGAGGAGTGCGACGACTCGCGGGAACGGGACACGGCTCGGGGGAACGCGACGAAGCCGAGACGAAACGGAAACACGGAAAAAACGGAAACAGAACCGGATAGCGGTCGTCTCTCTGGTTCTCAACCCGACCGCGGGGACTCAGTACTCCTCGTAGGCGAGGTTCATGAGCCACTGCGAGAAGGCGTTGCTGTTGGCGTTGATCTCCTCTTCGCCGATGAGCGGCGAGAGCATGTCGCCCGCCATCAGCATCGAGAAGTCGAGGTCGCGCGCGGCGGGTTCGAGGTAGTAGGTGGTGTGGCCGTTGTAGACGGTCTCGGTCCGCTTGATGAGACCGAGCGACTCCAGCACCTCGGCGATGCGGCTCCCCTTCCGGGAGGAGATGTCGAGTTCTTTCCAGAAGTCGCTCTGGTGGATGCCGCCCGACTCGCGGATGAGTTCCAGTCCCGCGTGCTCGTCGGAAGAAAGGTCTTGCTCGGCTTCGCTCGCGCTCATACCACCTACACGTCGTGCGAGCGGTTTAATCCTGACGTTCGACCGGTTCGAAGGCGGTCTGACACGGCGGGCCGTCGGCGAATTCGTACGCGAATCCCGCCTCGCCGAGCGTGATGACCGACGACGAGCGCGTGCCGAACCGACCCTCCGGGTCGTGGACGCAGACGCCGAAGTCGTGGTCGCCCAGCGCCGCCTTCGCCCGCTCTCGCCACGCCGTCACCGACTCGCTCGGCTCGGGCTGAAGCGCCTCCTCCAGTCGCCGGGCGTTGTCGGCCTGCGTCTCGCCCACCTCGGGCCGTCGCTCGGGGACGAACCACGAGTCGGGCGTGCCGACGTTGACGACGACGCGGACGCCGGGGTCGAAGTTCCGAACCGACAGACTGCCGTCCCACTCGAAGAACAGCGCGGCGTTCTCGTCGGCGACGACGAGATTGAAGCCGTCGTAGACGTGGTCGTCGACCGCGCGCTCGACGAACCGCGCCGCGTCCTCGGCGGTCTCGCGGCGGAGCGCGTCGCGGACGAGGTGACCGCGAGAGCGCTCGCCGCCGCCGTCGACCTCGACCCAGCGGTTGGTGATGCCGACGAAGACGCCCGCGTCGTTGTAACCGACCCACGTGCCGCCAGCCTCGGCATCTCGCGGAGCGACGACTGCGGGGCCGTCGCCGTTTTCCCACCGCCGGGGCGGTTCGGCGGGCCTGCCGAGGAGTTCGTCGCGGTTGGCGGCGACGACGACCGGCGCGGCTTCGAACACCTGCCACGCGAGGATGAGTGTGCACACGAGGTGGGGGTAGGCACTCGGCGCAGAAAAACATCGGTCTCACCCCGACGTCCGGCGCGTCGGGTCTCAGTCTTCGCGTTCCGCGCTGGCTTCGAACCGGCTCGGGTCCCGCGAGGCGAGCGCGACGTTCACGGCCGCGACGTTCTCCGGCACGTCGTGGACGCGGACGATGTCGGCCCCGCGGTCGGCGGCGATGGCCGTGCCCGCGACGGTCGCCGCGAGGTTGTCGCCCGGCCTCTCGCCGACGAGCGAGAACATCGACTTGTGGGAGTGGCCGACGAGAATCGGACAGCCGAGCGCGGCGAACTCGTCGGTGCGCCCGAGGAGTTCGAAGTTCTCGGCCTTCGACTTCCCGAAGCCGAGGCCGGGGTCGACGATGATGTTCCGCCGCGGGATGCCCGCCTTCTCGGCGAGCAACACCAGTTCGGTCAGTTCGTCGATGACGTCCTCGACCACGTCGTCGTAGTCCACCTCGCGGGTCGGGTCGACCGGCGCGTCGATGCTGTGCATCACGATGACCGGCGCGTCGCGGTCGGCCGCGAGGAAGCGCATCTCGGGGTCTTCGAGGCCGGTCACGTCGTTGAGGATGTCCGCGCCGGCGTCGAGGGCGGCCTCGCCGACGGCCGCCTTTCGGGTGTCCACGGAGACGAGCACGTCGAGGTCGGAAATAGCCTCGATGACCGGCGCGACGCGGCGAATCTCCTCGTCGACGGGGACTTCGTCCGCGCCGGGACGAGTGCTCTCGCCGCCCACGTCGATGATGTCCGCGCCGGCGTCGACCATCGCCCGCGCCTGTTCGACGGCGTCGTCGATGTCGTAGAACTCCCCGCCGTCGTGGAAGCTGTTCGGCGTCACGTTCAGGATGCCCATGACGGCCGTGCCGTCGTCCCACGGGTAGTCGCTGGCTTCGTCGTGGCCGGCGTCGCCAGCGTCGCCCTCGTCGGCGGCGGCGTCAGCCGAACCGAATTCGAGCGTCTCGCGAATCTCCGCTGCGACCCCCGCGAGGGCGTACGGCCTGTCTTCGAGGGCTGCCGTCAATCGCTCGAACTGGTCGAGCGTCCCCGTCAGGACCACGTCGACGAGTTCGCCGCCGAACTCGTGGCCCGAGACGGCGCAGTCGCCCCCGACCGACAGCAGTTCCTCGCGGAGCACCCGGGCCTGTCGGCGCTGGACGCGGGTGTGGACCGTTCGGTTGACCGCCCGCTTCGCGCGGTCGCGTCGCTCTGCGGCGTCGGCGACGTTCGCGCGTTCGAGGGTCCGGCGGGCGTCGTCGAGCGTCCGGTGGGCCTTCGGGACGACCGCCCGCGTCCACGTCGTGCGGGCCTCGGCGACGACGTACAGCGACCCGACGACGAGCACGCAGTCGTCGGGGTCGGCGCGGGCGCGCGCCAGGTCGAGCGCCGAGGCGACCGCGCCGCCGGTCTCGACGTCGGGGCCGTCGAGTCGCTCGAAGACGGACGACAGTATCTCGGGGTCTTCGCCCCGCGAGATGTCCGCCTTGCAGGTGACGACCGACGCGACCTCCGGGAGCGCCCCGACCATCTCGCCGTGGTCCTTGTCGTGCATCGCGCCGTAGACGAGGTGGAGGTCGTCGTAGTCGAACTCGTCGAGAACGGTGGCGACCTGCGCGCAGGCGTCGGGGTTGTGCGCGCCGTCGAGGACGACCGTCGGCTCCGTGCCCATGACCTCGAACCGACCCGGCCAGTGGGCGTTTCGGAGGCCGCGGTGAATCGCCTCCGCGCCGATGTCGGGGCGGACCTGCCGGGCGAGCGACACGGCGATACCGGCGTTTCGCGCCTGATACGCGCCCAAAAGCGGGATGCGAACGTCGAGCGTCTCGGCGTCGGTCTCGACGGTGACGGCGGCCTCCTGATGGTTGACGCGGCCGCCGTAGGTGGCGCGAACGTCGGCGTCTGAGTCGGCGTCGCCGACGGTCAGCACGTCGCCGGCCTCCTCGCGGATGACCGACAGCGCCTCGCCGGTCGCCCCGGTCACGAGCGGCGCGTCGGCGGGCGCGACGGCGGCTTTCGTCTTCGCGATTTCCGCAACCGTGTCGCCGAGGACGGCGGTGTGTTCGAGCGAGACGTTGGTGACGGCGCTGGCGACCGGGTCGACGGCGCTCGTCGCGTCGAGTTCGCCGCCCATGCCGACTTCGAGCACCGCCACGTCGACGCCCGCGCGGTCGAAGTACCACAGCGCGAGGGCGGTCACGGTCTCGAAGAAGGTCAGCGGCTCGCCGTCGGCGGCCCGCTCGACGAGGTACGGCTTGGCTTCGGCCACGAACGCCGACAGCGCGGACTTCGGAACCTTCCGGCCGTCGACGCGGATTCGCTCCCGCACGTCGTCGAAGTGCGGCGAGGTGTAGAGGCCGACGTGCGCGCCCGACTCGCGCAGCATCGCGTCGGCCATCCGGGCGGTGCTTCCTTTGCCGTTCGACCCCGCGACCTGCACGAACGACACGTCTTCGTGGGGGTTGCCGAGGTGAGAGAGCAACCGCCGAATCGACTCGGTCCCCGGCTTGACCTGAAACCGCCGGAGGTCGAAAAGGAAGTTCACCGCCTCGTGGTACTCCATACGCGTGAGAAACCGGACGGTGGGCTTAGGCCTAACGCTCGACGTCACTCCTGCGACACGACGCCGGCCTCCGGCGTGCTTCGACCGCGGCGGGTCGCGACGACGCGCCGCGGGCGCGCCGACGCGTCAAACTCAGTCGATGTGGACGACGAGCACGGGACGCTTGGCGTTCTCGATGACGCGCTCGGTGACGCTCCCGAGCGACGTGAGTTTGTCGCGGCCGGTCCGCCCGTGAGTCCCCATCACGACCACGTCGACGCCGTGTTCGTCGGCGTAGTCGAGGATGACGCGGTGGGGGACGCCGTCTCGAATCGCGGTCTTCGTCGGCGCTTTCCCCTCGCACTTCTCGGCGCATATCTCGACCGCCTCGACCGCGTCGTCGCGGAGCGACTGGATGACCGCGTCCTGTTGGTCGCCGCCGGCGGCGAGGTACACCCGCTGGTCGACGACCGACAGCACGTGAATCGTCGACTCCGCCCCGGCGAGTTCGAGCGCGTGCTCGATGGCCTGCATCGTCCCCTCGCTCCCGTCGGTCGGCACTAGGATGTGTTCGTACATACCTCTGTGTTCGCCTCGCCGACACTTGAAGGGACACCGTCGGTGTTAGGTCGTGGGAACGGGTCGTGAGGCGTCTATAAGTGAGTTGCAGACGCTCAGTCGTGGCGGAAGCACCGTGTCCGTCACTAATCGTGACGGAAACACCGAAGCACTCCCTCCGGTCGTGCTTCGAGCTTTAGGCTCTCTTTCGCTTCGCTCAGTCGTGCCTAAAGCACCGCTGACCGGTGAAGACCATCGCAATCCCGCGCTCGTCGCAGGCCTCGATGACCTCCTCGTCGTTCACCGAGCCGCCGGGCTGGATGACCGCCTCGATGCCCGCGTCGGCCGCCTTCTCCACGCCGTCCGGGAACGGGAAGAACGCGTCGGAGGCCATGACGGCTCCCTGCGCGTTCTTGCCCTCGGCGTGTTCCTCGGCCTTCATCGCCGCGAGTTCGACCGCGTCGACGCGGGAGACCTGCCCCATGCCGACGCCGACCGTCTCGGTGCCCTTGGCGAAGAGGATGCCGTTGGACTTCACGTGCTTCAGGACCTTCCACGCGAACAGCATCGTCTCCAACTGCTCGTCGGTCGGCTCCGTCTCGGTGACGACTTCGAGGTCGTCGAGCGTCGGCGTCCAGAGGTCGCGCTCCTGAACGAGTCGGCCGCCGACGAGCGCCTTCTCGGTGTAGGTCTCGGTCCGGTCGCCGAGTTCGCCAACATCGAGGACGCGCAGATTTTTCTTCTCCGTCAACACGTCGAGCGCGTCGTCGGTGTAGCCGGGCGCGACGACGACTTCCTTGAACGAGTCGATGATGAGTTCCGCCGTCTCGGTGTCGCACTCGCGGTTGAGCGCGACGATGCCGCCGAAGGCGCTCATCGGGTCCGTGGCGAGGGCGTCGGCGTAGGCCTCCGCGAGGGTGTCGGCGGTGGCGCAGCCGGCGGGGTTCGTGTGCTTGATGACCGCCGCGGCGGGCTCGTCGAACTCCTTGATGATGTTCAGCGCGCCGTCAGCGTCGTTGTAGTTGTTGTACGAAAGCCCCTTCGCGCCCTCGTTGAGCTGGGGCGCGCCGACGACCGACGCCTCGTCGCACGTCTCGTCCACGTAGACGGCGGCGTCCTGATGGGGGTTCTCGCCGTAGCGGAGTTCGTCGTAGCGGTCCTCCGAGGTGACGCGGCGCTCGGGGAGGCCGGCGTCCACGTCGCCCTCGACGGTGACCGAATCGTCTTCGACCGTCACGCGGTCCTCGGCGAACCAGCGGACCGCGCGGGGGTAGGCCTTGAACTCGGCGTCGTAGAGGACGCGCGATTTGAGGTCGCCCGCGTCGTCGTCGGTGTACACCGGGACGGCTTCCTGCGTGACGATGGGGCCGGCGTCGACCTCCTCGCTGACGACATGGACCGTACAGCCGGTGGTCTTGACGCCGGCGTCGAGGACCTGCTCGTGGGCGTCCATGCCGGGGAACGCGGGGAGCAGCGACGGGTGGACGTTGAGCGTCGTCGGCGCGGCGTCGAGGAACGTCGAGGTGAGCACGCGCATGTAGCCGTCGAGGCAGACGAGGTCGAAGTCGTAGTCCGCGAGGGCGTCGAGGATGCGCTCCTCGTGGGACTCGCGGGACTCGTCGTCGCCGCGTTCGACGACCTCGCTGGGGATGCCGTGTTCGTCCGCCCAGTCGACGACGGGCGCGTCGGCGCTGTTCGAGACGACGACGCCGAGTTCCGCCCCGCCGGGGGCGCGGTCGGCGATGTTGCGAAGGTTTCGTCCGCGGTTGCTCGCGAGACCGGCGATGGTGTCCATGTGAGGATGGCGACTCGCGGCCCTCAAAGTGGTTGCGGTCCGCGTCGCCGACATATACTCAATTGTGTATATATAGAACCGACCGGGGCCGGAGATGGGCGTTGAGTACGCATACTCGTGCGTAATTCCCGGCATCGCGGCGGCGACGAACCCCCGGCGTTTAACGTCCCCCATCGTGACGACTCAGACATGACCGACGCCGACCGGCACGACCCGCTGTACGCGGTGTCCCCGCTCGACGGGCGATACGCCTCTCGAACCGCACCTCTCGCGCCGCACGTGAGCGAGGCCGCGCTCATGCGCGCCCGCGTGGAAGTCGAAGTAGAGTACCTCCTCGCGCTCGCCGACCTCGACGCGACGCCGCTTTCGTTCTCCGAGGCCGAGCGCGCCGACCTCCGGGCGCTCTACGAGGAGTTCGACGCCGACGACGCCGACCTCGTGAAGCGGCTCGAAGTCGAGGGCGCGGCGGGATTCTCGGCGACGAACCACGACGTGAAGGCCGTCGAGTACTTCATCCGCACCGAGACCGACGAGTCGGTCCACCCGTGGATTCACTTCGGGCTCACCTCCGAGGACGTGAACAACCTCGCCCAGCGCCTCATGGTGAAAGGCGCGGTCGAGGAGGTGCTCGTACCCGAACTCCGCGACACGCGGGACGAACTCGTCTCGCTCGCGCGGGAGTTCCGCGGCGTTCCCATGCTCGCGCGCACCCACGGTCAGCCCGCGACGCCGACGACGTTCGGCAAGGAGATGGCCGTCTACGCCGCCCGCCTCGGCCGGACGCTCGCCCGCGTCGAGGCCGCGACCGACGACCTCGCCGGCAAGCTCGCGGGCGCGTCGGGCGTCTACGCCGCCCACGTCGCCGCCTACCCCGACGTGGACTGGCGGGCGTTCTCCCGGGAGTTCGTCGGGTCGCTCGGCCTCGACCACACCGCGCTCGCCACGCAGGTCAACCCCTGCGACGACCTCGCGGCGCTGTTCGACGCCGTCCGCGGCGTCAACAACGTCCTCGTCGACCTCGACCGCGACGCGTGGCTGTACGTCTCCGACCGCTATCTGGGACAGGAGGCCGTCGAGGGCGAAACCGGCTCGTCGACGATGCCGCACAAGGTCAACCCCATCGACTTCGAGAACTCCGAGGGCAACCTCTCGAAGGCCAACGCCGACCTGACGTTCCTCGCCGACTACGTGACGACCTCGCGCCTCCAGCGGGACCTCTCCGACTCCACGGTCAAGCGAAACATCGGCGCGGCGTTCGCCCACTGCCTCATCGGCTACAAGAAGACCCAGACCGGCCTCGGCAAGGTCGTCCCGAACGAGCAGGTCATGCGCGACGAACTCGACGACACGCCGGCCATCATCGGCGAGGCCGTCCAGACGATTCTCCGCCGCGAGGGCGACACGCAGGCCTACGAGCGGGTGAAGGAGCTCACCCGCGGCCGCGAGGTGACGCTCGACGACTTCCACGACCTGTTTGCGGACCTCGACGTGGACGAGGAGACCCGCGAGGAACTGCTCGCGCTCACGCCCGCGACGTACGTCGGCCTCGCGGACGAACTCGTCGACGACATCGACAACTGAGGGGTCGGCCGGGCCGCCGGGGCGTCCTTCCGCCGAATCCCGCCGAATCGACACGCGCTCTTTTCCGAGTCGGACGAACGCGTCGCTGAGCCGAGCGAACGTCAGGAGAAAACCAAAACCGCCGCAGAGGCCGACAGGCACGGGGTATCGGCCTCAGCACGGTTCGGGCACGGGTTCGGCGAGCGCCGGCACGGATGGGCTGGACAGGCTGGGCCGCGCGGTGCGGTTCGTCATGGGCTGGTGTGACGACGCTGGGCGCTCACCGTGGATGAATTATTTACTCATCATAGAATAAGTCTTTTGGTGGGGTGGTACGTTGGTGGGTGTATGAAAGCAATCGCCGTCGAGCGCGGGGAAGACAAACCGGTCGTCATCGAGAAGCCGCGACCGGAACCCGACGCCGGGGAGGCGCTCGTCCGGACGCTTCGGGTCGGCGTGGACGGGACGGACCACGAGGTCATCGCCGGCGGCCACGGCGGGTTCCCCGAGGGCGAAGACCACCTCGTGCTCGGCCACGAGGCGGTCGGCGTCGTCGTCGACCCGAACGACACCGAACTGGAGGAAGGCGACGTCGTCGTGCCGACGGTCCGCCGCCCGCCGGCCTCGGGGACAAACGAGTACTTCGAGAAAGACCAACCCGACATGGCCCCCGACGGGATGTACGCCGAACGCGGCATCGTCGGCGCGCACGGCTTCATGTCCGAGTACTTCACCAGCCCCTCGAACTACCTCGTTCGCATCCCGCGCTCGCAGGCCGACCTCGGCTTCCTCATCGAACCCATCTCCATCACCGAGAAGGCGCGCGAGCACGCCTACGCGAGTCGGTCCGCGTTCGACTGGAACCCCTCGTCGGCGCTCGTCCTCGGCAACGGGAGCCTCGGGCTCCTGACGCTCGCCATGCTGAAGGCCGACGACAAGGGCTACGAGAGCCTCTACTGCCTCGGTCGGCGCGACCGTCCCGACCCGACTATCGACATCATGGAGAGACTCGGCGCGACGTACGTCGACTCCCGCGAGACCCCGGTCGAGGAGATTCCGAGCGCACACGAGGGCATGGACTTCATCTACGAGGCGACCGGCTTCCCCAAACACGCCATCCAGTCGGTGCAGGCGCTCGCGCCCAACGGCGTGGCCGCGCTCCTCGGCGTCCCGAGCGACTGGGAGTTCGAGGTCGACGCCGGGGCGTTCCACCGCGAGATGGTGCTCCACAACAAGGCGCTCGTCGGCAGCGTCAACTCCCACGTCAAGCACTTCGAGGCCGCGACCGTGACGTTCACCAAGCTCCCGCGGTGGTTCCTCCGCGATTTGGTCACCGGCGTCTACCCGCTTTCGGAGTTCGAAGCAGCATTCGAAGACGACGACACCACTATAAAAACCGCCATCGAATTCGGTACTGTATGAAGAACGTCGACGACCTCATCGCCAGCGCGGCTGAGCTCGCGGACCGCGGCCTCTCGAAAGGCGAGATTGCCGACGAGTTGAACGTCTCCCGCGAGACCGCCAGCTGGCTTGTCGAACGAAGCGGTGCGGCGACCGAACCCGAACCAAAGGCGGAACCCGAAGGCCCCGACGACATCCACGTCGACTGGAACGCCATCGGGAGCGGCGGCAAGCGCCTCACCTACGTCGGGCGCGCGCTCGCCGACCTGCTCATGGAGACGAACGGCGAGGCCGACGTGACCGTCGGCATCGAGAAGGCGGGCGTCCCCCTCGCTACCTCCGTCTCGCGCGAACTCGAAACGACGCTCGGCGCGTACTCGCCCGCGAAACACCAGTGGGACGAAGGCGACCTCGAAGACCTCGGCGGCGGCTTCTCCCGGAACTTCTCGCCCGTCGAGGGCCGCAAGTGCTTCATCGTCGACGACACGGTGACGAGCGGCACGACGCTCCGCGAGACCATCGACGCCATCCGCTCCGAGGGCGGCGAACCGCTCGCGTGCGTGGTCATCGTCGACAAGCAGGGCGTCGAAGAGATAGACGGCGTCCCCGTCCACTCGCTCATCAACGTCGTCCGCGTCGGCGAGCAGTAAGTCGGGGGCTCGGTCGGTACGGGCGGTACCCGTTTGACCGCGACGCAACTCCTTTGTCCGCCCGGCCGTTATCTGGGTGCATGACGTTCCAACCGGAGAGCTTGGACCCGGAGGAAGTACAGACCCGCGTCGACGAGGCGGTCGGGAACAACCACGTCGTTCTGTTCATGAAGGGCAACCGCCTGATGCCGCAGTGCGGCTACTCGGCGAAGGCGGTCGACCTCATCTCCCAGTACGTCGACGAGTTCGAGACCGTCGACGTACTGCCCGCGCTCCCGCACTACCGCGAGGCGCTCAAGGAGAAAAGCGACTGGGAGACCATCCCCCAGACGTTCGTCGACGGCGAGTTCGTCGGCGGCAGCGACATCCTCGAAGAACTCGACGAGCGCGGCGACCTCGAAGCGACCCTGACCGGCGCGAACTAACCGCCCGAAGCGACCCCGACAGACCGCCGGACTGCGGCCCGACGCCGGCCTCTTATCTCTCGCCTACCGCGAAGGGGAGGCCATATAAGCCTCGAACTCGTACACGAACACAGGTATCGCCATCCGGGTGCGCCCGCACCGTGGCTCTCGTCGATACCGAAGCCAACAATGTCAGGCCGCGTATATCGACTCCATTCGACGTTGGAACTGCCACTCGAAGACGTGATGGACTACTTCGAAAACGACCCAGAACTCCCACCTGAGGTCGAGAACGTAGACATCACCCGCCGAAACAACACACTCATCATCAAAGCCGTCTCCGCCGACGACAACCTCAGCAAGTACACGCCGACGGCTCAGTTGAAAGCGAGCGTGACGGAAAACCGCGTCTACGAAGAAGAGCCGCCCCGCGCCGGCGCGCCCAACTGGGGAGATGAAGAAGAAGAGGAGATTCCCTCCGAACTCGTCGAGTTCGCCTGCTTCAAAGGCGACCTCGAAACCGTGCTCCAGAACACGGCGCTCCAGTACCCGATGTTCCTCGTGCTCCGCGAGATTGCGATGCTCTCGGAGAAGGGGACGCTGACCGCCATCACCGAGGAGGGCGACGAACTGCAGGCGACGCGCATCGTCGAGGGCGAGGTGCGTGCCGCCTCAGTCGAAGTCGTCGAGAACCCGCAGCAGAACGGCTCCTCGGACAGCGGAATCAACTGGCGCGACAACAAGTTCATCTCCTAAACGCGTCGTATCTTCCCATCCCGTCACCGCCGACCCACGTGAGCCAGCGGCCCAAATCGTGTTCGGTGGTATCGCGCCCCACACGACTTCTCGGGCAAAAAGCATTTACACGTCCTAATTAGATGTAATTACACACCATGTCGGAAGCCGAAGCCTTCCCGGACTACCTCGACGTCGACTACACCGACGGTGAGGGAGAGACGCCGGAGGACTACCCGAGTATCGAGGACAAAATCGAGAAGGCCATCGAGGTCACGAAGCGGGGGCTCGAACAGTACGAGAACCCCGCCGTGATGTGGACCGGTGGCAAGGACTCGACGCTCACGCTCTACTTCATCAAGGAGGTCGCAGAGCGCTACGACCTCGAAGTCCCGCCGGCGGTCTTCATCGACCACTACCAGCACTTCGACGAGATCATGGACTTCGTCGAGCACTGGGCCGACGAGTGGGACCTCGACGTCATCTGGGCGCGTAACGAGGACGTCGGCGCGTACGTCGACGAGAACGGTCTGGAACCCGGCGACGACATCCCCGTGTCCGAACTCTCCGAGCACAACCAGCACCACGTCCGTGAAATCCTCGAATACGAGGAGGACACGTTCCCCTTCCTGCTCGACACCTACGTCGGCAACCACCTGCTGAAGACCGTCGCGCTCAACGACACCCTCGAAGAACACGACATCGACGGCGTCATCTCCGGCGTCCGCTGGGACGAACAGGAGGCCCGCGCCGACGAGACGTTCTTCAGCCCCCGTCACGACCCCGACATCTACCCCCCGCACGACCGCATTCAACCCATCCTCCAGTTCGAAGAGAGCGCCGTCTGGGACGCCTTCTGGTACTTCGCGGTCCCCGACACCGTCGAGAACTACCCCGAGGACGGCTACGTCCCGACGAGCGACACCGACCTCCCCGAGGGCGTCACGCAGGAGGACGTGCCCGTCTCGCCGAAGTACTTCGCCGGCTTCCGGAGTCTCGGCAGCGAGGTCTCGACCGACAAGTCCGCCGAGGAACCGGCGTGGCTGCAGGACATGGAGAACACGACCGAGCGCGCGGGCCGCGCCCAGGACAAAGAGGACCTGATGGAGCGCCTGCGCGACCTCGGCTACATGTGACGACGGCCGACGCCTGACGCGAACGCCGCGTCGCGGCCACTTTTTCGCGGCCCCGCTTCGAGAGCGACTGCGACCGTCCCACAGCGGAAACAGCGATATTCTCTGCGAGCGATTCCTGTTGTATGGTTCACACGTTCCCCGACTACCTCGACGTCGACTACGACGACGGCCGCGAGGAGACCGCCGCGGACTACCCGACGCTGGCGGACAAACTCGAAAAGGCGGCCGCGGTGACCGCGACCGCCCTCGAACAGTACGAGTGCCCGGCCGTCATGTGGACCGGCGGGAAGGACTCCACGCTCGTCCTCTACGTCGTCCGCGAGGTCGCCGCCGACATGGGCGTCCCCGTGCCGCCCGTCGTCTTCATCGACCACTTCGAGCACTTCGACGAGACCGAGGCGTTCGTCCGCGAGTGGGCCGACCGCTGGGGCCTCGACCTCGTCGTCGCCCGCAACGAGGAGTTCGCGCGCCTCGGCGCGTCGCCCGGCGACGAGATTCCCCTCTCGGCCCTCGGCGACGACACCCGCCGCGAACTCGCCCGCCTCGGCTACGAGGGCGAGACCGTCGTCCTCGACGCCGACTCCTTCGAGGGCAACCACCTGTTGAAGACCGTCGCGCTCAACGACGCCATCGAGAACCGCGGCTTCGACGGCGTCTTCTCCGGCGTCCGCTGGGACGAACAGGAGTCTCGCGCCGACGAGACGTTCTTCAGCCCCCGTCACGACTCCGAGAAGTACCCGCCGCACGACCGCGTCCACTCGATCCTCCAGTTCGAGGAGGCCGACGTGTGGGCGGCGTTCTGGAACTACATCGTCCCCGACTCGGTCGAGGGTTATCCCGCGGGCCACGTCCCCGAGACGTCCGACGACCTCCCCGACGGCGTCGAACCCGGTGACCTCCCCGTCTCGCCGAAGTACTTCGAGGGCTACCGCTCGCTCGGCACCGAGTCCGGCTCCGCGAAGTCCGACGACCGCCCCGCGTGGGTGCAGGACCTCGGCGCGAGCGCGGAACGCGAGGGGCGCGCGCAGGACAAGGAGGACCTGATGGGTCGGCTCCGGGATTTGGGCTACATGTGATGCGAGCCGCGCGAAACGCGCCCGCGACGCCCACACCGTAGCGCCTATCTCCCCCAACGCGCTATCGCCTCTAATGACAGCCGAGTGGGTCAGTCTCTTTTCCGGCGGAAAGGACTCCTCGTGGGCGCTCTATCGCGCGCTCGAAGAGGGGTTGAACGTCACCCGCCTC
This sequence comes from Haloferax sp. S2CR25, assembly GCF_031624535.1. Lineage (NCBI taxonomy): Archaea > Methanobacteriati > Methanobacteriota > Halobacteria > Halobacteriales > Haloferacaceae > Haloferax > Haloferax sp. S2CR25. Next base: position 628,955 of record NZ_JAMQOO010000001.1, read on the forward strand.
CTGACCGTCCACCCCAGCGACGACTCGTATATGTACCACGTCCCGGCGACCGACCTCGCCGCGCTCGCCGCCGAGAGCACCGGCATCGAACTCGTGGAGGTCCACCCCGGCGACCTCGAAGCGACCGACGCCGACGACTCCGGCGCGCAGGGCGACGCCGAGCTCGAACCGCTCGAAGCGGCGCTGTCGGAACTCCAGTCCGACATCGACCTCGCGGGCGTCACCGCCGGGGCCATCGAAAGCGAGTTCCAGACCGACCGGATTCAGGCGATGTGCGACCGCCTCGGAATCGACCTGTTCGCCCCGCTGTGGCAGGAAGACCCCCGCGAACTCGGCGACGCCATGCTCTCGGCGGGCTTCGAAATCACGATCATTCAGGTCGCGGCCCACGGCCTCGACGAGTCGTGGCTCGGCCGGACGCTCGACGCCGACGCGCTCGACGAACTGGAGGCGCTCAACGAGCGGTACGGCGTCCACATCCTCGGCGAGGGCGGCGAGTTCGAGACGCTCGTCACCGACGGTCCGCACATGGACCGACCCATCGAACTGGAGTACGAGACGGAGTGGGAGGGGACCCACGGCCGGCTCCGCATCACCGACGCGTACCTCGGCTGAGAAACAAGAACCCGCGTCCGCGGCTCGAACCGCGGGTCGGCGTTACTGCTCGTTCGTCAACCGCGAGTGCGCCCCGATGAGGGCGTTCGAGAGGTCGAGGCTATCGATGTGGGTCTCCTCGTCGACGATGGAGTTCTTGAGCTCCGCGTTTCGGATGACCGCGCCGGGGAAGACCACGGACTCTTCGAGAACGGAGTCCTCGATGACCGCGTCGGCCATGACGTGGACGTTGGTGCCGACCTCCGTGTTCGTGAGCGTCGCCGACTCGTGGATGTAGTTCTCGCCGCCGAGATACCACGCCACGGCGTCGAGGTAGCTCTGGGGCGTGCCGATGTCGAACCACGCCTCGTCGAACGTGTAGGCGAACAGGTCGCCGTTCTGCTGGAGCCACTGCATGAACCAGCCGGGCTCGTCGGGGTTGTTGTCGCCGGAGAGATACTCGTCGAACTTGGGGAGGTCGCCCGCCGGGATGGCGTAGCAGGCGATGGAGACGAGCGTGCTCTTCGGGTCTTCGGGCTTTTCTTGGAAGTTGATGACGCGGTCGCCGTCGAGTTCGACGAGGCCGTAGGCCTTCGCGAGCTCTTTGTCGCCCACGTCGTAGGCGGCGAGACACGGCGCGTTCTTCTCGTAGAAGAAGTCCACGAAGTCGCCCACGTCGAAGCTGATGAGGTTGTCGCCCGCGATGACGACGAGGTCCTCGTCGACCTCCTCGCGGTCGATGAGTTGGGCGAGCGCGCCCACGACGCCGAACTTCTCGTCTTCTTCGCTCGTGTCTTCGACCGACAGCGTCGGCTTTTCGAACGGCGACTCGTCGATGTACTCCTCGAACGCGCCGGCGAAGCGCTCGTTCGTGCTCACGAACACCTCCGAGACCCGGTCGTCGGCCTCCAGGTCTTCAAAGATGGTGTCGATGACCGTCTGGTCACCGACGGGTAAGAACATCTTGGGTCGGTGTTTGGTAATCGGCCACAGACGCGTCGCGTACCCACCGGCAAGGACGACTGCCTTCATATCCCCAAATCCCGCCACGTGGACAAGGCCTTTTTGCATCCTCTCTATCTTGCTGACATTTCTCGGCGGGAGACGGCGCAAGGGATTTTCCCTTCGACTCCCAACCCAGCGATATGACTGCCCGGGAGTCCGACACGACGGCCCGCCAGCGCATCGCCGACGCCCTCCGCGACGACCCCGCGACGGCCTCCGAACTCTCGGCGAGCGTCGGCGTCTCGGTGTCGTCGGTGTACGGCCACCTCCAACACGTCGCCCGAACGGTCCACGGGGAGGACGGCGAGCAGTTCCTCGTCGCGCCGCCGGAGTGCAACCACTGCGGCTTCACCGCCTTCGACGACCCCGTGAACTACCCCTCGCGGTGTCCGGAGTGCCGAAGCGAAAGCATCGAAGAGGCCGTGTTCAAAATCGAGTAGCGAGCGCGGTCAAAACGACGCGATGGTTCGGTTGTGGTAGTCGAGAAACGCGGAACCGAGGTCGTGGTCCTCGCGGACAGAGAGCGAAGCGCCGTCTAACTCGCGCTCGTAGGCGTGAGAGATAGCGCGCGTCTCGGGGTCGACCGCTATCATGCCGTAGTCGAAATCCGCGTGGTGGTCGGGACAGAGGACGAGGAGGTTCGCCTCGACGTCCGGGCCGTCGTGGGGCCGACCGAGCGGTCTGAGGTGATGCGCCTCGGCGTATCCGTCGTGAACACCCCGGCGACGGCGCTCTCCACAGACCTGGCACGTGTGGGAGTACCGCGCCTTCAACTCGGTTGCGAGCGCCGTGTTCCGAATGATTCGGCTCCGCGTCGTCTCGGTGCGTTCCGCGGGCGCGAGGTCCGCGGCGGCTTCCTCGTCGTCGACTCGGTCCCGCGTTTCGTGACGGCGGCGAAGCACGAATCGATAGACGTCCCTGTCGTCGCCTTCGAACGGTCCGCACGCGTAATCGACGACTTCGACTTGACCTTGGTACTCCCAGTCGGCCTCCCCCGATTCCCGATGGAAGAAGAATATCGGTAACGTGTGGCGTTTCGCCCGCGCCAGAAACTTGTTTCCGCCGGTGAGCGTCTGGTCACCGGTCCGTCCCTCTCCGATGTACGTGAACTCGCCGCCGGTCACGTCGTCACCGTACGGTCCGGTGTCGCTCGAAAAGAGACGGAGATACCGCTGGTCGTCGTCGTCGTAACAGATTTCGATGCCTCGTCCCGTCATTCCGGGTTCGAGCGAGAGCGCTGCGAGTTCCACAGCAGTTCCGACGACCGACCGACGAAAAAACGTTCTCCCGCGACGGGTGGTGCCGCCCGGACGGAACCGACTAGTTCGCGTCTAACTCGTCCAACAGCGTCTGGGCCGCCGCGGCCGACGAGCCGGGGCCGCGCGCGGTGATGAGGTCGCCGTCGACGGTGACGCTCGTGTCGCTGTCGAGTTCGGCGTCCCAGACGCCGCCGGCGGCCTTCACCTCGTCTTCGACCCAGTAGGGAAGCTTCCGACCGTCGGGCATCAGGTCGTCGTCGTCGACGATGCCCTCCTCCCACTCGTTGGGGAAGCCGGTGACCTCGCGCCCCTCGACGAGGAACGAGCCGTCGGCCTCGCGGGTGAACCCGAGGATGCCGACGGCGTGGCAGACGACGAGCGCCTTCGAGCCGTCGCCGGCGACAGCCTGCAGGAGCGCCTGCCGGGCGTGTCGGTCCTGATTGACGTCCCACGCGGTCCCGTGGCCGCCGGGGAACACCACGGCGTCGTACTCGTCGGCGTCGACCCGCGCGATCGGCTCCGGGTTCTGGAGTCGCTCGTCGTTCTCGTGGACCTCGACGACGCGCTCGGCGAGTTCCTCGCCGACCTCGTCGGGGTCGACAGAGCGCTCGTCGACGACCGGCACGCCGCCCGTCGGCGTCGCAACGGTCACGTCCACGCCGGCGTCGGTCAAGCTCGTAAGCGGCTCGATGCACTCTTCGCCCCAGTAGCCGTCTTCGCTGACGATGAAAAGCGCCGATGTCATCGCTCCCCGGTACGGCCCGGTCACAAAAAGGCCCCGCGGAGGCGGAAATCCGCGGGCGAACGCGACGCGGCGATGACGCCGCGGCCGCGTCGGTGTCGGGTCAGTCGTCGCCGTGCTCGTCGACGATGACGACTTCGCCGTCTTCGACGGTCACGTTGATGAGCGTCTTGACGTGGTGTTCCGAGTCGTCGAGCTCGTTCGGGCCGGCCTTCTTGATGATGGCGACGGTGTCGACGACGTCCGCGCCGATGTGGTCGAGGGCGTCGAGGACGGCCTTCATCGTGCCGCCGGTCGAGAGCACGTCGTCGAGGACGAGCACGCGGTCGCCCTCGTTGACGTCGTTGATGAACATGTCGCCCTCGGAGTAGCCCGTCTGCTGGTGGAGCGACACCTCGCCGTCGAGGCCGTACTCGCGCTTGCGGATGACGACGAGCGGGATGTCCGTCATCAGCGAGACGGCCGTCGAGATGTGGATGCCCATCGCCGCCGGCGTGACGATTTTGTCGACGTTTTCGAGGTTCGCCTTGCGGATGATCTTGATGACGATCTCGCGGAGGAGCCCCGGCTTCAGCATCGGAACGCCGTCGCTGATGGGATGAACGAAGTACTCGTAGTCTCCTTTTTCGATGATCGGCGCGTCGAGAAGGGACTGCCGCAACTGGTCCATGGCGCTCGTTTCCCCGGTTAGGCATAAAATGTGGCGGTTCGAAGGCTCTCGGACACGCCGACCCACGCCGTACGGTATCTCCTCTCGTGGAGGAGACGCCGACGAGCGCGGCCGCTCTCGGCCCGGCCTGATTCTCGGTCCGGAGCGCGGCGCTCCGGAGAGTCGGTTACATCCCGCCGAGAAGCTGTGACGCGGTCTTCACGAGCGGCTCGACGCTCTCGTCGGGGTCGACGAAAAGCAGCATGCCGCGACCGCCGCAGTAGACCTGCAACACGCCGTAGCCGTCGCGTTCCTCGAAGCGGTACTCGACGCTGTTCTGTACCGGACTCAGCCCGGAAAACAGCCCGCGTTCCATGAACTCGCGCCGAGTCTCCTCGGCGAGCGAACTCAGATGCGCCACGAGTTCCTCGCGGCTTTTGAAGTCCTCACGGACCGTTTCACCGACGTGAAACAGGTCGAACGCCGTCGCACCGTAGACGGCGACCAGCGAGACTGCCCCCTTCGCAGTCCCCCGGAGCGCGTCCATCGCGACCTCGCTGTCGGGTCCCGGTCCGTTGACGGATGCCATCCGTGACGGGTCGATTATCATTCGTTTCCCCCCCTGCCCTGACGCTGCGCGTCTCCCTGCCCGGAGCGCGCGCCTGGACGTATCATGAATCTCAGATTGTCAGTTGTTGCTATAAATGTAGAGGTGTAGTTTCTCTCGCTGAAAAACCGGCCTCAGGACGGGTAGGACGCCGTTTGACACCCGATTCGGAGAACGAGACACGACAGCGAAGCGGGGATCGACGGGCTGCGAAGGACGTGACAGGGACGGGCGCAGACGCCGGCGGACGGTCGGCCGTCAGTCGGCTCCGGGCTCGGTTCGCTCGCTCGATAACGTGGGAGTCAAGCGGACCTCGGCCCGGAACCCCTCGACCGAAAGCGAGACGACCGTCTCGTCGAAGTCGCAGTCGTAGCGGCGGCGGTGCGTGCCGTCGTCGCGGACCTCGGTCGTCGAACTGACGAGACCGCACTCGCACAGCCGGTCGAGCCGTCGGTACACGGTCGGAAGCGAGAGGTCGAGCGTCTCACCGAGCTCCTTGGCGGTGCGGGGCTCGCGGCGGAGCGCCACGAGCAGTGCCCGGGACTCGGTGTCTCCGAGTATATCCAAGAGTTCGTCGCTCGATGCACGTCCGTCCATCTCTGATGAAAGCCTCCGAATGCGCGTATAAAGTAGTTGCGCCCCCGAGACGGTGACCGCTTTCAGGGCGGACCAGCGGGGTGAGAGAGGGCCGAACCGGGGACTCCAGAAACTATGACAAGTATCTCTGATTGGACACCTCGCGTGCGGACGAAGACGGCTGACAGCGCGACCGCCTCCCTCACGGACGACGCGGTGGAGTCGCGTGCGCTCGTCGGTGAGACGGGCGACGCGACGCGTGAGCACAGCGCCGATCGGGCCGCGCGGACGAATCCCGCCGGCGCGACGAATATTCTCGAAGGGGTGACTGTGCTCTAAGACGTACTATCGTCGTCCGAGAATATAAATTTCGCCCTCAGTAGAAAATCATGAAGTTGAGAAATCAGCGAATAAACCGACCGGGCGTCCCGTTTCGATGCCGGACAACCAACGGGTTTGACAACACCTAAGTCGGCGCTTCCCGCAATTTCCCCCGTGCAACCCACACCGGAAGTCGTCCTCGCGGTCGTCTTCTTGCCGTTTCTCGCCGCGGCGTTCACCCCGGTAGTCTACCGGCTCTTGGGTGAGCGCACGGCGTACTTCGCGGCCGCCGTCGCGCTGGTCACGCTCGGCCTCGTGACGGACCAGTATCTCGCGGGGGCGCACGGAACCGTGCCGTTCGACTGGATTCCCTCGCTCGGAATCTCGCTGGCGTTTCACGTAGACGGGTTGGCGCTTCTCATCGCCTTCCTCGCCAGCGGGGTCGGCGTGCTCATCCTCACGTACTCCGGAGGATACATGCACGGCGAGCCGGGCCAGGCGAAATACTACGCGACCCTGTTGGCGTTCATGGGCTCGATGCTCGGCGTCGCCCTCGCGGGCGACCTCGTCGCCCTGTTCGTCTTCTGGGAGCTGACGAGCCTCTCGTCGTTCATCCTCATCGGCCACTACACCGGCGAGGAAGCCTCCCAGTACGCCGCCCGGAAGTCGATGCTCATCACCGTCTCCGGCGGCCTGTTCATGCTGGTCGGCTTCCTGCTTCTCGTCTGGGCGTCCGGCCAGACGACGGCCATCGAGGGGACGACCTACAGCATCCCGCTTTTGGTCGAACACGCGGACGCGATTCGCGAGGTCCTGACGGCCTCCGGTCTGCTCGTCCCCGTGCTCGTCCTCGTCGGCCTCGGCGCGGCGACGAAGTCCGCGCAGGTCCCGTTCCACGTGTGGCTTCCCAACGCGATGGAGGCTCCGACGCCGGTCTCGGCGTTCCTCCACTCCGCGACGATGGTCAAAGCCGGCGTCTACCTCGTCGGCCGATTCCGCCCGCTTTTCCTCCCCGAGGACGCGGCGGTGCTCGGCGAGTGGACGCTCGTCTTCGCCGTGCTCGGCCTGCTGACGATGACCGTCGCGGCCATGCTCGCGGTGAGCGCGACCGACATCAAGGAGCTGCTCGCGTACTCGACGGCCTCGCACCTCGGCCTCATCATCGCCGGCTTCGGCTTCGCCAACAGCTACGGCGCGGAGGCCGGCGCGTTCCACATCCTGAACCACGCGAGCTTCAAGGCCGCGCTGTTCATGGTCGCGGGCATCATCGCCCACGAGGCCGGCACGCGGAACATAGAGCGCCTCGGCGGACTCCGGAAACACCTGCCCGTGACGGCCGTCATTGCAGTCGTCGCGTCGCTGTCGATGGCCGGGTTCCCGCCGTTCAACGGCTTCTACTCGAAGGAACTGCTGTTCGAGTCGACGTACTACGCCGCCGAGCACATGGGCGGCATCGCGTGGGTCTTCCCGGTCGTCGCGGTGTTCGGGAGCGTCTTCACGTTCCTCTACTCCATCAAGTTCGCCTCGCTGTTCTTCGGCGACGAACCCGACGGACTGGGCCACGTCCACCGCCCGCCGGTGGCGATGCTCGTCCCGCCGGCGATTCTCGGCGCGCTCGTCCTCGCCATCTCCGCCCAGCCGAACCTCTTCATCGAGGGGCTCATCGGCGACGTGTACGGGAGCGTCGTCCCCGGCGAGGCGCACTCCTTTTCGGTCCACTTCCCGACCGAACTCACTCCGTACGTGATCATGAGCATCGTCACCATCGTCGTCGGTGCGGCCGCCTTCCCGTTCTACGACCGCATCCACGACGCCATCAACGCGGCGCTGCGCGGCCCCGTCCGCGCGAACTGGTGGTACGACAACTTCGTCGAGGGACTGACGACGACGAGCGTCGCCGTCACGCCGAAGATTCAGACCGGCCTCCTGCGCACCTACGCGACGTGGGGCCTCTTCGGCTTCGTCGCGCTCGCGCTCGGCGGCTACGCGGCCGCGGGCGTCGCCCTGCCCGGGTTCAGCGAACTCAGCGTCTCGATTCCCATCGTGCTCGTGCTCCTCGTCGCGCTCGTCGCCGCCTTTGCGGTCGACGTCGCGCCGTCGCACGTGGCGGGCGTCCTGACGCTGTCTATCGTCGGCTTCATGGTCGCAATCTTCTACATCCTCGCGGACGCGCCCGACCTCGCGTTGACCCAACTGGTCGTCGAGACGCTCGTGTTGGTCATCTTCCTGCTCGTCTTGGACCGCCTGCCGGCGTTCTACGGCGACGCGCCGGACCGACTCGTCTCCGTCCGCGACGGCCTGCTGTCGCTCGCCGTCGGCGGGACGGTGTTCCTCACCGTCCTGCTCTCGACGGACGCCTCCCCAGACCCGCTGCTACAGGAGTTCTTCGTGTCTCGGGCCGGCGTCCCGGCGGAACACGGGCCGTTCTTCGCGGACTACGGCGGCGGGTCGAACATCGTCAACGTCATCCTCGTCGACTTCCGCGGATTCGACACCATGGGCGAGATTTCGGTCGTCGTGATGGCGTCGCTCGCCATCCTGACGCTGATTCGCATGCGGACGCGGGGTGAGGGCCAGTGAACGGCTCGTCCGGTCGGACGACCGTCATCTCGCGGACCGTCGCGCGCATCGTCGTCCCCATCATCCTCGTGACGGCTATCGCGCTGTTGTTCCGCGGGCACAACCTCCCCGGCGGCGGCTTCATCGGGGCCGTCCTCGCGGCGGCCGCGTTCGCGCTCGTCTACATCATCTTCGGGCTGGAGTTCATCCAGCGGGAGGTGCTCGCCATCAAACCCGACGGCTCGGAGCGACACCGACTCGTCGAGACCTACCGCTGGATGGCCTCGCTCGGCCTCGCAATCGCCGTGGCGTCCAGCCTCGCCCCGCTCGCGTTCGGCGCGCCGTTCCTGACGCAGGGCGTGCTCTTCTTGGAGCACCTGCCCATCTACGGCGAACTCGAAGTCGCGAGCGCGTTCGCCTTCGACCTCGGCGTCTTCTTCGCCGTCGTCGGCGGACTGCTCACCATCGTCGCGGAGGTCGGTAACGAATGACCCAGTTCTTCCTCGCCGCCACGCTCGGCGTCCTGTTCAGTATCGGCACGTACCTCGTGCTCCGACGCGACGTGGTTCGCGTCGTCTGGGGTATCAGCATCATCAGCCAATCGGCCAACGTCTACCTCGTCACCATGGGCGGATTCGACGGGCTCGCACCCATCCTCTCGGGACACGGCGCGAGCGGTCCGGCACCCTCGGACCCCATCGTGCAGGCGCTCGTCCTCACCGCCATCGTCATCGGCTTCGGGACGACGGCGCTCGCGCTCGTCTTGACCTACCGGGTGTACGAGGAACACGGAACAATCGACATGTACGAACTCGGAGGGAGCAGATGAGCACGGTCGTCATCGCACCGCTCCTCGTGGCGCTCGTGACGGCGATTCTGACGCTGCTCACGCGCCCGAGCGACATACTCCAACGGACGGTCAGCCTGCTCGGCGGCGTCGCCTACCTCGTCGCCGTCGCCGCCCTGTTCGACGCCGTGGTCCTGCCGCTCGGCGGCGAGTCGACCACGCTCGTCTATCAGGTCTCGAACTGGGCTGCGCCGTTCGGCATCACGCTCGTCGCCGACGCCCTGTCGGTGTTCATGCTGGCGCTCACCGGCTTCGTGTCGCTCCTGGCGCTCGGTTACTCCGTCGCGTCGGTCGGCTCGTTCGGCCAGCGCCTCAGCTACCACACGCTGTTCCACTTCATGGTGGTCGGCGTCACCGGCTCGTTCCTCACCGGCGACGTGTTCAACCTGTTCGTCTGGTTCGAGGTGATGCTCATGTCGAGCTACATCCTCGTGCTGTTTTACTCCGGCCGCGAGCACACCCGCGCGGCGCTCAACTACGTCGTGCTCAACCTCATCGGGAGCGCGGTGATGCTCGTCGCCATCGGCGGTCTCTACAGCACGACCGGGACGCTCAACATGGCCGACATCGCCCGGCGACTGGCCGAACCGGCCGCCTACGACATCGAACTCCTGCCGACGCTCGGCCTGTCGGCGGTGCTGTTCTCGGTGTTCGCGCTAAAGGCCGGCCTCGCGCCCTTCCAGTTCTGGGTGCCCGCGGCCTACCGCGCCGCGCCGTCGCCGGTGACCGCGATGCTCGCCGGCGTCGTGAAGAAGGTCGGCGTCTACGCCATCGTCCGGCTCTACTTCACCGTCTTCGCCGCGGCGTCCATCGACCTCAACTTCCTCGGCATCACCGGGGAGTCGTTCCTCGGCTTCTTCGGCCCGGTCATGTTCGCAATGGCCGCGGTCAGCATCGTCCTCGGCGGCATCGGCGCGGTCGGCCGCGACGACGTGGACGGCATCCTCGCGTACTCCTCTATCAGTCAGGTTGGCTTCATCGTCCTCCCGCTGGCGGTGGCCGCGACCGCGCCGTCCGAGGCGGTTCGGGCGCTCGGCGTGACCGCCGCGCTGGTCTACGCGTTCAACCACGGTATCGCCAAGAGCCTGCTGTTCCTCGCGAGCGGCACGCTCAAGGACGTCGTCGGCAGCGACCGCCTCTCCGACCTCGGCGGTCTCGCCGACAGAGCGCCGGTGCTCGCCGCCGGCTTCCTCCTCGGCGCGCTGACGCTCATCGGCGTCCCGCCGCTGTCGGGCTTCTTCGGGAAGTACCTCGTCTTCCAAGCGGCCGCGGAGGCGTTCGCCGCGGGCGCGGCCGGCGCGGGACTCGCGCTCGCCGTCGCGCTCGCCGGCGCTATCTTGACCATCGCCTACTACACCCGCGCGTGGAACGCGGTGTTCTGGGGTCGCCCGAGCGACCTCGTCGACGCCGCGCTCCCCGAGCGCTGGGCCGTCGGCGCGGGCGACGTGGCGATGACCGACGGCGGTGACGACGGCCTCGAACGGCTCGAACTCACCGCGCAGGTGACCGTCGTCGTCGCGCTCGCCGTCGCCGCCATCGGCTTCGGTATCGGCTTCGAGGCGCTGTTCGGTGCCGCGGACGCCGCGGCCCACGCCGCCCTCGACACGAACGGCTACGTCGACGCCGTGATGCACGGTCCGGGAGTCGGCTTCGAATCCGGCGGAGGTGGCCACTGATGAGCCGCCGCTGGCCGGTTTCGGGGGTCATCATGGCCGTCCTCTGGCTGTTCGTTCGCGGCGTCGAACTGACGCCCCAGCGCCTGCTGGAGGAGTTCATCATCGGCCTCGGCGTCGGGATGGGCATCGCCTTCTTCTTCCGGCGGTTCTACGGCGACGAAGCGCCCGTCGCGCGGAGCCTCCGCGTCGCGCCCTACGCGGCGCTGTACCTCGCGACGTTCCTCTGGGAACTCCTCACGGCCAACGTCGACGTGGCGGTGCGGACGCTGTCGCCGTCGATGCCCATCGACCCCGCCGTGGTCGAGGTGCCGCTCCGCGTGCGGACGCCGCTCGCCATCACGACTATCGCGAACAGTATCACCCTCACTCCGGGGACGCTGACCATGGATTACGACGACGAAACCAACTCGCTGTACGTGCACAGCATCGACGGGAGCGACCCCGACGGCACCCTCGAACCCATCCGCCGCTGGGAGGACTACGCGCTCGTCATCTTCGACGAGGAACTGAAACCGGGCGACCCCGCGCCGCAGGCCGGGGTTCGCCCCGCGGACGGCGGCGACGCGCCCGCCGCCGCGCCGGGAGGTGAGCAACATGGCTGAGCCCGCGTACCTCGCGTGGATGGACGCCGTCCTCTTCGCCGGCCTCGCGCTCGCCGCGGGGCTGACGCTCCTCGTGAGCTACCGCGTCATCCGCGGGCCGACGGTGCCCGACCGGGTCGTCGCGCTCGACACCATCGGGACGAACGTCGTCGCCATCGCGGCGCTGTACGCCATCTGGAGCCAACAGGGCTACTTCGTCGGCGTGAGCCTCGTGCTCGCCATCATCGGCTTCATCAGCACGATTACCGTGGCTCGGTACGTCACGGAGGGGGACATCATCGAATGACCGCCGCAGAGACCGCGGCCGCCGCGACGGCCGGTCCCGTTCGCGCGGCGCTCGTCATCCTCCTGACGGTCGTGGGGAGCTTCTTCCTCCTCGTCGGGACCATCGGCCTGCTCCGGTTCCCCAACGTCTACAACCGGATGCACGCCACCTCGAAGGCGACCACGCTGGGGGCGGCCTCCATCGCGCTCGCCGCGACGGTGTACTACCTGCCCAACGGCGACGGACTGATGGCGCTCGTCACGGTGTTGTTCCTGTTCCTCACCGCGCCGACGGGCGCGCACATGATTTCGCAGGCCGCCCAGCGCATGGGCGTCCCGTTCCTCGACGGGGTCACGTGGCCCAGACAGGACGCCGCGCCGGGCGACGCCGACGGTGCGGACGCCGCGAACGCCGCGAACGGCGACGACTGACGACCCACCGGGGGCCTATTTTTCGAACTCGTTCGCCAACTCCGCAGCGACGCGAGCGCCGAGTCCGTCTTTCGACCCGACGTACTCGCTCGCCTCGTCGGCGCGGACGACGAGCGCGCGGGTCTCGTCGGCACCCATCACGGAGGCGTCGTTGGCGACGACGAACGCGAGGCCGACGCGGTCCATGATGCGGCGGGCCTCGCCGACCATCGCCTCGTCGTCACCGGTCGTCTCGGCCTTGAAGCCGACGATGGTGAGGTCGGGGTGCGACTCGCGGACGGCGTCGATGAGCTTCGGCGCGGGTTCGAGGTCGAGCGTGCGCGCCTCGCCGGAGCGAATCTTCTCGTCGGCCGCCTCGACGGTGAAATCGGAGATGGCGGCCGCCGAGACGAGCGCGTCGGCGTCGGCGTCGACCGCGGCCTCGACGGCCTCCAGCATCTCGGCGGCCGACTCGACGGCGAGCGCGTCGGCGTAGTGCACGTCGTCGCCGTCGTGGACGAGCGTCACGTCCGCGCCGCGGATAGCGAGCGCGCGGGCGACGGCGCGGCCCGTGCGGCCGGACGCGCGGTTCGAGAGGGTGCGGATGGGGTCGATGGACTCGGTCGTCGCGCCGGCGGTGACGACGACGGATTTCCCGGCGAGGGTCTGTTCGGTCGTCGCCTTCGCCACGCCGGTGACGATGGCCTCCTCGGTCGCGATTTTCGCCTTCCCCTCCTCGATTCGCGGGTCGACGAACTCGACGCCCCACGACCGCACCCGCTCGATAGCGTCGAGGACGCCGGGGTGGTCGTACATGGGCTCGTGCATCGCGGGCGCGATGACGACCGGGACGCCCGCGCCGAGGGCGGTGGTCGCGGTGGTCGTCACGGGGGAGTCGTCGATGGCGGCGGCTATCTTGCCGACCGTGTTGGCGGTCGCGGGCGCGACGAGGAACACGTCGGCCCAGCCGTCGCGGCCGCAGAGCTCGACGTGTTCGACGCGGCCGGTAATCTCGGTCACCACGTCGTCGTCGGTGGCGAACTCGACCGCCCACGGGTGGATGATTCCAGTCGACGCGTCGGTCATCACCGCGCGGACCGACGCCCCCCGGCGGCGGAGTTCGTGCGCCAACTCGACGACTTTCACGGCCGCGATACTTCCCGTCACCCCGAGCGCGACGTTCACACCTTCGAGCATTCACTCGTCTCTGCGCCCGCTACCCGCTAAAAGGATTCGCGTCCGCGGGCGAACGCGGGACCGGCGGTCGGCCCGCCCGCGGCGTGGCTGGTTCGGTTACTCGTCGAGTCGCCCGAGTTCGTCGTCGACGAGGCTCGGGTGGGTGCGCTGGGGTTCGTCGTGCGGCTCGGCGAAGAACTCGCGCATGACCTCGCGGGACTCGCTCTCGCGGCGGTCGCGCTCGTCGGCGTCTATCTCCTCGCAGGCCGGCGGGACCTCGCGGCCGCGGTCGGTGAAGTAGCCGGTCGGCGCGACCCAGTCGTTGTAGAACGCCGTCCCCGAGTCGTGGACGAGCGTGATGGCCGTCTCCGCGGCGTCGCCGGCGGCGACGACCGCCTGGTGGTAAATCTCGGTCAGTCGCCCCGCGGCGTAGATGCCGGGGACCGCCGTCCGCCCGAGGTCGTCCACGCCGACGTAGGTCTTCGAGCCGGCGGCCCGGAGGTCGACGCCCGTGTCTTCGAGGTACGACGCGTCGGACCACGACGCGGCGACGACCCGCGACGCCTCGACGGTCTCTTCGCCGTCGTCGGTCTCGACCGTCGCGCGGAACAGCGGGTCGTCGTCGTCGCCGAGCACGTCGAGGTCGGTCACGCGGCCCGCCAGTCGGGCCGCACCGCTGCGGTCGGCCTGTTCGGAGAGGAGGTCGGTAAAGAGCCGGCTGTTGACGCCCGCCGGGAAGCCGGGGACGTTTTCGAGGTGGGCGTTCCGGCGAACGATCGGCTCGTCGTCGTTGACGACGAGGGTGTCGAGGTCGGCGCGCGCGAGGAACGTCGCGGCGGTGAGGCCGGCGACGCCGCCGCCGACGACGAGCGCGTCTCGTGGAGCGGTCTCGGTCATGTCGTGCGATAGCTCATCGGCGAGTAAAACCGTACGGATGTCGCCGAAGTCTGCCGAATCTCGCGGCGTGCGGGTGCGGCGGGACGGAGCGGGACGGGACGGGACGGGACGGGGCGGGCTACGCTACCGTTCCAGCGACGCGCCCGTGTCGTTGAGCCAGCGGTTCTCGACCGCCTCGACGCTGACGAGGCCCGCGGAGCCGGGGTCTCGCCCCCCGTCGCCTTTCGGCGACATGCGGAGCCGGAGCCGCCAGCGGCCGTCCGAGAGCGCCTCGCCGTCGAGAAAGCGCACGGCTCGCTCCGGCGTCCGGCGGAGGAGAGCCACGGCGATCGGAAGCGTCGGAATCCGGCCGGTGCGCTCCGCGAGCGCGTAGTCGCCGAAGGTGAGTTCCCACGTCCGAGCGCTGTCGTCCCCGTCGGTCCGGGCGTCCGTTCGGGTGTCGGCCCGAGCGTCGGGTCCGGCGTCGACATCGCGCGCGCCGTCCGCCTCGGCGTCGGGAATCGGCCGCACCGAGTAGCCCTCGACGAAGCCGACGGCTTCGAGGTGTCGAAGCGTCGCGTCCACGGGGTTCGGCGTCGCGGTCGGAGAAAACAGGTCCGCGGCCGCCTCGACGGCCGCCCGCCGCTCGGCCGCCGAGAGGCGAACGTCCAGTTCGCTCATCAGACTCCACACCAGCGTCAGACAGAAGTCGTCGTGGTCGTCGACGACCTCGGCCAGCGTGAGGTACGTCTCCATCGCGGCGGTCTCGGCCTCTCTGTAACCGAGTTCCGACAGCGCCTCGAACAGCGCGCCAGCGGTGTCGTGGCAAAAGGCGCTGTAGCGGGCGTACTCGTCCGCCGACGCCTCGGTGACCGCCCGAGGGAGCCCCTCCGACACCTCGTAGACGAGCGGGTCGTCGTACGGGATGTTCGGGTCGTATCGCCGGAGCGCCGCCCGGTAGTCCCGCGTCAGTTCCGCGGCCTCCCCGGCGGCGCGCCGGTCCGGAAACCGCCGGCCCGTTGCGGCCGCAGGCTCAGACCCCGTGCGGCCGCACACGACTGCGTAGTCGCCGTCGGAACGCGCCAGAGACCGAATCTCGGCTCTGATGTCCCGAAGCGTCCCCCCCCACCATTCGGCTCTATGTCGGCCCACCGACCGATTATAGGTTGCGATTGCGATGCCGGGCAGGGGCCACGGGCGGGCCCAACGCGGCCCACAAGGCTTTGGTCCCGCCGACCCCATTCGACGCCCGTGGACGAGATAGCCGTCAGCACCGTCGTCTACCTGCCGCCCGAGGAGATATACGAGTTCCTCGTCGACTTCCCGCGGTACGCCGACTACTCGAAGCACCTGCGGGACGTGCGGCAGTCGGGCGACGGGTCGCCGGGGACGCGGTACGGCCTGTCGTTTTCGTGGTGGAAACTCAGCTACACCGCCGAGTCGAAGGTGACCGACGTCACCCCGCCGACGCGAATCGACTGGACCATCACCAAGGACGTACACGCCGTCGGCCGCTGGCGAGTCGAGGAACTCGACGACCTGCCGGCCGAGGCCCCGTCGGACGCCGACGCCGCCTGCCGCGTCTTCTTCGAGGTCGAGTACGACCCCGACAGCGTCTCCGCCGGCGATATCGACCTGCCGCGGTTCGTCTCGCTGGGGTGGGTCATCGACAAGCTCCGGCCGGTGCTCCAGAAGGAGGCGGAGCGAATCGTCGAGCGCATCGTCGCCGACATCGAGGGGCGACCGCGGCGCGTGGAACTGACGGTACACTCGAAACCGGGGCCGTGAGCGGCGGTGTACGGGCGATTCGTGAAGGGAAATGCACATACGCGCCCGCGGACCAACACAGGGGTATGACAGGGGCTGGTCTCTGGTGCGCGTGATAATCATCGGTGCCGGACAGGTCGGGTCGTCCATCGCGGCCGACCTCGACGAGACCCACGAGGTCGTCGTCATCGACTGCGACCCGGAGCGCGTCGACGAACTGAACTACTCGCTCGACGTGCTCGCGCTCCACGGCGACGGCACGTCCGTGGACACGCTCGAAGAGGCCGACGTGGAGCGCGCCGACATGGTCATCGCCTCGACCGACGACGACGAGACGAACATCGTCGCCTGCGCGACCGCCAAGGCCATCTCGGACGCCTTCACCATCGCCCGCGTCAAGAACACGGAGTACCTCCGGACGTGGCAGCGCTCCGAGAAGGCGTTCGGCATCGACTTCATGGTCTGTACGAACCTGCTCGCCGCGGAGTCCATCGTCCGCGTCGTCGGCCTCCCCGCCGCGCGCGACGTCGACCCCTTCGCGGGCGGGCAGGTCCAGATGGCGGAGTTCGAAGTCGACGAGGAGAGCCCCGTCGCCAACCAGACCGTGAGCGAGGCCGACCGCTTCGACTCGCTGACGTTCGCGGCCATCCTCCGCGACGGCGAGGTGACGATTCCCCGCGGCGACTCCGTCATCGGCCCCGGCGACCGCGTCGTCGTCATCGGCAGCCCCAAGAGCGTCCAGGGGTTCGCAAGCTCCGTCTCGCCGGACGAACCGCCGGGGACCGCGGAGGAGGTCGTCATCGTCGGCGGCAGCGAAATCGGCTACCACGTCGCCCGCCTGCTCGAAGAGCGCGGCTTCAAGCCCAGACTCATCGAGCACGACGCGGAGCGCGCCCGCGACCTCGCGGAGATGCTCCCCGGAACCATCGTCATGGAGAGCGACGCGACCGACGTGGACTTCCTCGAACGCGAGTACATCGGCGACGCCGACCTGCTCGTGTCGGCGCTCGACTCCGACGAGAAGAATCTGCTCGTGTCGCTTCTCGCCGCCCGACTCGGCGTCGAACGCACCGTCGCCGTCATCGACACGACGCCGTACGTGGAGCTGTTCGAGGCCGTCGGCGTCGACGTGGGCGTCAGCCCCCGCGAGGTCGTCGCGGAAGAGATAACCCGCTTCACCCGCGAGGGCGGCGCGGAGAACGTCGCGCTCATCGAATCGAACAAGGCCGAGGTGCTGGAAATCGAGGTCGACGCCGAGAGCGTCCTCGCGGGCAAGCCGATTCGGGAGTCGGTCGCCACGCTCCCCGAGGGCGTCGTCATCGGCGCGATAACCCGCCGCCGGGAGTTCATCACCCCCCGCGGCGACACCGTCATCGAACCCGGCGACCACGTCGTCGTCTTCGTCGATAGCTGCGTCATCGACGACGTGGCCCCGAACCTGTGAGTCGGCCCGTCGCCGGACGGTCGTCCTAACGACCCCGCCGCGGTACGACGCCGCATCCGGTGCGAACCCGAACACGGAAGAACCCGGCGCTCGGTACGTTAGTCCACGGATGAAATTGCGGGTCGATTACAGAGCCAGCCTGCGTCTCGTGGGGACCGTCCTGAAGTATCTCGCGGTCCCTCTTTGTTTCCCGCTCGTGGTCGCGCTGTACTACGGCGAGTCGGTGCTCCCGTTCGTCGTCACGATGGCCGTCACGGTCCTCGTCGGCACGGGGCTCGAACGGCTCGCCGACGAGCCGGACATCGGTGCCCGCGAGGGGTTCCTGATGGTCGCGGTGACGTGGTTGGCGGTCACGATAGTCGGCGCGATACCGTTTCTCATCGAGGCCCACGGCATCCCCTTCCTCGCGTCGCCCGTTCACCCCGAATCGACCCTCGGTAACCCGGCGAACGCGCTGTTCGAGACGATGAGCGGCTTCACGACGACCGGGGCGACGGTGCTCGGCGACATCTCGTTCGACTCCCACACCCGCGGCATCATGATGTGGCGACAGCTCACCCAGTGGCTCGGCGGGATGGGTATCGTCGTTCTCGCGGTCGCCATCCTCCCAGAACTCTCCGTCGGGGGCGCACAGCTGATGGACGCGGAAGCGCCCGGCCCCGGCATCGAGAAGCTCACCCCGCGCATCGCCGAGACGGCCCGCGCGCTCTGGGGCGCGTACCTCGGTCTCACCGTCCTCGAAATCGTCCTCCTCTACGGACTCAACGTCACCGGCCACGCCCCGAACATGGGCGTGTACAACGCCATCGCCCACGGGCTGACGACGATGCCGACCGGCGGGTTCTCGCCGGAGGCCCGGAGCATCGAGGCGTTTTCGGCGGCCGCGCAGTGGGTCATCGTCCCCTTCATGGTCGCCGCCGGGACCAACTTCGCGCTGTTTTGGCACGTCCTCACTGGCGACCCGAAGCGGCTGTTCCGCGACACCGAGTTCAAGTCCTACCTCGGCGTCATCGGCGTCATCTCTGCCATCCTCGCGGGGGTTCTGTTCCTCGGCGACGGGCTCATGTCCGTCGCGCCCGCGGGCGAGACGTACGACCAACTCTACCTCGAAGGCATCCGAACAGCCATCATCGGCAACGTCGAGCCCGCGGTCCGGCAGTCGGTGTTTCAGGTCGTCTCCATCGTCACGACGACGGGCTACGCCAGCATCGACTTCAACGCGTGGAGCGCGCCGGCGCAGTACGTCCTGCTGTTCGCGATGTTCATCGGCGGCTCCGGCGGGTCGACCGGCGGCGCGGTCAAAATCGTCCGCTGGTACGTCATCGTGAAGTCGCTCCGCCGGGAGCTGTTTACGACGGCCCACCCCGAGGCGGTCCGCCCCGTCAGGCTCGCGGGCCGCGCGGTCGACGAGCGCGCCATCCGCGGCATCTACGCCTTCACGCTCCTGTATCTCGTGCTGTTTTTCGTCTCGACCGGCCTGCTCCACCTCGACGCCGCGCGCATCGGCTTCGACGTGAGCATCCTCGAAACCATGAGCGCCGTCGCCGCGACCCTCGGGAACGTCGGGCCGGGCTTCGGCGTCGCCGGCCCGATGGGGAGCTACCTCGGCTTCTCCAACGGCTCGAAGCTGTACATGGTGCTTCTCATGTGGGTGGGCCGGCTGGAGATACTGCCCGTGTTAGTCATCTTCACGCCGGAGTACTGGCGGCGATAGCGTCGGAAAAACAGGAATCAGTGCCCGCTTTTCATCAGGGGTTCAGCCCGTAGATGACCGAGCGAGCGAACACCAACACCGGGATGATTTCGAGGCGGCCGACCCACATGTTAAACAGGAACATCGCCTCGGCCCACGGGTTCATCCACGGCCCGGTGATGCCCGTCGAGATGCCGACGTTCCCCTGTGCGGACGCGACTTCGAACAGCGCGTCGGCGTAGGTGAACTCCGGCCCGGCGAGGTTCGCGAGGAGGACGCTCGACCCGACGAGGAGGAGCACCCAGAGCATCGAGACGATGGCCGCCTCGGAGAACTCGCGGTCCATCTCGGTCCGCGAGAGCCGGCGGCCGTTCATCTCGATGTTGACGATGGCGCTCTCGGGGAGGAAGACGCGGGAGAACTGCCAGCGGATGCCGCGGGAGATGGTGTAGCCGCGGATGATTTTGATGCCGCCGACGGTCGACCCGGCGGCCCCGCCGAGCGTCATCGCCCCCGACAGGAGGATTTTCCCGCCGTCTGACCACTCGCCGAGCGGCGCGGCCTGAAAGCCGGTGCAGGTGAGCGCGCTCACCCAGTGGAACGCGGCGTCGCGGACGGCGTCCGACCCCGGTCCGCCGAGAACGCCCGAGAGTCCGAAGTAGTCGGCGGTCTCGACGAACGCCGACCCCGCGGTCGCCGGGAGGCTGACGAGGTTCTGGACGGCGAGCGCGACCCCGCCGACCGCGAAGAGAACGAGGAGCCAGCGCGTCTGGAGGTCGCCCCAGAGGCGGTCGATATCGCGGTTTTTCAGAATGGCGTAGTGGACGGGGAAGGCGATTGCGCCCAGCGCCATGACGGGGAGCAGCACCGTCTCGATGAGCGGCGAGTCGTACGTGCCGATAGAGCCGTCGGTGACGGCGAACCCGCCGGTCGAAAGCCCCGTCATCGCGTGGTTGAGCGCCTGCCACGCGACCTCCCACAGCGGGAGCGTCGCCCCGTAGTCGCTGGCGCGGATGGCGAAAAAGAGGACGGCCACCGACAGGAGCGTGTAGCCGACGAAAATCTTCCAGACCGTGCGGACCGTCGAGACGACGCTCGGGTGAATCTTCTCCTCTCTGGCCTCGCCGCGGTACAGGGCGTAGCTCCCGCTCCCGGGTCGCGAGAGGATGGAGACGGTGAGGACGATGACGCCCACGCCGCCGACCCACTGGATGAGCGAGCGCCACCACTGAATCGTCCGCGGGAGCGACGGCTCGTGGACGCCCATCGTCAGCCCGCTTCCGGTCCAGCCGCTCATGCTCTCGAAGAGGGCGTGCAGCGGGTCGCGGAAGTAGACGAGGCTCGACTGGGCGTAGTCGACGCCGGCGGGGACGAGCGCCGAGAAGACGCTCTGCGGGGCGAACTGCGCCGTGAGGAAGAAGGGAAGCGACCCGAACGCGGCGGTGGCGAACCAGCCCGCGGCGGCGATTATCATCCCGTGTTTCATGCGGGGGTTGGGTGCGCCCTCGAAGGCCTTCCGCGCGCCCAGTCCGACGAACGCCGTCGCGCCCCCAGCGGTGAGGAACGCGAGCGCGGCGTACCACTCGCGGAAGCCGACCGCGACGAGGACCGTGGCGGTCATCAGGGCGGCCTCCATGACGAGAAGCGACCCCACGTCGCGTCCGATGACCGCGAGGTCGGCGGGCCACCCCGAGACGGTTCGTCCGCGGCGGGGCATCAGTGGTCCTCGTAGTGGCCGAACACGTCAGTCACCTCTGGCGTCGCTCCCTTCGCGGAGTAGACCGTCAGGAGGTCGCCGGACCCGATAGTGGTGTTCCCGCGGGGCGTCACGGGGTCGTCGTCGCCCTCGCGCTCGACGGCGACGATGAGGGTGTCGCCGTCGAGGAGGTTCTCCTGTGCGGCCTCCTGAATCGTCATTCCCGTAATCGGCGCGCCCTCGTCGACGCGGATTTCGAACACCTCGGCGTGCTCGCCGATGCGCATGTAGTCGACGATAGAGGGGCGTTTGACCGCCCGGTAGAGGTACTCCGCGATGAGTCGCTGGGGGTTCTCCATCGTGTTGACGCCGATTTGACGGTAGAGGTTCATGTGCTCGGGGTTGTGGACGACCGAGACGATGTCGGGGATATCGAGCTCCTTCGCCAACAGACAGACCATGATGTTGGTCGCGTCCTTGTCGGTCGTCGTGATGATGGCGTCGGCGCGGTCCGCGCCGGCCTCGTCGAGCGTCTGTTTGACCGTGGCGTCGTCGTTGAGGACGAGGCAGTCGAACGTCGCGGCGGCCGCCTCGGCTTTCGCCCCGTCGCGTTCGACGACGACGACCTCGTTGCCGCCCTCGGTGGCGATTTCGATGAGCGGCGTGCCGATGTTTCCCGCGCCGACGACGATGATGTACATGACGTTCCGGCGTGCGCGTCGGGTCGTGGAAAAACTATCGGCATGGCGTTCCGTCGCCCGAAAACGGACTGCAGGAGAGATAGCCTACTGCTTCGGAACCAAGCGCCCGAGAAACCCCCGCGACCGACTCAGTTCTCGACCGCGGACGCGGCGCGGACGATGGTCTCCTCGCCGAACTTGGGGCCGATGAGTTGGAGGCCGACCGGGAGGCCGTCGGTCTCGCCGGCCGGAACCGAGATGGCGGGGAGGTTCGCGAGGTTCACCGGCACGGTGTTGGCGTCGGCGAGGTACATCTGCAGCGGGTCGTCGAGGCTCTCGCCGAGTTCGAACGGCGGGACGGGCATCGTCGGCGACGCGACCACGTCCACGTCCTCGAACGCCTCGTCGAAGTCCTGTTTGACCCACGCGCGGGCGTCCTGCGCCTTCGCGTAGTACTTGTCGTGGTAGCCCGCGGAGAGGGCGTACGTGCCGAGGAGGACGCGGCGTTTGACCTCGGAACCGAATCCCTCCTCGCGGGCGCGGGCGAACGCCTCGTTCCAGTTGCCGTCGTAGCCGCCGGACTTGCCGTAGCGGACGCCGTCGAAGCGAGCGAGGTTCGACGACGCCTCGGACATGGCGATGACGTAGTAGGCGGCGACGGCCTTCTCGACGGAGGGCATGCTGACCTCGCGGTACTCCGCGCCCTGCGCTTCGAGTTCGTCGAGCGCGGCCCAGAACGCCGCCTCGACGCCGTCGTCCGCGCCCTCGACGAACTCGGTCGGGACGCCGATGGTGAGGCCCTCGACGTCGCCGTCGGCGGCCGCGGCGTAGTTCGAGTCCGCGCCGGCGTCGCGGGTCGTGCCGTCGCGGTCGTCGGGGCCGGCGATGACGTCGAGGAGCGCGGCGGCGTCCTCGACGGTCGGCGCGATGGGGCCGATCTGTTCGAGGGAGTTCGCGTAGGCGACGAGGCCGTAGCGCGAGACGAGGCCGTAGGTCGGCTTGATGCCGACGACGCCGCAGAACGCGGCGGGACAGCGGATGGAGCCGCCGGTGTCGGTTCCGAGCGCGAGGTCGGCCTCGCCGGCGGCGACGGCGGCCGCGGAACCGCCGGAGGAACCGCCGGGAACGCGGGACTCGTCGACGGGGTTCTTCGTCGGGCCGAACGCCGAGGTCTCGGTCGTCGTCCCCATGCCGAACTCGTCCATGTTGGCCTTGCCGACGATGGTCGCGCCGGCGTCCTTCAGGAGTTCGACGACGGTCGCGTCGTACGGCGGGACGTAGTCTTCGAGCATCGCGGAGCCGCAGGTCGTCCGCAGCCCCTCCGTGGAGATGTTGTCCTTGACGGCGACCGTCTTGCCCGAAAGCGGGCCGTCGTCGGAGCCGTCGAGCGTCTCTTTCGTGATGAAGGCGTTCAGCGACATTACGACACCCGCGGTCCCTTGAAGAAGCCGTCTTCGGTCTCTGCGGCGTTCGACAGCGCCTCCTCCTGGGTGAGTCCGTCGCGGACCTCGTCGGGGCGCATCACGTTCACCAGTTCGTCCTCGCGGTCGACTTCGGGGACCTCGTCGAGGGCGTCGAAGTAGCCGAGGATGTCCGCGAACTGCGCCGCGAACTCCTCGACCTCGTCCTCGTCGAGGTCGACCCGCGCCAACTCGGCGACGTGTCGAACCTCGTCGGCGTCGACGGGCGTATCGCTCATGTATCGGAGGAATGGGAGACCGGGAGTAAGGGTTTCGGTGTGGGTCGTTTCGTCCGGTCACCGGCGCGAGCCCGCCCGGTCGAGACCACCGGCGAGGCGGCCGGGACCGACCGCGCGAACCCGCGTCATTCCGTCCTCCCGTCGCCGTCAGATATAAGTAACGAGGGTCAATACGAATAGACGGAGAACGACCGTTCCCAGTTGCTTCTCTCGCACACAAATGACAGAAAGTGTCCGACGTTTCACGACCGGTAACGCGCGCGTGCGCAAAGAGAATACTAAAGATACCGAGCAGACCGACACCGAGCGGGAGCAGACGCCCACGTGTCCCGAGTGCGGCTCGGAGAGCCTCGTCTCCGACACCGAACACGGCGAGACGGTCTGCGACGACTGTGGCCTCGTCGTAGAGGAAGACGAAATCGACCACGGCCCCGAGTGGCGCGCGTTCAACTCCTCGGAGAAAGACCAGAAGTCCCGCGTCGGCGCGCCCACGACGAACATGATGCACGACAAGGGGCTGTCGACCAACATCGGGTGGCAGAACAAAGACGCCTACGGGCGCTCGCTGTCGTCCCGCCAGCGCGAGAAGATGCAGCGGCTTCGCACGTGGAACGAGCGGTTCCGCACCCGAGACTCGAAAGAGCGCAATCTCAAGCAGGCGCTCGGCGAAATCGACCGCATGGCCTCCGCGCTCGGCCTCCCGGACAACGTCCGCGAGACCGCCTCGGTCATCTATCGCCGCGCGCTCGACGACGACCTGCTTCCGGGTCGTTCCATCGAGGGCGTCGCCACCTCGGCGCTGTACGCCGCCGCCCGGATGGCCGGCACCCCGCGCTCGCTCGACGAAATCACGAGCGTCTCGCGCGTCGAGAAGGACGAAATCGCCCGCACCTATCGGTACGTCGTCCGCGAGCTGAAGCTCGAAATCAAGCCCGCCGACCCCGAGCAGTACGTCCCGCGGTTCGCCAGCGAACTCGGTCTCTCCGACGAGTCCGAGCGGCGCGCCCGACAGCTCTTGAAGAACGCCAAAGAACAGGGCGTCCACTCCGGGAAGTCGCCGGTCGGCCTCGCCGCCGCCGCCGTCTACGCGGCCTCGCTCCTCACCAACGAGAAGGTGACGCAGAACGAGGTCTCCGAGGTCGCCAACATCTCGGAAGTCACCATCCGCAACCGCTACCATGAACTGCTCGAAGCCGAAGAGCAGGTCCAACTGCCCTAACTCGGCCGGTCCGTTCGTTTCGCGCCGTCTCGGCTCGCCTCGTTCCGTCCCGCTTCGTTCCGCAACAGCCATGCCGCTCGCTCCGGAGCCACAACCATGGAGACGACCCGACATTTCACCTCGACCGTGTACATCGTCAACGACGGCGCGGTGGCCCTCCACCGACACGAGCGCCTCGGCATCCGCATCCCGCCGGGCGGTCACGTCGACCGCGACGAACTCCCCCACGAGGCCGGTCTGCGCGAGGTCCGCGAGGAGACGGGTCTCGACCCGGAACTCGTCGATGACACGGCATCCGTCCCCGCACCCGCCGGCCGGGCGCTCCCCCAGCCTCGCCAGCAGATGCTCTACGACATCAACGTCCACGGCGACGGCTCGGTCGGCCACCAGCACATCGACCACGTCTTCTACGCCCGCGTGGACTCCCGCGACATCGACCCCGCGCCGGGCGAGGCCGACCCCGAGGTCTGGGCGTGGTACGACGAGTCCGACCTCCGCGAGAGCGACCTCGACCCCGACACGGTGCAGTTCGCGCTGGAGGCAATCGAGGTCGTGCGCGACGACGAAACGGAGAACTGAGCCGAACGGACTGACGCCCGAAACCGCGCGGAACCGACCTACTCCACGAGCGATTCGACGTACCGCTGAACGTGGTTCTCCATCCGACGTTTGAACCCCGCCTGTCGGGCGAGTCTGTCGAGTTCGCGCGAAGCGTAGGTCCCGTACTGGACCGCCTTCTTGTCCGCCTCGGCGACCGACTCGGGGAGCACGCCGCTCGCCGCTTCTCTGAGCGCGACCTTCCGCCGGTCGCCGTCCACGAGTAACGCGCCGGGAAGCGGGAGCGCCGCTTCAACCACGCGGTCGTGGAGGAGCGGCGCGACGGGTTCGACCCCGGCGGCGCGGAGGACGAGCAGGTCGCGTTCGAGCTGGTCAGGGAGCGTGAGAATCATCTCGCGGGCCGCCCCGCGGACGGTCTCGGCCTCGACGCGGGGGTCGTCGGGCGCTTTCTGGACTTTGGCGTAGCCGCCGAACAGTTCGTCAGCGCCCTGGCCGACCGCGAGGCGGTCGCAGCCGTCGGCGGCGACCCGCTCGGCGAGCAAGTAGAGAGGCAGGACGATTTGCACGTCCATCGGATTCGTCCGGCCGAGCGCGGCGACGATTTCGGGGACGGCGCGTTCGAGCGCCTCGTGGGTGAGTTCGACCACGGTCAAGTTGCGGTCCATCGCGGCGGCGGCCTCCCGGGCGGCGGCGACGTCGTGGGAGCCCTCGAAGCCGGCGACGTAACAGGGGGCGTCGGGGACGCCCGACGCGACGACCGCGGAGTCGACGCCGCCGGAGAAGGCCACGGCGAGACCGTCGTCGTCGACCGACCGAACCGACTCGAAGACCGCGTCGCGGACGCGGTCGAGCGCGGCGTCGCGGTCGGTCGCGGCCGGCGGGTCGGGAAGCGACCAGATCGGCTCGTCGTCGCCGGCGTCCCCGCCGGTCGTCTCGCGGGCGTGGCCCGCGGGGACGGCGACCGGGTCGTCGAGGTCGCGGTGGTCGTACGACCACGTCGCGGGGTCCCCGCACTCGGAGAAGAGCGGTTGGCGACCGAGCACGTCGCGGACGAGTCGGCCGTCGAGTTCGCCCGCGAAGCCCGCGGTTCCGGGAAGCGGGTCGCGCTCGGAGACGGCGCGCCGGACGAGGTCTGGGGACGCGCCGCGCATCAAAACAGGTCCGCCAGGGCGTGTTTCAGGCGTCGGGTCGCGCCGCCCGCGGCCTGCCGGAACGAGATGCGCCACGGGGTCTTGTTGCCGACGACGCTGGTTCGCCCGTCGGCGACGGCCGAGAGGATGGCGTCGACACTTCGGGTGTCGGTGCCGACCTCGGTGACGGCCTGCCCGACCATCTCCGCGATGTGGGCGTCGCTCCCGGCGGTCATCGGGAGGTTCCGGCGCTTGGCGAACCGCTCGGCGCGCTGATTGGCGATGCCGGTGAGGAGCCGCGAGTTGTAGATTTCGATGGCGTCGGCGCTGGCGAGTTGCGCGCTGGAGATGTGCGGCGCGACGCCGTGACGCGACTTCTGGAACGGGTGCGGGATGACCGCGATGCCGCCGGCGTCGTGGATGCGGTCGAGCGTCTCGTCGTACGACAGCCCAGCCGGAATCAGTTCCTCGACGCCGAGCGCGAGGACGTGGCCCGCGGCGCAGGTGACCTCCATCCCGGGGATGCCGACCAGCCCGTAGTCGCCCGCGCGCTCCGCGGCTTCGAGGCTGGCGTCTATCTCGTCGTGGTCGGTCACGGCGAGGGCGTCCAAGCCGACCGCGACCGCCTGTTCGAGGAGGTACTCGATTGGGTCTCGCCCGTCGTAGGACAGAGACGAGTGCGAGTGCAACTCGACCGATAACACACCGTCTCCTAACGATGGAGGCTAAAAAAGCGCCCCGGTCCCGGTGTGATTGGCGTGTGGTCCTCACGCACGGTGGTCGGCGGCCCGGCGAATCGGAGCGCCGAGTCGCCGCCGTACACGCCCGCGCGAGTCGGATGGCGGCGACGACGGCGACCGCGACCATATTTTGCGCACGTTCGTGCATATAGAAAGGGTTTACAATGTGCGTTCTGACCATACCAGTGAATGACGCTTTCCGACGCGGACCGCGACCTCGTCGTCGCCGAGCTCGGTCGAGACCCGACGCCGGCCGAGGAGATACTCTTCGAAAACCTCTGGAGCGAACACTGCGCCTATCGGTCGTCTCGCCCGCTTCTGTCGGCGTTCGACTCGGAGGGCGACCAGGTCGTCATCGGCCCCGGTGACGACGCGGCGGTCGTCGCTCTGGACGACGACACCTACATCACGCTCGGTATCGAGAGCCACAACCACCCCTCCTACGTCGACCCCTACGACGGCGCGGCCACGGGCGTCGGCGGCATCGTCCGCGACACCCTCTCGATGGGCGCGTACCCCATCGCGCTCGCCGACTGCCTCTACTTCGGCGACTTCGACCGCGAGCACTCGCGGTACCTCCTCGACGGCGTCGTCGAGGGCATCGCCGACTACGGCAACGCCATCGGCGTCCCCACCGTGACCGGCTCGACCTCGTTCCACGAGAACTACGAGGGCAACCCCCTCGTCAACGTCGCCTGCGTCGGCCTCCTGTCGGCCGACCGCCTCGTCACGGCCGAGGCGCAGGAGGCGGGCAACAAACTCGTCCTCGTCGGCAGTTCGACCGGCCGCGACGGCCTCGGCGGCGCGTCGTTCGCCAGCGAGGACCTCGCGGAGGACGCCGAGACCGAAGACCGGCCCGCGGTGCAGGTCGGCGACCCCTACACGGAGAAACTGCTCATCGAGTGCAACGAGGCGCTCATCGACGAGGACCTCGTCGAGTCCGCCCGCGACCTCGGGGCCGCCGGCCTCGGCGGCGCGTCCTCCGAACTCGTCGCCAAGGGCGGCTTCGGCGCGGAAATCGACCTCGAAAACGTCCACCAGCGCGAGCCGAACATGAACGCCTTCGAGATTCTCCTCTCGGAGTCCCAAGAGCGCATGTGCTACGAGGTGACCCCCGAGAACGTCGAGCGCGTGCGGGAACTCGCCGCGCGCTTCGACCTCGGGAGCGCCGTCATCGGCGAGGTCGCCGAGGGCAACTACGTGTGTACCTTCGACGGCGAACCCGTCGTCGACGTGCCCCCGGAGTTCCTCGCGGAGGGCGCGCCGATGAACGACCTCGACGCGGTCGAACCCGAAGTCGCGGAGCGCGACCTGCCCGCGTTCGACCTCGAAGACGCGTTCGAGGCGGTCGTCGCCGACCCCAACACGGCGTCGAAGCGCTGGGTCTACCGCCAGTACGACCACGAGGTCGGCCTGCGGACGGCCCGCCGTCCCGGCGACGACGCGGCGCTCCTCGACGTGCCCGAGGCCGACGCGAAACTCGCGTTCACCGGCGGCGCGGACCCCAACTGGACGACCGCCGCGCCCTACGACGGGGCGCGCGCAGTCGCCTTCGAGAACGCGACAAACCTCGCCGCGAAGGGCGCGTCGCCCCTCGCGACCGTCGACTGTCTCAACGGCGGCAACCCCGAGAAGCCCGACGTGTACGGCGGCTTCAAGGGCATCGTCGACGGCCTCGCGGACATGTGCCGGGCGCTTTCGGTCCCGGTCGTCGGCGGCAACGTCTCGCTGTACAACGACTCCGTCTCCGGCCCGATTCCGCCGACGCCGACGCTGGCGATGGTGGGTAAGGCCGACGGTTCCTCGCCCGGCCTCTCGCTTTCGGGCGAGGGCGACCTGTTCCTCGTCGGCTTCGACGGCGGGGCGCTCGGCGGCTCGACGGTCCTCGAACACCTCGGCGGCTCCGACGCCTTCCCGGCGCTCCCGGAGGACGCCGACGCCGCGACCGCGGTCGAGACGATTCGGGCCGTCGCGGCCGACGAGTCCACGGTCGCCGTCCACGACGTGAGCCACGGCGGCCTCGCGGTCGCGCTGGCCGAGATGGTCACCGACGACGTCGGCGCGGACGTGTCCGTCTCCGACGCCGTCTCGCTGTTCGAGGAAACGCCCGGTCGCGTCGTCGTCGAGACGACCGACGAGGCCGCACTGCGCGACCTCGCGGGCGACGTGCCCGTCGTCGGACTCGGAACGACGACCGACGACGCGACGCTCTCGCTCGCCGTCGACGGCGACGAGGTCGCCTACGGCGCGGACGACATCGCCGACCTGCGCGACGTGCTCGCCCGCGAACTCGACTGAACAGACTGCACTAAAAAACGCGGTCCCGCGTCACGTCGCTTCCGCTACGGTTCGAGGACGACTTTCCCGCTGCTCTTTCTGGCTTCGATGTACTCGTGGGCCGCCGCGGCGTCTTCGAGGTCGAACGTCTCGCCGACGACCACGTCGAGTTCGCCCGCGGCGAGCAGTTCGGACAGCTCCGGCACCGACCCGAGAATCGACTCGGGGCGCTGCTGCATCGCGCTCCCGAGGTGGAAGCCGATGACGGACTTGTTCTCGAACAGCAGGCGCGTCGGGTCCGCCGCGGCCGCGTCGCCGGAGGCCGCGCCGTAGGTGACGAGTCGGCCGAAGTCGGCGAGGGCGTCGAGACTGCGCTCGAAGGTCTCGCCGCCGACGCCGTCGAGGACGAGGTCGACGCCCGCGCCGTCGGTCTCGTCGGCGACGACCTCGCGGAAGTCCTCCTCGGTGTACTGGATACCGTGGTCGAGTCCGAGGTCGGCCGCGAGGTCGAGTTTCTCCTCGGTGCTGGCCGTGCCGAACGTCTCGACGCCGGCGTGGGAGGCGAGTTGGACCGCCGCGGTGCCGACGCCGCCGGCGGCCGCCTGAATCAGCACGCGCTCGTCGTCGTCGAGGCCGCCCCACTCGTGGAGGCAGTTGTACGCGGTGAGGAACTGGACGGGGAAGCCGGCGGCCTCGGCGAACGACATCGACTCGGGCACGTCGAACAGCGTCGGGGCCGGCGTGGTGACGTACTCGGCGTACGCCCCGCCGCCGGTCATTGCGACGACGCGCTCGCCGACCTCGCGGTCGACGCCCTCGCCCACCGCGTCGATGGTTCCCGCGGCCTCCATACCCGGCGTGTACGTCGGTTCCGGACCGTCTCGGTAGGTCCCGCGCCGCTGCATGATGTCGGCGAAGTTGATGCCGGCGGCCTCGACGGCGATGCGGACCTCGCCCGGCGCCGGCTCCGGCGTCTCGGTCTCCCGCAGTTCGAGGGCGTCGGAACTTCCGTACTCGGTGACGACTATCGATTTCACGGCGGGTCGTAGCCGCGGCGGCCTGAAAAGGGGAGAGAACGCGGAAGTTCGTGCGGATTGCCGGTTCTACGCGGAGGCGCTCGCGTCCGTGTTCAGGCCAGCACCAGCGGGATGCCGAACGTGACGGCGAGGCCGACGACGAAGACGAGGACGCCGGTCGTGACCTGACTCATCGAGAAGTCCTGCATCGGAGAGGTGACGCGCCCTTCTTGTTCGCCTTCGTGGTGGTCGTCGTGTCCGTGGTCGTGGTCGTCGCTCATAGGCGGGGCGACGGGCTCGCAGTACAAAAACGCACCTAACCGTCGCCCGCGAGCCCCACGACTGCATCGCCGGCGGCCGGTCTCGCGGGCGAGCGTCGCTCCGGCGGTTCAGGACCGATACAGGTACAGCGCGACCAGAAACACGAGCGCGAGCGGCAAGAACGGGAGCGCGGCGTCGAGCGGGACCAAAAGCGCCACTATCGCGGCCATCACCACGAACTCGACGACCACGAGCAGACTGAGGAGTTCGGCTGAATCCGTCATCGTTCGAATCGGAACCCACGCCGGGGTTCTCGCCGACGAGTCATCAAACCACCCGCTGGACGAGGGGCCGAAATCGGCATCCTCGTCGCCGGGACTCGCCGAGGTGTTCGGATTTCGGCCAGCACCTGCCGTAGTCGAAACGGTGAAACGGCTCTTTCGCAAACGTTTCGGTAGCGAATGCTCACGAAGCGAATCATCCCCTGTATCGACGTCGACCTCGACGAGGACGGGAACCCGGCCGTCTACACCGGCGTCAACTTCGAGGACCTGAAGTACACGGGCGACCCGGTCGAGATGGCCAAACTGTACAACGAGGCGGGCGCGGACGAGTTCGTCTTCCTCGACATCACCGCCTCCGCCGAGGGCCGGGCGACGATGCTCGACACCGTCTCGAAGGTCGCAGACGAGGTGTTCATCCCCCTGACCGTCGGCGGCGGTATCCGCACCCGCGACGACATCAAAGAGACGCTCCGCGCCGGCGCGGACAAGGTCTCTATCAACACCGCGGCGCTCCAGAACCCCGACCTCATCGAGGAGGGCGCGCGCTCCTTCGGGAGCCAGTGCATCGTCATCTCGGTGGACGCCCGCCGGCGCTTCGACGAGGAGGGCGAGCACTACGCCGAGGTCGACGGCGAGTCCTGCTGGTTCGAGTGCACCGTCAAGGGCGGCCGCGAGGGAACCGGCGTCGACGTGGTCGAGTGGGCCAACGAGGCCGAATCGCGCGGCGCGGGGGAGCTGTTTATCAACTCCATCGACGCCGACGGCACGAAAGACGGCTACGACATCCCGCTGACGAAGGCCGTCTGCGACAGCGTCTCGACGCCCGTCATCGCCTCCTCCGGCTGCGGCGGCCCCGAGGACATGTACGAAGTCTTCACCGAGGCCGGCGCGGACGCCGGTCTCGCCGCCTCCATCTTCCACTTCGACGAGTACACGATTCGAGACGTCAAGGAGTACCTCGACGAGCGCGGCGTGCCGGTTCGCCTGTAAGCACAGCGCTCCACGGCCGCGTTCTGCTCCGTCTCTCTCCGACTCTCTTCGTCTCTCTCCGTCCCGCTTTTCGCCCCCAGTCACCGACCCCGCCGACCGGTCGTGCGCCTCCCGCGCAGTCGGAACCAATCTTAACCCGCCGGCGCGTCGTATCTCGCTCCGAGATGACAGACGACGCGTGGCTCGACGCCCTCCGCACGCACCGCGAACAGAAGGACCGCTATCTCGCCGCGGACCGCAACTCACCGATTCCGCCGGACCAACGGGACTTTTTCGACGGTCTCGACTACTTCGACCCCGACCCCGACCTCCGATTCGAACTCGACCTCCGCGAGTACGACGACCCCGAGCGCATCACCATCGGCACCTCGACGGACGGCGAGCGCGAGTACCTCGCGTGGGGTCGCTTCGAGTTCGAGGTCGACGGCGAGTCGTACGCGCTCGACGCCTACCGCGCCGACCCCGACGAGGACCTCCTGTGGGTGCCGTTCCGCGACGAGACGAACACCGAGGAGACGTACGGCGCGGGCCGCTACCTCGACCTCGAAGCCGCGGACCGGACCGACGACGGACGCTGGGTGGTCGACTTCAACTACGCCTACAACCCGTTTTGCGCCTACTCGCCGCGGTACGAGTGCCCGCTGGTCCCGATGGAGAACTGGCTCGAAGTCCGCATCGAGGCCGGCGAGAAGGACTACGAGGGACCGGGCGGCGCGGACGCGTAACGGAGAGACGCACCGCTCGCGGGGGAGCGAAAACGAGAGAGAACCCGCAGATTACGCGTCGATGCCGGCGCGGTAGGCGTCGGTGAAGTCGTCGGCGGTGCGCTGGACGCCGCGGG
Source organism: Haloferax sp. S2CR25 (assembly GCF_031624535.1). Taxonomy (NCBI): domain Archaea; kingdom Methanobacteriati; phylum Methanobacteriota; class Halobacteria; order Halobacteriales; family Haloferacaceae; genus Haloferax; species Haloferax sp. S2CR25. Next base: position 661,414 of record NZ_JAMQOO010000001.1, read on the forward strand.
CGGCCTCCGCGAGCGCGTCGAGGGGGTCGACGCCGGGCTCCGTCTTGATAGAGAGGACGGGGTCCGTCTGTCCGCCGGACTGCTCGGGGTTCACGTCGTAGGTCGCGGCCGTGACGGTGTCGGTCTGGAGGAGTTCGCCCTTCAGGACGTTCATGAAGGTGTGGTCCTCGCCGCCGATTTCGATGCGGAGTTCCTCGTCGGTCTTGTCGATGACCCGCAGTTCCATGGCTCTCCGTTCCCTCCAGCGGCGTTTTAACGTTTCGTCTCGGGAACCGCGACCAGTTCGTCGAAGTCCGGGTCCGCGTCGAGGAGTTCGTATCGCCCCTCGTCGTCCGGGGGCGCGACGATGCCCTCGGCGACGAGGTGGTCGAGGTGGGCGAACGCCTCGCCGGGACCGTGGAGGATGTGGATGCCCGAGAGGTCGCCGAACAGGTGCGCGCTCACGGTCCACGCGTCCGTGGGGCCGCGTTCGTCGAGGACCGAGACGACGCGCTCGGTGCGCTCGCGGTGGTGCTCCGCGATGACGCGCGCCCGCCCGGCGGGGTCGGAGATGGGGTCGCGGTGGCCGGGCCACGCCCGCTTGAAGTCGAGGTCGGCGAGGCGAGCGAGGCTGTCGAGATAGGTTTCGAGCGGGCGGTCGACCCGGAGGTCCGCGCCGCCGACGTTCGGGGTGTACTTCGGGAGGATGACGTCGCCGACGTACGCCTCGCGGCCCGCCCCGCGCTCGCCGTCGAACGCGAGAGCGCTCAGTCCGGCGGCGTGGCCGGGGAGGTGGACGACTTCGAGTTCGCCGTCGCCGGCGGCGATGCGGTCGCCGTCCTCGACGGGCGTCACGTCGACGCGACCGCCGCGGAGGTCCTCGTGACCGTCGAGGTATTCGGTCACTTCGGCGCGTGGTTCGCCGGGGATGCGCCACTCGTCGAAGCGGCGCTCGCGAATCGAGCGCTCGGCCGAGACCGCGTCGGGGTCGCCCGCGACGATGCCCGCGTCGTCGGCGTGGACGTAGACCGGCGCGCCGCTTTCGGCCTGCAGTTCGGCCGCGAGTCCGGCGTGGTCGGCGTGCCAGTGAGTGAGGACGATGGCTTCGAGGTCGGCGACCTCGTTGCCGGCCGCCGCGAGTCCCTCGCGGAGGTCCCGCCGGACCGAGTCGGTCGCCACGCCGGCGTCGACGAGCGTCGGCCGGTCGCCGGGGAGGAGATAGGCGTTGTTCCGCCCCTCGAAGACGGTGTTCCCGAGCCGTATTCGTTCCATGCGACCACCTGGCCGTCGAGGTGCATGATTATTCCGACTCCACGGGCGGCGGCGTCCCGCGGGGCGGCCGAGGGTCGCCCGACCATCGGCGAGTCGGCGGCCCGCACGCCGGCCTAACGCCCGACACATTCAAAAGCCGGCCGCGCATCGAATCGCACGTCGAATGCCGGTGGACTTCTACGAACTCCTCGGGGTCGAACGCGACGCCGAGACGGCGGAGATAAAACAGGCCTTTCGTCAGCGGGCGCGGGAGTACCATCCCGACGTCAACGACGACGAGCGAGCGACCGCGCAGTTCACCGTCGTCCGGAAGGCCTACGAAGTCCTCACAGACGACGCCGAGCGCGCCGACTACGACCGGATGGGTCACGGCCCGTACGTCGAGAGACGCCTCGACGGCCTGACGAAGTTCAAGTACCCCGGAAAGGCCGGCAAGGACGGCGGACGCGGCGAGTCTGACACCGGCGGTCGGTCGGCTTCGGGGCGGTCGTCGGCCGGGCGGTCGTCGGCCGGGCGGTCGGCTTCGTCGTCGTCCACAACGTCGTCTTCGTCGTCGTCCTCTCGGCGGTCGTCGTCCGCGTCGAGTTCGTCGCGGGCGAGTCGGTCGCGAGCCTCCGGGTCGTCCTCGTCGTCGCGGGCCACGGGCGCATCGCAGTCGTCGGCCGCGGGCGGGTCGTCGCGCGGCCGCACCCGAACCTCGGAGTCCGGTCGCTCTGGTCGGACCGGGACGACCGGCCGGTTCGAACGCGGACGCGACGGTTCCGAGTCGTCGGCCACGACCGCGCCCGCGTCGGGCGCGACGAACCCGCTTTGGTACGGCTGGAGCGTCTCGCTCGTCGCGCTGGTCGCGTATCTCGGCGGCTTCGCGTGGCATCTCGCGGGCGACGGCGCGGGGTTCGCGGCCGCGCTCGCGTCGCTGGACACCGCCGCGCCCGCCGCGGGACTCCTCGCGTCGTCGCCGCTGTCGCTCCCGTCTCTCGCTGCTCTGCAGGCCGCGGCGACGCCGGCGGCGCTCGCCCTCCCGGTCGCGGCGGCGCTCCTCGCCGTCTCGCTCGCGGGGGTCATCGCCCGGTTCGGCCACGCGTGGACCACGTGGGCCTACGCGCTCGCGGCGGCCGTCCCGCTGGTGCTCGTGGCGGCCGGCGCGCTCGGCGTCGGACGACCCGTCGCGGTCGACCTCCTCGGCTTCGTCGTCTGCCCGCTCCTCGGGGCGGGCGGTTTCGTCGTCGACGCCGGGTGGTATCTCTTCACCTCGCGGTAGCCGACGCGACGCGCGCTTCGCCGTCGCCCACGATTTTTGTCGCCCGCGTCCGTCGAACCGGTATGACCATTCCGACCGACTCGGTCCGACGGTTCCGACTCCGCGGCGTGAACGCGTACCTCGTCTCCGACGGCTCGGAGACGGCGCTCGTCGACGCCGGGACGCCGTGGGACCGCGACCGACTCCTCGGCGGTCTCGCCCGCGTGGACCTCGACCCCGGCGCAATCGACCGGGTGCTCGTGACGCATTTCGACCTCGACCACGTCGGGACGCTCGCCTCGCTCAGCCTCCGCGACGACGTGCCGATTCACCTCGCCGAGCCGGACGCCTCGCACCTGACCGGCGCGTCGAAGCCGTCGCTCCGCTCGCTGAAAGGCGCCGCACAGCGCGCGCTCGGGTCGTTCGTCGAGCGGCCGACGAACCCCGTGGAGGTCGTCCGCGACGGCGACGAACTCGGCGGCTTCGTCGCCTACCGAACGCCGGGACACACCCCCGGCCACACCGCGTTCGTCCACGAGGACCACGGGGTCGCGTTCGTCGGTGACCTGGTCCGCGAGTCGAACGGGCGGCTCGGTACGTTGCCGGCGTTCATGGCGACCGACGCCGCGGAGAACAGGCGGAGCGTCCGCGAGTTCGCGGCGCGCTGCCCGCCGGTCGACGTCGTCGCGGTGGGCCACGGCGAACCGGTCACGGAGTACGGATACGGCGCGCTCAAGCGACTCGCCGACAGGCTCTGAGCGGAAGCGACGCCGCTCTCTGTTCGGAGGGACGGGAGGCGAGACACCGAGCTATCGCTCGCGTCTGAGTTAAGAGCGGGGACCGCGGCCGAGCGCAGGTCCCCAGACTGACCAAGCCACTGTGAGGAGCACCAGTCTCACAGCTGCCTGACGCGCCCGGCGGAAGTGAATCGAACCACGCGCGTCAACACCACGTTGGACACTAGTTGTAAAAAGTCCTTTGTTATCGCCAATTAGGACCACGGCCTCCAGAACGACTGGATAAATATGCTCTTATGTGAGTCATTTGGCCGCTTCAACTGTACACATGGTAACCATCATGGTTGTTACTGGACGAACGGCCGGTAGAATCGTGAAGAATCTATCGAATCCGCGGACGACGGTCGAATACGGCCGAAAACGGGTTATCTGACCAGATACGGGTCCGCTCCGGGCATGAAGCGGCCGAGGTCTGACTCGCGGCGGAAGTCGGTCGACTGGAGCTCCAGCAGGCCGGCGACGAGTTCGTCGTGGTCGCCGTCGTCCCACTCGGCGGGGTCCTTGATGGGCAACACGAGGAAGCCGCTCCCGCGGAGTTCTTTCCCGTGGAGCGTCTCCATGTCCACGTCGGTCTTCCAGCCGACGGACGTGTAGTTGTTCAGGACGTGCTTCGTCGCCACCGCGCCGACCGGCAGGAGGACGTGCGCGGCGATAGCGCGGAGCTCCGCGTCGAAAAACCGCTCCATGTCGGTGTAGTCGGCCGCCGACGGCGTCCCGTCCGGCACGCACATGTGGAGATACGAGAGGAACGTGCTGTTGACGGTCGGTTCGTCGCCCGCCTCGGCCAGCAGTTCACCGTCTTCGAGCGCCGGGAACAGCCTCGCGCCCGCCTCCCCCGAAAAGGGGATGCCGGTCTCGACGCCCCCGTGGACGCCGGGGTGGTCGCCGATGACGTGGAAGTCGGCGTTGGCGTCGCCGTAGCCGGGGACGTACCGGTCACACGACGGTCGCATGTCGAACGGGTTTCTCGTGCGGTCGGTTACGTTTCTCACGGTACACTCTGTGGGAGCGGTCGGTAAAGAAGACGTGGTTCCGCCCGATATCGTACACGAACGAGCGTGAGGAACGCGTCGAGAGAGTGAGAGAGCGTCGTCCGCGCCGTCGGCTCGGCGAGCGCCCTCAGAGCTCGACGCCCGAGGGGATGAGACTCTGGCTCCGCAGGAGCGTCCCGTCGCCGTCGTAGACGAGGAACGTCGATTTCTCGAAGGTCTCGAAGTGGTCGCCCTCGATGGCCACGTCGACGCGGTAGCGCCCCTCGTCGTCGCCCGCGACGCGCCCGTACTCGCGGGCCGCGCGGATGAAGTCCAGTACGTCCTCCGCCCGAGCGTTGAGTTCGAGGACGTAGTCGCCGGTGAGTCGGTCCGTCACGCTCACGACGCCGCGGGCGTCGTCGTCGTCGACGGAGTCTTGCAACCGAAAGGAGACGTCCAGTTCCTCCGCGGCGACCACGTCGCCGCCGGTCGAGAGGAACCGAGACCGAAGCTCCTCGGCCGGGCCGTAGAAGTCGATAGATACTGTCGGTTGGCGGGGGTCGCCGTCGTCCTCGTACCAATCGACGTCGCGGACATCGAGTTCGAAGTAGTCACGCCGCATTCCGTACTGTTGGTTGTACTGCGCGGCCTATTAACGTGACGCCACCCGAACCGTGGTTCCGGGGTCGAAACCGGCCGAATGCGCCGATTCGACGCGAAAACGCCGCTCTCGCCGGTTCCTGCCGCCGCCGGAGTCAGGACGCGTCGAGCGAACGACCGCCACCGCGTCGGTCACAACCGTTATCGGTCGCCGCCGCGAGCGAACCGCGTATGGAACCCGTCAACCTCGACGAGAGCTTCGCGTCGTTCGACGAGACGTGGGCCCCGAGAATCGCCGCGGAGCTGAACGACTACGCGGTGAAGGTCGCGAAGCTCGACGGCGAGTTCGTCTGGCACGCCCACGACGAGACAGACGAGCTGTTTCTCGTCCGCGACGGGCGGCTCCGAATCGAGTTCCGCGACCGCGACGACGCGGACCTCGGGCCGGGCGACCTGCTCGTGGTCCCCCGCGGCGTCGAACACCGCCCCGTGGCGCTCGAACCGACCGAAGTGCTTCTCGTCGAGCCGACTGAGACCCGAAACACCGGCGACGCCGAGGAGGGCGACCTGACTCACGACCCCGAACGGCTCTCCTGAGGGCTCGTCCGCTCGGGCGTCGCGCCCGACGACGCGGGCGGCCGACGCGCCCGGACTGTCGGTAGTTTTTACCTGTCAGACCGTGCGATTGTCCTATGGTCTGGGTCCGCTCCGAACACGCGGGTGCGCTGGCCGTCGTCTCGACGTGGCTCTGCGCGCTCCTCCCGTGGAACGTCGCGTACACGCCGAACGTCTCGGGCGCGAGCCTGCTTTTCGTCCGGTTCCCCTTCGCCGAGATTCAGTTCGCGTGGGGGCTCTCCAGCCGCGTCGCGGTCCGGACCCCGCTTTCCGCGCTGTCGCTCCAGTCGGGACAGACCGTCGCCGTCGCCTACCAGACGTGGGTCGTCGGCGCGGCGGTCCTCGCGCTCGCGGTGCTGTTCTCCATCGCCTACTACCTGCGCGACGAGCGGGTCGAGGCCGGCCCGGTCGACCCCGTTCGAGTCCTCGGCGGACTCCTCGGCGTCGTCGGCGTCGTCTTCGCCGCGGCGACGTATCTGCTCGCGACGCGCGGGCTCCCGGGGGTTCCGCTCCCGGTCGGCGTCGTCATCGCGCTCGTCCTCGCCGGCGTTCTCCTGACCGTCGACCGGACCTGAACGCGCGCCGCGGGCCGGTCGTTCACCCCGAGTGACAGTCTCCCGCGCGGACCTTTTAAGTGCTGACCCGCCATACCTCCCGACCAACTGACCGGGTGACGATGGCACGAGATACGACGAGCGAGACGACGGTGACGCGCGACCCGCGGGCCGACCGAGGGGTGCTGAGACTCCTCGCCGACGGGGAGTTCGACGCCGCGGCCGCCGAGGCCGAACGGCTCCTGCGCCGAACCGCGGAGATGCTGCGGGGGTCTGACCTCGACGTGCGCCCGCTTTCGCCCGACGACACGCCGCTCGGGACGTACGAGGTCCCCGAGGGCCACGAGGAGGTCGAGCGCTACTGGGTGAACGCCCCCTTCGCCTACGTCGTCGTCACCTACGACGGTGACGCGACCGCCCACCGGTACCACACCGTCGAACCCGACCTCGACGCGTTCGAGGCGTCGCTGCTCGAACGCGTCCGCACCGACGTCCGCGACCCGCTTTTGTACCGCCGCGAGGCGGACCCGCGGACCGAGACGGCGCTCGTCGAGGAACTCCAGTCGATTCTCGAACAGTACGGGCTGGAACTCGACATGAACACCTTCTACACGCTTCTGTACTACCTCCGGCGCGACTTCCACGGCTACGGCCCGCTGGACCCGCTGATGAAGGACCCGCACATCGAGGACATCTCGTGTGACGGCTACGACCTGCCGCTTTTCGTCTACCACGACGAGTACACCGACATCGCCACGAACGTCTCGTTCGCGGCCGAGGAACTCGACAACTACGTCATCCGACTCGCCCAGCGCTCGGGCCAGCACATCAGCGTCGGCGACCCCGTCCTCGGGACGACGCTTCCGAACGGCGCGCGCGCCGAGTTGGCCCTCGGCGAGGAGGTCACCCCGCGCGGGTCGGCGTTCACCATCCGCCTGTACGCCGAAGAGCCGTTCACGCCCATCGACCTCGTGCGCTACGGCACGTTCTCCATCGAGCAGATGGCCTACCTGTGGCTCTGTATCGAACACAACAAGAGCCTCATCTTCGCGGGCGGCACCGCCTCGGGCAAGACCACCTCGATGAACGCGGTGTCGATGTTCGTCCCGCCGCGGTCGAAGGTGCTGTCCATCGAGGACACCCGCGAACTCGCGCTCTACCACGACAACTGGCTGTCGTCCGTCACCCGCGAGCGACTCCACGAGGGGACCGACATCTCGATGTACGACCTGCTTCGCTCCGCGCTCCGGCACCGCCCCGAGTACATCATCGTCGGCGAGGTGCGCGGCGACGAGGCCGTGACGCTGTTTCAGGCGATGAACACCGGCCACACGACGTTCTCGACGATGCACGCCGACAGCATCGAGACGGTCATCAACCGCCTCGAAAACGAGCCCATCAACGTCCCCCGCGCGATGGTGCAGTCGCTGGACCTGCTGTGCGTCCAGACGCTCACCCGCCACGACGGCGAGCGCGTCCGCCGCTCGCAGACCATCGGCGAAATCGGCGACATCGACCAGCGGACCGGCGAACTCGACTACTCGTCTGCGTTCGCGTGGGAGCCCGAGACCGACACGTTCAGCCAGAACGACAGCTCGCTTCTCACCGAAATTCAGCGCGAGAACGGCTGGTCGCGGACCGAACTCCGGCGCGAACTCCGGCGACGCGAGACGTTCCTCCGGTACCTCCTCGATAAGGGCGTCACCGACTACCGGCGCTTTACGGCGCTCATCAACGAGTACTACGCGGACTCCGAAGACGTGATGCGGCGCGTCGAGGCCGACGAGAACATCGTCGACGCCGGCTCGGAGGCCTGAGATGCCCGCCGCGCAGTTCCTGTCTCTGCTCCCCCTCGTCCTCGCCGTCCTCCTCGTCCTCCCCGTCGTCCTGTCGCCGGTGAGCCGCGCCGCCGACCTCCTCGTCTCGCGGGTCGCGCTCTCCGTCTTCGGGTTCTACGTCGCCAACGAGAACCCCCGGCGCAGGGGACAGCGAAACCAACTGCGGGCGGCGCACGTGAGCGTCACACACCGGGTGTACGCCTCGCGGACGCTCCTCATGGCGGGCGTCTTCGGCGTCGCCGGGAGCGTCTTCGGCGTCTACCTCGCCGCCGCGGCGCTCGACACCCTCGCCGTCCAGTCCGAGACGATTCGGGAGGTCCTCCCCGCTCCGCTCGGCTTCCTCGGCGGCCTCACGAGCATTCGGGCGCTCTCGCTCCACGACCTGTTTCTCGCGCTTCTGCTTTCGAGCGCGACGCTCGGGACGCTCCTCGCGCTCGGCGTCTACTGGGGCCGGTGGTACGTCCTCACCGAGCGGGCGCGGACCCGCTCGTCGGAAATCGAGGCGACGCTCCCGCGGACGGTCGCGTTCGTCTTCGCGCTGTCGCGGTCGGGGATGCCGTTCCCGAAGGTGCTGGAGACGCTGGCCCGAAACGAGGCCATCTACGGCGAGGCGGCGCGCGAGGTCGGCATCGTCGTCCGCGACATGGACGCCTTCGGCACCGACGTGCTCACCGCCCTCCAGTCGATGGCCACGCGGACGCCGAGTCCGAGCCTCGAAGAGTTCGCCGAGAACCTCGCCAGCGTCCTCGGGAGCGGCCGCAACCTCTCGTCGTTCCTCCAAGAGCAGTACGAGCGGTTTCAGGCGGAGGCGGAGGCCCAACAACAGCAGTACCTCGACCTGCTTTCGACGTTCGCGGAGGTGTACGTCACCGTCCTCGTCGCCGGCCCGCTGTTTTTCATCACCGTCCTCGTCGTCATCGGCCTCGTCCTCGCGGACACGCTGACGCTCATCCGGGTCGTCGGCTACGTCGGCATCCCGCTGGCGAGTTTCGGCTTCGTCGTCTACATCGACAGCATCACCGAGTCGCTCCGGGGCGCGACGGTCGCGGACGACGGCGCGGACACCGCGAGCGACTCGGTTCGCCGTATCGGCACATCCGCCGACGGCGGCGGGCCGCCCGCGACCGACGGCGGCGAGACCGACGTCCGAGGCGACCCGTGGGGCGCGAACCGCGAGCGACTCGCCGCCTTCGACCGCTTCCGCGCGGTTCGCGACTGGTTCGAGCGCCCGCTCGACACCCTCGGACGCAAGCCGCTCGCCGCGCTCGCGCTCACCGTCCCGCTGGGGCTGGTCTGGGTCGCGCTCCGGACCACGCTCCCCGCGGACCCGACGATACTCGGCGTCGCCGACGCGGCGGACCAACACGTCGTCGAGGCCGCAATCGGCGCGCTCGTCGTCGTCTCGGCGTTCCACGAGCTTCGGAAGCGTCGAATCCGCGCCATCGAGCGGAGCATGCCCGACTTCCTCGACCGCCTCGCCAGCGTCAACGAGGCCGGCCTGACGGTCGTCCAGAGCCTCCGCCGGGTGTCGGCGTCGGACCTCGGGCCGCTCGGCGACGAGGTCACCCGCGTCGTCCGCGACATCGACTGGGGGGCCGACGCCCAGACCGCCCTCCGGCGGATGGACCGCCGGACGGCGAGTCCGATGGTGTCGCGGTCGGTGACCCTCATCGCCAACGCGATGAGCGCCAGCGGTGACCTCGCGCCCGTGCTCCGCATCGCGGCCAACGAGGCCCAAGACAGCCGCCGCCTCGCCCGCGAGCGGAACCAAGAGATGGTCACCTACCTCCTCGTCATCTACATCTCGTTTCTCGTCTTCCTCGGTATCATCGCCGCGCTGACGGTGTCGTTCATCCCGGCGGTCGAGCAGGCCAGCGCCGGTGCCGTCGGCTCCGGCGAGGTCGCGGGCGTCAGTTCGGGCACGTTCTCGGGCCTGCGCGACGTGAACACGGCCTCGTACACGCTGTTGTTCTTCCACGTCACGGCGATTCAGGGGCTCTGCTCGGGGCTCATCGCCGGACAGCTCGGTGAGGGACAGGTCGCCGACGGCGTCAAACACGCGGCCATCCTGCTCGTCATCACCTACGTGACGTTCATGTTCATCTGACCGCGCGTGGCCCGCCCGCCGACCGCCTGCTCCCGCCGACCGCGACGCGACCCGTGCGGTCTTTGTCCCGCCGCCGCGACCGACCGGCATGGACGGAGACGAACCCCGAGACGGGGTCCGCGAGACGTACGACCGCATCGCGTCGCACTTCGCGTCGACCCGCGAGTACCCGTGGCCCGAAGTCGAGTCGTTCGTCGACGACGCGACCGAGTCGGGGGCGGCCGAACGCGCGCTCGACCTCGGCTGTGGAAACGGTCGGCACGTCGAACTCCTCTCTGCACACGCCGACGAGGTCGTCGGCCTCGACGTGAGCCGCGGCCTGCTCGACGAGGCGGTCGCGCGGGCGGCCGAGCGCGGCTTCGACGCCGGACTCGTGCAGGGCGACGCCTCGCGGCTCCCATTCGCCGCCGACGCCTTCGACCTCGCGGTGTACGTGGCGACGATTCACCACCTCGCGCCGCGGGCGGCGCGCGTGGCGAGCCTGAACGAACTCGCGCGCGTGCTCGACGCCGACGGCCGCGCGGTCGTCAGCGCGTGGAGCACGGCCCACGACACCTTCGACCGCGAGGACGGCTTCGACACGACGGTCGACTGGACGCTCCCCGGCGGCGAGACGGTCCCCCGATTTTACCACATCTACGCGCCCGACGAGTTCGACGCCGACCTCGACGCGAGCGACCTCGCGGTCGTCGAATCGACGGTGTCCAGCGGGAACTGCTACGCCGTCGTCGCCGGGCGCTGAGCGTCGCGGTCGCTGTGAGCGCGGTCGGCTTCGGGCGTCGCGGTTGGCGTGCGGGTTGCTAACTCGTCTCGGGTGGATGCCGGCCGCGCACAGGTGATGTGGGCTTAAGAGCGCCGCGACGAATTCCCGTGTATGACCGAGACCGACGAACCACGGGAGTACGAGGTTGTCGTCGTGGGCGGCGGCCCCGCGGGCCTCCAGACCGCGCTCTACACGACGCGACTGGGCCACGACACCGCGCTCGTGGACCGCGGCGGCGGCCGCGCGGCCATGATGCTCGACACGCACAACGTCATCGGCGTCACCGAGGACGTCTCCGGCAACGAGTTCCTCGAAACCGCGCGCGGGCAACTCGAAGAGTACGGGACCGACATCCACCGCGACTTCGTGACCGACGCGGAGCAGTTGGACGACGGCAGGTTCCGCCTCGTCGCCAACGAGGGCGAGTTCGTCGCCGAGCGCGTCGTCCTCGGCGTCGGCTTCAACGACGAGCGCCCCGACCCGCCGCTTCCCCGCACCGGAAAGGGCCTGCACTACTGCCTGCACTGCGACGCCTACATGTTCGTCGACGAGTCGGTGTACGTGATGGGCCACTCCGACTCGGCGGCCTACGTCGCCATGATTATGCTCAACTTCACCGACGAGGTGGACCTGCTGCTCCGGGGCGACGAGCCGACGTGGTCCGACGAGACGGACGAACTCGTCCGCGCGCACCCCGTCGACATCGTCGAGGAGGAGATTTCGGGCATGACGAAGCGCGACGACGGCTGGCTGGAGAGCTTCGAGTTCGAAGACGGCACCGTCCGCGAGTACAAAGGCGGCTTCGCCATGTACGGCTCGAACTACAACACGACGCTGTTCGAGGCGCTCGACGTGGACCTCGACGACGACGGGACGGTCCCCGTGGACGACCACGGCCGGACCAGCGTCGACGGCGTGTTCGCCGTCGGCGACATCACCCCCGGCCACAACCAGATTCCGGTGGCGATGGGCAAGGGCGCGAAGGCAGGCATCGCCATCCACATGGAACTCCGCGAGTTCCCCAAGAGCCTCGACGAGATTCGCGCCGAGGGCGCGGTGAGCGTCGACGACGTGCCCGGCATCTCGCCCGGCCTGCTCGACAAGGCAAAACGGTTCAACGAGTCGCACGCGGACGACTGAGGCGGTAATTCGGCGAAAATCGGTGAAAACCGAGGTCTACGAACACCCTTCTAAAGTTCCCGCGGCCAGTACGGTCTCCCACGATGAAACGTACTGGACTTGCGACTGTCCTGCTCGCGCTCATGGTCGTACTGGCCGGCTGTGCGGGCGGGGCCGGCACGACGACCGAGACGCAGACTGACGGGAGCGCCGACGCGACGACGACCGCGTCGTCCGACGGCGGCGACGCGGCCCGGACCGGGACCGTGAACTTCTACGTGAGCGACGAGCAGAACGCCATCGCGGACTTCGAACGTCTCAACGTCACCATCGAGCGCGTGACGCTCGTCCGCGCGGACGGTGACGCGGAGGCCGAGAGCGAAACCGAATCCGAAGCCGACGCCGACGCGGAAAACGAGACCGACACCGAGACTGAGACCGACGCCGACGCGGAGGCGAACGCGAGCGTCGAGGTGGAAATCGAAGCCGACGCGACGGCGAACGCGACGAACACGTCCGCCTCGACCAACGGGTCGGTCGACGCCGACGCCGACGCCGACGCTGATGCCGACGCCGATGCAGACATCGAATCGGCCGACGCGAACGACACCGACGCGGCCGAAGGCGAGTCGAGCGTCACCTACGAGGTCGACAACGCGACCGTCGACCTGACCGAACTGCAGGGCGAGAACGCGAGTCTCGTGGGCGAATACGACGTACCGGAAGGCAACTACACGAAGGTCTTTGTGCACGTGAGCGACGTGAACGGGACGCTGAAGACCGGCGAACAGGTCAACGTGAAGCTCCCCAGTAACAAGCTTCAGCTCAACACGGACTTCGAGGTCGGCAACGGCGAGTCCGTGGACTTCGTCTTCGACATCACCGCGTTCGAGGCGGGGGGCAGCGGGAAGTACATCCTCAAGCCCGTCGTGAGCGAGTCGGGGACGGACGTCCCGATTACGAAGGTCGGCGCGGAGGAGACGGCCGAGGCGGAGGCAGAGGCTGACGCGAACGCCGAGGTCGAAGCGGCCGAAAACGAGACTGACGACGCAGAGCGCGCCGAAACCGACGCCGAGGGCAACCTCAGCGTGAGCTTCGACGGGGACGTCTCCGCCGGTGAGAACGCGACGGTCGTCGTCACGCGGAACGGGACGCCCGTGGAGAACGCGACGGTGACGATAAACGGCGAGACCGCCGGCACGACCGACGCCGACGGCGAGTTAGGCGTCGCCATCCCCGACGAGCGGGACGTGACGGTCGTCGTCGTCGACGGGGAGGCGGAAGCCGAGACGGAGTTCGGGTTCGAAGTGGTCGGGAGCGCCCCCGACAACCCCGCCGAGGGCGGCGAATCGACCTCCCTCGCCGCCTGACCGAAAAGGTAACATCCTTATTGGGGCGTCGAGAATGAAGGGATAGACGCGACGTTCGCGCGCACCGGTGTCTCGGCCGAGCGAAGCGAGGCCGAGGCTCGGTGCGAGCGAGTGAAGCGAGCGAGCACCGGTGTTGAGACGGACGGAGTCCGTCGATGCACGGTGCGAATGAAATGAGCACCGGTGGTCTAATGGTAAGACATTGGCCTTCCAAGCCAATTATCTGGGTTCGATTCCCAGCCGGTGCATCTTCTCCGGACCGCTACTCGCCGCGGAGAGCGCTCAGCGACTCTCGGCCTCGTCGGAATCGGCGGCTATCCTTAACTATTATTCCGTCGATATTCGTGTGAGGTGTATTACAGATGAGTCTGCTCGACGGCCACGTTGCGGTCGTCACCGGCGGTAGCTCGGGAATCGGACGGGGAATCGCGCTGGCCTACGCCGAGGAGGGCGCGGACGTGGTGGTCTGCGACATCCGCGAAGACCCGAAGGAGGGCGGCGCGCCCACCCACGAGAAAATCGAGGCCGACACCGACTCGTCGTCGACGTACGTCGAACTCGACGTGACCGACCCGGCCGCGTTCGAGGCGGCGATGGACGCCGCCGAGGCGTTCGGCGGCGTGGACGTGATGGTGAACAACGCCGGCATCTGGCGGCCCGAGGAGTTCCTCGACGTCACGGAAGACGAGTTCCAAGGGATGATGGACATCAACCTGAAGGGCGTGTACTTCGGGGCGCAGGCGGCCGCAAGGCGGATGGTCGAATCGGGCGGCGGGAGCATTATCAACGTCTCCAGCGTCAACGGCATCTTCGGCAACGGCAACTACCCGTCGTACAGCGCGTCGAAGGGGGCCGTCCGGACGCTCTCGTACTCGCTCGCCCACGGCCTCGGCGGGGACGGCGTACGGGTGAACGCGATTCACCCCGGCGCTATCAAGACCAAAATCGGCCCGGAAGGGGCCGCGGAGACCAGCGAGGAACAGATGGCGCAGTTGACCGCGATGATTCCGCTCGGTCGGCAGGGCGAACCGGACGACGTGGCCGGCGTCGCGGTGTTCCTCGCCAGCGACCTCTCGAAGTACGTCACCGGCGAGTCCATCGTCGTCGACGGCGGCTGGACCAGTTGGCGGTAACCCGGGATGAACCAGTTGGCGATGACGCGAGAGTAACGCGGGGCGGCGCGAGGTGAGAGGTGAGACCGGGCCGACGCGGGTCCGATGCGTCGGCCGCGGCGCTCGTACCGTACTGTGGTGCGTGACCGCCGAGATATCGCAGAAACACGCGGACTGCGGCGAGTTCGGGTCTCAATCCCGGACCGTCTCTCTTATCTTCCTCCCGAACGTAACCGAACGTAATGCTGGATTCCATTCCGCTGTTCCCCGGACTGCCGGGCGGCCCAGAACTGCTCATCGTCCTGCTCATCATCGTCCTCCTGTTCGGCGCGAACAAACTCCCCCAACTGGCCCGGTCGTCGGGGCAGGCGATGGGCGAGTTCCGCCGCGGCCGCGAGGAAATCGAAGAGGAACTGAAGAAGGGCGCAGAGGGCGAGAGCGACGACGATGACGACGAAGCCGAGGCCGAGGCAGACGAGGCCGACGCGACCGAGACGGAACCCGAGAACAAACAGTAAGCGTCTCTCCGGGGAAACAGACCCCTTGTGCGGTATCTCAGGTTCGCCGAGTGCCGACAGTCGGCGCTCGGCAGTCGTGCGGGGCGGAGAACGACCGGCACGCGAGTCCCGAGGCGCGGCGTATGACTCCCGACCGAGAGACCGGCCGGTCGGCGAGTAACTGAATGAGGTATGAATGGGTGGACAGCGAGGTTGCCCGGCGTTCCGACGTGGGGAATCCCGGTTGCCTCCTCCACCCCGCGATCCCTCGAGCGACGCACGTCCGATGGTCCGCTGCTCGCTTCCGCGCCTGGCGGGGTACCACCGATGAACCGCGCGAACCCTTCCCTGCGGAAGGGGTACGCGGAACCGCTGTCCCCGAAGGACGAGGTTTCTACGTTGGCTTCCGGGGCCCGCGCCGGTCTGACCGGACGCGCCCGTGTTCGGTCCCCGCTGAAGACCTATTTCGCGGGTGGAGAGCAGGGCCTAACTGCCCGACCTAGTCCACTCCCTCATTGTCCACCGACTGTTAAGGGCCTTTCGACTCGGAGGCGGGAAAATCGGGGGACACCGTCGGGGTGGTTCGACGCGACGCGCCCGCGAGAAGTCGGCGTTCGTTCCGTGGGTCGGTTTACAACACGCCGCGTGCGTACCACGCGCCGCCGACGAAGGTGACGAACGCGGCGGCCACGACGGACCAACGGTGGTAGGTGAGCCACGAGTACTGCTGGTCGAAGCTAAACAGGAGCGTCGGGTCGATGGAGAACGACCACAGCGCGGCGACGCCGAGCATCGAAAGCGAGAGCACGAAGGCGAGTCCGGCGGCCGTCGCCGGGTCGGTCCGTCCCTGTCTGCCCGAGAGGAAGACGATGGTTTCGAGCAGTGCGAGCATCCCGACGAACGAGATGCCGACCGGGCCCGCGGCGTAGTAGGCGGCCACCTGTCCGTCCCCGGCCTCGACGGTGACGGCGGGAATCGCGATGGCGAGTGCGAGCAGCAGCGCGCCGACGATTCCGACCGTCGGCGCGAGGCGTTCGGCGTCCATGGCCGGTCGTTCGGGCGACCGACTGATAAACGGTTTGAGACGTGCCGGCGAGGGATTGCCCGGTTTTAAATCGCGCTGCGACGACGTGCGCGTATGGACCGCGTAGCGATTATCGGTGCATCGATGACCCAGTTCGGGCAGCGGGACGCGTGGATTCGCGAACTGCTCGCGGAGGCGGGGCAGGCCGCGCTCGCGGACGCCGACGTCTCGCCCGACGAAATCGAGCACCTCTACGTCTCGAACATGGCGAGCGGCGAGTTCGAGGGCCAGACGGGCGTGCCGAACGCCCTCGCCCACGACCTCGCGGCGATGCCCGCCTACACCGCCCGAATCGACCAGACCTCCTCGTCCGGCGGCGCGGGCGTCTACGCCGCGTGGCAGTCGGTCGCCTCCGGCGCGTCCGACATGACGATGCTCGTCGGCGGCGAGAAGATGACCCACCGCTCGACGGCCGAGGCGACCGACGTCATCGCCTCGCTGACCCACCCGGTGGAGTACAAACACGGCGTGACGCTCCCCTCCTTCGCGGGGCTGACCGCCCGCCTCTACCTCGACACCTACGACGCCCCGCGGGAGTCGCTCGGAAAGGTCGCCGTTAAGAACCACAAAAACGGCGTCGACAACCCACACGCCCAGTTCCGCAAGGAGGTCGACCTCGACACCGTCCTCGACTCGCCGGTCGTCGCCGACCCGCTTCGCCTCTACGACTTCTGTCCCATCACCGACGGCTCGGCGGCGCTGGTCTTCTGTCCCGAGTCGGTCGCCCGCGAGTACACCGACGACTACGCCGTCATCTCCGGTATCGGCGGCGCGACCGACACCCACGTCGTCCACGAGCGCGCCGACCCGACGACGATGGGCGGCGTCGTCAACTCCTCGGAGATCGCCTACGAGATGGCCGACCTCGAACCCGACGACGTCGACGTGGCCGAACTCCACGACATGTTCACCATCCTCGAATTCCTCCAGTCGGAGGACCTCGGCTTCTTCGAGAAGGGCGAGGGCTGGAAGGCCGTCGACGAGGGCGTCACCGACCGCGACGGCGACCTCCCAATCAACACGTCCGGCGGCCTGAAATCGAAGGGCCATCCCCTCGGGGCCTCGGGCGTCGCGCAGGTGTACGAGATTTACAAACAGCTCATCGGTGACGCAGGCAAGCGGCAGGTCGACGCCGACGTGGGCCTCGCGTGCAACGTCGGCGGCTTCGGCAACTGCGTGACCACGACCATCATGGAGTCCCGATAATGTCCGACGACGAACCCGCGATGGAGGCGTACCGCTACCCCGACGGGAGCATCACCTACCCCGGCCACCCGGTCGGTCCCGGCGGCGAGGAGCCGGTCGGCACGGTCGACCTCAGCGACTACACGGCGACGGTGCTGACGTGGACGAAATCGACGGCGACGCCGCCGGGCGTCCGCCAGCCCAACACGCTCGCCATCGTCGAGTTCGACGTGGAGGGCGAGCCCGTCCGCGCCGTCGGGCAGGTCACCGGCGAGGACGAAGTCGACATCGGCGACGAGGTGCGACCGGTCTACTGCGAGGAACTCCGCGAACCCGGCGCGGGCATCCGCGAACCCGCGAGTCAGGAGTGGGACGGCTACCGCTTCGAACCGCTCTGAGCGGGCGAGTGTTGATATAACTACACCTTCTATCTCGGGTATGAACCGCACTAGCGGCGTCTCCTTCGCGCGCGACGCGGCGGTCGCCACGGCGGTACTGGCCGGGCTGTACGCTCTCGGCTACGGCGTCCAGTTCCAACCGTTCCAACTCCCGACGTACCTGCTCATCGTCGGCTTCGACGCCCTCGAAGTCGCGTTCGGGTCCGCGGGTGCGGGCTACGACGTGCTGTTCGCCGCCTATCTCGTCGGCCTCGGCGTCGTCGGTGCCGCGATTGCGCGGACCGTCCGCCAGACATCGAGGGCGACCCACCTCGCGTGGTGGCGACTCGGGGCGGCGTCAGCGCTGGCGCTCGTGGGCGTCATCTCCCTTCTGTTCGCGCTGTCGGTCCTCGTCAACGGCGTGCAGTTCACGCCCGTCCTCGTGGCCGGCGGCGCGGGCGTCGCGCTCCTCGCGCTTTCGGCGTGGGTCGGCGACGTGGTCCGCGTGGCCGTGCGACCGACGCGCTGAGTCGAACGCAGAACTCGGGGGGTGCCGCGCTTAGCGGTCGCTCGGTTCGTCGCCCGCGTCCGTGCCGGTCTCGTCGTCTTCGTCGTCGCCTTTCACTTCGCGCTTAATCGACTCCAGTTCGGCGTCGACGTCGACGGTCGGCTCGTCGCTCCCGCCGTCGTCGCCGTCCGGGTCGGCCTCCTCGGTCACGTCGATTCGGACCGGCCCCGTGCCGACCGGTTCGGGGTCGCGGGAGGGCGTTTCGTCGCGGGAGCGCCGGCTCTCGTCGCGCCGTTGCCACTCGGATTCGAACGTGCGCTCGTCCTCGCGCCAGCGGCGCTCGCGGGAGGTCCGCTCGCGTTCGGCCTCGGTGATTCGCGCGTCGAGTTCGTCGGCCAGCGAGCGGGCGCGGTCCATCACGTCCCGAGCCTCGGGGTTCGAGGGCAAGTCGGCCTCCGAGAGCGCGTTTCTGAGTTCGTCGAGGGCGCGGTCGACGCCGGAGACGGCGCTCTTCGGGACGTTTCGCATCCGGGACTCCGTCTCGCCTCGGGCGTCTTCCATCGCGCGGCCGGGGTCGGAAAGCCGCATGAGGCGGCGGAGCAGTTCGAGAGAGGCGATAGTCGCTTCGAGGACGGCGATGACCGTCGGGATGGTGTACGACTCGGTGAACCGCAGGACCTCGCCGAACGTCGGCGGACGCGGGGGCCGAAACCGGTCGTCACCGGTGACGCGTCGGTCGCGGCCGCGGCCCCGATTGCGGTCGCGCTCCTCGCGGAGTTCCGCGCCGAGTTCGTCGAGCGTGTCCCCGAGTTCGTCGAGTAAGTCGAGGATGTCGTCGTCGCGTCGTCGGTCGCTCATGGGCCACGGTTGGGCCGCCGCGGGGATAAGCGTTCGAGGGGCGAAGCGTGGAGGGCGTTTCGAGAGTCGCTCGCTTACCGCCGCGGGACGGCGCGCTGGTACTGCGGCGGCCACTCCGCGTCTGCGTCGAGTTCGTCTGCGGCGTGGAGCCCGAAGTACGGGTCGTAGAGATGCTCGCGGCCGACGATGGCGAGGTCGGCCCGGCCGTTTCGAACGACCTCGTCCGCGTGGCGCGCGGTTCGGATGCCGCCGACCGCGCCGACCATCGCGTCGGTCTCCTCGCGGACGACCTCCGCGAAGGGAATCTGATAGCCGGGGCCGGTGTTCGGAATCCGCTGGTCGGGGTGGATGCCGCCGGAACTCACGTCGACGAGGTCGACGCCGAGGTCGTCGAGGTCGGCCGCGAGGCGGGCCGACTGCTCGACGTCCCACGACTCGCGGTCGTCCAGCCAGTCGGTCGCCGAGATGCGGACGAAGACGGGCTTGTCGTCGGGCCAGACCTCGCGGACCGCTTCCGTGACCTCGCGGACGAGTCGCGTCCGGTTCTCGAACGAGCCGCCGTACTCGTCGTCGCGGCGGTTCGTGACCGGCGAGAGGAACTCGTGGAGGAGGTAGCCGTGGGCCGCGTGAATCTCGGCGATTTCGAAGCCGGCGTCGAGGGCGCGCTCGGCCGCCGCGCGGAAGTCGTCGACGACGCCCGCGATACCGTCGGTCGATAGCTTTCGGGTCGGCGGGGCCTCGCCCTCGTAGGGCCACGGCAGGTCGCTGGGTGCGACGGTGGTCCACCCGCCGTCTTCGGGCGCGACCGGCTCGCTTCCCTCCCACGGCCGCGTCTTGCTCGCCTTCCGGCCCGCGTGGGCGAGTTGGATGGCCGGCGTGCTCCCCATCGACGAGACGAACGAGGTTATCTGCCGGAGCTTCTCGACGTGGTCGTCCGACCAGATTCCGAGGTCGTTCGGCGTGATGCGCCCCTCGGGGGAGACGGCCGTCGCCTCGGACATCACGATGCCCGCGCCGCCGACGGCGCGGCTGCCGAGGTGGACGAGATGCCAGTCGTCGGCGAAGCCGTCGGTCGAGGAGTACTGGCACATCGGCGAGACCATGATTCGGTTTCGGACCTCCGTCTCGCGGAGCGTAAGCGGCGTAAAGAGCGTGTCCGTCATCGCCCTCGATTGGGCGGGGTCGGAAAAACCCCCCTCGGTTCCGGTGATGCAGTCCGGTTTCGGCTACTCGACCGAGCCGACGAACGCGCGCTGTTCGGCGAGCAGGTCGCGGTCGAGCGTCCAGACGAGGTCGCGCTCGCCGCGGTTCAGCGCCGCCGCGACGACGCCGTCGGGCCGAACGACGAGCGAGCGACCCGCGTACTCCGTGCCCGCGGTCCCCGAAATCGACCCGCTTCCCGTCCGGTTCGCGCCGACGAGCCACCGGACCCCGTCGAGGGCGCGGGCGCGACAGAGCAGTCGCCAGTTCGTCGAGTGGGCGGCGGGCCACGCGCCGACGACGAACAGGGCGTCGACTCGCTCGTCGGTCAGCGCGGCGCTGTCGCCGACGAAGTTCAGGTCGTAGCAGGTGAGGAGTCCCGTCCGGCCGGCGGGCGTGTCCGCGACGACGAGTTCGTCGCCCGGCGTGACGACCGCGGACTCGCCGCCCCAGAGGTGTCGCTTGCGGTAGACGGTCGCCGAGCCGTCGGGCCGGACGTAGGCGGCCGCGTTGTAGAGCGTCTCGCCGTCGCGTTCGAGGTAGCCCGCGAGCAGGTCGAACTCGTTTTCCGCGGCGACGGAGGCGAGGAAGTCGGTCGCGCGCTCCCGCGAGATTGCACCGCTGAAGGCGCGGTTGTCGGCGACGAAGCCCGTGAGCGCGTACTCGGAGAACAGCGCGATGTCGACCGACTCGGGGAGGTCAGCGGCGCGGGCGCGCACGTCTGCCTCGTTTCGCGCCGGGTCGAGGTCGAACGCGGCGCGCTGCGGGACGGCGATGGTTGGACCGGTCACGCTCGGAGGGACGGACGGGCCGCGAAAAAGTGACCCGGATGGAATCGACGGTCGGTCCCGGTCCGAGACGCGAAGCGAAGGGAAACGCTCTTTTCACAGTCGAACGGACTTCCGGCATATGAGTGACGGGGACGACGACACGACAGAACTCTCGCCCGAGAGCTTCGACGAGCGCCTGACCGAGGCCGAGGAGGCTCTGGAGGCGGCCGAGACCGAAGCCGACCTCGACGAGGTCGAGGCCACGCTCGACGACATCGAGGCCGACGTGGAGGCCGCGGACCTGCCCGAACCGGACGACGAAGACGAAGAGGACCCCGCCGAGGAAATCGAATCGCGCCTGTCCGACCTGCGCGACGACCTCGAATCCCAGCGCGGTCCCTACGCCGAAGACGCCGTCGAGACGCTCGACGAAGCCAAGTCCACGATTACGGACACCCGGTGGACCGAGCAGGGCGAAGGCGAAATCGTCGCCGCGGTCGAGACGTTCGCCGACGAGTTCAACGGCGTGCTCGACGCGAGCGTCTCGGTCGACGGCGACGGCGAGGAGGCGCTCACCGCCGCCGTCGACGACGCCATCTCGGCTATCGAAGCGGCCGACCTCGACGCCGACGAGGACGCAGAGACCATCGCGGACCTCATCGAGGTCGCCGACGGCCTCGCGGACGGCCTCGACGACGCTCAGGAGTGGGACGACCTCGAAACGCGCGAGCAACTTCAGGTCCAGGGCTTCTACGACGTGCTCGGCCACTACAAGGACTACCCGCCGGAGCTGTCGGCGCT
The DNA here is from genome assembly GCF_031624535.1 of Haloferax sp. S2CR25. Classification (NCBI taxonomy): domain Archaea; kingdom Methanobacteriati; phylum Methanobacteriota; class Halobacteria; order Halobacteriales; family Haloferacaceae; genus Haloferax; species Haloferax sp. S2CR25. The sequence continues at coordinate 683,031 of NZ_JAMQOO010000001.1, forward strand.
GAAGGAACACGAGAAGCGCGGCAACGTCGAGATGATTGCCCTCGCCTTCGAGAGCTTCCAGTCCGACTTCATGCAGGAGTACTGCATCGAGGCGTTCACGCGGATGAACGACGACCGCGCCTACGAGACCATCGAGGGGCAGGCCAAGCGCCGCGACAAGGGCGTCATCAAGGCCATCGGCAAGATGGCCGCCGAGGAGGGCGTCGAGATGCTCGTCGACTACGTCGACACCGACAGCGACCCCGCGCTCCAGAAGGTCGTGTTCAAGGCGCTCGGCGAAATCGGCTCCGAGGAGGCGACCCAGCCCATCGCGAACAAGCTCGTCACCGAGAACGACAACGTCCGCTCGGCCGCCGCGCGCGCGCTCGGCCTCATCGGCGACACCCGTGCCGTCGAACCGCTCTCGGACGTCGTCGCCGACGACGACGTCGACTCCGTCCGCGCCAGCGCCGCGTGGGCGCTCCGGCAGATCGGCACCGAGGACGCGCTCGAAGCGGCCGCCGGCTACGCAGACGACCGCTCGTTCCTCGTCCAGCGCGAGGCCGAGCTCGCCACCGAGTTCCTCGGCGACGACGTCGAGGCCGAAGCGACCGTCTGAGGCCGCACGACCGACGCGGCACCCCGGCGGTTCTGCGGTCTCCCTTAGTTCTATTTCTCCCGCAGTCACCCGCGCTGAGTCCCCGGTCGCGAACGTTTTTGTAGGCGAACGCGACCATCGCGGGGTGTGTCTCGCCGGCCACTCACCGCCGCGTTCGCCGCCTCGCTCGTCGTCCTGCTCGCGGCCGCGGCCGTCGTCCCCGCGCCGATAGCGGCCGCGCCGGGGTCGGAGAACGCGACCGAATCGGCCACCGCCACCACCGCCGCCACCGCCGCCACCGCCGACCTATCGGCATCGGGCGACCCGCGAATCGTCTCCGCGCTCCCCGACCCGGCGACGCCCGACGACCGCGGCGAGTTCGTCGCCGTCGCCGCGCCCGCGGGAACCGGACTCGCGCTGTCCGACGGCGAAGACACCGTCTCGTTCGTCGCGCCCGGCGGGGCGGTCGCCGTCGCCACCGACCCCGACGCGGCGGCGAACCTGACCGGCCGCCCCGTCGTCGCGCCCGGTCTCGACCTCGCGAACGGCGGCGAGACGGTCACGCTCCGGGTCGTCAGTGGCGACGGCAACGAGGGCGGAAACGGCGTCGTCGCCGACCGCCTCAGCTACGACCGGAGCCGCGAGGGCGCGCTCCTCGAACGACGAGACGGCGGGTGGTCGTGGTGGCCGCGGGCGCTTCCCCGACGGAGCGTCACGACCCACGGCCCCGCGAACGCGACGCTGTTCGTGCTCCCCGACTCGCCGGACCGGCCGATTTCGACGCTCAAGTCAGCCGACGAGCGGGTTCTGCTCGCCGGCTACGTCGTCTCCTCCGCGCGCATCGCGGACGAACTCGTCGCCGCCCGAGAGCGCGGCGTTGCCGTCTCGGTACTGGTCGAAGACAGTCCGGTCGGCGGCTTTCCACGGCGGTCGGCGCGCATCCTCGACCGCCTCGTCGACGCCGGCGTCTCGGTCCGCGTCGTCGGCGACCCCCACTCGTTTCACCACCCGAAGTACGCCGTCGTCGACGACGCGGCGCTCGTGATGACCGAAAACTGGAAGCCCGCGGGGACGGGGGGGCGAAAGAGCCGCGGTTGGGGGGTCGTCGCGCGCTCGCCGGCCGTCGCGTCCGACCTCGCGGCCACGTTCGAAGACGACGCGAGTCTCCCCGAGACCGCCCCGTGGGAGACGTACCGCGTCGGCCGGTCGTTCGTCCGCACCGAATCGGCGAACGGTTCGTATCCCTCGCGCATCGCGCCCGAGTCGGTCCGGGTCGACCGCGTCGCCGTCATCCGCGCGCCCGACAACGCCGAGTCCGCGGTCGTCTCTCGACTCGACGCCGCCGAGAGCCGAATCGACGTGCTACAGCCGACCGTCGAGGCCGACGGCCCGTTCGTCCGCGCACTCAAGCGCGCCGCCGGCCGCGGCGTCCGCGTCCGACTCCTCCTCGGGAGCGCGTGGTACGACGAGGAGGAAAACCGCGCACTCGCCGACCGGCTGAACGAGTGGGCCGACGAGACTGGAAATCCGCTCTCGGTTCGGCTCTCGCGACCCGGCGGGCGGTACGGCGCGATTCACGCGAAGGGCGTCGTCGCCGACGACACCGCGCTCGTCGGCAGTCTCAACTGGAACCGGCACTCGGCCCGCGAGAACCGCGAAGTCGTGCTCGCGCTGTCTGACCCGGCCGCCGCGGCGTACTTCCGCGAGGCGTTCGCGGCGGACTGGCGGGCCAGCGGCCGCGGGGCCGAGTCGAACCCGGGACTCGTCGCCGCGGCCGCCCTCGCGGTCGTCGTCGGACTCGCGGCGCTCAGGCGACTGGAGTTCGAAAAATGAGCGGCCGCAGTCCGTGCGTCGAACGCCGGCTTACGCCGTCGTCGACAGCTCTTCGTCGATGTCGGCTTCGGCCATCTTCTCGACGAGGCTGTCGATGACCTCCCCGCGCATGCCGCTGACGAACTTGATGGAGCCGACGACGAGGTGGCCGCCGCCGGAGACGCCGCCGCCGACGACCTCCTCGTTCAGTTCGGCGACCATCCGCGGGATGTCGAGGCGGACGCCGTCGGAGCGGAGGACGGCGAAGTCGGGACCGTAGCCGATGGTGATGACCGGCTCGCCCGTCTCCTGGACCTTGCGGTCGTGGAGCTTGCCCGTGGTCTTGCCCGGCGCGGGGTAGGTAAAGCGGTGGGCCCACTTGTCGAGGTCGATGCGGTAGAGGTTGGCCCCGCTGTCGAGGCGCTCGTGTTCGAGGTGCGGCTCGGCCGCTTCGAGCTGGCGCTCGACGTCGCGCTCGGCGCGCGTCGAGAGGAACTCGACGAGTTCGCGGTGTCGCTCCTCGTCGTCGCAGCCGACGTTGAGCACGTCGTTGACGATGGACGCGCCGTCGTTGTAGCGAAGCCAGTGGGCGGCGTAGTCGAGCGCCTCGCCCACGTCGAGGAGCTGTTCGCGGTCGTAGCCCTCGTCTTCGGCGAGCGCGATGTAGTTGTCCATGACCTCCGCCTTCGAGCGGTCAGACAGCCCGGCGACGGCGGGGACGTGACGCAGTTCGTCGGTCACGTCGGGGTGGATCATCCGCGCGAGCTCGACGCACATCATGCCGGTCGTGATGCGGTAGTCCTCGTCGTGGAGGTACGGGTTGACGTGCGCGTCGAGGAGGTGGTTGACCGCCTCGGGGTCGGGGTGGTGGTGGTCGACGACCGCGATGGGCACGTCGTAGTGCGCGAGGTTCTCGTAGGCGGGCACGTCCTCCTCGGTCGACCCGTTGTCGAGCATGAGCAGGAAGGGGAGCCGCTGGCCGTGGCGGGCGCGCCCTTCGAGCGCGAAGTTCAGGTCGCGGGTCACGTCCTCCATCTCGTAGAACGGGGCCTTGCTCGGCAGGCGCTTGAACAGGTGTCGCGGCGCGTCGGGGTCGTCGTGGACCTCGGTGATGAGCCGTTCGAGGGCCAGTTGGACCGGGACGGACGCGCACATGCCGTCGCCGTCGGCGTGGTGGCGGACGCGAATCGGGCGGCCTTCGAGGACCGTCCGGCGCAGCAGGCGCGCCACGTCTTCGAGGTCGTCGCGGAGCTTCTCGAACGCCGCCCACTCCACGAGCGGCTCGACCGGCTCCGGCTCGGCGCGCTCGTCGAGCGCGGCGTCGATGCGCTGGCGGGCGTCGGCCGCGGTCTCGTCGTCGAGGACGGTGAGGCCGTCGACTTCGAGCTGACGGGTGCCCTCGTGGTCTTCGACGGTGCCGGCCATGCGGACCACGTCGTCGAGGTCGACTTCGGGGAACGCGCGGACGCCGGCCTCCTCGAAGGCGGCGGCGGCGACGATGCCGGAGTCGTCGGCGATGCGGAAGACGGTCGGTCCGCCGGTCTGCTTGATCTGCGTGACGACGCCCTCGACGGTGACCGACTCGCCGACCGAGAGACTGGAGATGGGCGTGATGGTCGGCTCGTGGTCGACGGTCAGGGTTCGGTAGTCGTCCGGCGTGTCCTCGGCGAACGCGATGTCGCCGTTCTCGCGGACGGATTCGAGGCGGACGACCAGTCGGTCGCCGACCTCGTAGTCGGCCGAGAGGTTGGACTCGTGGATGAGTCCGGAGACGGAGTCGGAGATGTCAACGAAGATGCCGTACTCGACGACGCCGTTGACGACGGCGTGGTAGTAGGCGTCGGTCTCGACGTCGTCGGTGGTACAGTTCGGTGCGAGATCGTAGACGATAGGTCGCGCGTCCGAATTCGGACGCGAGTCGTCGCCGGAATCCCCGGCGTGCTCGTCGCTCATAGTCCCGCTAGGTCAGGGGGTAGTGTTAAGCTTTACAAAAGCATCTCGCGTGCGCGGCCGGTTCGCACGACCCGTGGTGACCCGAAACCTTGGGGGCTCGGGGCGTCAGTAGCCCAGTTCGTCCAGCGCGGCTTCGACCGGCGGGACGTAGTCGGCCCCGAAGACGCGGACGTGTTCGAGGAGCGGGAACAGCGCGTAGACGGGCGACCGCGCCCCGAAGAAGCCGTCGGCGATGGGTCGGCGCTCGTCGTAGGCGTCGAAGAAGGCGTCGCCCGCGGCGTCGAACCAGTCGATGTAGGCCAGTTCGACCTCGGGGTGGCCGTAGTAACACGCCGGGTCGAGGAAGGCGACGACGCGGTCGTCGCGGACGCGGAGGTTCGCGCCCCACACGTCGCCGTGGACGAGTCGCGGGGCCGCCGGCTCGACGAGGAGGCTGTCGAGGTCGGCCGCGACCGACTCGATTCGCTCGGCGGTCGCGGCCGGTAAGCCGGCGTCGCGCGCCGCGTCGGCCCACGGCAGGAGGCGCTGGTCGCGGAAGAACGCGACCCACGAGTCGGTCCACGGGTTCGGCTGTCGGTACGGTCCCGAGAGCGTGTCGTAGGGGAAGCCGAACGCCGGCGCGGTCGTCTCGTGGAGCGCGGCGAGGCGGGCGGCGAGGTCGCGCTCGGCGGCGGGGGTCAGGTCGGACGTGCCTTCGACGTAGTCGAGGACGAGCAGGTCGGCGTCGGCGTGGTGGACCGCGGGGACCGGAAGGCCGGCCGCGGCGAGCGAGTCGAGCATCGCCGCCTCCACGTCGAGCGGCGTGTCGCCCACCTTGGCGACGACGGGGTCGCGCCCGTCGAAATCGAGGCGGTAGACGCGGCCGACGTGCCCGCCGTCGAGTTCGGTCGTCGCGGTCGGCGGCGCGTCGGCGGCGAGCGCGTCCGTCACGCGGGCGACGAGGTCGGAATCGAGCGTCACACCCGAGTTCGGGCGACCGCCGACCTCAGTATGACGGTTCCGTTCCGGCGACCGACTCGGCGTTCCGGAACCCTTAGATGGAGCGCCCGCGGACGGTTCGGTATGCGACTCTTCCGGTCGCGGGAGGTCGTCGGCATCGCCGCCGACGCCCTCGACTTCGCGCTCGAAGCCTCTGCGGAGACGCATCCGAACGAGTACATGGGCCTCCTCCGCGGCGAGGAGGCCCGCCGGGTCGGCGTCGACCGCGACGGCTACGTCGTGACGGACGTGCTCATCATCCCGGGGACCGTGTCGGACCCCGTCAGCGCGACCGTCAGGAACGACCTCGTGCCGAACGACTTCCGCGCCGTCGGGTCGATTCACTCGCACCCCAACGGCGTCCTCCGCCCGAGCGACGCCGACCTCGACACCTTCGGAAGCGGCCGGGTCCACATCATCATCGGCAAGCCCTACGGCCCCGACGACTGGGAGGCGTTCGACCAGTCCGGCGAGGTCCGCGACCTCGACGTGCTCGACGTCGACCTCCCCGACCCCGAATCGTTCTTCGACTTCACGCAGGACGACATCGACGCGGAGTTGGACCGATGAGGCGGGTCATCGCGCAGGGAACCTTCGACATCCTCCACCCGGGCCACGTCCACTACCTCTCGGACGCCGCGTCGCTCGGCGACGAACTCCACGTCATCATCGCCCGCGGCGAGAACGTGACGCACAAGCCGAAGCCGATTCTCGACGACCGCCAGCGCCGCGACATGGTCGCCGCGCTCGACGTGGTCGACGAGGCGCATCTCGGCCACCCGGAGGACATCTTCGTCCCCATCGAGAACATCGACCCCGACGTCATCGTCCTCGGCTACGACCAACACCACGACGAGGAGGGAATCAAAGCCGCTCTCGACGCCCGCGGCATCGACTGCGAGGTCACGCGCGCGACGCCGCGAGAGCAACGTCACGACGACGAACTGCTCTCGACGGGTCGCATCATCGACCGCATCGTCGAGCGGCGCTGCTGAGCGCTCGCCCCGGAAGACGACTCGGACCGCCGACTGGTTTGATTTTCCGACGGCCGACCGCGACGAGCGCGAGCGTCGTCACTCGGCGGCGAGCGTCGAAAGAGAAGGGATGCGTTACTGCGTGGAATTCGTCGCGGTGGAATTCGTTGCAGTGGAGTTCGTCGTGGTGGAGTTCGTTGCAGTGGAATTCGTCGCGGTGGAATTCGTCGCGGTGGAATTCGTTGCAGTGGAGTTCGTCGTGGTGGAGTTCGCCGCGGTGGAATTCGTCGCAGTGGAGTTCGCCGCGGTGGAGTTCGTCGCGGTAGAATTCGTCGCGGTCGAGTTCGAGGACGAAGACGACGACTCGCTGTTGGCCGACTGCTGTTCGTCGAGCCAGTTCTGGTACTCTTCCTGCGAGACGACTTCGACGGTGAAGTACATCTGGGAGTGAGCGACGCCGCAGTACTCAGTACAGTAGCCCTGGTAGGTGCCTTCCTCGTAGGCGACGGTCTTGATGGTGTTCGTCGAACCCGGCATCGCGTCCTGCTTGAGCGCGAGTTCGGGGACGTGGAATCCATGTATCACGTCCGCTGAGGTGACCTGGAAGTAGACGGGGCGGTCCGCGGGGATGACGATCTCGTTGCCCGACGAGAAGTTACCTTCCTCGGGGTAGTACATGTTCCAGCCCCACTGGTAGGCCTCCGCCGTGACGACGACCGGGTCGTCGTCCATGGCGATATCGTTGCCCTGGTGCGTGACGTTCTCGTCGGCCAGCACGCCGTAGGAGGCGACGCCGACGAAAAGCAGGATAATCGCTGTCGCGATGGTCCACGTGATTTCGAGCCGGCGGTTCTCCTTGGTCGGCAGTGCGCGCTCGCTGTTGCGGAACTTGATGACGGTGTAGAGGAGGATGACCTCCACCAGCACGGTGATCGGGATAGCGACGTACAGCAGCTCCCCGTTCAGCTGGTTGATGAGTTCCGACGTGGCAGACGCCTGCGCGGCGGCGGGGGTGGCAACGAGCGCCATCACGGCCGTCGCGAGCAGGGACGCGAGCGCGAAACGCGTCTTTCTCATGCTGAGCGAGAGTTAGGAACAACCGCATAAATGCGTACCGACTCTCGGCCCGCCGTTTATCAACCCCTCCCCGCCATATCGCGGGGAGCGGCGCTCGAACGCGGGGCCGAAAAGCGCGGGTCCTAAATACGGGACGGTCCAACACGTCCGTAGGTGAACTTCGTGGCCACGACGCGCGATTCGAACACGTTCCACGGCCTGCTCGCCGCGACCGCGATGGGCGTCTATCTCCTGCTCATCGTCGGCGCGACGACCGCGCTCACGGACGCGACCGCCGCGTGCAGCGCGTGGCCCGCGTGCGGCGACGGCCTTTCGCTCCCCGCGACGCTCGACGGCTGGGTCGCCCTCGGCCACCGCGTCGCGGCCGTGCTCGTCGGCCTCCTCACGGCCGCCACGCTCGTCTCGGCGTGGCGGACTGACACGTCTCGCCGGGTGAGAGCGACCGTCACCGCGTCGGCGGTGCTCTATCCCGCACAGGCCGGTCTCGGCGCGGTCGTCGCCACCGTCGGCGTCGGAGCCGTGCTGTCGACGCTCCACTTGGTCCTCGGAATGGTCATCTTCGGCGGCCTCGTCGTCGCGCTCGCGTGGACGCTCGAAGCGGCCACCGGCGACCCCGACGACGCGCCGGTCGGCACCCCGTCGATGAGCCCCCCGGCCGACGACGGCGAACGACCGCCCGTCCCGACCGAGCCGGTCGCCCGCGCGAAAGCGACGGTCAACGCGTACTTCCGGCTCATGAAGCCGCGGCTGATGTGGCTCCTCTGTCTCGTCGCGTCGGCGGCGATGGCGCTCGCCGGCACCGTCTCGCCCGGCCTCACCCCAGAGGTCATCGCGGCGACCCTCGGCGGCGGCGTCCTCTCTATCGGCGCGTCCGGCACGTTCAATCACGTCCTCGAACGCGACGTGGACCGCCGGATGCAACGGACGAGCGACCGGCCGCTCGCGGTCGACCTCGTCCCCGTCCGAAACGCAATCGCGTTCGGCCTGCTCCTGACGGTCGCGTCGGTGGCGCTGTTCGCGTCCGTCAACTGGCTCGCGGCCGTTCTCGGCGTCGTCGCCATCGCCTTCTACAGCGTGGTCTACACGCTCATCCTGAAGCCCAACACGGTCCAGAACACCGTCATCGGCGGCGCGGCCGGCGCGCTCCCGGCGCTCATCGGCTGGGTCGCCGTCACCGGCGACGTCGGCCTCGGCGGTGTCGTCCTCGCCGTGGTCATCTTCCTGTGGACGCCCGCGCACTTCTACAACCTCGCGCTGGCCTACAAGGACGACTACGCCCGCGGCGGCTTCCCGATGATGCCCGTCGTCCGCGGCGAGACCGAGACGCGAAAGCACATCCTCTGGTGGCTCGGCGCGACGCTCGTCGCCGCCGCCGGCCTCGCGGTCATGGACGCCCTCGGGGTCGTCTACCTCGTGACGAGCATCCTCTTCGGCGGGGCGTTCCTCTACTTCGTCGTGCGCCTGCACTACGAGCGCGACGACACCGCCGCGTTCCGGGCGTTCCACGCCTCGAACGCCTATCTCGGGATGCTGCTCCTCGCCATCGTCGTCGACACGCTCGCCATCTGAGAACCGACTGCGACACCACCCAAACACATGGCAACCGCATCCGCACTCCCCCGCCCCTCGCGGGCCAGTCTGCTCCGCGCCGCCTTCGCCGTGAACACGACGCTGATTCTGGCGTTCGTCTACCTACTTTTCACCGACGCGAGCGTCGGCGCGCCGCGCTACGCCGTTTACGGCGTCGCGTGGGTCATCGTCGGCCTCTGGGTCATGTTCGACACCGACGTCGCGCCCGCCTCGCCCGCGACGAAGCGCAAGGCGGCCGCCGTCGCGGTCGGCTACTTCGCGCTCCTCGCGGTCGCCGGCGGGCTCGTCACCTCGCCCGTGCCGGGGGGCACGAGCGGCGTCCGCGTCGCCTTCCTCCCGCCGGGGTGGGGGCCGGCGCTCGTCTACGGCGGCGACCTGTTCAACCTCGTCCTCATGCCGGCGCGCGTGGTCGGCTACGCGGCGCTCGCGTTCCTCGTCTACGACACGGTCGTCGAGGCGGCGGGCGCGGCCGTCTCCGGCGTCGTCGGCCTCTTTTCCTGCGTCTCGTGTTCGTGGCCCGTCCTCGCGTCGGTCGCCACGACCGTCTTCGGCGGCGGAACCGCGGTCGCGGCGACCGTGACGACGCTCTCGTACGACCTCTCGACGCTGGTGTTCCTCGTCACCGTCGTCCTGCTCCGGTGGCGGCCCGGCTTCGGGAAGTAATCACGGTTTGCTCCCGCGGGCGCGTTCACCACCCTCCCTCTCGCTTTTACCCGCTCGGCGTGAACGTCCGACCATGACCGAGGTCGAAATCGAGTACTGCGTCCCCTGCGGCTTCCTCGACCGCGCCGAACAGCTCCAGCACGCGCTCCTCGAACAGTTCGGCGAGCGACTCGACCGCGTGGCGCTCGTCACGGGCGACCACGGCGTCCTCACCGTCACCGTCGACGGCGAGCGCGTCTGGGACAAGTCGGAAGACGAGTTCGACCCGGACCTCGTGCTCCGGCGGGTCCGCCCGCACGTCGACTGACCGAGGCGAGCCGTGAAGTCACTCGAACACGCCGTCGTCGGCGCGGTCGCTGGGACAGTCGCCGCGCTCGCGCTAGAGCCACCGGGGAGTCTGCCGCTTCTCGTCGCCGGCGCGGTCCTCGTGAGCGTCTTCGTCGACCTCGACCACTTCGTCATCGCCCGCGTCCAGCGCGGCGACTGGGCGAACCTGCGGCTCGCGGTGACGAATCCGCGGGTCGGCCTCCTCGACCAAGAGCGAGTGTTCGAGGAGTTCGACACCGAGTTCGACCGCAAGCGACTCCTGAGCCACCACCTCGTCGGCGGCGTCGCGGTCGGCGCGCTCGCGCTCTCGGGACTCGGGTCGCTCGCGGCGTTCCTCGCGGTCGTGCTCTACGTCCACGTCGTCTGCGACTTCCTGCGAGACCTCGGCATCGCGTGAAAAAGGCCGGAATCGTCCGGGTCGGCGGTTGCGCGCGTTTCTGACGGCCGTTCAGTGGCCCCAGCGCTTGCCGTCTTCGTCGTACCGGGCGTTCGTGATGCGCTCCCACTGGTCGGTCGAGATGTCCACGTCGGCCGCGCCGACGTTCTCGTCGAGTTGGTCGGTCGTCCGCGCGCCGACGATGGGGACGACCGTCGCCTCGGGGTAGTCCATCAGCCAGCGGAGCGCGACCTGCGCGGGGCTGGCGTCGACCTCGTCGGCGACGGCGCGAATCTCGTCGAGCACCTTCCAGCCGCGCTCGGAGACGTAGAACCGGTCGAAGCGCTCGTCGAACGACCCGCGCGCGCCGTCGGGCGCGACGTACTCGGTGGGGTCGTCGGGGTCGGCGCGCTCGTACTTGCCCGTGAGGAAGCCGCCCGCGAGCGGCGAGTACGGACAAATCGCGATGTCCTGGTCGCCGCAGACGTCGAGGTAGTCCTTCACGTCCTCGTAGTAGCCCGCGTGGAACAGCGGCTGGGTCACGTCGAAGCGGGCGTAGTCGTTGACGTCGGACTTCCACAGCGCCTTCGTGAGTTGCCACGACGCCATCGTGGACGCGCCGAGGTAGTTGACCTTCCCCTCCTCGACGAGGCCGTTGAGCGCCTGCAGCGTCTCCTCGATGGGCGTCTCCTCGTCCCAGCGGTGGATGTAGTAGAGGTCGAGATAGTCGGTGTCGAGGCGGTCGAGCGTGCCCTCGATCTGGTTGCGGATGTGGGTCCGCGAGAGCCCGCGCCCGTTGGGGTTGTCCTCGTCGAACGGGAAGTACACCTTCGAGGCGAGCACGTAGTCCTCGCGGTCGCGCTCGGCCAGCCAGTTGCCGATGTACTCCTCCGAGGTCCCGTTCGGATTCCCGTAGACGTTGGCGGTGTCGATGAAGTTCCCGCCGCGCGCTTCGAACGCGTCGAGGAGTTCGTGGGCCTCCTCCTCGTCGGTCTCCAGGACGCCGCTGCTCTTCCGACCGAATCGCCACGTACCGAAGCACAGTTCCGAGACGCGGGTGCCGGTCGACCCGAGTCGTCGATAGTCGAGACTCATGGTCGAAGCCACGACGGCCGGCGACTAAAGGGTGCGAGTAGCGGCGAGGGATTCAGCTTTGTTCGTCGGCGTCGGGCGATTCGGCGGGGGCCGTGTCCGCCTCGAACAGGTCGCGCGCGACCGGCCCGCCGCCGAGCGCGAGCGCGAGGAGGAGCACCGCGAACCCAACAGTGACGAACCCCTGCGACGGATTCTCGGCGAGCGACGTGGCGTGGAGCGCCGCACCAACTAACGCGAGTACGACGGCGAACCGCTGGAGGACTGCGTCGTCCATGGCCGACTCACGCCTGCATCCCGGTAATTCCTTGTGACTCGCCCGCACGCTTTTGCGGCTTCCGCGCGACTGATACGGCATGTTCAGAGTCGCAGGTATCGGCCTCGGAAGCCTCGGCGCGCTGGAGTGCCGCCTCCTCAACGAACTTGAGGGGGTCCGCGTCATCGCCGGCGTCGACCCCGCCGACGAGGTGCGCGAGCGGTTCGCAGACGAGTTCGACGTTCCGACCTACGAGACGACCGAGGAACTGCTGGACGCCGAGTTCCTCGACGCGGTGACCATCGCCTCGCCGCACACGAAGCACTTCGACCAGGCGCTCGCGGCGCTCAACGCCGACCTCCACGTCCACCTCGAAAAGCCGATGGTGACGGACCTCGGTGGCGCGCGGGCGCTCATCGACCGCGCCGAGGAGCGCGGGCTCACCCTCGCGGTCGGCTACCAGCGCCACTTCGACCCGCGGTTTCACGAACTGCGGCGCGTCGTCGACAGCGGCCGCATCGGCGACCCGCACATGGTGGTCTGCCACCTCGAACAGGAGTGGATTCGCTGGACGAAAGACGAGTGGCGCGGCGACCCCGCGCTTTCGGGCGGCGGCCAACTGTACGACTCGGGGTCGCACCTCCTCGACGCGATGCTCTGGGTGACGCGCTCGAAGCCGGTGACGGTCGCCGCGGCGGTCGACCACCGCGGTCACGACGTGGACGTGAACTCGGCGCTCGCGGTCGTCCTCGACCGCGACGGCGACCGCCTCACCGCGAGCGTCGGCGTCTCCGGCGACGGACAGAGCGTCCCGGACCCCGGCGAGTCGCTCCGGGTCATCGGCACCGAGGGGATGGTCGCCTTCGACGGCGAGACCATCGAAGTGACGGAGGGCGGGACGACCTACACGGCCACGCCGTCGACCCCCGACTTCGAGGACCTAACCCGGAAGAAGCTCCGGAACTTCGTGGACGCCGCCCGCGACGAGGCCGACCTCGCCATCCCGGCCGAGGACGCCCTCCGAGTGACCGCGCTGACCGAGGCGGCCTACGAGTCGGCGACGACGGGCAGGCGGGTCAACGTCGACGGCGACGCCTGACGCCCCGGTTCCGAGTGAAGCGCGGGGCGACGCTCACACCGGGGTCAGCCGGTTCAGCGCGCCCGACGAGCCGGTCACAACCCCCCGGTCGCTGGTGCAGACGTACAGTTCACCGTCGGGGGCGCGGCCGAACGCGAGGACGTTCGTCCCGCCGTCGTCGCGGTCAGCCACGGGGATCTCCGCGATGTCCCACGGCCGCGACTCGCTCGGGCGGGCGGCGAACAGCCGACCGCCGGACTGCCAGTCGGCGAAGACGTACGCGCCCGACAGCGCCGGAATCGCCTCGCCGCGGTAGACGTGGCCGCCGATGACGGCCACCCCGGACGGCCCGTCCCCGCTGTGGGGGTACTCCAGCACGGGGTCGATGAGCGGCGCGCCGTCGGGCGTCTCGGTCGGGCAGTCGCCCGCGCGGAAGCAGTGTGCGCCCTCGCGGACGTTCCAGCCGTAGTTGCCGCCGCGCTCCAAGAGGTTCACCTCCTCCCACGCGCCCTGCCCCACGTCGGCGACGTAGCAGTCCTCGCCGTCGAACGAGAGCCGCCACGGATTTCTGAGCCCCCACGCGTACTGCTCGTCGCGGCCGTCGGAGCCGACGAGCGGGTTGTCCTCCGGAACCCCGTAGGGCCGGTCGTCGTCGCCCGAGACGCCGCCGGTCGAGTCCACGTCGATGCGGAGGACGCTCCCGAGGAGGTTCTCGGTCACGTCCTGCCCGTTGCCGCCCGAAACGGCGTCGTACCAGTCGTCGACGTGGCCGCGGCCCTCGTCGTTCGCGCCGCCCCCGTCGCCCGTGGCGACGTAGAGATAGCCGTCCGGGCCGAACGCGACGGCTCCGGCGTTGTGGTTCGACTGGGGTTCGGGGAGTTCGAGCAGCGTCCGCTCGGAGTCGGCCGAGACCGTCGTCGCCCCGGGGTCGACCGTCAGTTCGCTCAGGACGAACGTGTGGCTGTAGTTCGAGGGCGTCCCCGACCGTTTCGGAGCGCTGTACCGGAGGTAGAGCCGCCCGTTGTCGGCGAACTCGGAGTGGAAGGCGACGCCGAGGAAGCCGCGCTCGTCGTAGCCGCCGACGTCGACGACGCGGTCGGTGATGTCGAGATAGGGTTCGTTTCGCAGTCCCGCGTCGTCGTGGAGCCACATCCGACCGGGCTGGTCGACGACGAACCGTCGGCTCCCGCCGAACGCCTCGGGGATGGCCACGTCGACCGGCGAGGCGAATCCGGTCGCCACCGTCTCGTAGGCGACTTCGAGGCCCGCGAGCGAGCCGTCGCCCCCGGTGTCCGCGGTCACAGTCGAGCCGTCGGTCTCGTCGGTCGTCGCGTCGCCAGTCGTTCCGCCGGCGTCGTCGTCGGTCGGGGTGCTCGCACAACCCGCGAGGCCGCCGAGGAGGGCCGCGCCGGTCGCGGCGAGAAAGTCGCGTCGGGAACCGTTCATGTCAACCAAGTGCGGCGCAAGCGGAGTAAGGCTTGCTACGGTTGAGCGGGCTATGCGTTCTCGCGCTCCCGCCCGCTCCGCGACTCGAACCGAGCGGCGATTCCGAATCCCTTACCACCCGATAGTGACGACGGGTACGACATGGACGAGGTACTCGCCGCCGACGGCCTCAGGAAGTCCTACGGCGACGTGGAGGCGCTCTCGGGCGTCTCCCTGTCGGTCGCCGAGGGGGAGGTCTTCGGCCTCATCGGTCCGAACGGCGCGGGGAAGACGACGCTGGTTCGCGCCCTCACGGGCACGACCGCGGTGGACTCGGGGTCGGCGGCCATCCTCGGGCGCGACCCGACCGAGGTGGACCGCCAGCGCCTCGGCGTCCTCCCGCAGGAGTTCCGGCCCGCGGGTCGGCTCACCGCCCGCGAGCTCGTGGCCTACTACGCCGGGCTCTACGACGACGCCCGCGACCCCGGCGCGGTGCTCGACGAGGTCGGTCTCGCCGACGCCGCCGACACGTGGTACGAGAACCTCTCGGGCGGCCAACAGCGCCGGGCCTGCATCGCGCTGACGCTCGTCAACGACCCCGACGTGCTGTTCCTGGACGAACCGACCACCGGCATCGACCCGGCCGGCCGCCGGTCGCTGTGGGGGCTCGTCGAGGACCTCGCGGCCGGCGGGACGACGGTGTTTCTCACCAGCCACTCGATGGAAGAGATAGAGCGCCTCGCCGACCGCGTGGGACTGCTCAACGCGGGCGAACTCGTCACGGTCGGCCGGCCGGACGACCTCGTGTCCGAGTACGGCGGCGACAGTCGTCTCGTCGTCCGGACCGACGGCGACGTCGACGCCGAGGCGACCCTCCGGTCGGTGTCGCTGCCGCCCGCGCTCGACGCGACGGTGACGGGTGACGGCATCGCGGTCCACGGCGTCGGCCCGCGCGACATCGGCGACGTGGTCGCCGCCTTCGACGACGCGGGCGTCGTCTACGAGTCGCTCGTCTGGAAGCAGCCCGGTCTCGAAGAGGTCTACCTCTCTCTGACCGGCGAGCAGTTCGAGGCCGCACGCCCCGCCGCGGCCGCCGCGGTCGGAGGTGACAGATGAGCCTCGCCGCCCGCGTCCGCTCGGAGTTCGTCGCCTCGTGGCACTCGTTCCTCCGGCGGCGGACGGCGGTCTTCTTCACCTTCTTCTTCCCCGCCATCATCGTCGTCATCTTCGGGGCGCTCGTGCAGACCCAGCCGACCGGCGGCGGCCTGTTCGCCGAGCCGAAGGAGTACTACATCGCCGGCTATCTCGCGGTCGTCGTGCTGTTCACGCCGCTGTCGCGGGTCGGGAGCACCATCGCCCGCCACCGCGAGGGAAGCCGCTTCGAGAAGCTGGCGACGACGCCGCTGTCGCGCGCCGAGTGGCTCCTCGCGCACTCGCTCGTCAACGTCGTCGTCATCGGCCTCGCGGCGCTGTTGCTCCTCGCGCTGTCGGCGCTCGTGACCGGCGCGTCGGTTCCGCTGACGCCCGCGACGCTCGCCATCGTCCCCTTCGTCGCGCTCGGCGTGACGCTCTTCTGCGGCCTCGGGGCCGTCATCGGGAGCGTCGCCGATTCGCAGGACGGCGTCATCGCCGCGAGCAACGCCATCGCGCTCCCCCTGTTGTTCCTCTCGGAGACGTTCGTGACGCCCGACCTGCTTCCCGCGTGGTTCGTCCCGGCGCTGAACCTCTCGCCGCTCACGTACTTCGCCCGCGGCGTCCGGGCGCTCACCTACGGCGGCGGCGACTGGCTCACGAACCTCGCGGTGCTCGCGGCGCTCGCGGTCGCCTTCTTCGCGGCCGGAACGCTGGCGATTCCGCGGACCGACTGAGGGGACGCACCGCTCCCGCCCGCGACGTTCGAGGCGTCCCGAGGGCCCCCGACGCGCCCGCAAACTCAAGCCTTAACCCGCGGCCGACCCCACGTGGTGGCATGGTCGAAACTGAGACGTACACCATCGAGGGACCGGACGGAGACACCGAAGCGCTGGAACTCCCCGCGGGCCTCGTCGACATCTTCTCGGAGCAGGGCGAAGAGCCGACCGACGTCGTCGCCGACGTCGTCGTACAGGCGTTCGCACAGCAGGCCCACGTCGTCGCCCACCACAGCGAAGGCGGCGCGCCGGCCGACATCGCCGAAATCAACGAGAAGATGGAGGAACTGTTCGAAGAGCGCTTCGGCGTCCCGCTGTCGGACGCGCTCGGCCACTCGCACTAAGCGGCAGTCGCACCCGAATTTTCTCGAATTACGACAGGTAGCCGCGCCTGTCGAGGGAGAGCCCAGCCACGACGACGACGAGCACGATGCCCAGCGCCACGGGCATGAAGTACGGACTAGATATCGTCCCTCGCGTGAGTTGCCACGAGCAGAGAACCCCGAGAACTCCGCCGAGCGTGACGAGCGCCCAGAGGAACCCTAACTCGGAGAGAACCCGCGTCAGCACGGACATCGTTCGCTCACCGGGACGCGTGGCGGTTCACTCGGTCCCGACATCACGACGAGCGCGGGGAAACGCCGTTCGAATCCGGTCATCACGGCTGTTCTGACAACCCGCAGAACCATATGTGTCTCAGCGGGCGCGCTCAGATGAACGCCAGCGGCACCATGATGGCGAAGCCGGCGACGAGGCCGGCGACGAGTTCGACCCGGCCGCCGCGCGGGAGGCGCTCGCCGAGTTCGAGCGCCTCGGGGATGAACTCCGTGAGGACGAGAAAGACCATCGCGCCGGCGGCGAAGCCGAAGCCAAAGGGGAGGAACTCCCGGGCGATGCGGACGAAATAGAAGGCGATGACCGCGCCGATGGGCTGGGGCAGACTGGAGAAGATGGCCCACCAGACGAGCTTCCAGTTCGAGACCTCCATCGACCGGAGCGGGATGGAGATTGCCAGCCCCTCGGGGACGTTGTGAATCGAGATGGCGATAGTCATGAACACCGCGAGCAGCGGGACGACGAAGCCGAACAGCTGGAAGCCGCCGTCGAGGCCGAGGTCGGCGAAGGAGACGCCGACGGCGACGCCCTCGGGGAAGCTGTGGACGGTGAGGATGCCGAGAATCAAAAGCAGTTTGCGGAAGTCGGCCTCCTCGTACTGCTTCGGGTCGACGTCCGCGCCCTCGATGACGTAGTGGGCGACGAGGACGAGCGCGACGCCCGCGAGCATCCCGATACCGAGTTGCAGCGGCGTCCCGTTGGCGAGCCCCTCGAAGACGAGTCCGAACAGCGACGCCGACACCATGATGCCCGAGGCGATACCCCACAGCGCCACGTTCCAGCGGTCGCTCACGTCCGAGACGAAGAAGAACGGAATCGCGCCGAGACCCGTCGCGATGGCCGTGACGAGCCCGGCGAGAAAGACGAACGTGAGAGCGGCAAACTGGTCCATACCGAGGGTAGTCACTCGGTGCCGATAAGTATTATCATATCCCAGATAATTTTGGCAAGCCTAAAGTATTGTGTGGGAGATAGAGGCGACCTACCAGTTTAGACGGGCCGAAAAGTCGAACTGAACCGTATACTATGTATTCTGATAATTCTCCTCGTGAAAGCGGTCACTCGCCGAGGATAGTCGGTGAAGAAAGGGACCCGGTTTCGCGGTGTGCGCACCCGGAACGGAGCGGTCTCAGTCGTCGGCCGCCGACGCGCCCTCGGGTGAGTCGCCGTCGCCGCCCATCGGGGAGACGGGGGTGGCCGCGACGGAGCGGGCCGACCCCATCCAGCGCTCGACGTTGGCCGAGACGTAGTCGCGCGCGCCGAAGGCGACCGCGCCGCCGACGCCGATGGCGAGGGCCGCGGCGATGCCCCACGCGAACGCCTGGGCGATGGTGAACAGGATGGCCACGTCGATGCCCATCGTGCTCAGGCCGATGACGACCGCGGTGAAGTAGAGGAACATCCGGGTGCCGACCGCGAAGACGCTCGTGTACGGCGTCTCGGTCGCCGCGCGGGTCCGGGTGATTGCGTCACCGATGAAGTCGGCGACGACGAACCCGAGGACGATGACGAGCAGGCCGGCCACGAACGACGGTGCGTACGACGCCGCGGTCGAGACCCATTCGGAGAACAGGTCGACCGCGAGCACGTCGGCGGCCGCCAGTACGGCGATGGCGTAGACGAACCACTTGCCGAGCGTCCCGAACGCGCCCGAGACAGCCCGTTCGGTCCCGCCGAGAATCTTCCCGACGGGCGTCGCCAACACCGCCTTGTCGACCTCGACGCGGTCGGCGAGTCGCGTGATGAGGCGAGCCGTGATACTCCCGATGAACCAGCCGACGATGAGAATCAACAGCGCGCCCGCGAGCCGCGGGACGAACGCGAGCACGGCGTTGGTCAACTCTGCGACGGACTCGGTCAACGTGACTTGTAACGGATACATTGTTCCGAGTCGAACATGGCGCTCCCGACAGTTAGTTAATAGTAGGAGAACCGTTGCTGAAATTATCTCGTAATCGGTACCCTCAGATTTCGCCGATACTCGGCGAGAACGGACGAACAGTCGGTTCTCGCTGCGAATCTTCGGATTCTTTCCCTGCCGGCCCGCGGGCGGGACCGTCTCGGATTCGGGCGCGTCGGCCGCGATTTAATCCCGGCTTGATTCGTCGCCGCGGTCGTTGGAGCCGGCGCGCTCGTCGGCGAGACGGCCGAGCTGTGTCGCGATTTCCTCCACGGCGACGACGAGTCTGGCGGCGTACCAGAGGACGACGGCGATGACGAGGAGGAACACCCACGCGAGGAGTTGCCGGGCGATGAGGAGTGCGTAGACGAGCGTCAGCGCGAGAAACACCGTGACGGCGACTTTCACGCCCGCGGTCCGGTGGAGGGGCGTGCCGTCTGCTGATGGGGACATAACCCGTCGTTTTCGGGGGATGGCATTATGTGTTTGGCCGCCGAAGGCCGGCGGCGACCTCATCCCAACTGACGAGCGAAATCCGCCCAATTCCGCGGTATAAATCGCGAACAATCCCGATTAATTGCGCTACTGTAGCGTGCCACCAAAGGCCGTGAGACGGCCCACACCACCGAGTTTATCAGTCAATGACCGGAATCAACAGGTAATGGGAGAGCTATCCGAATTGTTCGCGCCGAACCGAATCGCGGTGGTCGGTGCGACCGAGCGCGAAGGAGCAGTCGGGCGGGCAATCATGGACAACCTCATCGACGAGTTCGACGGTGAGGTCGTTCCGGTCAACCCCAAGTACGACGAACTGTTCGGCCTGCGGTGCTACGGCGACGTCGGCGAGACGGACGCCGACCTCGCGGTCATCGTCGTCCCGCCGAAGGTCGTCCTGCCGGCGATGAAGTCCGCCGGGGAGGCGGGTATCCAGAACGTGGTCGTCATCACCGCCGGCTTCGGCGAGACGGGCAGCGAGGGGGCCGCCCGCGAGCAGGAGCTCCGCGACATCGCCGAGGAGTACGACCTCAACGTCGTCGGCCCGAACAGTCTGGGCATCATGAACACGGACGTCGGCATGAACGCGACGTTCGGCCCCGACATGGCCCTCGACGGCAACATGTCGTTTATGAGCCAGTCGGGCGCGTTCATCACGGCCGTCATCGACTGGGCCAACGACGAGGACATCGGCTTCAAGGACATCGTCTCGTTGGGTAACAAGGCCGTCCTCGACGAGGCCGACTTCATCGAGACGTGGAACGACGACCCCGACACCGAGGTCATCATCGGCTACCTCGAAGGCATCTCGGCGGGCCGCGAGTTCATCGACTCCGCCCGCGAGGTGACGAAGGACACGCCCATCGTCCTCGTCAAGTCCGGCAAGACCGACGCCGGCGCGCAGGCCGCCTCCTCGCACACCGGCACCATCGCCGGCTCCGACGCCGCCTACGAGGCCGGCCTCGAACAGGCGGGCGTCATCCGCGCGGAGTCCGTCCAGCACCTGTTCGACACCGCCCGCGTGCTGGGCGACCAGCCGGTCCCCGAGAACAAGGACGTGGCCGTCATCACGAACGCCGGCGGCCCCGGCGTCATGACGACCGACGCCATCGGCGAGTCGGAGCTGAAGATGGCGGACTTCACCGACGAGACGCTCGAAACCTTCTCCGAGTCGCTGCCCGCCGAGGGGAACATCTACAACCCGGTCGACATCGTCGGCGACGCCGACAACGCCCGGTTCAAGGAGGCCCTCGACGTGGCGCTCGCCGACGACAACGTCGGCATGGCGCTCGTCCTGACCTGTCCGACGGCCGTCCTCGACTACAACCAGCTCGCCGCCGACACCGTCGAACTGCAGGGGAAACACGACAAGCCCATCGCCGCCTGTTTCATGGGCGGCGAGCGCGTCGACGCCGCGTCCGACGTGATGAAAGACGCCGGCATCCCGAACTACTTCGACCCCTCGCGCGCCGTCGACGGCCTCGAAGCGCTCTCGAAGTACGCCGACATCCGCCAGCGCGAGTACGACGCGCCCACCGAGTTCGACGTGGACCGCGAGCGCGCCCGCGAAATCCTCGAAACCGTCGAGGACCGCGACGAGACCCGACTCGGCGTCGAGGCGATGGAACTGCTCGACGCCTACGGCATCGAGACGCCGACCGGCGACATCGTCGACGACCCCGCCGACGCGCTCGAAGTCGCAGAGCGCATCGACGGCGACGTGGTGATGAAAATCGTCAGCCCGGACATCCTCCACAAGTCCGACATCGGCGGCGTCAAGGTCGGGGTCGCAAACGAGGACGTCTACGACGCCTACGAGGACCTCGTCACCCGCGCGAAGAACTACCAGCCCGACGCCAACATCCTCGGCGTGCAGGTCCAGGAGATGGTGAACCTCGACGACGGCGTCGAGACCATCGTCGGCATGAACCGCGACCCGCAGTTCGGCCCGCTCATGATGTTCGGCCTCGGCGGCATTTTCGTGGAAATCCTCGAAGACACGACGTTCCGCGTCGCGCCCGTCTCCGAGACGGAGGCCGAGGACATGACGAAGGAGATCGACGCCGCGCCGATGCTCCGCGGTGCCCGCGGTAACGACCCGGTCGACATCGGCGGCATCACGGAGACCATCCAGCGGCTCTCCCAGCTCGTCACCGACTTCCCGGCCATCCTCGAACTCGACATCAACCCGCTCGTCGCCCTGCCGGACGGCGTGAAGGCCGTCGACGTTCGACTCACCGTCGACCCGGACGAACTTTAAACACTTCACCACCCTATCACTCAACAATGAACACGGTACTCGTCACCTCGACCGGAGAAAGCACCGGGAAGACCGCAATCACGCTCGCACTCGGCGTCCTCGCCAAGGAGCGCGGACTGGACGTGGGCTACATGAAGCCCAAGGGCACCCGCCTGCAGTCCAGCACCGGCAAGACCCTCGACGAGGACCCGATGCTCGCCCGCGAACTGCTCGACATCGACGCGGAGATGCACCAACTGGAACCCGTCGTCTACTCCCCGACGTTCATCCAGGGAGCCGTCCGCGGCAAGGAGAACGCCGAGGAGCTCTCGGAGGTCATCTCCCACCACTTCGAGGACATCTCGGCCGGCAAGGACCTGATGCTCGTCGAGGGCGGCGGCTCCTACCGCACCGGCGGCATCGTCGACCTCACCGACGGCGACGTGGCGGACCTCCTCGACGCCGAGGTCGTCCTCGTCGCCGACTACCAGCACCCGAGCGACCTCGACGACGTGGTCGCGGCGGTCGAAGACATCGGCCCCGACCGCCTCGCCGGCGTCGTGTTCAACCGCGTGAGCGACGCCGCCTACGACGAACTCGAAACCGAGGTCGCGCCGTTCCTCGAAGCCCGCGGCGTCCCCGTCCTCGGCGTCGTCCCGACCGAGAAGGACCTCGCGGGCGTCACCGTCGAGGAACTCGCGAACGAACTCGGCGCGAACTTCGCCACCGACGCGCCGACCGACGCCTTCGTCGAGCGCTTCCTCGTCGGCGCGATGGGCGGCGACGCGGCGCTCCGCTACTTCCGCCGCACGAAGAACGCCGCGGTCATCACCGGCGGCGACCGCGCGAACATCCAGCGCGCCGCGCTCGAAGCCCCGGGCGTCAAATGTATCATCCTCACCGGCGGCCACCGACCCGTCGGAGCCGTCATCGGCAAGGCCGAAGAGAAGGGCGTCCCGGTGCTCCTCGTCAACGGCGACACGCTCTCGGTGACCGACCGCGCCGAGGACATCGTCAGCACGGGCCGCACCCGCGACGAGCGCACGGTCAACCGGATGCGCGACCTGCTGTACGAACACGCCGACATCGACGCAATCATCGGCGACATCGAACCGTCCGGTGACGACGCTGTCGACGGCGACGACGAGTAACGGCCGACGCGTCGGCATCGACCGCTTTTTTCGGGATTCGGACTCAGACCCCGTTCTGTCCACCCTCGCGGCTATCGAGGTAGTCGTTGAGGAGCGACGGCGCACCGACGCCGACCGCGAGGAGCGCGAAAAACGAGAGGACGAACTGTCCGGTGACTAGCTCCACGAGATAGGCGGTGGGGAGGGCGGCGAGGACGAATCCGGTGACGACGAGTGTCTGTCGGGAGACCATACGCCCGCTACGAACGTCAGTGGGTTAAACGGTTCCCGGTCAGCAGCGCCAGCCGCGGTCGGTGTCGTTCAGGAGTTCCGCGCCGTCGTCGGTGACGACGACGAGGTCCTCGATTCTGACGCCGAACTCGTCGGGGAGGTAGATTCCCGGTTCGACGCTGAAGACGTTCCCGACTTCGAGTTCGCGGTCGCTCCCGGCGACGATGTAGGGTTCCTCGTGCACGTCGAGGCCGACGCCGTGGCCGGTCCGGTGGATGAAGCGGTCGCCGTAGCCCGCCTCCTCGATGACCTCGCGGGCCGCGCGGTCGACGTCGCCGGCGGCGACGCCCGGTTCGACGGTCTCGACGGCGGCGGTCCGGGCGGCCTGTACGACGCCGTGGACCTCGGCGAACTCGGCGGGCGGCTCGCCGGCGAAGACGACGGTCCGGGTCTGGTCGCTCGGGTAGTGGTCGACGACGGTCCCGAAGTCGAGGACGACCGGGTCGCCAGACTCGATGACGCGGTCGCCGTGGCCGTGGTGCGGCATCGCCCCGTTCGGGCCGGAACCGACGAGCGGGCCGAAGGGAATCCCCTCGCCGCCCTCGTCGGCGAGGAGGCGCTCGATTTCCGCCGCGAGCTCGTTCTCGGTCATGCCGACGGCGTCAGCGCCCATGTCGCGGACGCGCTCGACCGCGCGGTCGACGGTCGCGCCGGCGCGGCGGAGCGCGTCGAGTTCGGCGTCGTCCTTCCGCGCGCGGAGCGGGGCGACGACCTCGCTGGCGAGGCCGAAGTCGGCGGCGGGGAGCGCCGCCCAGAGGTCCTGCGAGAAGCGCGCCCACATCGTGTCGTCGACGAGAATGCGCCCGCCGGCGAGGTCGAGGTCCGAGACGACGTCCGCGAGGGCGTCCCGCGGGTCGTCGTCGTCGCTCCACGTGCGCACGTCGGCGACCCACGACTCGGCGCGGACCTGCGTCTCGTAGAGGTCGGGGACGAGGAACACCGGGTCGCCCTCGCGGGGGACGAAAAGCAGCAGGTGGCGCTCAGCGGGTTCCTCGTCGAAGCCCGAGAGGTACAGCAGGTTTCGGCTGGGGAACAGCGCGGTCGCGTCGGCGTCCGCGTCGGCCAGTCGGTCCTGACACGCGCGGGTCCGTCGTTCGAAGGGCGTCATGCGAGTCGATACGGGCGGCGGGGGAAAAGCGTGGGCGGTCCGCGAGCGCGTCGGGTCGCCACCCGCGAGCGTCCTACGCCCCGAGGTCGAGCGGGTCGTAGAGCTGGCCGGTGATTGACTCGAAGGCGTCGGAGGCGGTCACGAGGCCGACCACGGAGCCGCTTTCGGGGTCGCGGACCATCGCGAGTTCCTGATTCTCCTCCTGGAAGCGGTCGATGAGGTCGCTGACCGAGAGGTCCGCGGGGACCGAAAGCGGGGGTGCGGCGATGTCGTCGAGGCGGCGGTCGCCCGACTGGAGGCGGTCGATGTTCGAGAGGACCGTCGGCGCGTAGACGACGCCGCGCACGTCGTCGAGCGAGTCGCCGACGAGCGGGAACCGCGAGTGCTGGGGGTTCGACCGGACGCGTTCGAGGCTCTCGTCCGTGGTCGCGTCGGCCGAGAGCGCGACGACGTGGTCCGCGGGGACCATCACGTCGCGGACGGGTAGCTCGCCGATTCGCAGCGCGTTGAGCACCTCCTCGCGGCGGTCCTCGGGCAGCGACCCCTGTGCGAGGATATTACCCATCTGGCTGCGAACCTCGCCGCGACTGAGTCGGGTGCCACCGCTCCCGGAGCCGTCGCCGTCCTCGTCGTCGAGTTCGGCCTCCTGCCACGACCGGGTTATCTCGACGCCGCCGAGCGACAGCAGGCGCTTCGCCAGCCAGTCGGCGACGACGATGACCGGGTACATCAGCTTCGTCCAGCCGTACAGGACGGGCGCGGTGTACTTCGCCACCGCGCGGGAGCGCTCGACGCCGAGGTACGTCGGCACCTGCTCGCCGAGGACGACGTGCGAGAGGTTGATGACGACGAGCGCCAGCCCGACCGACAGCGACGTGTGGGAACCCGCCGCCCCGCCGCCGCCGAGAATCGCGTCGAAGGTGGCCGCGACGGCCGGTTCGGCGACGACGCCGAGGCCGACGCTGGCGATGGTAATCCCGACCTGACAGCCCGAGAGGTACACCTCCAGTCGCTCGGTCATCTCCCACGCGAGTTCGAGGCCGCGAGAGCCCTCGAAGGCGGATTCCTCGAACTGGGGGACGCGCGTCATCGCGAACTCCGAGACGACGAAGAAGGCGTTCGCGAGCAACAACACGAGGCCGCCGCCGAGACGAAGCGCGGTTTCGACACCTACCATGTGAGCCGAGCGTTCGAACCGGACTCCCCTGAGCGTGTCGGCTCCGGTACGACGTTGTGGTTTTTCGAAGTGTTATTTTAAATCTCTAAATGTGCCGTAACAACTATGTCTCCGACGCCCGGGTCGTTTGGTATGCGTCAGCAACACAGGCGAGCCTTCCTGAAGCTGAGCGGTTCCCTCCTCGGCGGCGTCGCCGCCGGGTCGACCGTCGTCGCCGCCGAGCGGACGGACCGATTCATCGTAGACCTCGGCGGGAAAGACGCGTCGGCGCGGGTGAACGCCGACCTAGAGTTCGTCTACGACCTCTCGCCGGCCGGGGTGGTCGTCGTCGAGGGGAGCGAATCGACCGTCGCCGCGCTGGACGTGACCTACGCGCCCGACGTGGAGATTGCAATCGACGCGCCGGCGGTCAACGACGCCGCACCGACGAGCGCCGTCGACGAGCCGGGATACGGCGCGCAGTGGGACAAACAGAGCCAGCGGATTCCCGCCGTCCACGACGTGACCCGCGGCGAGGGCGCGCGCGTCGCCGTCATCGACACCGGGGTCGCCGCCGACCACCCCGACCTCGAACACGCGGTCAACACGTCGCTCTCGCGGAATTTCACCGGCGACGGGTTCGGCGCGGGCGTCCCCGCCGGCGGCGACCACGGCACCCACGTCGCGGGCATCGTCGCCGCGAACGACAGAAACGAGACGGGCGTCGTCGGCTCCGCGCCGGGGGCCGAACTCGTCGACTGCCGCGTCTTCTCGCCGAACTCGCTCGCCTCGTTCGCCGACATCCTCGCGGCCGTCGTCTACAGCGCCGAAATCGACTGCGACGCCGCGAACCTCAGCCTCGGTGCCTACCCGGTCCCTCGGCAGGGTGAAGGAGGCTTCTACGGGAAGGTGCTGAACAAGACGCTGACCCACGCCAACCGCTCGGGGACCGTCGTCGTCGTCGCCGCCGGCAACGACAGCGCCGACCTCCAACACGACGGCGACCTCATCAGCCTCCCCAACGAGGGGGCGCAGGCGCTCAGCGTCGGCGCGACCGGACCGAAGGGCACTGCCTTCGACGCGGGCGACGCCGAGGAGGGGCCGAAGACGCCGGCGTTCTACACGAACTACGGGACCAACGCCGTCGGCGTGGCCGCGCCCGGCGGCGACGCCCTCCTCTCCGCACAGGAGAGCCATCCGGACACGTGGTTCTACGACCTCGTCTACAACACCGTCTCGACGCCCGCCTACGACGACGACGGGAACTACGTCGGCTCGGCGAACGGCTACGGCTGGAAGGCCGGCACCTCGATGGCCGCGCCGCAGGTCGCCGCCGCCGCGGCACTCGTCCGGTCGGTCGAACCGGGATTGACCGCGGATCAGGTCGCCTCGAAACTCGGACGCACCGCGGCCGTCCCAGCGGACGCGGACCGGGCGTACTACGGGTCGGGCTACCTCGACCCGCTGGCCGCCGTCACGGAGTAACGGCCTCCGCGCCCCCGAGAAAGTCCACCGAGCGAACTGATACCTTAGATCTCGAACATCTTTATCCCGCGAGGCGTCGCATTGTTAGCCATGAGTTGGAAAGCAATCGACGCCCTCGACGACGCTCGTGACGCCACGACGTCGCTCCTCCTCCCGTTCGACGCGGGTCGGTGGGCGCGCCTCGCACTCATCGCCCTCTTCGTCGGCGGCCTCGGCGGTGGCGGTGGCACCGGTGGCAACGCCGGAACAACCGCGCCCGGCAGCGGCGGGTCGACCGACATCCCGGTCGACTCGCTGCCCGGTTTCGTAACCCCCGAGAACGTCCTCGCAGCGGTTATCGCGCTCGCGGCGGTCGCTATCGCCCTCGGCATCGTCTGGTCGTTCGTCGGCTCCGTGATGCAGTTCGTCCTCGTGGACGCCGTCGTCACGAAAGACGTGCGCATCCGCGAACCGTTCCGCGAGCGCTTCTGGCTCGGCGTCAGGCTGTTCGGGTTCCAAGTCGGCCTGCTCGTCGCCGTCCTCGCGGTCATCGGACTCCCGATAGCGGCGGTGTTCTTCGGCATGGTCGCGTTCACGCCCGCGGTGGCCCTCCTCGCCATCCCGCTCGTACTGCTCGGGTTCTTGCTGCTGTTCGTGGTCGCGGTCGTCATGCAGTTGACGACCGACTTCGTCGTCCCGACGATGATAGCCGAGGACCGCGCCCTCCTGTCGTCGTGGGGGCGGGTCGCTCCGGTGTTCCGCGCCGAACTCTCCGAGTTCGGACTGTACGTCATCGTCCGGTTCATCCTCGGCATCCTCGCGAGCATCGGTATCGGTATCGCGGCCCTCCTCGCCCTGCTCGTCGTCGCCATCCCCTTCGCCATCGTCGGCGGCGCGGCGTTCCTCGCGCTCAACGCCGCGAACGTCGCGTTGACCTCGACGGCCGGGCTGGTCGTCTTCGGCGCGCTCGGGGTCCTGTTCGTCCTCGCGGCCATCGCGGTCGGCGCGGTCGTCCAGATGCCCGTCGTGACGTACTTCCGGTACTACTCGCTGTTCTTGCTCGGCAGCGCCGACGACTCGCTCGACCTCGTCTCGCAGTTCCGGTCCGACGACGACTCGTCGGCTCCCGAGGGACCGACGCCCGCCTGAACACCGGCGACTCGCTCGCCCCGACTCGCGCTCCAATCTCGGGGGGCGCGCCGCCGTCACACCCTAAAACCCCCGTCGCACTTCGTTTTTCGCGCCGTCGCCGACGCGACCGACTCGGGTGGTAAGCGGTGATTAATTAATACGTTGACAATCCTACGCTTCGGTATGTCCTTCGAATGGGTCTCGTACTTCACGTGCGAGGAGTGCGGGCTAGAGCGCCCGTCGCCGGAGGTCCCTTACGACCGCCTCGGGTACGCGATCTGTCCGAACTGCGGCGCGGAGACGCGCCCGGCCGCCCCGGTGACGGCCGACGCCTCGACGCTGGCGGATGGGTAGACACTTCGGCCTCCGCCGTCATTGCCCGGTATGAGTTGGACGGAGGTCCGCCGGGACGACCGCATCGCGGAGTGGGAGCGAAGCGACGGCCACGCGACCATTCGGCTCCGACGCGGGCCGAACGCGTGGCACGTCAGGGTCGACCGACTCTACCAGTCCGCCGAGGGCCGCGGCTACGAGGGCGAGCGCTTCGAGTCGGAGGCCGAGGCCCGCGAGGCCGTCGACGCGTGGAAGGCCGAGTACGACGTGGAGAACTGAGCTACTGTAACCGGCGGGTCGTCTCGACCAGCGGGTGTCGGGCGTAGTCGACGATGTCGATGTCCGAGATGGACTTGAGACCCTCCTTTTCGGCGGTCCGCTGCATCCCGAGTTCGACCGGGTCGTCGACGACGATGACGTAGGCGTCCATCTCCTCGATGCCGATGCGGTCGGCCGCGAGGACGCGGTGGTGGCCGTCCGCGAGGAGCAACGTCCCGTTGTTGTCGATGACGACGAGGGGTTCGGCGAGGCCGCGTTCGAGCTCGTAGCGGCGGCCGTCGAGTTCGTCGGCGTAGACGCGGGCCTGCGTCGGAATGAGGTTCGAAAGCGAGACGGTCCGTCGCTCCTGGTGGACCGTGATGCCGTGAATCTGTTCGAGCGTCCGCATGAGTTTACCCACCTTCTCGGGCGTCGCGCGCTCGATTTGGCTTCGGATGACGTCCGTGTTCGAGATGATGCCGACGAGATTGCCCGCGTCGTCGACGACCGGGAGCTTCTGGATGCCCGACCGGAGGATGACGCGGGCGGCGTCGTTCACGTCCATCTCGGGGTGGGCGACGACGAGGTCCGTCGCCATCACCGTCTCGATGGACTCCTCGTCGTCCGCGAGGAGGATATCTCGGGCCGTGACGAACCCCTCCGCTTTGCGACCGTCGCAGACGGGAAACCCGTTGTGCCCGTCGCTCTCTGCGATGCGTCGGGCGACGTCCGCGACCGTGTCGGACGGAGAGACGGTCTGGACCTCGCGCGTCATGTACTCCTTGACGGTCGCTTTGGTACTCATCTCCCATCCCATAGGGCCACCGTCGGCAAAAACGTGTGGGCGCTCACTCATCGAGCGGGTACTCGAAGGCGACGTCGGTGTCCAGACTCGGCGTCGGCGTCGCGTGTTCGAGCGTCTCGAATAGCCGCCCAGCGACGATGTCCGTGACGATGGTCGCCAGCGATTCCCGAGAGTCGTCGCCCACGTCGTCGAGGATGCCTAACGGAATCTGTGCGCCCGCCATGTCGGCGTGGCCGCCGGCGCTCCCGATGGAGCCGAGGGCGTCACGAAACGCCTCGCCGAGGTCGACCCGCGCACCGCGGGCGCGGCCGGAGACGTAGACCGTCCCGTCCATCAGGCCGTAGACGACCGTCACCTCGACGCCCTCCATCCCGAGGAGGTGGTCGGCGGCCTGCGCGAGGGCGTCCCGCTCGCGGATATCGCCGACGTTCGACGCGAGGGCGTTCCCCCGGACGTCGCGGTTCGAGATGGCGCGCGCGAGCGTCTCCATCGTCTCGGAGGTGAGGCTCGGCGTCTCGACCCGTTCGAGCAGGTCAACGTCGACGTGGGGGATGAGGAAGGCGGCGGCCTCGAAGTCGGCCGTCGAGACCTCCCGCGTGAAGTCGTTGGTGTCGACCTGAATCCCGAACAACAGCGCCGTCGCGACCGTCGTGTCGGGGACGATTCCGAGCCGTTCGAGGTACTCCGCGAGGAGCGTGCTCGTCGCACCGACGCCGCGCCTGAGGTCCACGTACGCCGCCTCGACCGGCGCGCGCGGCGGGTGGTGGTCGATGACGATGTCGATCGTCGTCTCCGGCGGGAGGCGGTCGTTGACGCCCGGCCGGGAGTGGTCGACGAGCGCGAAGCCGGCGTACTCGTCGTCCGCGGGTACCTCGTCGAGGACGCGGAGGTCCAGTTCGAGGAGGTTGACGAGCGCGCGGTTCTCCTGATGAGAGATGTCGCCGAAGTAACACGCTTCGGCGTCGATACCCGCCCGCTCGGCGATGGCTTGTAGCGCCAGCGCCGCGGCGATAGCGTCGGGGTCCGGGTTGTCGTGCATCACGACCGCGAGCTTGCCGTCGACGTTTCGGAGGACCCGCATCAGGCGGTTCAGCCGCTCCGTGTGCGACGTGCCGACCGCGTCGAGGATGCGGTCTGTGACCACTCGCCGCGGGTCGATGACCTCGTCGGCGAGGTCGTACACCTCGTCGCGGACCGACGGGTCGGCGTCGTCACCGAGGTAGACGACCAGCGGCGCGTCCGGACAGTGTTCGCTGGCCGCGCGCGCCGCGTCGAGGTTCGACCGCGGAGACTGTCCGCCGACGACGACGAGGTCGACCACGTCTGGGTAGGTCGACGGGTCGGCGGGGTCGCCCTCTCTCGCGTCGATACCGTCCGAGCGGAGGTCCTCGGCGCGCCCCTTTCGGTCGGTGACGACCGTCACCGTCCCGCCGCGACCGGTGAGTTGCTCGACGAGACCCCCACCGAGCGACCCACAGCCGAGAACCAGGCGACGTACCATACAGGAACGGTCGAACTCCGGCCGCAAAACCCTACCGTCCTCCCATCCGGCGATGATATTATGTCATGCCACGCCATGACACACATACGATGGAACTCGAGACGCAACTGCTCCCCGAATCGCGAGCCGAGTCGTTCGTCCGAACCTGTCGAACCGTCGTCGGCGACGACCTCAGGAGCGTGACGTACTTCACCCACGACCGCTGTGACCAGATTTACCTCCGGAGCGACCTCGAAGCCGACGCCGACCTCACCGGATTCGTCGAACACGAGACCGATGGGTTTCAGGCCCGGACCGCCTATCGCGGCTCCGAACTCGGTGACTACCGCTACACCGTCCGCGCGTTTGACCACGGCTACCTGACGCGGGTGACCGCCGACGACAAAGGCGTGTTCGTCACGACCGACGGCCTGACGCTCAGGCGCTCCGAGGAGCTGGCATCGGCGCTCGGCGAGTTACTGCGCGAATAAAAGAAACCGAAACGGAACCGGGCCGAATCGCCGGAACGCTCAGAAGAGCGCCGCGGCGACGGTCTGGGCCGTCTCGATGACGGGTTGGAAGCCGGGCAGGAGCAGCAACGTCCCGACCGCGGCGAAGATAATCGCCACGTAGAGACCGACCGGCTGACTGCCGATTTCGAGGGGCTCAGACGGCTCCTCGATCCACATCGCTTTCACGACGCGACTGTAGTAGAACAGCGACAGCGCGCTGTTGACCGCGCCGACCGCGGCGAGCCACCAGAAGCCGGAGCCGATGGCCGACTCGAACAGGGCGTACTTCGAGAAGAAGCCGCCGAACGGCGGGAGCCCCGCGAGCGAGAACATGAAGACGGTCATCGCCGTCGCGGCGACGGGCGCCTTCGACGCGATGCCGTTGTAGTCCTCGAACGTGCGGCCGAGACCCCACTTTTCGACCATGGCGATGAACAGGAACGCGCCCGTGTTCATGAAGCCGTAGACGAGCAGGTGGGCCATGCTCGCGCCGAGCACGTCGCCGTTCGCGGCACCGCCGTCGACGGTGATGGCCGCGAGACCGATGAGCGCGTAGCCGGCGTGCCCGATAGAGGAGTACGCCAGCATGCGCTTTACGTTCTCTTGGGTCGCCGCCGCGAAGTTACCGAGCGTCATCGTGACGACGGCGAGCAGCGCGAACAGCAGCGACCAGTCGACGCTCCCGCCGCCGATTGCGGTGACGGTTTCGAGGGGGAACGCGACGGTGAACACGCGGAAGGCGACGGCGAAGCCGGCCGCCTTCGACGCCGACGAGAGGAACGCGCTCACGGGAGCGGGCGCGCCCTCGTAGGCCTCCGGCGCCCAGAAGTGGAACGGGACGGAGGCGGTCTTGAACGCGAAGCCGCCGGCGATCATCAGCACGCCGAGGCCGAGGACGCCGACGAGTTCGGTTCCCTCGGCGAGCGTCGCGGCGATTTCCGGGAGCACCAGCGAGCCGGTGACGGCGAACACGAGGCTGATACCGAACGCGAACACCGCCGACGACAGCGCGCCGATGAGGAAGTACTTCAGGCCGGCTTCGATGCTTCCGCGGTCCTTCTTGAGGAACGCGACGAGCGCGTACGACGGCAGGGACGCGAGTTCGAGGCTGACGAAGACGGTCGCCAGCGAGTTCGACATCCCCATGAGCGTCATGCCGGTCGCGGCGAACAGCACGAGGGCGTAGAACTCGCCTTGGTACTGCTGGTCCGCGAGGTAGTCGTACGAGGCGACAGAGACCATCGCGGCGACGCTGGTGAAGATGAGCGTGAAAAACAGGCTCATCCCGTCGACGACGAGCGCGTCGCCGTACAGCGTGATTGCGCCACCGGTGGACTCCATGCCGGTTCCACCGATGAGGAACCAGCCGGCGATACCGCCGGCGGCGAGCGCGCCGAGCGTCGCCGTGCCGGCCAAGAGGCCGTTGTTCGTGGAGTCAGGGTCGATGGTGTCGATGAGCAGCAGCGCGAGGCCCGTCAGCGCGAGCACGATGGCTGGAGCCGTCGCCGCCCACTCGGGGAGCGTCTGGAGGGGCGTCATCTAGAACGCACCTCCCAGTTCGAGAATCGGAGTAACCGCGTCCTGAATCATCGTGAAGAAGATGTCCGGAGAGACACCGAGCACGATGGTGAGAAGCAGCAGCACCGCGAGCGGTGCCACGTCGTGGAACGGTGCCTCGGTGATCTCGTAGTCGCCGTCGAACCGGAACGGTCCGAACAGGGTCCGCTGCATCGCGAACAGCAGGTAGCCCGCGACGATGACGATACCGAACATAGCCGCGCCGGTAAACAGCGGCATCGCCTCCATCACCGTGGACTCGAACGCGCCCTTGAAGATGAAGAACTCTGCCGCGAAACCGGCCATGAGCGGGAGGCCCATGTAGCCGAACGCGCCGGCGACGAAGATGCCGGCGGTGACGGGCATCCGGTCGGCCAGTCCGGAGAAGTCAGTCACCATACGCGTGTGGGTCGTGTTGTAGATGACGCCGACGGCCATGAACATCAGACCGGAGATGAGGCCGTGGGCGACCATCTGGAAGGTCGCACCGCCGACGCCGTAGGTGGTGTAGGCGATGAGACCGAGGATGACGTACCCCATCGACGAGACGGAGGAGTACGCGACGATGCGCTTGAGGTCCTGCTGTGCCAGCGCGAGGAGCGCGCCGTAGATGACGCTCGCGACGGCGAGCAGGGCGATGGGCAGCGCGAAGGCGCGCGCCGTCTCCGGGAGCATCGTGAAGTTGAACCGGAGCAGGGCGTACGTACCCATCTTCAGGAGGACCCCGGCCAGCATGACCGACACCGGCGTGGGGGCCTCGACGTGGGCGTCCGGCAGCCACGTGTGAAGCGGGGCGACCGGAACCTTGACCGCGAACCCGAGGAACATCGCGACGAACGCGACCGACGCGAGCGCGCCGGGCGACAGCCCCGCGAAGCTCCCGAGCTCTCCGGCCTGCAACGCCTGCGCGATTTCGGGCAGGCGGAACGACGAGACCGAGTCGCCGAGACCGAACACGAGCGAGATGAACCCGATGAACATCACGAGCGACGCGATGTTCGTGTAGACGAAGAACTTGATCGCCGCGTACTTGCGGCGGGGACCGCCCCAGACGCCGATGAGGAAGTACATCGGCAGGAGCACGGCCTCCCAGAAGATGAACCAGACGAAGAAGTCGAGCGCCGTGAAGACGCCCAGCAGGTTCGCCTCCATCAGGAGCATCAGACCGAAGAACTGGGACTGACGCTCCGAGATGGGCGTCCACGCGCTGACGATAGCGAGCGTGGTGAGGATGGTCGTGAGGACGACGAGCGGCATGCTGATGCCGTCGACGCCGACCATCCAGTGAATGTCGTACTGGCCGAGTTGCAACCAGGCGACGTCTGTCTCGAACGCGATGTTCCCGCCGAGAAGGGCGTTCCCGCTCGCGTCGTACTGTTGCCACATGTAGAGGCTCCCGACGACGGGAGCCAGACTCAGCGCGAAGGCCGCCTTGCCGGCGTACCGGTCCGGCAGGACGAAGGTGACCAGCGCGGCGAGGAACGTGACTGCGATGAGCGCTTCGATTATCATGCGAACCAACCTCCGAGCAGACCGAGACCGAGAAGGAGCGCGGTCAGACCGAGCGTGAGGAGCGCCGCGTAGTTGCTCACAACGCCGGTCTGAATGCGCTTGACGCGACCGCCGGCGAACAGGCTCACGCTGGAGACGCCGTTGACGACGCCGTCGACGATACCCTGATCGAACTTATCGAGGGCGCGCGAGACGGGCTGGACGACGCCGGTCGCGATCCAGACCTGGTACTCGTCTTGGTAGTAGTTGTTGTACAGGACGGTCTTGATGCTCCCGAGCTTGTCCGTGTGTTCGACGGGCTCGGGGACGTTGTACAGGCGGTAGGCGAGCCCAGCGCCCGCGAGGGCGAGGGCGAGCGAAACTAGCCCGGGCGCGATGGAGCCGATGCCGGCCGGGTGGAGTCCCGCGCCGACGCCGCTTTCGAGCACTTCGAGGTAGTGGTGCGAGGTCAGCGAGGTGATGCCGCCGTCGAGCCAGTCGTGGAGGAACGTGAGGTGAATCCCCGTGAGGTCCTCCACCGGGGCCATGTTGACGAGGCCGGTGACGGCCGCGAGCACGCCGAGGACGGCCAGCGGGAACTTGACGTTCCAGCCGAAGCCGTGCGGGTCGCGCGCGGTCTCGCTGCGCGGTTCGCCGTGGAAGGTGAGGAACACCATCCGGAAGGTGTAGAAGCCGGTGAAGAACACGGCGAGGAGCCCCATCGCGTACGCGAGGAGGAAGATGGTCCCGAGGCCGCCCTCGGTTCCGAGGCCGTGGTTGAGCGCCTCGTAGAGAATCTCGTCTTTCGACCAGAAGCCGGCGAACGGGACGATGCCGGCGAGGGCGAGCGAGCCCGAGAGGAACGCGTAGTACGTCACGGGCATCTTGTCTTTGAGTCCGCCCATGTCCCACATGTTCTCGTTGTGGTGCATCGCGATGATGACCGCACCGGCACCGAGGAACAAGAGCGCCTTGAAGAAGGCGTGGGTGAGCAGGTGGAACGTCGCGGCGACGTAGCCGCCGACGCCGAGCCCGAGCATCATGTAGCCGTACTGGCTGATGGTCGAGTACGCGAGCACCTGCTTGATCTCCTTCTTGACGACGCCCATCGTCGCGGCGAAGAGGGCCGTGAAGCCGCCCACGAGCGCGATGATGGCGAGCGTCGTCGGGGTCAGCGCGTAGAAGCCGTACATCCGGGCGACGAGGTAGACGCCGGCCGCGACCATCGTCGCCGCGTGAATGAGCGCGGAGACGGGGGTCGGACCTTCCATCGCGTCCGGAAGCCACGTGTGCAGGGGGAACTGCGCGGACTTACCGATGACGCCTCCGAGAACGAGGAGGCCGACGACGGTGAACCACGCCTGTTCGCCCATGCCGAGGAACGTGTTGACCGCGTGCTCGCCGTGGAGCGCCTCCTCGGCGAGGACCGGGAACGCCTCGGGGCCGGCGAACGCCGCCGAGCCGAACGTCGCGAACACCGCGACGACGCCGATGAGGAAGAAGTAGTCACCGAAGCGGGTGACGAGGAACGCCTTCTTCGCGGCGCTCGGCGGACCGTCCTGGCGGAACCAGAAGCCGATGAGCAGGTAGGAACACAGCCCCACCAGCTCGAAGAACATGAACGCCATGAGGAGGTTGCTGGACACGACGAACGCCAGCATCGACGCGGTGAACAGGCCGAGCCCGGCGTAGTAGCGCGGGAGGCCCGTCTCGCCCTCGTCGTTCATGTAGCCGAGGCTGAAGACGTGGACGAGGAACGCGACGAGCGTCACGATGACGAGCATCATCGACGAAAGCGGGTCGATGAGCAGGCCGAAGTCGAGCGAGACCGCGTCGCCGGCGCCGGTCGCCCACGTGTAGATGTGTTGGTTGTAGGTCTGTCCGCCGCTGACGGCGAAGAACGTCGCGATGGACAGGACGAACGAGCCCGCCGTCGCGCCGATTCCCGCCAGCGCCCCTCCCTTCGGCATGTACCGTCCCGCCCCGAGCGCGATCAGGAACGAGAGGAACGGGAGGAGGACGATGGCCGGAGCGAAGTCTAAGATACCTGCCATAATGTTACCACCTCATCGTGGTCGCGTTAGTCACGTCCACGCCGTCGAAGTTGCGGTACAGTACGAGGATGATGCCGATACCGACCGCCACCTCGGCGGCGGCGAGCGCCATCGTGAACAGCCCGAACGTCTGGCCCGTCACGTTGCCCCAGTAGTAGGAGAACGCGACGAGGTTGATGTTCGCGGCGTTCAGCATCAGTTCGACCGACATCAGGAACAACAGCGCGTTCCGTCGGGTCAAGAGGCCGAAGATGCCGATGCAGAACACGGCGGCCGACAGGACGAGGTAATACTGCGCGGGGACCATCAGTTGTCACCCTCCTCGTCGTCGAACAGCGTCTGCTTGAGTTCCCGACCGCCGTCGGTCAGGATGGTTCGCATCTGCCCCGCGGTGTCCTCGCGGCGAGCGAGGAGCACCGCGCCGGCGAGCGCGGCGACGAGCACGAGGTCGATGATTTCGAACGCGGCCAGCATGCTCTCGCCGTCGACGCTTCCGAACCCGAGGTTGAACATCGAATAGCCGATGCTCGCGGTGATGTTTGCTCCCTCTGCGAACCCCTGTGGGTCCGGGAACGACGCGCCGAGGAACACGACCGCCATCACGACGAACAGCGCGACGGCAGCGAGTCCGGGCACGAGGTGCGAACCGAGTTTCAGCTGCGGTTTGGTTGTCATGTACTACTCACCTCCGGATTGATACGCGTCAGCATCACGGCGAACGTAATGAGAATCAGGACCCCGCCGACGTAGACGAGGACCTGCATGGCGGCGAGGAACTCCGCCTGCAACATCACGTAATGCACCGCGACGCTCAAGAGCGCGCCCCCGAGCAGGAGTGCGGAATGCCAGATGTCCCGCACGAGGACGACGCCCAGGCTGCAGCCCACGGTGACGAGGGCGAACAGCGCGAACGCGATGGTTTCATAAACCATTGTGTGTGTCTCCTTGAGATATCCCTTTGAACATTTCGAGAACGTCCTCAGCGTCCGGTAACGGACGCGGGCTGACGGGACTCGAACGATTCACTCGCGGTCATGTTACTGGTAGTCGACCTCTCCTTCGCCCTCGCCGACCCACGCGTTGCGGTCGGGGTTGCGGGAGTTGAGCGGGTCGATATCCTTGTACCACGGGACGTTCTTGAGCTGTTCTTTGTTGTAGACGAAGTCGTTTTTCGTGTCCGCCGTGAACTCGAAGTTCTGCGTGAGCAGGATGGCGTCGACGGGGCAGACCTCCTCGCACAGCCGGCAGTAGATACACTGGCCGATGTGGAGGTTGTACTGCTCGCCGTTGCGCTGGTCGTCCTGAACGATCTGAATCGTGTCGTTCGGACAGACGTTCTCACACTGGCGACACCAGATACACCGCTCTTGGCTGAACTTGTGGACGCCGCGGAAACGCGGGCTCACTTCGGGCGCGGTCTCGGGGTACTCGACCGTGAACGTCTGCCCGTCGAGCGCGTGCTTCAGCGTCACTGCCATGCCTTTCAGGATTCCGATCATGCAATCACCCCCACGATGATGGCCGTGAGAACCAGGTTGGCGAAGGAGAGCACGAGCATCCCCTTCCAACCGATTTCGAGGAACTGATCGACGCGAAGGCGCGGCACCGCGGAGCGCGCCCACTGGGTGAACAGGAAGAACGCCCAGATTTTGATGGTGAACCAGACGAACCCGGGCAGGACCGGGCCCGCCGGACCGCCGAGGAACAGGGTCGCCGCGATAGCGCCGCCGAGGAAGATGTGGATGAACTCACCGAGGTAGATGAGCACGAAGTAGACCGAGGAGTACTCGGTCTGGTACCCGGCGACGATTTCGGTCGGCGCTTCGGGGATGTCGAACGGGTTGCGGCCGACCTCCGCGAGGTTCGCGATGACGAACAGCGCGAACGCGAAGGGGTTGACGAACGCGAACCACGTCGGAATCGTCACGCCGGCGACCGAAAGCAGCGGTTCGGCCTGCACGGCGACGATTTCGCTCATGCGGAGCGTCCCGGCGAAGATGACGACCGAGGCCGCCGTGACGACGAGCGGAATCTCGTAGGCGATGTTGGCCGCGACGGCGCGGAGCGCGCCGATGAGCGAGAACTTGTTGTTCGATGCGTAGCCGGTCATGACGATGCCCAGCGAGGCGATGGACGCCGCGGCGAAGGCGAACGCGAGACCGGTCTCGGGGTCAGCGAGCTGGATGCCGTTCCCCATCGGGATGACGGCGAATCCGAGCAGCGCGGAGAAGGGGATGACCATCGGCGCGAGGTCCCACGCGGGACGGTCGACGCCCTCGGGAACGATGAGTTCCTTCGACAGCAGTCGGACGGCGTCCGTGACGATGGTCAGGAGGCCGAACGGACCGATTCGGTTGACCGCGATGCGGTCACCGAAGGCGGCCGTGATCTTCCGCTTGGCCCACGGCCCGGCGAACGCCGTCATGATGAGCATGATGTTGGCGACGAGGAACGCGCCGACGAGTCCGCCGACGACGTCACCGAGGACGCCTTCGAGGCCGAGGAGGCCGCTGACCGTGTCCGGAAGGACTGCCTGCAGACTCATTACCGGTCCACCTCTCCGAGGACGATGTCGAGACTGCCGAGCGAGGCAATCATGTCCGGGATGTACTCACCCTCGGACATCTCGGGGAGCGTCTGCAGGTTCGAGAAACACGGGCTGCGAATCTTGAAGCGGGCCGGCTTGTCGGTGCCGTCGGCGCGGATGTAGATGCCGAGTTCGCCCTTCGCACCCTCGACGGCGCGGTAGATTTCCGTGTCCTCTTCGGGTTTGAGCGTGCGCGGAACGTTGGCCTGGATGTTCCGCTCGTCTTCGGGCCAGTCTTCGAGCAGGTCGACGCACTGCTGGATGATCTTGGCCGACTCCTCGACTTCGCGCATGCGCACGAGCAGGCGCGAGAAGTTGTCGCAGCCGTCCTCGACGACGACGTCCCAGTCGAGTTCGTCGTAGTAGCCGTAGGAGTCGTCGCGGCGGAGGTCGTAGTCGATTCCGGAGCCGCGGGCGACCGGGCCGGTCGCGCCGTAGCCCTTTGCGACTTCCGGCGGCAGGACGCCCGTGCCGACCGTACGGGCCTGCAAAATCTCGTTCGAGGTGATCATGTCGTGGTACTCCTCAAGCGCCTGCGGAAGCCCGTCGAGGAAGTCGCGAACCTTCTCGAAGAACTCCTCGCGGGGTTCGGGGAGGTCCCAGACGACGCCGCCGAGCCGGAAGTAGTTGAACATCATGCGCTGACCGGTGAGGTCTTCGAGGATGTTCTGGACGATTTCGCGGTCCCGCATGGCGTACATGAAGATGGCCGTGAAGTCGCCGTACACGTCCAGCGCGAACGTGCCGAGCGCGATCATGTGCGACGCGATGCGGCACAGTTCCGCGCCCATCGTGCGGATGATCTGGGCGTACTCGGGAACCTCGATGTCCGCGAGGTCCTCCGCGGTGCGGGCGTAGGCCCACTCGTTGAGGAGGCCGGCCGAGATGTAGTCCCAGCGGTCGGGGTACGGCATAATCTGGTGCCGGTAGGTCCCCTGCTGACACATCTGCTCCTCGCAGCGGTGGAGGTAGCCGATGTCGGCGTCGAGGTCGACGACCTGCTCGCCGTCGACGACCGTCTCGACGTGCAGCACGCCGTGGGTCGCCGGGTGGTGGGGACCGATGTTGATGTACATCGTGTTGCTGTCCCCGGCGCGGTGGTCCTCTTCGAGCGGGTTCGCGTGCTCGCGGAGGGTCGCTATCTGCGGGCGGTCCTGGTCGTAGTCCAGCCCGAGCGGGTGGCCCTGCCACGTGTCCGGAAGCAGGATGCGACGCAGGTCCGGGTGGTCTTCGTACTGGATGCCGACGAGGTCGTACGCCTCCCGCTCGTGCCAGTCGGCCGTCCGGTAGACCGGTTCGGCGGTCTGGCTGACCGGGTTGTCCTTCGACGTGGGCACGACGACCGAGACCTCGTCGGTCCGGTCGTCGAACTTCGTCAGGTGGTAGATGGACTCGTAGCGGTCCTCGTACTCCTGTGCGGTCACACACGAGAGGTGGTCGAAACCGGCCTCGTCGCGGAGCTTGAACAGCGCGTCTTGGACCTCGTCGGGTCGGATGACGAGGCCGGGCGCGTTCATGTGCTCTTCGCGGCCGACGACGAGGTCGCCGAGCAGGTCGGCGAGTTCGTCGCCGCGACTGACGCCCGATTCGAGTTCCGCGGGCTCGTCGGACTGCTGCTCTTCGAGACTCATGGCGAATCAGCCCAGTTGTACCGCATGACGAGGTCGTCTTCGTCGATCTGCGCGGCGAGTTTGTCGACGATTTCGTCGCGTTCGAGGTCGCCGAACTGCTCCAGTTCGTACGGCTTGACCGTCACCGGACTGGACTCGCCGTTCGCGATGCGCTCTTGGAGCTTGGCGATCCCGTAGATGAGCGCCTCCGGGCGCGGCGGGCAGCCGGGGATGTGGATGTCCACCGGGATGACCTCCTCTGCGCCCTTGATGACGTTGTAGCCCTCCTGGAACGGGCCGCCGGAAATCGTACACGACCCCATCCCGACGACGAACTTCGGTTCGGGCATCTGGTCGTAGACGCGCTTCATGCGCGGGGCGAACTTCGAGACAATCGTCCCCGGCACGATAATCACGTCGGCCTGTCGCGGCGACGCGCGCGGCACACCCGCCGCGAACCGGTCCAGGTCGTGTTTGATCGCGTAGGTGTGCATCATCTCGATGCTGCAGCAGGCGATACCGAACTGCAGCATGAACATCGAGGACCCGCGGACCCAATTCATAAAGCTGTCGAACTTCGTGAGGATGAACGGTGACGAGCCGAACGCCTCCCGAAGCTTCGAGTTGAACCGGTCGTCCGCCCCCGCCATACGGGCGTCGCGAGTCTCGGTCTGTACCTGTGTATCGTCCGTGACGAATGGCTTCTGTTCGCTACTCATGCATCTTGCCTCTCTGTCTTACGACGACTGGCCTGCGGGCTTTTGACCCACTTGACAGCGCCGTTGCGCCACGCCCAGACGAGGCCGACGACGAGGACACCGATGAAAACGAGCATCGGCGTCAGAATCGTCGCCAGCGACGCGCCCTGTTCGAGGGCCGAGCGGTAAATGACCGTCCACGGGAAAATCAGGACGGTCTCGATGTCGAACACGAGGAACAGCAGCGCGACCATGTAGTACTGAATGTTAAACTGGACGCGCGCCGTGCCTGTCGGCACCTCACCACTCTCGTACGTGGCACTCTTTCCTTGTTCCGGTACGCTTGGGCGAAGCAGCGCCGACACCGCCATCATCGCGAGCGGTATGCCGACACCGACCAGGCCCATCGCACCGATTGCAATCCAATCACTCATGCCGTGTCTCCCTGACGTGCGGCGGTTAGAAGCGCTCCCCTATAAACATTGATTTGTGTGTTTCGGGCGCGAGAGGGCTTCTATTTGGAAAATACGCGAGAGACGCCCGGAACCCCGCACGGGCGGGGTTTCGACGCCGATAGCGACCCCACAGACGCGGAAACGGCCGGGTGGCGACCGGCAGCGAAACGCGGCCCGCTACCGCGACTCGCGGAAGCCGGCGACCCCGAGGTCGTGGAGCGCGGCCGAGGTCTCGGCCACGTCGGAAACGAGTTCCTCGTGGTACTCG
The DNA here is from genome assembly GCF_031624535.1 of Haloferax sp. S2CR25. Taxonomy (NCBI): domain Archaea; kingdom Methanobacteriati; phylum Methanobacteriota; class Halobacteria; order Halobacteriales; family Haloferacaceae; genus Haloferax; species Haloferax sp. S2CR25. The sequence continues at coordinate 724,756 of NZ_JAMQOO010000001.1, forward strand.
ACGAGCCGGTCTTCGAGTTCGGGGTGACCGCGGGACAGGGCCTGTACCGCCGACAGCGCCGCGTTGAACGACTTGCCGGCGTCGACCGCGACGATGGGCGCGCCCGTCGGCATCCCGATGACCGAGTCGACCGACTTCTCCTGGACGGGGACGCCGACGACCGGAATCGGGTACGCGATGGAGGCGGTCATGTTCGGCAGGTCCGCGGACTTGCCGCCCGCGCCGGCGATGATGACCTCGACGCCGCGGTCGCGCGCGGTGTCGCCGTAGGCGTACATCAGGTCGGGCGTCCGGTGCGCGGAGACGACGTACGTCTCGTAGGTGAACCGCTCCTCGGGCGGCGCGTCGAAGTCCGTCTGCTCGCCGAACCCGAGCGTGTCCAGCGCCTCGTGCGCGCCGGACATCACGTCGAGGTCGGAGTCAGACCCCATGATGATGCCCACGTCGGGCGTCGTCTCGGGGTCGCGGTCGGCGTCGGCCTGTGCGTGCAGTTCGTCGATGAGGTCCCGTTCTGTCGTCATAGGTCCAGTAGTGTCGTGGTCGGTCGTCGGTCAGTCGAAGTGCAGTCCGTCGCGGAGCTCGCGTGCGCGTGAGAGAAGCGTTTCGAGGTTGTCGTCGTCGCCGACGGCGGTGAGGTGGCCCATCTTTCGCAGGGGCCGAACCTCGTCTTTGCCGTACCAGTGTAGCGAGACGCCGGACTCGGCGAGGGCGTCATCGAGACCGCCGAGCCGCGCCGGCTGGCTCTCGTCGACCGTGCCGAGGACGTTCGCCATCACGGTGGGCGACCGGCGGGTCGTCGCGCCGAGGGGCCACCCGAGGACCGCGCGGACGTGCTGTTCGAACTGCGAGGAGAGCGCGCCCTCGATGGTCCAGTGGCCGGAGTTGTGCGGGCGCGGCGCGACCTCGTTGACGAGCACGTCGCCCGCGGCGGTCTCGAACAGTTCGATGCCGAAGACGCCGCGACCGGGGAGATGCGAAAGCACCTCGCGGGCGACGCGGTCGGCCTCCTCGCGCACCTCGTCGGTCGTCCGCGCCGGGACGACCGTCTCGCGGAGAATCTCCTCCTCGTGGACGTTCTCGCCCACGGGGAACGTCCGAATCTCGTCTTCGCCGCGGACGCCGATGACCGACAGTTCGCGCTCGAAGTCGACGAACGCCTCGGCCATCGCCGGGCCGCCGACCTCCTCGATTGCGGCCTCGGCGTCCTCGGGGTCGGTGACGGGGACGTTCCCGCGGCCGTCGTAGCCGCCGGTTCGGGCTTTCAGCATGACCGAGCCGAACTCGTCGAGCGCGTCGCGGAGGTCGGCCGCGTCGTCGACGCGGTGGAACGGCGGAATCGGGATGCCCGCCTCGCCGAAGGTGTCCTTCTGGACCAGTTTGTCCTCGATGGTCCGCAGCGCGTCGGGCGAGGGGTGGACCGCGATTCCCTCCTCGGCGGCCAACTCGTCGAGCAGGTCGGGGTCGGCGAGTTCGATTTCGAACGTCAGCGCGTCGGCCCGCGCGGCGAGTTCCGCCATCGCCTCGGGGTCGTCGAAGTCGCCGACGATCTGGTCGGCGACGGCCGACGCCGGGCAGTCTGGTGTCGGGTCGAGCACGACGATATCGACGCCGAGCGGTGCGGCGGCCTCGCCGAGCATGCGCCCGAGCTGGCCCCCACCGACGACGCCGAGCGTGGGTCCGGGTACGGTGACGGTCACAGTCGCGGGTTCAGTACGTCGGTGCATAAACGTTGCCACATTCGGTGTCCAGATATGCATGAGCGTGGATAGAATGGGGCAGGACCGACGCCGAACGCGCCGGGCGCTCGCGGCGCTCACCCCCGTCGAACGCGAGGGAAAATCGGGGCGGTCGAACGCCGCTGTCCGGCGTCAGCCCCGCGTCTCGTTCGCGGCGTCGAGGGCGTCCTCGTCGATGAACACGACCACGTCCTCGCTCCAGAGTTTGAAGGCGTGCTGGCGCGCGACGTAGCCGTCGAGTTCGGGTTCGAGTTCGGCGCGGTCCCACTCGTAGGCGACGACGACCGGCGGCGCGTCGGCGGTCACCTCGGAGACGTTCGCGTCGGGCGCGCTACTGGTGCGCTCGACGTCCGCGCCCTCGAAGTACCACGGGAGCGGGAGGCGACTGTGCCACGACGGCCCGCCGAGGGGGTCCGACTCGTTTGTGACGTAGAAGTGCGTCTCGTCGCTGTCCGGCGGGTGCGTGCCGTAGAGGAGCACGTCCGTCCCGGAGTTGGCGGCCGACACGCGCTCGACGTCGTCGAGCGTGGCCTGTAAGTCGTTCGCGGGTTGCGCCCACTGGAGCACCTCGCTGTCCTCGTCGGTCGAGGCGTTCCAGTAGTCGACGTTCGCGGCCGCGACGCCGCCGACCGAGGCGACGAGGACGAGCGCCGCGAGGCCGACGCCGACCGCGTCTTTGCTATCGAGCGCCCGCACGCCGGAGCGGAAGACGAACGCCGCGCCGACCGCGGCGGGGACCGCGAGCGGGACGACCGCGTGGACGACGACCCACGGCGCTTGGATGTCGGTCGCCAGCGGGTAGCCGAAGATGCTCACGACGCCCCAGTAGGTGGCGAAGGCGACGAGCCACCGGATTCGACCGGCGACGACGCCGTAGCGGTCCACGACGACGCCGACGAGCGCGAAGACGATGAGCACCGGCGCGCCGTAGACGAACGTTTCGAGGAAGTCCTTCAGATACGGGAGGTACTCGTGAGACTGGTGGCTCCCGCCGAGCCAACTGCCAACCATCTCGGAGGCCGCGCCGACGGTCCCGGCTTCGAGAACCGGGAGGACCGCGGTGGAGCCGCCGAGCGCGTTCCAGAGGTCGGGCCGCGGCGCGTAGAAGAAGACGAAGACGACGAGGAACGCGAGCAGGCCGCCGAGGACGCCCGCGGCGTATCGAACCGCGCCGTAGCCGAGACTGCCGGCCCCGCGTGCGCGGAGTCGGTCGCGGAGGCTCGCCGGCAACTCCGAAAAGAGGATGTCGCGGGCTGACTCGCCGGCCGAGGTGCGGGCGAGCAGTCGGTGGTCGAAGACGAGGAACGCCGCCCCGAGGAAACACGCGAGGTAGACGACGTAGTTCTCCTTCGTCGCCGACCCGGTCGCAAAGGAGACGCCCGCGGGGATGAGGTACGCGAGGCGGCCGGTGTCGTACGCGCGGACGACGAAGCCGAGCGCGACGAACGAGAAGGCGGCCACGAGCACGTCGTTGCGCATGAACCGCGAGTAGTAGACCAAAATCGGGTTCGCCGCGAGGAAGACCGCGAGCGCGACCATCTCGTCGCGGCGGAGGTGCTCGCGGAACAGCCAGACCGAAAGCGGGAGCAGGCCGCCGACGACGGCGACCGGGAGCCGAGCCGTGAAGTCCGTCGCCGGCAGGACCGCAAAGAGGTAGTCGTTGACGACGGGGAGAAACGGGCCGTGGATGATGGGCCGGTAGGAGAACTCGCCGGTCTCGTGATAGCGCAGAATCCAGTAGCCGACGCGGCCTTCGTCCCAGTGGAAGATGCGGCCGCCGAGGTCGACGAGGCGGACGAGGAGGGCGAGGACCGCCACGCCGAAAACCGCCAGGAGGGCACGGGACCGAGCGACCGTCTCGGTCCCACTGTCAGTACTCATGCCCACCCATCGCCACGCCGTCAATACAACTTTTGTGCTTGGCCGTCGCCGGGGCCAAATTCGGTCGGTGTCGGTAGTTCTTTTATCCGAGACGGGAAGGGTCGGCCATGGTCTCTCTCGGACTCGTCGTGGCCCGATTCAACTCGTCGGTCACGGAGCAGATGGAGGAGGCGGCCCGCGACGCGGCCGCCGAGCGCGACGCGGAGGTCGTCGAAACGATTCAGGTCCCCGGCGCGTACGACTCGCCGCTCGCGGCCGACCGACTCGCCCGCCGCGACGACGTCGACGCCGTCGCGGTCATCGGCGCAATCGTCACCGGCGACACCGACCACGACCGCGTCATCGCCGACGCGACCGCGAAGTCGCTGACAGAGGTCTCGTTGGACCGCGACAAACCCGTCGCGTTCGGCGTCTCCGGCCCCGGGATGAGCGGGGCTGAGGCCCGCGAGCGCGTCAGCAAAGGTGCGGAAGCGGTTTACGCCGCGACCGATATGGTGGAGGCGTTGGCATGAACTTCGATTTCAGCGACCGAGTCGGCCGCGTCGAACCGAGCGCGACGCTCGCCATCTCGAACCTCGCGAGCGAACTGGAAGCGCAGGGCGAAGACGTGGTCGACCTCTCGGTCGGCGCGCCGGACTTCCCCACCCCGGACAACATCACGCAGGCGGCGAAGGACGCGCTCGACGCGGGACACACGAGCTACACCTCGTCGAACGGGATTCCGGAACTCAAGGAAGCAATCGCGGCGAAGCTCCGCGGGAACGGCGTCGACGCCGAGGCCGACGAGGTCATCGTCACGCCCGGCGGCAAGCAGGCGCTGTTCGAGACGTTCCAGACGCTCGTCGACGACGGCGACGAGGTCGTTCTCCTCGACCCCGCGTGGGTCTCCTACGAGGCGATGGTCAAGCTCGCCGGCGGCACGCTCAGCCGCGTCGACCTCGCGCAGCACGACTTCAGGCTCGAACCCGCGCTCGACGAACTCGCCGAGACGGTCTCCGACGAGACGAAGCTCCTCGTCGTCAACTCCCCGTCGAACCCGACCGGCGGCGTGTTCTCCGACGCGGCGCTCGAAGGCGTCCGCGACCTCGCGGTCGAACACGACTTCGCCGTCATCTCCGACGAGATTTACGAGCGCATCGTCTACGACGGCTTCGAGCACACCTCGCTCGGCTCCCTCGACGGGATGGAAGACCGCACCATCACCATCAACGGCTTCTCGAAGGCGTTCTCGATGACCGGCTGGCGGCTCGGCTACCTCCACGCCCCGTCGGACCTCATCGCGCAGGCCGGCAAGCTCCACTCGCATTCGGTCTCCTGCGCCGTGAACTTCGTCCAGCACGCCGGCGTCGAGGCGCTCTCGGAGCGCACCGACGACGACGTCGAGGAGATGCGCCAGGCGTTCGAGAACCGCCGCGACATGCTCGTGGACCTCTTGGCCGAACACGGCGTTGACGTGGCCGTCCCGAAGGGCGCGTTCTACATGATGCTCCCCGTCGACGACGACGACCAGGCGTGGTGCGAGGGCGCGATTCAGGACGCGAAGGTCGCGACCGTCCCCGGCAGCGCGTTCAACGCGCCGGGCTACGCCCGCATCTCCTACGCCGCGAGCGAAGAGCGACTCCGCGAGGCCGTCGAGCGCCTCGCCGAACACGACTACATCTGAGCCCCCCGCGGCGACTGATTTTTCGGGGCGACGCACCGAAGTCGCCTGCTTTCGTGATTCTTGACTGAACAGTGTGCTAGAGCTGAACGTGATTTTTGTTGTTGTTTACTAGGTTAGATTTATGTTCCCGACGGCCAATGTAGTAACCATACATACCGCTTTCCGGGTGGGACTTCCGCGGATAAACCGCGTATGTATACGACATACAAACCATGAAACTCAAACAACTATTCGCAGACGACGACGCGGTGTCGCCGGTCATCGGTGTGATTCTGATGGTCGCGATTACCGTCATCCTCGCGGCCGTCATCGGGACGTTCGTGTTGGGACTGGGCGAGCAGACCGCGACCGCTCCGCAGGCGAGCTTCAGTTTCGACTACAACCAGAGTAGCGCAGATTACCTCAACATCACCCACGAGAGCGGTGGCGCAATCGACTCGGACCAGCTGAACATCACGACGGGCGTCAGCATCTACGGCACTGCCGAAGCGGATGCCACTAATGCATCAGAGAGCCGAACTTGGACCGGGCTGAACGGAGACACGCAAACCGACGTGACGGCGGGAACCACGGTCACAATCTTGCCCTCCGGCGCCAGCGAAACACTCTCCGACCAGACCGTCCGCATCGTCTGGACCGACGAAGCGGGGTCGAGTTCCGCGACCCTCCAGCGGTGGTCCGGTCCCGACGCGTAACGAACCACGAGCCGATTCCGCGATAATCGGCCACCACGCGGCCGATGACGACCTCGATTTTTCATCACCGCATCGCCCCGAGAGTTCCGACTCTCGTATCACGTCCATCGGCCGTCGTCGGTCGCCTTCACGCCGGGTTCTCGCCGCCCGAACGCCGGGCCGACCGGTGGCCGATGAACTCCCGTCGGCGAAGATACTTATGTGAGTCCGTCACGAGAACTGTCACAGATGCGCGTGCGCGACCTCCCGCTGTCGGCGGCCCTCGTCTCCCACTACGAGTCGAACGGTATCGAGGAGCTGTATCCGCCGCAGGCCGCCGCCGTCGAGGCCGGCGTCGCGGCGGGCGGCCGCGTCGTCGCCGCCATTCCGACCGCCAGCGGCAAGACGTTCATCGCGGAACTCGCCATGCTCACCGCCGACGGGCCGGCGCTGTACATCGTCCCGCTCCGCGCGCTCGCCCGCGAGAAGTACGAGACGTTCGACCAACTCCCCGGCGTGAGCGTCGGTATCTCAACCGGCGACTTCGACGCGGCCGAAGAGGAGCTCGGCGACCACGACATCGTCGTCGCCACGAGCGAGAAAGTCGACTCCGCGATTCGAAACGGCGCGCCGTGGGTCGAACGCCTCGCGTGCGTCGTCGTCGACGAGGTCCACCTCCTCGGCGCGCCGGGGCGCGGGCCGACGCTCGAAGTCACGCTTTCGACGCTCCAGCGCCGCGTCCCCGACCTCCAACTGGTCGCCCTCTCGGCGACCGTGGACAACCCCGAGGCCATCGCCGACTGGCTCGACGCGGAACTCGTCGAGAGCGCGTGGCGACCCGTCTCGCTCCGCACCGGCGTCTACGCCGACGAGTCCGTCGAGTTCGACGACGGCACCGACCTCGACGTGGTCGTTCCCCCGACCGGCCCGAACGACGACGAGGCGACCGAGGCGACCGTCGCGCTCGTCGAAGACGCGGTCGAGACCGGCGGACAGTGCCTCGCGTTCGTCCGGTCGCGCCGCGAGGCCGAGGCGCTCGCCGACCGCCTCGCCGACGAGGACCTCTCGCCCGCGCCCGCCCTCGGCGACGAACTCGACGAACTCGGGGGGACCGCGACCGGCCGACAGCTCTCGGAGTGCGCCCGAACCGGCGTCGGCTTCCACCACGCCGGCCTGCGGAGCGCCCACCGCGTCGCCGTCGAGAACGCGTTTCGGGACCGCCGGCTCGCGGTCATCTGCGCGACGCCGACGCTCGCCGCCGGGGTGAACGTCCCCGCTCGCCGGGTCGTCATCCGCGACCAGAAGCGCTACACCGGCGACGCGATGGAATGGATTCCAGTCCTCGACGTGCACCAGATGTGCGGCCGCGCCGGTCGCCCGCACCTCGACCCGTTCGGCGAGGCCGTCCTCGTCGGCGACGCGGACACGAAGGCGGAACTGTTCGACCGCTACGTCACCGCCGACGCGGAGGCCGTCGACTCGCAGTTCGCCGACCCCGAGGCGCTCCGGACGCACGTCCTCTCGGTCGTCGCCTCCGGGTTCGCCGACAGCCTCGACGGCGTCGCCGACGTGTTTTCGGCGACCTACTACGCCCACCAGAACCCGAACGTGGACCTCGCGGAACTCGTCGCCGAGGTGGTCTCGGACCTCGAAGCGATGGAGCTCCTCGACGTGACGGGGGAGACGCTGTCGGCGACGACGCTGGGCGCGCAGACCTCCAGGCAGTACGTCTCGCCGACGACCGGGGCGCGCATCGTCTCGGGCATCCGAACCATCGAGACGATGGCCGACGACCGCGTCACCGCCCGGACCGCCCTCGAAGTCGTCTGCGACACGCCCGACATGCACGACACCTACCTCGGCAACCAAGAGCGGGCGCAGATGTATCAGTACGCCCGGAGTCACGCCGCGGAGTTCACCACCGCGATGCACGACGCCGACCCCTTCGAGGAGTGGCTGACGGCGGTCAAGACCGCCCGCATCCTCCACGAGTGGACCGAGGGCTCGGACATCGAGGAACTCGTCGAGCGCTACCGAATCGGCCCGGGCGACGTGGAGTCCCGCGTGGAGCGCGCCGAGTGGTTGCTGGGCGCGGCCGACGCGCTCTGTGCCGCCCTCGACGCCGACGTGCCCGAGTTCCGCGAGGTCCGGGCGCTGCTGTCGCCCTGAAGCGGAGGTCCGGCCGGTGTCGCTCCCGTGATGACGTCGCCCCGCACCGAACCGTTTCCCTTCGCGTCGAGGGGCCAAAGTCGCTTCGGGATGCCGTTTTAAGCTTCGCGGGAGCGTAGGCGAGGCTATGGGTATCACGTACGAAGACTTCCTCGACCTCGACTACGAACCGACCGACGAGGACCTCGTCTGCACCTTCCGCATCGACCCCGCGACGGGGATGTCGACGGAGGCGGCGGCGAGTCGCGTGGCCTCTGAGTCCTCCAACGGCACGTGGGCGGCCCTCCAGACCGGCGCGGATTTCACCGACATGGGCGCGACGACGTTCGACATCGACGGCGACCTCATCAGAGTCGCCTACCCCGCCGGGCTGTTCGAACCCGGCAACATGCCGCAGGTGCTGTCGTGCATCGCCGGCAACATCATGGGCATGAAGGCGGTCGACACGATTCGCCTCCTCGACTGCGAGTGGCCCGAGTCGGTCGTCTCGGCGTACCCCGGCCCGCTGTACGGGTCGTCGGTCCGCGAGGAGATATTCGGCGTCACCGACCGCCCCATCACGGCGACGGTTCCCAAGCCGAAAGTCGGCCTCTCGACGGCCGCGCACGCGCAGGTCGGCTACGACGCGTGGGTCGGCGGCGTCGACCTCCTGAAGGACGACGAGAACCTGACCGACCAGGCGTTCAACCCCTTCTCCGACCGCCTGACCGAGTCGCTGTCGCTCCGCGACGACGCCGAAGACGAGACGGGCGAGACGAAGTCCTACCTCATCAACGTCACCGCCGACACCCGGACGATGCTCGACCGAGTGGACGAGGTGGCCGCGCAGGGCGGCGAGTACGTCATGGTCGACATCATCACCGCGGGCTGGGCGGGCCTCCAGACCGTCCGCGAGCGCACCGAGAAACACGGCCTCGCCATCCACGCCCACCGCGCGATGCACGCCGCCTTCGACCGCCTGCCGGCCCACGGCGTCTCGATGCGGGTGCTCGCGCAGATAAGCCGCCTCTGCGGCGTCGACCAGCTCCACACCGGCACCGCCGGCCTCGGCAAGCTCGCCAACGAGGACACCGTCGGCATCAACGGGTGGCTCGCGGGCGACCTCTACGGGACGACCGACGTGCTACCGGTCGCCTCGGGCGGCCTCCACCCCGGCCTGCTTCCCGACCTGCTCGACGCCACGGGGACGAACGTCTGCGTTCAACTCGGCGGCGGCATCCACGGCCATCCCGACGGCACCCGCTCGGGCGCGGTGGCCCTTCGGTCGGCCATCGACGCCTACGTCGAGGGGCGCTCTATCACCGAGGCCGCCGAGGAGACGCCCGAACTCGCGGTCGCCCTCGATAAGTGGGGGACCGAGACGCCGCGGTAGAGTCAGCGGTGGCGGCGCGGGGTTCCCCGTGTTCGCAACGTTTGCTATTTCGTGACAACCGTTCGAAATTTATTGAGCGATTACTGCAATACCGAGTGAGCATCGACCCGTTAGTCTGCGTCGTCCCGAATCGGTTCGGCGTTCGAATATCGAAGATAATAATTGGCGCGTGAGTTTTATACGGTCGTTCAGGCAGAGCTAGATTCAGAGCGATTCGGCTACTTCCGGGGTGTTTGGCGCGTATTGGGGGACACCGTGGACTGCCGACATCATCCAAATCATGAAGATACGAACGAAACTTATCGCACTCTGTCTCGCCATCTCGTTGATTCCCGTGGCGATCGTCGGGGTCGCAGGCGTTCAGGGAATGAATAGCATTGGGAACTATGCACAAGACCAAAGCGAGGCGACGCTCGAATCGCAGATCACCGGCGACCTGAACCACACCGTCGCCGCCCGGCAAGAGGAGATCCAGAACCTGCTCGACGCCCGCCGAATCGACGCCCTCGCGCTGGCGAACTCGGCACCGGTGCAGAACTACGAGGCCGCCCGCGCCGGCGAGATGGAACTCGTCCAAGAACAGAGTCAAGCGCAGTTGGGGTACATGGCGCTCCAGATGCGGGCCACCGTCGAGACCACGAAACAGACGGTGCTCGCGAACCAGTACGGCGGACAGGACTGGGAGGACCTCACGCCGGCGCAGCAACAACAGGTGAAAGACCGAGTCGAGGCGCGAATCGCCGGCACGGCGGGAAGCGGCGTTCAACAGGGCGGGACGCTCTCCGACGCGTTCCGACCGGGCTACGTCGGGTCGACCGGCTACGCGTTCGTCCTGAACGGCGACCTCGACTTCGTCGTCCACCACAGCCTCGACGACGGGGTCAACGCCGTCGACGACGCCGAGATAGCGGCGTTCAATCAGGTCCCATCCGAAATCGAGTCCAACCCCGCCGTCCGCGACGGCGAGGAGTGGGGCATCGTCGAGTACGAGTGGGAAGACACCACTCAGGAGGGCAACCCCGTCGAGGAGAAGTTCGTCGCGTACGCCTACCACGAGGACTTCGACTGGGTGCTCGCGCCGAGCGTCTACTACTACGAGTTGCAGACGGCCGCCGTCGTCGACGCCCGCGGCCAGATTAACGACTCGTTCCGGAGCTACCTCGAAACCCGCGCCGTGACCATCGACGGCGAGGAGCGCCCCGCCTACGACGAGGTGCTTTTCACCGACGAGAACGGACAGGGAATCGTCCAAGCGACGCGCACAGACGACGGCATCGCCACCGAGTCGGTGGCCGACACCTCGTTCGCGGACGAGGCGTGGTTCGAGAGCGCGGCCAGGCTTCAGGAAGGCGAAATCCAAGTCAGTGAGGTGGTACCGACCGACGACGGGACCACGGTCTACGTCACCGCGCCGGTCTACCACGGGAACGAGCTCACGGGGACCATCACGCTCCAGTTCAACTTCGACCTCCTCAACGTGCTCATCGACGACATCACGGTCGGCGAAACCGGCCACATGAGCATCGTGAGCGAAGGGGGTGCGCTTCTGACTGACCCGAAGGAGTCGCTCGGAACCGTCGAAGGCGAAGTCGCCGAGAACCTCTCTGCCGGTCTCGTCCAGCGCGGCCTCACCACCTACGAGACGGCCGGCGAAAGCGGTGACTCGGCCCGGTACTTCGTCGGGTACGCACCGCTCCACTTCGGCAACGGGCAGTACAAACTCGTTGCGACCGTCCCCGAGTCCGACGTGACGGGGCCGGTCGAACAGCTCGGACAGGCGATGAACGACCGCGCAGACACCTCTCGGAACATCATCCTGCTGTTGATGGTCGGCATCATCGTGGTCGTCGTCGGCGTCGGCTACGTCGCCGCGCGGTACTTCTCGGAGCCGATCGAGGCGCTCCGTGACCGCGCCCAGTCGCTCGCCCGCGGGCGGTTCGACGACAGCGAGGATATCGACGCCAACGACGACGAACTCGGCGAACTCGTCGAAGCGTTCGACGACATGCAGGAGAACCTCCAACGGCAGGTCTCGGCGCTCCGAACCGCGGGGACGGAACTCGGCGACGGCAACCTCGACCAAGACCTGCGGACCGACCTCCCCGGCGAGTTCGGCGCCATCATGTCCGACCTCGACACCGGGATTCAGAAGCTCCAGGACGGCTTCGTCGAGGTGCAGTCCGTCGCCGACGAGTTCGCGGCGGTGAGCAACGAGACGGTGTCGAGCGCGAAGGAAATCGAGTCCGCGAGTCAGGAGACCGCGCGGTCGGTCGAGGAGATCGCCCACGGCGCGGAACAGCAGACCGAGCGGCTCCAGACGGTCGCCGACGAGATGAACGACCTCTCTGCGACCATCGAGGAGGTCGCCGCCTCCGCCGACGGCGTCGTCCAGTCCGCCAACGAGGCCGTGTCGCTCGCCGACGAGGGGCGCGAGCACGCCGCGGAGGCGACAGACGAGATATCGACCATCGAGACCGAGGCCGACGAGGCCGTCGAGCGGGTCGAAGCCCTCGGCGAGCAGGTGGGCGAAATCAACGAAATCGTCCAGCTCATCAACGACATCGCGGAGCAGACGGACCTGCTCGCGCTCAACGCCTCCATCGAGGCCGCCCGCGCGGGCGAGGCCGGCGAGGGCTTCGCCGTCGTCGCCAACGAAATCAAGGCGCTCGCCAAGGAGGCCAGTCAGGCCACAGACGAGGTCGAGTCCCGAATCGACGAGGTGCGCGAGAGCGCCGACGGCACGGTCGACGACATGCAGTCCATGCAGGACAGCGTCGAGAGCGGCTCCGAGACCATCGGCGACGCCATCGAGATGTTCGACCACATCTCCGGGGCGATTCGGGAGGCCGAACACGGCGTCGAGGAGATTTCGCAGGCGACCGAGAATCAGGCCGTCTCGACCGAGGAGGTCGTCTCGATGGTCGACGACGTGTCGAGCGTGAGCGAGGAGACCACCTCGGAGACGGCGACGGTCTCCGCGGCGACCGAAGAGCAGACCGCCGCGATAAACGAGGTCACGCGGAACATCCAGCAGGTGTCGGAGTCCGCCCAGTCGCTCAACGATCTCGTCGGCCGGTTCGACGTCGGGCAGGGCGAACGCGGCGGCGGAGCCGACGCCGCGTCGGGCGAGACGAGTCCCGCCGCGTCGTCGCAGTCTGGCTCACAGGCCGTCGCCGACGGCTCGGGTGAGGGGACCGGTCCCTCGCCGTCGGACGACTGAGTCAGCGACCGCGACTGCGTCGCCGACTGCGACGCGACGCGACCCGTCGGCCCGCGCCGACTACCGGTCTACTTCTCCCATTATCGTGTCGAGACTTCCGAGCGCCGCGATGAGGTCCGGGATGTACTCGCCTTCGGCCATCTCGGGGAGCGCCTGGAGGTTCGAAAACGAGGGGCCGCGAATCTTGAACCGCGCGGGGGTGTCGGTGCCGTCGGCGCGGATGTAGATACCGAGTTCTCCCTTCGCGGCCTCGACGGCGCGGTACACCTCGGTGTCGTCGTCGGGTTTGATGGTGCGCGGGACGTTCGACTGGATGGTCCGTTCGTCCTCGGGCCAGCCTTCGAGCAGGTCGACGCACTGGGCGACGATGTTGGCCGACTCCTCGACCTCGCGGAGGCGGACGAGCAGGCGCGCGAAGTTGTCGCAGTCCTCTTCGACGGCGACCGCCCAGTCGAGTTCGTCGTAGTAGCCGTAGGGGTCGTCGCGGCGGAGGTCGTAGTCGATGCCGGAGCCGCGGGCGACCGGCCCCGTCACGCCGTAGTCCTTCGCCACCTCCGGCGGGAGGATGCCGGTGTCGACCGTGCGGGCCTGCAGAATCTCGTTCGCCGTCAGGAGGTCGCGGTACTCGCGTAACTTCTCGGGGAGGCCGTCGACGAACGCCCGGACCTTCTCGAAGAACTCCTCGCGGGGTTCGGGGAGGTCCCAGACGACCCCGCCGAGCCGGAAGTAGTTGAACATCAGCCGCTGGCCCGTGAGGTCTTCGAGGACGTTCTGGACGAGTTCGCGGTCGCGGAGCGCGTACTGAAACGTCGCCGTGAAGTCGCCGATGACGTCGAGGGCGTACGCGCCGACCGCGAGCATGTGCGAGAGGATGCGGCTCAGTTCGGCCGCCAGCGTCCGGAGCACCTGCGCGTACTCTGGTACGTCGATGTCCGCCAGCGCCTCGGCGGTGCGGGCGTAGGCCCACTCGTTGAGGAGGCCGCCGCCGCCCCAGTCCCAGCGGTCGGGGTACGGCATAATCTGGTGTCGGTAGGTTCCCCGCTGGCACATCTGCTCCTCGCAGCGGTGGATGTAGCCGATGTCGGGCTCGACGTCGGCGACCTGCTCGCCGTCCAGCGCGACCTGCAGGTGCATCACGCCGTGGGTCGCCGGGTGGTGCGGCCCGATGTTGAGAAGCATCGTGTTCGTGTCCGCGCGGCCGTCTTCGGCGAGCGGGTTCGCGTTCTCGTCGTACCGGACGACTTGGGGGCGCGTCTGGTCGTAGTCCAGCCCGAGCGGGTGGCCCTGCCACGTCTCCGGCAGGAGGATGCGGCGCAGGTCCGGGTGGTCCTCGTACCGGATGCCGACGAGGTCGTACGCCTCCCGCTCGTGCCACTCGGCAGTCCGAAACGCCGGCGCGGCGGACTCGCTCACCGGGTCCGAGCGGGGCGTCGGGACGACGACGCTCGCCTCTCGGGTCGGGTCGTCGTAGGACTTCAGGTGGTAGACGGACTCGTAGCGGTCCTCGTACTCCTGTGCGGTCACACACGACAGGTGGTCGAGGCCGAGACCGTCGCGGAGGGCCGAAAGCGACGACTGCACCGCGTCGGGGCGAATCTGCACCGCGGGCGCGTGGACGTGTTCCTCGGTGGCGAGGGCGGCGTCGCCCAGCGCCCGCCGGAGCGCGTCGGCGTCGAGGGGACCGGCGTCGTCGGCGGCGGGCGCGGCGGGGTCGTCGTCGGACTCGGGGGGCTGCTGCGGGCGTTCGAGTGACATGGCGGCTGACACCCGCTCGTTCGCCCGGGCGTCGGTTCGGCGTTCTGCCTCACCAGTGCGGCCAGTTTTTATGTCGCGGTCGAATCAACCCGCTGGCATGAAATCCGTCAGGCTTCGCTTCGCGCCCGACGACGAGCAGATGCACCCGATGCACGAGTTCGTCGCCGACCACGAGGCGTTCGAGCGGACCGAGCTCCACCACTGGAACCCGACGGTGACAGACAGGAACACCATCGTCTTCGAGGTGTTCGGCTCCGCCATCGAGGCCTACGAGGCGGCGCTCGCGGAGACAGAGCGCATCCGGTCGTACGAGGTCTCACAGCTCCCCGGCGACTCGTTTTTCATCGTGGTGAACGAGCGGCTCGACCCGGCGGGCGCGAGGCAGACGGCGGCCGTCACGCGGGGCGACCTCATCGTCGTCCCGCCGGTCGTCTTCGGCGGCGACGGCACGGTGTCGGTGACGCTCGTCGGCACCGACGACGCCCTCCAGTCGGCGGTCGAGGAGATGCCCGAGGGCCGCGGTCTGGAAATCGTGCGGGTCCGGGAGTACACGGGGCCGGGGAGCGTCTCGGCCGGGTCGCTGTCGCCCCGCCAGCGCGAGGCCGTCGAGGCCGCCGTCGACTGCGGCTACTACCGCGAGCCGCGGACCGGGTCGGTCGCCGACGTGGCCGCCCGGCTCGACTGCTCGACGAGCACCGCGGCGGAGCACCTGCGAAAGGCGGAGATGAAAGTCATGGGCGACCTCGTCGGCGGGCCGTGACTGCGTGTCGGCCCGCGACGACGGTTCGGGGCCTGCCTAGGGTTCGGCTCGCGCCTCCGGTTCCGCCCACGGCTCCGAGGTGCCCTCGCCGAACAGCTCCCGCATCAGGATGACGATGCTCTCGGGCGGGAACTGCCCGCGCTCGGTGACGATGGCGTCGACGTAGCGCGGCGGCGTCACGTCGAACGCGGGGTTCTTGACGGTCGGGTTGCCGAGCTCCGCGAGCGTCTCGTCGTCGACGACCTCCGCGGTGTCGCGCATCTCGATATCGACGGTGTGGCCGGTCATCGTCCCCGGGTGGAGCTTGAGCGTCTGCGCGGCGACCATGATGGGCGTCCCCCGGTCGCGGGCGTTGACCGCGAGGCCGCTCGTCCCGATTTTGTTGACGACGCTCCCGTCGGCCGCGACGGCGTCCGCGCCGACGAGCACGTGGTCCACGTCGTTGAGGTAGCGCCGCGCCGCCGAGTCGACGATGAGCGTGACGGGCACGCCCAGTTCGTCGAGTCGCCTCGCGGTGATGTGCCCCTGATTTCTGGGTCGCGTCTCCTTGACGACGGCCTCGATGTGTTTCCCCTGCTCGACCGCCGCCTCGACGCACGCCAGCGCGTCCGTCGAGTGGCAGTGGGTCATGATGGTGTCGCCGTCGCGGAGGCGGTTCGCGCCGACCTCGCCGAGGTCGGCCTGCGCCCGTTCGAGGCGGGCGCAGAACTCGTCTGCCGACTCGACGACGTTCTGTCGGAGTCCCTCGACGGTCGTACTCGACATGCCGCGGAGGACGTACCGGAGGGCGTTGGGGAGGCTCACGGCCGTCGGCCGCGTCTCGTAGAGCGCTCGCGCGGCCGCACGGAGTTCGGCCCGGAACGCCTCGGCGTCGGCGGCGTCGCTCTCCGTGGCCTGCGTCCGGAGCGCCCGCGCGGCCGAGTCGGCGATGGTCGCCGCGCCGCGAGTCTCCATCGTGTCGATTTCCGTCGCGGTGCGCCGGACCTCGGGATGTACGCGGTCGTCCATGCGGGAACTACGGGCGTCGGACGCAAAAAGGTCGCCGCGGGGACGGCGTTCAGACCCGGTCGACCAGCGCCTCGTCGGGGTGTCGGACCCGGACGGTCTCGACGCGCTCGGTGAGCGCCTTCGCGTCGGCGAGCTTGTCCTCGGACTCGGCGTGGACGGTGAACAGCGTCTCGCCGCTGGCGGCCATCTCGCCGACGCGGCGGTGGAGTTCGAGGCCCGCGCCGGGGTCTCGCGGCGCGCCGGCCCGGCGGGCGACTTCGTTGACGAGGCGGTTGTTGATGTGCGTGACCACGCCGTCGCGGGCGGCGCGGACCGCGACGGTGTGCCGCCCCGGCGAGAGGTCGGCGGCCTCCACGTCGGGGTCGCCGTTCTGCGCGGCGAGTATCTCGCGGAACGTCTCCTCGGCCTGACCCGAGTCCAGAATCTCGGCGGCGTCGGCGTCGACGCCGGTGGACTCGAAAAGCAGGTCGGCGAGGCGAATCGCCTTCATCCGCAGGTCGTTCGGGCCGCCGCCGGCGAGCGTGGCGAGGACCTCGCGGGCTTCGAGCACGGGGCCGACGCCGCGGCCGACCGGGGCGGCCCCGTTCGTGATGGCGCACTCGACGGCCATCCCGAGGTGGTCGCCGACGCGGTTGAAATCCTCCGCGAGTTCGCGCGCCTCGGCGAGGCTCTCGACTTTCGCGCCCTCGCCGTAGGGGATGTCGACGACGACGTTGGTCGAGCCGGCGCTCTTTTTCTTCGAGAGGACGGAGGCGATGAGTTGGCCCTTCGGGTCGATGGAAAGCGGCGTCTCGGCGCGGATGATGCGGTCGTCGACCGGCGAGAGATTCACCGCGCCGCCCCAGACGAGACAGCCGCCGGTCTCCCCGACGATGTCGCGTATCTCCGGGACGGAGAACTCCACGTCGCAGAGGACCTCCATCGTGTCGGCGGTGCCCGCCGCGGAGGTGACCGCCCGCGAGGAGGTCTTCGGAATCTTCAGCCCCGCCGCGGCGACGATGGGAACGAGAATCGGCGTGACGCGGTTGCCCGCGACGCCCCCGATGGAGTGTTTGTCGGCGATGACCGGCTCCTCCCACGCGATGGTCTCGCCCGCGTCGGCCATCGACTCCGTGAGGTGCATCGTCTCTTCGAGGGACAGCCCGTTCGTGTAGGTCGCGGAGACGTACGCCCCGAGTTCCACGTCGGCGAGGCGCTCTTCGTAGATGTCGCGGACGATTCGCGAGAGTTCGTCGGCTTCGAGTTCGATGTCGTCGAGCTTCTTGCGGATGTAGTACACCGAGTCGGGCTGCGGCGCGACCGACACCTCGACCGCGCCTTCGAGGTGGTCGAGGCGGCGCGTCACGCCGAGGGTCCCCTCGGAGACGAGTTCGTCCGTCAGCTCGACGATGCCGATGGTCGTCCGGCCGCCCCGACGCAGTTGGACGCGTTCGAGCGCGTGGACCCCGAGTTCGGCCGCGTCGCTCTCGTTCAGGAGGACCGTCGGCGACCGGGTGCCGATGTCGATGTGCTCGGCGACGAGTTGCATACCCGAAGGTCGGACGAGAGCGTCAATAAATCGACCCCGAGTCTCGGGGACGGAGAACGCTTACGCGAGGTGGGATTCGACGAGGTTCTTCAGGTCGTCGTAGCCGCGGACGCCGACGAGCTGTTCGACCGCCTCGCCGTCGGCGAAAAGCACCATCGTCGGGACGCCCCGGACCTGGTACTGGGCGGCGAGCTCCTGGTTCGCGTCCACGTCGACCTTGGCGACCGCGGCGTCGGTGTTCTCCGCGAGCTTCTTCACGGTGGGTTCGAGCATCTTGCACGGGCCGCACCAATCCGCGTAGAAGTCGACGAGCACCACGTCGTACGACGACACGGCGTCTTCCAGCTCTGACGCGCCGTCGACGTGGATGGGCTCTGCCGGCCCAGCCGCGGTTTCTTTCGCCGCGCTCCCGCCGTCACCGCGGAGCTTGGATTCGAGTTGTTCGCGTTTCTGCTTCCGAATATCGGTCAGTTCGTCGTCGGACATACCTACCGATACCGGCCGCACCCTAATAACAGTTTTGTACAATTCGAACAATAACGGCCATCGATCGACCGACGGTAGCGCGCGACACGGGTCGGGGCGGAGTGGCGACTCGTGGCCGGACGACGAGGAGAAACGGCGGGGAGCGCGACCGCGAGTCGCGGGTTGATTCGAAGGCGGTTCGGCGGGTCCGGAGACAGTCCCCCGGTCCGAGCGTCAGTCGACGTACAGCGAGTAGGTGATGACCGCGAAGCCGACGAGCGTCAGCACCGAGTCGAAGAGCAGTCCGGTGGCGAGGTCGACGTTGAGAATCACGTCGAGCGCACCGCCGAGCATCGCGCCGAGCGTGACGACGCCGAACCCGAGCGCGAGCGCGCGGAGCGACGCCGCACCGGTGTTCCGGTACGCCTTGTAGCTGAAGTAGGTGATGAGCCCGCCGAGGACGAGGATGCCCGTCTTGACGACGATTATCATCGTCGCAATCGTCGGCGAGGCGCTGAGGTGCCCCATCAGGTCTCCCTCCGGACCCGCGACCAGATGTCCGCGAGGCGTTCGTCGGGCGTCTGCTCGGGGCGGCCGACCGCGACGTCGAAGTCGCGGTCCTCGTTGAGCGCGATTCGCACCTCGTCGAAGGCGACCTCGTAGGTCGTCGCGTGGTGGCCGTCCGCGCGAATCTGGGTCCCCTCGGCGAGGAGCGCCGCGTCCGTGAGCAGGTCCAGCTTCCTGTACGTCGTCGAAAGCGGGATGTCACACGTGTCTGAGATTTCGCTTGCCGTCATGGGTTCTTCGAGTCCTCTGATGATGGCTCGGGCGTCCGCGTCGTCGAGCGCGTCGAGCACCGCCGTCAGTTCGGCCGACTCCATCGCGGACCGGTCGCGCGCCATTACCCAGACTCACCGACGAGAGCCTTATTAACTCTCCGGGTCGGGCTCGTCGCTATCCGCCGATTCGGGGGCTGTGTCGTACGCGCCCTCCATTCTGAGGGCCCCCGCGCGGGCCAACACCGCGGGCGTTCGACAGACGCCCGGCGCGCCCGTCGCCTGCGGCACCGCGCAGTTGTTGCAGTTCTCGCAGACGACCCGCGTGTCGGCCGCCACGTCGCGGCCGAGCAGTCGCGCCGGGAGCTCCGGTTCGGCGTAGAACGGCCGGGCCATCCCGACGGCGTCGCAGGCGTCGCCGAGCAGTCGGTCGATGTGGCCGCGCTCGCGGATGCCGCCCTCGCAGAGCACGGGCACCGAGACGGCGTCGCGGACGCGGCGGCACAGGTCGGCGTTCCACGCCGGGTCGAAGTCGTACCACGCCGCTTCGATTCGGTTGCCGAGTTCGACGAGTCGCGCCCGGAGCGGGCCGCCGAAGGCCGCGGCGTAGCCGTCGCGGTAGCGGTCGTCGCGCCACGCGCGAGCCGGGAACGACCCCCGGACGATGCTCGCGTCCCAGAACACCGACCCCGAGACGGGGACGAGCGCGTCGTAGCCGGCGTCGTCGAGGCGGCGGCAGATGTCGACCGCGTCGGCCTCGGTCAGGCGTCGGCGGACGCCGGGCGGCGCGGCCGTCTCGGCCGGCACTTTCGTCATGAGCGGCACGTCGCCCGCCCGCCCGCGGACCTCGTCGGCGACGACCTCCAGAAACCGGACGCCGTCGCCGAACTCGTCGTCCCGGCGGTTGTAGAACGGCGAGAGGAACTGGTGGACGACGCCCATGTTCGCGCCGGCGACGTGGACAACGTCGTAGCCGGCGTCGACGGCCATCGCCGCGGAGCGGCCGAAGTCCGCCGCGAGGTCGTACACCTCCTCGGTCGTCATGACGTGGGCGTCGTAGTCGAGAAAGCCGAGGCCGTCGAGCAGTCTGAGGAGCCGCGGCGGCCGGGAGACGGCGAGCTGTCGCAGGTCGGGGTGGTCCCGTCGGTACGCGGCGTGCCACGTCTCCATGCTCCGCAGGCCGCCGTACTCCAACTGGACCGCGACGGCCGCGCCGTGGTCGTGGAGTCGCTCCGTCACCGCCGACAGCGACGCCGCGAACTCGGGGTCCGCGATGCGGGTCATCCCCGGCGCGGCACAGCCGCCCGTCTCGCGGACGATGGTCGCGCCCTGACAGACGAGGCCCGCGCCGGCCCGCGCCGCGGGTTCGAGTTCCGCCGCGAGGCGCTCGGGCGCGTCGGGTCCGGTGCCCGCGCATTCGAGGACCGGCGCGCGGTAGAGCCGGTTTCGGAGCGTGAGCCCGCCGATGTCGAGCGGGTCGTCGAGCCGAGGAGTCGCCATGAGAGAAACGTGGCGCGCGAGCGACGTAAATCGACGCGGCGGTCGGTCGCCACCGGTCAACCTTCTTACCCGTCGCCGCCGATGACCGTCTCATGAACCCCGAACCGTTCAGGTACGACTCGGAGGTGCCGCCGGGCGAGGTGCGACACCTCAGATACGAAATCAGCGAGACGTACCTCGGCGACCCCGTCGAGATACCCGTCACGGTCATCAACGGCGAGCAGGGCGGGCCGTCGGTCTTCATGACCGCGGCGCTCCACGGCGACGAGCTCAACGGCGTGAAGGTGATGCAGGAGGTCGCGAGCCGGTACAACCCCGCGGACATCCACGGCACCATCGTCTGCATCCACGTGGCGAACGTCCCCGGCTACCTCGCCCAACAGCGCTACATCCCCATCTACGACCTCGACCTGAACCGGTCGTTCCCCGGCCGCGACGGCGCGAACACGGCCGAGCGCATGGCGAACCAAATCTACCGCCGGTTCGTCGAGCCCTGCGACCTCGGCATCGACTTCCACACCTCGACGCGCAACCGGACGACGATGTACCACGTCCGCGCCGACATGAACCGCCCCGAGGTCGCACGCCTCGCGCGGTCGTTCGGCGCGAACCTCATCCTTTCGGGCGAGGCCGAGGCGAGTTCGCTCCGCACCGTCGCCACCAACGACGGGATTCCGACCATCACCGTCGAGATGGGCCGCGCCCACCGCTTCCAGCCGGCGATGGTCGACCGCGCGCTCGACGGCGTCGAGAGCGTCCTCGCCGAGTACGGCGTCCTCCCGGACGAGGCGGTCAGCTGGCCGGGCTGGTCGCGCGTCATCGACTCCGCGACGGACAAGACGTGGCTCCGCGCCGACGTGGGCGGCCTCGTCGAGATGCAGTACGGCGACGTGCCCCTCGTCCACGAGGGCGACACCATCTGCACCATCTCGGACCACTTCAAGACGAGAGAAAAGCGCGTCTCTGCGCCCTTTACCGGCCTCGTCGCCGGCGTCCTCCAGAACCCGGTCGCCGCGCCCGGCCACCCGCTCTGTCACCTCGTCAGCGTCGACGACGCGACGCTCCGCGAGATAGAGCGCGAAATCGAGGCCGGCGAGTTCACGGAACGCCCGTGGAGTTAGGCGGGGCGCGTCGAATCAGACGCGCTCGTGTCGCCGCCGCCCCGCTCGGTCAGTCGTCCGCGCCGACCTGCTCGTGGGTGTGGTGGAAAAACCGGACGTGCGGCCGCCCGTCGCGTTCGACCGGCTCGAAGCAGACGCGCCGGTAGCGCTCGTTGTCGAGGAGATTGACGAGCAGGCCGCGGTCGTGGAGCGAGACCGAGTCGTAGGGCGTCGAACAGACCGGACACAGCTCCGGGTCGGTCGCGTCGCTCACCGTCATTTTCCGGTCCCCGACCCGACCGCGTCGGCGACCCGCGAAACCGTCTCGAACTCGTCGTCCGCGTAGGCGATGAACCGAACGTCGCGGAGCGAACTCGGCTCGAACGCCGCGAGCTCCTCGCAGATGAGTCGCGCGCCGTCGGCGAGGTCGAACCCGGCGACGCCACAGCCGAGCGCCGGAATCACGAGCGACTCACAGCCGCGGTCGTCCGCGGCCCGCAGGGCGTTTCGCGTGGCGTCGCGGATGCTCTCGGCGGTCGCCCGCCCGTCGCCGTAGTGGGGCATCGCCGCGGCGTGAATCACGACCTCGGCGTCGAGGTCGAAGGCGTCGGTGACGGCGGCCGCGCCGAGGGCTATCGGCCCCTTCGCCATCGCCGCGTCGTTCAGTTCGGGACCGCCGCCGCGACGGAGCGCGCCCGCGACGCCGGAGCCCATCCGGAGGCTCGTCCCCGCGGCGTTCACCAGCGCGTCGGCCGACTGGGCGGCGATGTCGCCCTGTACGACGGTGTACTCCACGTCAGGCCAGTCGGTCCATGTCCTCGTCGTCGAGGTCGATGTGCGAGGCCGCCACGTTGTCGCGGAGGTGCGAGACGCTGGACGTGCCGGGGATGGGAAGCATCACGTCGGAGCGGTACAGGAGCCACGCGAGGGCGATCTGCTGGGGCGTCGCGTCGTGTTTCGCCGCGACCGCGGAGACGGCGTCGGCCCGGTCGCCGAGGTCGCCCGCGCCCAGCGGGTACCACGGGATGAAGCCGATGCCGTACTCCTCGCAGGCGTCGAGGCTCGCCTCGAACTCGCGGTCGCCGATGTTGAAGCGGTTCTGGACCGTGGCGATGTCGACGATGTCGCGCGCCTCGTCGAGCTGTTCGACCGAGACGTTCGAGAGGCCGACGTGCCGAATCAGTCCCTCGTCTTTCATCTCGGCGAGCGCGTGGACCGAGTCCTCGAAGGAGACGTGCGGGTCGGGGCGGTGAAGCTGATAGAGGTCGATGGTGTCCACGCGGAGGCGGTCGAGGCTTCCGAGGACGGCGTTCCGGAGGTAGTCGGGGTCGCCGTTGGGCTTCCAGTCGCCGTCGGTGTTGCGGAGCAGACCGCCCTTCGTGGCGACCACGAGGTCGTCCGGGTAGGGCGCGAGCGCCTCGCCGATGAGGCGCTCGGAGACGGCGGGGCCGTAGGAGTCCGCCGTGTCGATGAGGTCGACGCCGTGGACGAGCGACTCGTGGAGGACCTTCTTCGCGTTCTCCACGTCGTCCGGCTCGCCGATGATGTCGTCGCCGGTGATGCGCATCGCGCCGAAGCCGAGTCGGTGAACCGTGAGGTCGCCGCCGATGTCGAACGTGCCGCTGGCGTTTTCGAGTCCCATAGATGACAGTTCGTCGCCAGACACCTGTGCGTTTCGCTGGGGGAAATCGACCGCAGAGGGCGGTGCCCGCGACCGCCGAAACCCACACCCGTCGGCGGTCCTAACGGTCGCTATGGACCTCCTGTCGATGCGCTGGCGGCACACGCTGTTCGCCCACTGGCCGGTCGCTCCCGAACTCGTGGAGCCGCGACTTCCCGACCGGCTCACGGTGGCGACCCGCGACGGGCGGGCGTGGCTCGGCGTCGTCTCGTTCGACATGACGGACATCCGCCCGCGCGGGTCGCCAATCGGGTTGGGGTTCCCCGAGGTGAACCTCCGGACCTACGTCGAACCCGCCGACGGCGGCCCCCGCGGCGTCTACTTCTTCACCCTCGACGCCGCCGACCGCCTCGGCGTGACGATGGCCCGACTGGGCTACCGGCTCCCGTACCACTACGCGACCATCTCGGTCGAGGAGCGAGACGGCGCGGTCGACTACGAGAGCTACCGGCCGGCGACCGCCGAGACGCCGGAAGCGCGGTTCGAGGCGACCTACCGACCGACCGGCGAGGTCCGAACCCTCGACCCCGGGTCGCTCGACGCGTTCCTCGTCGAGAACTACCGCTTTTACACGGACGAGTGGCCCGTCGTCATCGGCGACATCGACCACGACCCGTGGCCGATACAGGACGTCGAAGCCGAGATTCGCGCGAACACGATGTTCGAGGCCTGCGGCTTCGACCACCCCGGCGGCGACCCGGTACTCCACTACGCGGCCGACCTCGACGTGACGGCGAAGCCGCCCGCGGTGCTTCGGTGAGGCCGCCGACGCCCGCGCCTCTCAGTCGCCGCCGTCCGTATCGTCCGCCGTGTCGTCTGTCTCGACCGCCGGGTCGTGACGCTCGTACCAGTCGAGAATCTGCTCCAGTCGGTGGGTCGCCCGCTCGGGCGTCGAAATCGAGTGCTGTTCCTCCGGGTAGACGACGAGTTTG
Organism: Haloferax sp. S2CR25; assembly: GCF_031624535.1. NCBI lineage: Archaea > Methanobacteriati > Methanobacteriota > Halobacteria > Halobacteriales > Haloferacaceae > Haloferax > Haloferax sp. S2CR25. Next base: position 748,976 of record NZ_JAMQOO010000001.1, read on the forward strand.
GCGTCGACGCCCTGTGCCTTCGCGGAGACGTAGAGCTGTTCTGACTGACTCGGCGGACACCGCCAGTCCTGCCCGCCCGCCATCACCAGAAGCGGCGTGTCGATGTCGCCGGCGTCGGTGATGGCCGACGAGGTGTCGAGCGCCTCCGGGTTCTCCCACGGGAGGCCGAACTCGTATCTCGTCCACAGGTGGTTGTCGTCGGTGCCGTACGACGACCGGAGGTCGTAGATGCCGTGTTCGGGGGCGGCCGCCGTCAGGAGGTCGGTCTGGGTCACGAGGTAGCCCTGCGCGATGCCGCCGTAGGAGATGCCGTAGCCGAAGACGCGCTCCGGGTCGGTCCAACCGCGGTCGACGAGGTCCTCGACGCCCGCGACGATGTCGTCTACCTCGACCGAGCCCCACTGCCCTCGGAGCTGTTCCGCGAAGTCGCGCCCGTAAGAGGTGCTCCCGCGGTAGTTCACGCGCACGACGAGATAGCCGCGGGAGGTGAACACCGGGTGGTCGAACCGGAACGCCGGTTCGTCGTAGGCGATGGGGCCGCCGTGGATGGCGACGACCGTCGGGCGCGGGTCGGGGTCGTCGAAGTCGAAGTCGGCGGGCGCGTAGACGACGCCCTCGACTTCCCAGCCGTCGCTCTCGAAGGCGACCCGTCGGACCTTCGGCATCTCGTACTCGTCGGTGACGGTCTCGTTGAGCGCCGACAGTCGGGTGAACGACTCGGCGTGGGCCGCGTCGACCGCGTCGATGTCGGCCAGAGAGACGGCGTAGGCGTCCCACCCGTCGGCCGGGTCGGAGACGAGCAGGCCGGCCGTGTCGCCGGCGACGTGCAGTCCCTGTATCGCTCTGAACTCGCCCTGTGCGTCGAACACGCGCTCGGGGGCGTCGGTATCGGGGTCGAGTCGCGCGATGCGCGACTTCCCCTCGTCGGCGACGAGCGCGTAGAGTTCGTCGTCGCCCGCCCACGACGGCGAGGCCCCCAACGCGAGCGTCCGGTCGAGCGACGTGGAGACGGACCGGACCTCGTCGGAATCGAGGTCGGCGACGCGGATTTCGCGCGGGACGTACCAGTTCTCGTGGTCACCCGCCTGAAACGCGATTCGGGAGCCGTCGGGGCTCCAGCGCGGCGTCCCGGTCGCGTAGCCGCCGCTCGTCAGCTTCCGGTCGTTCGAGCCGTCGGCGTCGATGACGAACAGGTCCTGTTCGAGCGTGTCGTCCGGGCGGTCGGCGTCGCAGGAGACGTAGGCGATTCGGTCGTCGGGGCTCCACGTGGGCTGGAGACCGCCGGCGTCGGCGAACGCGCCCGCGGCGGTTGCGTCGTCGAGGCGCTCCGTCTCGCCCGTGTCGAGGTTCACGACGAACAGGTAGGTCGTCACCGTGTCGGTCCAGCCGACGCCGTTGATTTTGTGTTGGAGCCGCTCGGTCACGACCGGCCCGCCGTCCTTCCGCTCGTCGAGATACTCGCGCTCCTCGTCGGTCGGGTCGCGCGCGGAGACGACGAGGCGGTCGCCGTCCGGCGACCAGTCGAACTCCGAGACGCCCTCGTCGAGGTCGGTGAGCTGGGTCGCGTCGCCGCCGAGTTCGAGGTCGAAACACCAGACCTGCGGCTTGGGACCGCTCTCGCCGCCGGTTGGCGGTTCGTCGTCGGAGTCGTCGCCATCGTCGGTATCCTCGGTGTCGGCGTCATCAGCATCGTCGGCCTCGCCTTCGGTTTCGTCGTCCGCGCGGCCGACCCGCCGAGAGAGGTCCTCGTCGCGGGCGGCGACGAACGCGAGTCGGCTTCCGTCGGGCGACCACGTCGGGGACGACGCGCCGGGGTGACGAGTGAGTCGGTGCGGCTCGCGGGAGCCGTCGGCGGGGACCACGAACAGGGAGGCGACGCGTTCGTCTTCGTCGGGGTCGCACTCGGTCGCGGTGAAGGCGACCGTCGACCCGTCCGGCGAGACGGCGACCTCGCCGGTGACCGAGAGGTCGCTGAACGCTTCGGGAGGGAGTTCTCCTGACATGGCTCGAAACGTTCGACCGAGTGACAAATAAATTTGTGTCGGCGAACCCGGCGACCGCGTGCGGTCGGTCCACCGCCCCGCCCGCCCGAAGGTGAAACCTTCAAGCATCGCTGAACTAACCCGACGGACATGGCACTCATCGACACCGTGATGGCAACGCTCCACCTCGTCGTCGGCGGTCTCTGGACGGGGAGCGTCCTCTTTTTCGCGCTCGCCGTGCTGCCGACCGCCCGCGCCGGGAACATCCGCGCCGCCGCGTTCGAATCGGTCGTCTCGCGGCTGACGATGTGGTCCCGCGGGGCCTCGCTCGTGATGTTCGCCACCGGCGGCCACCTCGCCGGCACGCGCTACACCGCCGAGAGCCTGTTCGGCTCCGGCCGCGGCCACCTCGTCCTCGGGATGCTCGCGCTCTGGTTCGTCCTGACCGGCCTCGTCGAAGTCGGTCGGGCCCGCGCGAAAGACGGCCTCGCCGAAAAGAAGGTCCGCACGCCGGCCGAGAAGGCCGCGCCGTTCTACCTCGGTGCCGCGCTCGTCGCCGTCTTGCTCCTCGTCGACGCCGGCCTGCTCCTCAACTGACGCCGGCACCGACTCCCGAGGGCTCCGTAGAGTATCTATATCTACGTTAGAAAATATATATTCTGTACGATATGTTTATGGGCTCGGTCCGGGTGAGTCCACGTGTATGCACGGGGACGAGACGCGCGCCACCGAGTCGCCGCTTCGAATCGAGCTGTGTCCCGAGACCGGGCGGATACGCGTCCACCGGGAGACCGCGCTGGGGACGTTCACGCGGACCATCGACCGATGAGCCCGGACGCCCCGCTGACCATCGGGGAGACGCCGGTCGGGAGGTCGGCCGAGCGCGGTCCCGGTCCGGTGCTCGCGCGCCTCGCACGACCGGTCTCGGAGACGCCGACCCGGCTCGCGGTCGTCGCCGACCCGCACGTCACGCCGACGGGTTCCGGCACGTGGAAAGTCTACCACCGGAGCGAGACGCGGCTTCGGACCGCCGTCTCGACCATCGCCGACCTCGACGTCGACGCGACGGTCCTGCTCGGCGACCTGACCCGCGACGGCCGCCCCGAGGAGTACGACGTGGTCGACGAACTCCTCCGCGACCTGCCGGGGCCGCGGGTCGCGGTTCCCGGCAACCACGACGTGCCGAAGCGCTGGGACGACTACGACGCCCCGACGCCGGCCGAGTTCGCGGCGCGCTACGCTGACGACGCCCTCCCGTTCGTCCGCCGGGTCGGCGGCGTCGACATCGTCGGCCTCGACTCCGCCGGCGGCGGCCCGAACCTCTCGCTCACCGACACCCACGAGGGGGCCGTTCCCGACTCCCAACTCCGCTGGCTCGACACGATCCTCGCTGACGCGACGACCCCGGTCGTCGTCCTCCACCACAACGTCTTCCACCCCCGCCGCCACACCGGCCAGTTCCCCGACGCCGACTTCTACCAGCTCCGCAACGCCGACGAACTCGCCGCGGTGCTCGCGCGCCACGACGCGCCGCTCGTGCTCTCCGGACATATCCACTGGCCCGCGACGGCGGTGCGAGCCGGCGTCCGCGAACTCATCGCCCCGGCGACCTGCTCGTTCCCGCAGGCGTTCATCCTCGTCGACGTCGACCGCCGCGGGACGACCGTCCGACTCGTCCCGCTCGCGGGACCGAAGGGCATGGCCGAGGCGTACACGCTCGCCGCCGCCGGGGCCGCCCACGGGCAGGGTATCGCCGCGCACGCCGAGCGCGGGCAGCTGTCTGCGCTCCCGCTCGTCGACGAGCGGACGCCGCCGAGACGGGTCGTCGGCTCGGACGTTCCGGGGGCGGTTCGATGGCGGTGAGCCTCGACCGCCTCGACGACGCCCGCGAGGCACTCCGCGCCGAGCGCCGCCGCTGCGTGGACGAACGCGAGGCGTTCCGGGCGTTCCGCCGCGAGGTCGTCGCGTCGCGGGCGACGGCGTCGACTCCGAATCAGGCCCCCGCGGCCGCGACGCTCGTGGGCCAGCGGGGCGGGCGAGACAGGACCGACGCCGCGCTCTCCGGCCTGCGCCGGAGCTACGAGCGGACCGTGATGTCCGTCCCGCACTACGACGAGGAGTACGGCGACGACTTCGAGGAGAGCCTCGCCGCCGAGTTCGGCCCGGACGTGGCGACCGCGTTCCGGTCGGCGAGCGTCCTGTCGCCGCCGCTCCGGCGCACGGTCGCCGCGGCGGCCGCGTCGTCGCTGGACGAGCGCGAGCGGTTCGTCGAGGTCGTCGACGAGGAGGCCGAGTCGGTGGCGTCGATGCGCGACGATATCGAAGCCCTCCTCGGCCGGCTCGGCGACCTCGATCGGACGCCGCTTTCCGAACGCGGCTTCGACGCGCTGTTGGCGCTCTACGAGGAGCTATCGGCGCTCCGCGAGCGACTCGAAGAACTCGTCGCGGCGCGACAGGAGACGATTTCACACCACCGACGGGCGCTCTCCGCGCTGGTGCCGGACGTGACGGAGTTCCTCTACGCCGACCTGTCGGTCCGGTACCCGGTGCTTGCGACGCTCGCGGCGGTCGGCTCGACGCTCGACACCGCGACCCGACGGGTCGAACGCCGGCTCGCCGCCACCCCGTAAGCCGATTCGGTCGCGGCCACAGTTATTTATCCGTTCGAGGAGACGCCGGAGTATACGATGTTCACGCGCTCGGAGGGATTCCCGTGAATCGCCTCCACCCCCGTATCCGTCTTCTGTGGGTCGCCCGAGCGGTCGTGTTCGCCCTCGTCGTCGGCGGCGTGGCGACCGCGGTGACGATGTTCGGCCCCGTCTCGATACCCGCGTACGTCCCCGTCGCGGTCGGCGTCATCGTCCTCGTCGTCGGCGTCGCCGTCGCCCTGCTCCGGTATCGGGCGTGGGGCTACGAGGTCCGCGACGACTCGCTGTACCTCCAGCGCGGCGTCCTCACCAAGGTCAACACCGTCGTCCCGTTCGTCCGGGTCCAGCACGTCGACTCGACCCGCGGCCCGCTCGAACGGCTCGTCGGCCTCGCGTCGACCGTCGTCTACACCGCCGGCTCCCGCGGTGCCGACGTGTCGATTCCGGGGCTGACCCCCGAGGGCGCGGAGGACCTTCAAGACCGACTGAAGCGCCTCGCAATCGCGTCCGAGGGCGACGACGCGGTATGACCCGGCTGTCGCCGCTCTCGGTGCCCTATCGGGCGGTCCAGCGCAGCGCCAGCATCGTGTTCGCGCTCGCGTTCTTCGCGTTCACCGGCGGGACCGCCTTCGGCGGCTTCCTCGGCGGCCTCGGGGCCGTCGCGCTCGTCGGCGTCGCCGTGCTGGGCATCGCCGGCTACGAACTCGCCTACTTCCGCCGGTTCGAGTACGAACTCACGCCGGACACCCTGGACATCCGGTCGGGCGTGTTCTCCCGGCGCAACCGCGAGATTCCCTACCGGCGCATCCAGAACGTCGACATCTCCCGCAACGTCGCCCAGCGGCTGGTCGGCATCGCCGCCGTGAACCTCGAAACCGCGGGCGGCGGCGAGACCGAAGGCAGCCTCCGCTTCGTCAGCTACGAGGAGGCCCGCCGCATCCAGTCGGAGGTCGCCCGCCTGAAGCGCGGGGGCACCGACGGCGACGCGCCCGAACCCGAACAGGAACTGCTGTTCGAACTGACGCCGCGGGAGTTGGCCATCGTCGGCGCGCTGTCGTTCGACCTCCGACTCCCCGGCCTCGTCTTCGTGTTCGGGTCGACCGCCTTCCCCATCGTCGCCTCCTACGTGGACGTACCGGTCCCCGCCGGGAGCGCCGCGGCCGCGGGCGTCGGCATCGTCGCGCTGGTGCTCCTCGTCGCGCTCGTGTCGTGGGCCGCCGGCTTCGCCTCCGCGGTGGTGAACTACTACGGCTTCCGGCTGACCCGCGTCGGCGACGAACTCCAGTACGAACGCGGCCTCCTCCAGCGCTACAACGGGTCGATTCCGCTCGACAAGCTCCAGACGCTCACCGTCGAGGACAACCCCCTGAAGCGCCGGTTCGGCTACGCGACGCTCCTCGTGGAGACGGCGGGCTACGCCCCCGGTTCGGACGGGTCCAACGGGTCGGGTAGCGGCGGTCGCGGCTCCGAGGCGGCCATCCCGCTCGCGACCCGCGACCGCGTGCTCGGCCTCGTCGCCGACCTCGAAGGCGTCGAGGTGCCGACGTTCGAGGGGCCGCCGACGCGCATCCGCCGGCGCTACGCCGTCCGGTACTCGCTGGTCCTCGGCGCGGCGACGCTCGCGCTCTACGGCGCGAACCGGTTTCTCCCGCAGGAGATTCCGTGGTTCGTGCCGCTGGCGCTCGTCCCGGTGGCCGTCGTCGCCGGCGCGCTCCAGTGGCGGCACCGCGGCTACGCGCTCACCGAGGACCACTTCGTCACCCGCAACGGCTTCTGGAAGCGCGAGACGCGGTTCGTCCCCTACTACCGCGTGCAGACGGTCATCGAGCGCCGGACGATTTTCCAGCGCCGCTGGCGCGTCTCGACGGTCACGGCCGACACCGCGGGGAGCATCTCCCTCGTCGGCGGCGACGCGACCGCGGTCGACATCGAAGTCGCCGACGCGGCGGAGCTTCGGGAGACGCTGAACGACCGTCTCCGCGAGGCGCTTTCGGCGCGACGCGAGGCGCGACGGCAGTCCCGACAGGCCGCCCTCGGCATCCGCGCCGCGGAACCGGACCGCGACGCCGACGCGTCGGATTCGGAGGCGGTCGCCGACGACGAGGCCGACGTGAGTGAGACGCCCGAGTTCGTCGAGGAGGCCGAGCCGACGACCACCGAGGACGAAAACGAGGGCGAAGACGGGGAGACGGAGGCGGAGACAGAGACGGGGGTCGAACGAGAGCCGGACGACCCCTTCATCTGGGGCGAGTCTGTCGAGGCGGGCGACGACGACACCGAGGCGAGCGACGAGTCGGCCGATGACAGTCGATAGCCGAGAGGACCCACCGACGGCGGTGAACATCGCGACGAGCGGGGAGCTATATCGACGTGCGGGTGCAACGTAATCCAATGACGCGAACAGTGCTGGAGTCGCTGTTGGCCGGGAACGCGCGACACGTCGAGAGCCTCGCCGCCGACCACTTCGAGGGCGTCCGCGAGGCGCAGTCGCCGGCGGTCGTCTCGGTGAGCTGTTCGGACTCTCGGGTCCCCGCCGACGCGGTCTGGAGCGCCGACAGGGCCGGCGAGCTGTTCACGTCGGTCAACGTCGGCAATCAGGTGTGGACCGAAATCGACGGGCGGCTCGTCGTCAACGACGCCGTCGGCTACGCGGTGTCGGCGCTCAAGTCGACAGATATCGTCGTCCTCGGGCACACGGGCTGTGGCGCGGTGACGGCCGCCTACGAGACGGTCACCGACGGGAGCGTCGGGGACCTGCCCCCGGCGGTCGAAGCCGCCGTCTCGCGGCTCGTCCCGCTCGCCGAGGAGGCCCGCGAACTCGGCGTGTTCGACGCGGACACGCCGGGCGGCGAGGCGGTCAACCGACTCGTCGAGTACGCGGTCGTCCGGCAGGTGGAGTACCTCACCGAGAGCGACGAGATTCCCGAGGCGACCGACTGCTGGGGCTTCGTCTACGACTTCCAGCGCGTCTACGGCGACGCCGACGGCGCGGCCTACCTCGTCGCGGCCAACGGCGAGTCGGACCCCGACGCGCTCGCCGACGTGGTTCCCGATGGGTTCGAAGAACGCGTGCGGTCGATTCGGTAAGAAGCGATTGGCGGGCGGTTCGAGGGGATTTGATCCGTTGGAACCCGTGATTTCTGAGCTGAATTGCGTGCAGAATAGAGAGTGTATACAGCACGCCTTGTCCCTTTATTCGACTCAATCCATATTGAACAATTGTTAGGATGAGACTGTGGGTCTACCGCACCCCTTGTATCAGTAACCCCGCCACGACAAGTATCACACACCTACTCAGCGGTTGTTTCAGAGAGGAAGGTATTGAACGGAGATAATAACAACAAATCAATATTAATCAAGACCAATTCTTAGAGTTAATACGTGGGAACCAATGGATATTATAAACATTACAGATCTGAAACACATATTGGATTTCCAACTGTTTAGAAATGAATATGGTTTTTGATTGTCAGAGTCTAGTTGGATGTCTGATAAGAACATAGAACAACCGAATCGACGAACTGTTCTACAAGCTATGGGTGCAGCTGCTGGAGTTGGTTTGGTCCCAACAATCAGTTCCGGGAAAGAAGACAGCGTGGTGAAATTTGACAAAGCCATGAAGAAGCGGGATAAAAAAGATTGGAGCCTTGATAAATGGTTCAAATACATCGATGATAAAGATATAGAATACGGGAATGAACAAAAAACAACAAAAGTAGACCTGAAAACGGGTTCAAGTACAGATGGCCCGTCAACACAGATCATTTCGGGATTTGAGGAAAAAGACCTTACTCTAACAATGACTTACTACAGCCTTGGTAGTTATGACGCAGTAGAGTTACACTGGTCATTCGATAACAGTGGTATAGATGATGCATATACTGGAAAGCCAAAAGATATAGCTAAGATTGGCTATAACCCAGACCACTACAGTAAACCCCCGGAGAGAGATGGGGAGAGTTGGTATAGCTTTGGATCTGACATGGTTGAGCTTGGCAAAAAGCAAACACCAGAAGGGGGAGCTATTGCACGGTATAATGGCCTATACTTCAAAGGTCAGAATCCACTAATTGGAGATGGTGAAGTCGGAGGTGACTTAGATCTACAAGATTACATGACGCTTTATATTGATCCAGACACATCTGTTCCCCTAAATGAACGAGAGATATATTTCTCCTATTCAATGCTGTATGATTCGGCAAGTCTAGGAGATACCAATATATCCGATGATGGAATCAGTTTTGGTATTACTAACGAGGAGGATTCCTGGACCGTATCTCCGGCCTACGAACAAGAAGACCTCAGAAACGGGAAACAATATACCCCAAACTAAAATTAAGAAACCAGCTCTAAGCAGATCGATGGGTACTCAGGAGCCGAAATCATAAATCCGGCATGGTTATTTTCTCACAGGGGAGTGATTAACGCAAATGGAAGGAAACGAACTCAGCCCAAGCGGAGATAGTCAGTCGTATAACCTGAAGGGGTATGATAAGATTAGTTTATTTATTGCTGTATTTTTATATTTTGGTTCAGAACTAAACATAATTCCATTCCAAACGGCCGTCCTTTCGTTCCTTTTTGTCATTATATTATATCTCGTCTTGGATAGCTAAATACATATTATATATTCTATTATTTAAATTAGGACGACCACCCGCTCTCCCTCAGTCGTCTCGCGCGTCGTCGATGACGTTCGAGAACTCGCGGGCCGTCTCGGTGATGACCTCGAAGTCGCCGTTTTCGATTGCCTCGTCGTCCATGAGCGCGCCGCCCGCGCCGACGACGACCGCGCCGGCCTCGATGTAGTCCGCGGCGTTGTCGAGGCCGACGCCGCCGGTCGGCATCATCGGAATCTGCGGGAGCGGCCCCTTCATGCTCTTGAGGTGGCCGGGGCCGAGCGAGGAGGCGGGGAACACCTTCACGAGGTCCGCGCCCGCGGAGTACGCGTCGGTCGCCTCGGTCGGGGTCATGATGCCCGGCGCGACGAGCGTCCCGTAGCGGTTGCAGGTCTCGACGACGCCCTCGTCGAAGTTCGGCCCGACGACGAACTCCGCGCCGGCCTGGATGGCCGCGTTCGCGGTCGGCGCGTCGAGAACGGTCCCTGCCCCGACGATTGCCTCGCGGTCCGAGAAGGACGCCGACACCTCGCGGATGAGGTCCATCGCGTCGGGGTTGTCGGCCGTGATTTCGTAGGCGGTGACGCCGCCCTCGTGGAGCGCGTCGGCCACGTCGATGATGGTGTCCGCGTCCGCGCCGCGCATCACCGCGACGACGCCGCTGTCGGCGAGTCGTTGCATGTCCTCGTGTACGTCGAGTGCGACCATTGCTGTCTCGACGTTTACTACAGATAGTATTAAATTGGGGGCCTCGCGGCATCGCTTCGGTCGCGGGCCGCGGCCGCCGCACCCGACCGGATTGCCGCGGGAGACAGTCGTGTCCGTTGTCACCACGCGACACGCTCAAATCCGTCGGGCGCTAACCCGAGGTAAGCGACGCCCCGGCGGTATGTGCCGCCCCGTCGCACCACCATGCCAACGCATCCCGATTTCGAAGCGCTGTACCGCGACGTCATCCCCTCGGTCGTCTCCGTCTACGTCGGCGGCCGCCGCCGGCTCGGTGGGGCGGGCAGCGCCTTCGTCTACGACGACCGGCATCTCGTCACCAACGAGCACGTCTCGCGGCTCGCCGACGCCGGCGACGCCGGCCGGGTCGAACTCCGATTTGCCGACGGGTCGTGGCGCGTCGGCGAGGTCGTGGGCGCGGACGCCTACACCGACCTCGCCGTCGTCGCCGTCGACGACCTGCCCGACGACGCCGCGGCGCTCCCACTGGCGGCCGACAACCCCGCGCCGGGGCGGTCGGTCGCCGCGCTCGGCAACCCGCTGGGCCTCGACGGCTCCATCTCCGCGGGCATCGTCTCCGGGGCGAACCGGTCGCTTCCCACCTCGAACGGCTTCGCCATCCCGGACGTGGTCCAGACGGACGCCCCCATCAACCCCGGCAACTCGGGCGGGCCGCTCGTGGGATTCGCCGCCGGGGAATCTGACGGCGACGCCGACGCCGACGACGCCGGGGCCGCCTACGAGGTCGTCGGCGTCAACCGCGCCAAGCAGGGCGATAACATCGGCTTCGCCGTCTCGCCGGTCATCGCCAATCGCATCCTCCCGGCGCTCGTCGCCGACGGACGCTACCGCCACTCGTACCTCCGGGCGCGCACCCTCGACGTGACGCCGACGGTTGCCGACGCGAACGACCTCGACGCGCCGCACGGCGTCCTCGTCGTCGACGCCGCGGGTTCCGACGGGGACGAGGGCTTCCTCCACGGCTGTCGCGGGACGGCCGACTACCGCGGCACGGAAATCCCCGTCGGCGGCGACGTGCTCGTCGCCATCGAGGGCAACCCGGTCCGCACCCACGAGGAGTTGATGCGCTATCTCATCACCGAGACGCGCCCCGGCGAACCCGTCGCCGTCGGCATCGTCCGCGAGGGCGACCCGCTGACGCTCGTCGTCGAACTCGACGAGCGCCCCGCCGTCGACCGCGACGACCGGAGCGACCGCGGCGGCGGCGGCAGTCGTATCCCCGTGGAGTAGGCGGACCGCGGCCGCACGAGAGAATAGAATTTTGACAGTTCCGGACGAACGTGCGACTGTGCCTCCGACATCTACGACACCGGCCGACGGCGGTTCGAACGTCGTTCCGCCGGACAAGTCGCTGTTCGCCGAAATCGCCCCGTTCCGTCTGGCGGTCGGCGTCGTCTTTTGTGCCTTCGCCGTCGGCGCGGTCGCCTTCGGCTGGCTCCCGCCGATGAGCGCCGACGTGGTCGGCATCGCGCTCCTCTGTGTGGTCTTCCTCGCCGGCGGCTTCGTCCCGTTCAACGAAACCCTCGCGTTCTACGTCGCGCAGGCCGCGGCGTTCCTCGTCTGGGGCGCGCTCCGACTGGCGGTCGACGGCTTCGACGTGATTCCCCTCCTGTTGGGCGCGGCCGGAGCCGTCGGCCTCGCGGTCTACGGCCGACGGGCGCTCCGTGACGGACTCAGGGCGCTGGTCTGAGTCTGATCGAGCGGCTCCGGCTCCGAGCGAGCGAGTCTGCGCTCACTCTCTGACGGTCAACACCGGCACCTCGGCGAGCCTGACGACCCGTTCGGTCGTGCTCCCGAGAATCGCGTGTTCGAGGCCGGTCCGCCCGTGGGTCGCCATCACCACGAGGTCCGTGTCGGCCTCGGCGACCGCGTCGAGAATCTCCCGGTACGGCACGCCGATGCGGACTTCGGTCTCGCAGTCGACGCCCGCGTCACCGGCGAGCGATGCAATCTCCTCGACGGCCATCTCGGCGGCGTCCCGGAGGCTCGCGCGCACTCGCTCGACCGGCACGTCAGCGGCAGTCCACAGTCCGAGGTCGCCGGCGTCGACGACCGCGAGGACGTGAATCGCCGCGCCGTAGGCGCTCGCGAGGTCGATTGCCCGGCGGGCCGCCGCGCGGGAGCGGGCGCTGCCGTCGGTGGGGACGAGGACGGTGTGGTACATGTCATTCTATTGGTGTTCGAGCGATATCGCTTTTCGCCTCGGCGGCGCGGCGGGCGTCGATGCGAGAGGAATAGTCACCGTCGGCCCGGTGCGGCCGCTCGGCGGGACGGGTCGCGGAGAACGGAAGTCAGCGGAGCCGTGGTCGGTCGGTGACGACGCTCTCAGACGCGGGTGCGCGGCTTGGGCGCGACCCGACGGACGCTCGCGGCGGCCGCGACGAGCAGACCGCCGAAGAGGACGGACACGAGGAGTTCGGGGGCGACGGTCAGGCCTTCGATGCCGCCGAGGGTCGTAAACAGCGCGTAGCCGGCGACCGCCGTGAGGGCGATGCCGATGACGACCGCGAGGCCGATGCCGGCTTTCATCAGGTCGAGGTTGCTCATGGTCGCTTAGACGTAGGCGAGACTACGGAATATAAACGGAGACTGCTTCTCAACGACCGGGAAACTGGCCGAGCGTCTCCCCCGATATCGCGGGGGATTTATGTCGGTACGCGGGTCGTCGCGCGACGGTACCGCGGCGACGAACCGGAAAATCAGGGGGTCGAAACTGCGAGTCGAGCCGTCGGTTACGCCGCCGACTCCGACCCCTCGCCGTAGAGCCCGTACAGCACGAACAGCAGGGCTAAAAAGAGGAACTCGATGACCGCCACGGCGATGAGCGGGAGCTCCACGTTGAAGAAGCCCGCGACCGTGCGGAGTTCGATGGCGACGGGGACGCTGAACGCGATGAGGATGAGCGCCCGCGCCTTCGTGAGCCTCACGCGACCACCCCCCAGAGGGTGTTGAACGCGCTCGTGACCGTCGTGGCCGCGAGGTCGAAGCCGGCCGAGACGGTCGCCGGGACGGGGAGGCCCCCGCCGAACAGCCCGCCGCCGTTCTGGATGATGCCGGCCAGCGGGAGCGTGTACGCGAGCACGACGAGCACCGCCGCGATACCGGTCCACATCGCGAGGTTGTCGAGGACGCGCGGGCTTCCCTCGGGCCCCGAAAGCGGCTCGGGCAGGTGGGAGTCGACCGGCCGGTCGGACTCCTCGCCGAGCGAGGTCAGGAGGATGTTGAACAGGAACAGCACCACGGACAGGAACAGGAGCGTCCCGCCGAGGGCGATCTGCACCCGAAGCTCGAAGATGCTCCCGATGGGCGTCACGAAGTCGAAGTTCTGGTACTGCGGTTCGGCGGTGCGCCGCGGGATGCCGGCGAGGCCGGCGCGGTGCATCGCGTTCGACATGAACACCATGCCGACGAACCACATGATGACCTGCAGGAGGCCGATGGGCCGGCTGTAGAGCTTCGTGCCCGTGACCTGCGGGACGAGCCAGTACGACCCGGCCATCATCGTCAGCGCGACGGCCGTGCCGACGGTGAGGTGGAAGTGCCCCGGCACCCACAGCGTGTTGTGGATGAGGTAGTTGATGTTCATCCCGGCGTTTATCATGCCGGAGAAGCCGCCGGCGGCGAACATCGCGCCCGCGAGCGCCATCCCGGTGAACGCGGGGTCGCGCCACGGGAGCGCGCCGAGCCAGCGGAGGTAGCCCTCACCGCCGCGCTGACGCGCGCCGTGTTCGATGCTCGCGACGACCGTGAAGGCCGTGAGCAACGACGGGAGCAGCAGGAACATCGTGTTCGTCATGGCGATGAACTTGAAGCCCTCCGCGATGCCCGGGTCGAGGTACTGGTGGTGAATCCCGACCGGCGTCGAAAGCAGGAGGAACAACACGAACACCACGCGCGCGAGGGGGTCGCTGAACAGCCGCCCGCCCGCGAGCTTGGGGAGCACGGTGTACCAAAGCAGGTACGCCGGCATCAGCCAGAAGTAGACGATGGGGTGGCCGAAGTACCAAAAGAGCGTCCGCGTCAGAAGCGGGTTGACGCTCTCGATGAGGCCGAGCGACCACGGGATGAGGAAGAACACCACCGAGACGGCGACGCCGAGGGTGGAGACGTACCACATGATCATGGTCGTGAGGACCATGAACGTCTGTAGCGGGATGCGCTCGTCCTCGTGGTCCCGCCGCCACGCGCGGTACGAGAGGAACCAGTCAGCGCCGGCGAGCCACGTGCCGACGATGAACATCGCGAGGCCGATGTAGAATATCGGGTGCGCCTGCAGCGGCGCGTAGAACGTGAACAGCACGTCCGCGCTCATGCCGAGGTTCGGGACGAGGCCGCCGAGGATGGCGACCGTGGCCAGAACCGTGCCGGTCGTCATCAGGCCGACCCACGCCCACGAAAACAGCGCGCTTTCGGCGGGTCGGTCGAGGCTTCTGGCGACCGCCCAGTGGAACACCCCACAGAGGAAGAAGATGGTGAAGACGATGGCGAGAAGCACGCCGTGGCCCGTCAGCACCGTGTAGTAGTCCGCCGAGTCGATGACGCGGAGGACGTTCGTCCGGTGGAGCGCCTGAATGAGGCCGAAGAACGCGCCGATTCCGAGCGAGACGAACGCGATGAGGAAACTCGCCTTGACGATGGCCGCCTCGTCTGGGAACTTATCGACGAACTCGCCGCCGCCGGATGCGGTCGCCATCAGTTCTCAGCCTCCCCGTCCGCCTGTTGCTGTTCGTACCAGCTGTCGAATTTCTCTTGTTCCATAACCACAATCTGCCCTTCCATCACGTGGTGGCCGGAGCCACAGTACTCGTTACACAGCAACCCGTACTCGCCGGGCTCGCCGAACTCGACGGTGAACTCCGAGACCTGCCCGGGAATCGCCATCGTGTTCGCGTTCGTGCCGACGACTTCGAAGCCGTGGATGACGTCGGCGGCGGTCACGTGGAACGTGACCGTGCTCCCGGCGGGGACGCGGAGCGGCTGCGTCGTGCCGGGTTCGAAGACGAACTGGCGGGCGACGACGTACACGTCGTAGCTGTTCTCGCCGGTCCGCTCGATACCGGGGTCGCCGAACTTCGGATGCTGGTCGAGCGTCGCCGGGTCGACCGTGCCGCCCTTGTCGTCTATCATGTCGATGCCCGCGCCGGCGGCCCCGTACGTAATCGTCCCGATGAACCCGACGATGAGGACGAGCGCCAGCGCCAACCAGAGTTTCTCGTAGGCGTGTATCTCCATCTATCCAACCACCGTGAGGCCCCGTCCGAGGAACTCGACGAAGTACATGAACACCCACATGCCGATGAGAATCGCCATGTAGATGAGCACGAGCACGAGCGTCCCGACCGGGTCGAAGTCGTCGTGTCCGAGTTCGCGAACGATGCCGTCGTCGGCCGTCCCGACGATAGAATCCACCGGGGGCTCGGCCTGCCCGGAATCTCCTTGGGAATCCGCGTTTGCTGGCACGCCTCCGTCGGTGGAAGTGCGCGCGGCAGAGGACGCGGCTCCCTCTGCTGTCGAATCAACGGCCATACCCGGTCATGAGGAATAACGGGACTTTAACGCAACACCCCATTCCAACGCGGTGGGAATAGGCGAAATCAGAAACACCGTGGTCGCGAATGGACCGATATGGAACTCACGCCACGGCGCGCCGGAACCGTCGCACTGCTCGCGCTCCTGCCAGCGGTCATCTTCGGCGTGACGAAGAACCCCCTCGCGGGCGTCGTCACGGCCGTCAACGTGCTTCTCATCTCCACGGTCATCTACTTCCTCATGAGTCCGACCGAGGGCGGACACGGCCACGACGGCGACGCCGACCACGAGACCGACGCCGAACACGCCGCCTGAGATGGACGGCGGCATCTCGCTCGGACTGCCCGCCGCGACGCCCGAGGCAATCGCGTTCCTCCTCGTCGGCCTCTTCGGCGGGGCACATTGCCTCGGGATGTGCGGCCCGCTCGTCAGCGTCTACGCCGACCGCCTCGCCGACCGCGAGGGCGTCGACAGCCGGTCGCTCACGCTCCGGCAGGTCCGCCAACACGCCCTGTTCAACGTCGGGCGGGCGCTGAGCTACGCGGCCATCGGGGCCGTCTTCGCCCTCGTCGGCGGCCTGTTTTTCGACGCGTTCGACTCGGTGGTCGCCGTCGGCAGCGGCGTCCGCGGGGCGACCGGTCTGCTCGTCGGGGCCGCCATCATCCTCACCGGCGTCGGCTACCTCGTCGGGCGGTCGACCGCCATCGACCGGTTCACGCCGGCCGCGGTCACCCGCCTGTTCGGCCGCGTCAGCGGGTGGGCGACCGCCCGCGTCGACAGCCTCGTCGGCGGCCCTCGAATCCTCGGCCTCGGGGCGATTCACGGCCTGCTCCCGTGTCCCATCATCTACCCGGCGTACCTGTACGCCTTCTCGACGGGCGAGCCGCTCCGGGCCGCCGCCCTCCTCGGCCTGCTCGGTCTCGGGACGATTCCGACGCTGTTCCTCTACGGGACGCTTCTGGGCCGCGTCTCGGCGCGCCGGCGGGCGACGCTCCACCGGGCGCTCGGGGCGGCGTTCCTCGTCCTCGGCTACATCCCGCTGTCCCACGGGCTGATGCTTCTGGGCGTGTCGGTCCCGCACCTTCACGTGCCCTTCTACCAACCGTTGTGACGATGTCGACCACGACGCGGTCCCGCGGGTCGGCCGGCGGCGGGAGCGACGGCGACGACGCCGAGGGCTGTGACCTCTGCGGACTGCTGACGCCGACGCCGCCGGTCACCGGCGACGAGGTAGACGGCGAGTTCTGCTGTCGCGGCTGTCTCGAAATCACCCGCGCGCTCGGCGACGCCGCGAGCGCCGACCCCGAGACGGTCGAGCGCGAACTCGCGGGCGAGGCCGACGCGGTGCCCGACGACGCCGAGCGGACCTACATGGCCGTCGACGGGATGCACTGCGCCACCTGCGAGGCGTTCGTCTCGGGCACCGCGCGGACCTGCGAGGGCGTCTACGCCGCGGAAGCCAGCTACGCCAACGACATGGTCCGCGTCACCTACGACCCCGAAACCGCCGACTTGGACGGGCTGTCGGGGACGCTCGCGCGCTACGGCTACGGCACGCGCGACCCAGAGGAACGCGAGGCCGCCGAGCGCTCCGACAACCAGGTCGCCCGCTTCGTCATCGGCGGCGGCGTCTTCGGCATGATGGTGATGCTGTGGTACGTCCTGTTTCTGTACCCGACCTACGTCGGCTTCCAGCCGGTCGTCGAACTCGGCGTGTTCGACGGCATCTACATCCTCGGCAACATCTGGGTGATGACCTCCATCGTCCTGTTTTACACCGGCTTTCCCATCCTCCGCGGGGCGCTCGTCAGCCTCCGCGCCGGCCAGCCGAACATGGACCTGCTCGTCTCGCTGGCGGCGACGAGCGCCTACGTCTACTCGACGGCCGCCGTCCTCGTCGGCGAGACCCACGTCTACTTCGACGTGACCGTCGCCATCATCCTCGTCGTCACGCTCGGCAACTACTACGAGGACCGCATCAAGCGGAAGGCCGCCGGGATGCTCTCGGACCTCGCGGCCTCGCGCGTCTCGGAGGCCCGCCGGCGAGTCGCGGGCGGGGCGGACAGCCCCGGCGACGCCGCCGTCGAGACGGTCGCGCTCGACGCGCTCGAATCGGGGGACCTCGTGGAGGTTCGGCCGGGCGAGCGCGTGCCGGTCGATGGGACGGTTCGCGAGGGGACCGCCGCGGTCGACGAGGCGCTCGTCACCGGCGAGTCGATGCCGCGGACGAAGCGCCCCGGCGACGACGTGCTCGGCGGCACTGTCGTCACCGACCGCCCGCTCGTCGTCGCGGTCGGCGAGGACGCGACGAGCACGCTCGACCGGTTGGTCGAACTGCTCTGGGACATCCAGAGCGCCCGCTCGGGCGTCCAGCGCCTCGCCGACAAACTGGCGACCATCTTCGTGCCGACGGTGCTCGTCCTCGCCGCCGTCGCCTTCGGCTGGACGCTCGTCCGCGGCGGCACGCCGACCGAGGCGCTCCTCGTCGGCCTCACTGTCCTCATCGTCTCGTGTCCCTGCGCGCTCGGCCTCGCCACGCCCTTGGCGGTCGCCTCCGGCATCAAGGAGGCCGCGAGCCGGGGCATCGTCGTCGCCTCCGAGGCCGTCTTCGAGGCCGTCCCCGACGTGGACGTGGTCGTGTTCGACAAGACCGGGACGCTCACCGACGGCGACATGGCGGTCCTCCGCGTCGTCGGTGACGGCGAGACCGAGGGCGGGAGCGACGTTGGCGAGCAGGGAGACGGGAGCGACGACCGCGACGACGAACCCGCCGCGCTCGCCGCGGCCGCCGCACTCGAACGCTTTTCGGCGCACCCGCTCGCGACCGCTGTCGTCGAGGCGGCCGAAGACCGAATCGAGGAGGGGGACGCGAACGCGACGATTCCCGACGTTTCGGTCGACGACGTGACCGTCCACGACCGCGGCGTCTCCGGCGAACTCGACGGCGAGCGCGTCGTCGTCGGCCACCCCGACCTCCTCCGCGATGAGGGCGTGACGCTCGCGCCGGCCCACGAGACCGCCGTCGAGGCCGCCCGCGACGAGGGCGCGGTTCCCGTCGTCGTCGGCTGGGACGGGCGCTCTCGGGCGGTGCTCGTCGTCGGCGACGAACCGCGCGAGGCGTGGGACGACGTGGTCGCCGCCGTCGCCGCGGGGGGACGCCGCGAGGTCGTCGTTCTCACGGGCGACTCCGAGCGCGCCGCGCGACGGTTCCGCGACCACCCGGACGTGACGGACGTGTTCGCGGGCGTCCCGCCGGAGGCGAAAGCCGAGACGGTCGAGCGCCTCCGCGCCCGGGGGACCGTGGCGATGGTCGGCGACGGGAGCAACGACGCGCCCGCGCTCGCCGCCGCCGACATCGGCATCGCGCTCGGCACGGGGACGGACATCGCGGGCGACGCCGCCGACGCGGTGCTCGTCGGCCGCGACATCGACGCGATTCCCGAGGTGTTCTCGCTTTCGACCGGGGTGAACCGCCGCATCCGCGGCAACCTCGCGTGGGCGTTCGGCTACAACGCGGTCGCCATCCCGCTGGCCGCCCTCGGCGTGCTCAACCCGCTTTTCGCCGCCGTCGCCATGGGCACGTCGAGCCTGCTCGTCGTCGCCAACTCGGCGCGGTCGCTCGACTGAGTCGCCTTTCCGAGACGATCGCCGAAAGCGGACCAATCAAGTCGCTCCGTCCCGTCGGGAACGATGATGACAGACGACCCCTTCTCGCTCGCCGTTCCGGAGGGGTGGACCGTCGAGACCGACGTGGACACCGACGAGGCGAGCGCCAAGACCGTCTACGAGTCGCCCGACTCGGACCGGCGCGTCACCATCACCGAGTTCGCGCGGGGGCTGACGCTCTACTGGTGGGTCGATATCTTCGCGTTCGCCGACGGCGAGTGGCACCGCCGCGAGGTGGGCCTCGGCGACTCCTACCGCGACGCCGACGACGTGAGCGACGCCGCACAGGAGGCGCTCGACCGACTCGCGTCGTCCGGCGAGCGAATCGAGTCGGTGGCCGACGACTGATTTATCACGGTCGCAGAACGACCGGAACGCATGTACCTCGTCGCCTACGACGGCTCTCGGCTGGCGAACGCCGCGCTCGATAGGGCCGCGCAGTTCGCGTCGGCCACCGGCCACGACGTGCTCGCGGTCGCCGTCGTCCCCGACGATTCGGCGTACGCCGTCGAGGCGGGGTGGGTCCCGTCGCGGGAGGTGTTCGACCGGCAGACGGTCGTCGGAGAACTCCACAAAACCGCGGTCGACATCGCGCCGTCGGCGTCGTTTCGGGCCGTTTCAGTCGGTCGAGACCCCGCACCGGGGAACATCGTCTCGAAGCTCAGAGCGGTCGCGTCCGAGGCGGACGCGGCCGTTGTCTTCGTCGGCAGCGAGAACGCGGGTCGCGTCGTCGTCCCGCTGGTCAGCGTCGGCGGCAACGTCGCGAGCGACGACACACACGACGTGCACATCGTCCGCCACGCGCCCCCGGAGGTTCGCAAGCGGTTCCCCAAGTCGCAGTTCTATCTCCCCTGAGGTTCGACCCGACGCCCGCGAACCCGCCTTCGGCGCACCACCGTTTCATGTGACGAGAGCGCGAACGACACGTATGCGAGATATCAGATACGTTTACACCGTCGGGACCGACCCCGAAACGGTCGCCGAACGCCTCGCGGACGCCTCGTCGGGCGTGCTGTCGCTGGCCGACGGCGGCCGCTCCTACGCGATTCCAGCGCACGTCTTCTACGACGCCGACGGCGACCGGCTCCTGTTCCGTCTGACCGACGACGGCGGAAGCGAGAAGCTCGCGTTCATCGAGGAGACCGAGGAGGCGACGTTCGTCTGCTACGAGGACGCGGGCGAGGACTCGTGGAGCGTCATGGCCCGCGGGGCGATTCGGGTCCTCCCGGACGACGAGCGCCCCGACGCGGCGACCATCAACGAACTGTTCGGCGGCGTCCGCGTGTTCGACGAGGAGGTCGACGACCTCGACTTCCACCTCGTGGAGCTCGAACTCGACGAGCTGACGGGCCGCGAGACCGCCAG
The DNA here is from genome assembly GCF_031624535.1 of Haloferax sp. S2CR25. Lineage (NCBI taxonomy): Archaea > Methanobacteriati > Methanobacteriota > Halobacteria > Halobacteriales > Haloferacaceae > Haloferax > Haloferax sp. S2CR25. Next base: position 769,532 of record NZ_JAMQOO010000001.1, read on the forward strand.
ATAGTCGCCTCGCGGGTGTCGGCCTCGCGGGGTGTCAGTAGAACCCGACGACCGGGTCGTCGTCGGCCAGCGACGTCGCCACCACCCGTTCGACCCGGGGATGCTCGCAGAGCCACCCGGCGATTTCGTCGGCCGTCTCGGCCAGCCGCTCGTCGTCCACCATGTCGAGGACCGGGACGACCCGCGCCGTCTCTGGCACGTCTTTCATCCCGCCGCGGTCGTTCGCCAGCACGGCGGCCACGTCCCACTCGGATATCGCGTCGCCGACGGCCGTCCCCGACACGTCGGAGACGAGTTCCGGTCGGTGGACGCGCTCGTCGGTGAGCGGTTCGCCCACCACCCGGACGCTGGCGACCGGGCAGACGAGGTCGGCCGTGTCGGGGAGTTGCGGTTCGTCCTCGCCGGGCGCTTTCAGCCAGCGCGAGCGCGCGCCGTCGGCTTTGACGAGCACCACGTCGTCGGTGGCGCGCGCGACTCGATCGACCGTCGCCGGGTCGTAGCCGCGGTAGCGGTCGGGGCGCTCGCGCTCCGCGACGACGCCGAGCGGGCGGGTCGGCGTCTCCACCACGGCGGTCTCGGGGGTGTCGGTGACGACCACCTCGGCCACCTCGTCGTCGAAGACGGAGATGCGGACGGTGCTCGTGAGCACGCCGTCGAGGTCGCGGGCGAGGTGGGAGAGAAGCGACTGTTTGCCGCCCGCGCCGACGGCGCCGACAGCGCAGACGAGGTCGTCCGGGCCGATGCCGAGGGCGTCGGCGAGCGTCGGGAGCGACGCGGGGGGCGCAGACGGGCCCTCAGTCATCGGCCGCCCTCCACCGGCGCGACCGTCACGCGGACGGCGCTGTGTTTGTACTCGGGAATCTTCGCCACCGGGTCGAGCGCGTCGCCGGTCAGTCGGTTCACGAGCGGGTCGGCGTAGTGGAACGTGGCGAAGACGGTCCCGCGGCGGACGGCGGGCGTCACCTCGGCCGCCACCGTGACCTCCCCGCGGTCGTTTTCGACGCGGACGGTCGCCCCCTCTTCGATGCCGCGAGCGGCGGCGTCGTCGGGGTGTATCTGCAGGCTGTCCTCGCCGCGCATCCGCATCAGCACGCCCGAGCGTCGGGTGAGCGCGCCGCTGTTGAAGTGCTGGAGCACCCGCCCCGTCACGAGGACGAGTTCGCCGTCGGCGACGGGGTCCGCCGGGTCCACGTGTTCGACCGCCCGGAACGGGGCGGTCTTCGACCCCGATTCGAACGCGTCGGCGTGGAGGACTGCGGTCCCCTCGGTCGCGCCCTCGGGGAACGGCCAGCGCTGGCTCCCCGCGCCGATGCCGTCGTAGGACATCCCGGCGTAGATGGGCGTCACCCGCCGGAGTTCCTCGAAGACGCCCTCGGGGGTCGCGGGCGCGTCGAGGCCGGCCACGCGGGCGGCGAGCTCCCGGAGGATATCGAGGTCCGCGCGGGCGTCGCCCGGCGGCGCGACGTTCCGGTTCATCCGGATGACCTGCCGGTCGGTGTTCGTCACCGTCCCCGACTTCTCGGCCCAGACGCTTCCCGGGAGCACCACGTCCGCGAATTCGGTCGTCTCGGTCGGGAACACGTCGTGGACGACGCAGAAGTCGAGGGATTCGAACGCTTCGCGGACGCGGTTCGCGTTCGGCTCGGTCACGGCGGGGTTCTCGCCGAAGACGTAGGCCGCCCGCACCTCGTCGCCGAAGCGGTGGGTCGCTTCGACCTCCGTGAGCCCCGGCAGGGCGGGGGGTTCGAACCCCCACGCGTCGGCGACGGCGGCGCGGGCGTCGTCGTCGGTGACGGGGCGATACCCCGGCAGGACGTTCGGGAGCGCGCCCACGTCGCCCGCGCCCTGCACGTTGTTCTGCCCGCGGAGCGGGTTGACGCCGGTCCCCGCCTTGCCGACGTTGCCGGTCAGGAGCGGGAGGTTGATGAGCGCCTGCACGTTGTCGGTGCCGCAGTGGTGCTGGCTCATCCCCATCCCGGTGAAGACGGCCGCGCGGCCGGCCTCGCCGTAGGCTCTCGCGGCGGCTCGGAGGTCGTCGGGGTCGACGCCGGCGCGCTCGGCTTCCGCGTCGATATCGAGCCCCGAGAGGTGCTCGCGGAGCGCCTCGAACCCCGTGGTGCGCTCGGCGACGAACGCCTCGTCGACCAGCCCCTCTTCGATGATGACGGCGGCCATCGCGTTGAGAAGCGGGATGTCGAACCCCGGCTCGACCGGGAGGTGGATGTCGGCGGCCTTCGTCGTCTGGTTCTCGCGGGGGTCGACGTGAATCATCGTCGTCCCCGACTTGAGCGCCGGAAGCAGGTACGACCGGAAGATGACCGGGTGCTGTTCGGCGGGGTTCGCGCCGGTCACGAGGAACACGTCGGCCTCGCCGAGGTCCGAAAGCGAGTTCGTCATCGCCCCCGCGCCGAAGCGGTCGCCCATCGCCGCCACCGTCGAGGCGTGACAGAGCCGCGCGCAGTTGTCGACGTTGTTCGTCCCGAGCGCCCGCGCCGTCTTCTGCAGCAGGTAGTTCTCCTCGTTCGTGCAGTTCGACGACGCGAAGAAGAACGCCGAGTCGGGGCCGTGGTCGGCGACGACGCGGGAGAACTCGCGTTCGATGCGGTCGAACGCCTCGTCCCACGTCGCCTCGACGAGCCGGCCGTTCACTCGCACCAGCGGGGTGGTCAGGCGCTCGTCGTGTTCGACCACGTCCCACGCCGCGGCCCCCTTCGGACAGAGCTCACCCCGCGTGTTGACGGGGCCGTCCCACCCGACTGCGCTCCCGCGGTCGGCGTCGTAGCGGATGCCGCAGCCGACGCCGCAGTACGGACAGACGCTCTCGCTCGATGCCGCCACCCGATTAGACACGCTGACACACCACACACATGGTCGAACGTGCGGCCCGAACGGTATTCATCGTACCGCCGACTGCGGCGGGGTGAAAATCGCCGGTGGACATACGTCGATTCGTGTCGTTCGGTCGAACCGTGCACGAGCAGGTACCCGCGCGTCGGGAGGACGAGGAAGCGAGCGGACGCGAGGGCGTCCCGTGGCACGCGCTCGAAGGCGGGGCGGCGCTGGAGCGACTCGGGTCGAGCCGCGACGGCCTCGACCCCGACGACGCGGCCCGCCGACTCGACGAGGAGGGACCGAACGAACTCGCCGACGAGGAGGGCGTCTCGCCGCTTTCGCTTCTCGTCTCGCAGTTCACCGGGCCGCTCATCCTCCTGCTTTTCGTCGCCGCGGGCCTCTCGCTCGCCGTCGGCCTCCTGCCCGGCCGCGACCCGGGCTACACCGACGCGGCGCTCATCCTGCTCATCCTCCTCGGAAACGGTCTGTTCGGGTTCGTACAGGACTACCGCGCCGAGCAGGCGCTCGCGTCGCTCCGGGAGATGGCGACGCCGGAGGCGACGGTCCGACGCGGCGGCTCGATTCGGGCGGTCCCCGCGACCGAGGTCGTGCCGGGCGACGTGGTCGTCCTCGAAGCGGGCGACGCCGTCCCCGCCGACGCCCGTATTCTCACGGCGGCCGACTGCCGCGCTGACGAGTCGACGCTGAGCGGCGAGAGCGTCCCGGTCGACAAGGCGGCCGAGGCGGTCGACGCCGACGCGGCGCTGGCCGACCGGGGGAGCGTCCTCCACGCCGGGACCACCGTGGTCAGGGGCCGCGCGGAGGCCGTCGTCGTCGCCACCGCGATGGACACCGAACTCGGGGGCATCGCCGACCAACTCGGGCAGGCCCGCCAGCGCGAGACGCCGTTCGAAATCGAGGTCGACCGCCTCGGCCGCCGCATCGGCGTCGGCATCGTCGCGCTCATCCTGCTCATCGCGGCGGTCCAGCTGTTCCTCACCGCCACCGACCCGGTGGTCGTCCTCCTCGTCGCCGTCACGCTCGCCGTCGCGGCCGTCCCCGAGGGCCTCCCGGCTGTCGTCACCCTCACCCTCGCGCTGGGGTCGCGGACGCTCATGGAGCGCAACGCGCTCGTCCGCAACCTCGCGGTCGTCGAGAGCCTCGGCGCGGTCGACTACATCGTCACCGACAAGACGGGGACGCTGACCGAAAACCGCATGACCGTCACCCGCGCGTGGCTCCCCGACGACCGGACGGTCCAGCTGGACGGTGACTCGGCGTCGACCGTCGCCGCGTCCGCGTCCGAAAACGGCGGCGCATCGGCCGCGACCGACGCGGCAGCCGCGGCAGACTCGGCGTCCGCGACCGCCTCGGACCCGGGTCCCGGCCCGGACCCGGCGCTCGCGGCGCTCCTGTCCTGCGGTGCCCGCTGTAACGACACCAAAGAGCTCGACGGCGGCGACCACCGCGGCGACCCCACCGAAGTCGCGCTCGTGACCGCCGCCGCCGACGCGGGCCTCGACGGCTCGCGCGACCCCGACGGCAGGCTCCGCGAGGTCCCTTTCACCTCCGAGCGAAAGCGGATGTCGGTCGTCGTGGACGACTTCGACGCGCCCGGCGACGGTCCCGTCGCGCTCGTGAAGGGCGCGCCCGAGGAAATCGTCGCGCGGTGCGACCGCGTCCTCGTCGACGGCGGAATCGAGCCGCTCACCGACGAGCGCCGCGAGCGCGTCGAAGCGACCGTGACCGCCTTCGCCGACGACGCGCTCCGCGTGCTCGGGTTCGCCTACGCGCCCGGCGTCGACCCCGACGCCGACGACGAGACGCTCGAATCGGGACTCGTCTTCCTCGGGCTCCAGGGCATGACCGACCCGGCGCGCGAGGGCGTCGCCGAGGCGGTCGCCGACTGCCTCGACGCCGGGATTCGGGTGACGATGGCGACCGGCGACACCCCGCGGACGGCCCGCGCCATCGCCCGCGAGGTCGGCATCGACGCCGACTCGGTCGTCACGGGGACCGAGGTGGCCGGGATGGACGACGCGGAACTCGGCCGGGTCGTCGAGGAGACGAACGTGTTCGCCCGCGTCGCGCCCGAGCACAAGGTCCGCATCCTCCGGGCGCTCCAGGACGCGGGCTACACGGTGGCGATGACCGGCGACGGCGTCAACGACGCGCCGGCGCTCGGCAACGCCGACGTGGGCATCGCCATGGGCGACCGCGGGACGCAGGTCGCACAGGGCGCGTCGGACGTGGTGCTCCGCGACGACAACTTCGTCACCATCCGCGACGCCATCGCGGAGGGCCGCGGCATCTTCGACAACATCCGCAAGTTCGTCAACTACCTGCTGTCGGCGAACGCCGGCGAGGTGCTCGTCGTCTTCCTCGGGACGCTCCTCGGCGCGGCGCTGTTCCCCGAGGTGTTCGCGGCCGAGTCGGCGCTCGTCATCACGCCCGTCGCGCTCCTGTGGCTCAACCTCGTCACCGACGGCTTCCCTGCGCTCGCGCTCGGCGCGGACCCCAAGTCGAACGACGTGATGCGCAGACCACCACGCCCCCGCGACGAGGGCGTCCTCGACCGCCGGACCATGGCCTCGATTCTCGGCATCGGCGTCGCGCTCACCGCGACCGGACTCGGCGTGTTCTTCTACGCGCTCGACCAGTCCGGCGACCTCGTCGTCGCCCAGACGGTGCTGTTCACGTTCCTCGTCACCGCCGAGTTGGTCCGCACGCAGTCGGTGCGGCTCCGATACCGGCTGTCGCCGCGTTCGAACCCGTGGCTCCTCGGCGCGGTCGGCCTGTCGCTCGCGCTCCACCTCGTCCTCCTGTACACGCCGGTCGCCGACCTCTTCGGCGTCGTCCCGCTCGGGCTCACGGAGTGGGGCTGGGTCGCGGGCGCGTTCGTCCCGTTCCTCGCCGCGAACCTGTGTCTGGTGTGGCTCAACGACCGGCTTTTCACCCAGTGAGCGACCCAAGCGCGCCCATGAGCCGGTCGCGGTAGAGGTAGCCGAGGACCGACGCCGCGAGCAACGCGCCGACGAAAATCGCGGTGAGTTCGGCGTTGCCGTCGGCGGCGGCCGCGCCCGCGAGGTTCACGAGTAGGAAACCGGGGAGCCGACCCACGGCCGCGACGAGGACGACCCTCCGAACCGGGATGTCGGTGAGGCCGGCGGCGAAGCAGACGGCGTCGTCGGGGAGGCCGGGAACGAGGAAGACGAGAAAGAGGACGGCCAGCCCGTGAGTCTCCATCGCGTCGTCGAACACGGCGAGCGCCTCGGGCGTGACGACGCGCTCGACGTACGGACGGCCGAGCGCCCGCGCGAGGCCGACCGCCAGCGCCGTCCCGAGAACGATGCCGACCATGCTGTAGACCGTCCCCCAGAGCGCGCCGAACAGGTAGCCGCTGGCGAACCCGAGGGCCTGTCCGGGGATGGGTGCGACGAGGACCTGCGCGATTTGCACGCCGACGAACGCGAGGGGCGCGAGCGCCCCGAATCCGAGGAGCCACGTCCGCAACGCCGTCGGGTCGGCGAGGAACGGAAAGCGGTCGACGAGCGTCGTTCCGACGACGGCGACGACGGCGACGACGACGGCGGCGAGCGCGAGGGTCCGCCACCGGTCCCGCCGCGATTCAAAGAGGTCGGGGACGGATAACACGGGTGGCTACTCGCACGCCGCGGGGAAAAGCCCGGCGCGCCCCGCGACCCCGCCGAGCAGCCGTCGGAGCCGACGCCATCACCCGCCGCTCCCGCGAGTGCTTTTGTGCCAAGAAAGCGTAGCAATAATCGTTATGGAAACGATTCTCGTCGCCGTCGACGGCTCCCCGCTGTCGAAGCGCGCGTTCGAACAGGCCCTCGCGCACGCCGACTCGACGGTCCTCGCCCTGCACGTCATCAACCCGACCGACCCGGGCTACAGCGCCCCGTTCGACGCGGACATCAGCACGGAACCGCTCCACGGCTCCGAGGAGTGGTACGAGCGGGCGCAGGAGCTCGCGGACGGAATCTTCGAGGAACTCGCGGCGCTGGCCGACGGGAGCGGGGTCGAACTCGGGACCGAGACGCTCCGCGGCGACCCCGCGCGGACCATCGTCGATTACGCGCGCCGGAAGGGCGTCGACGCGGTCTACCTCGGCGGCCACGGCCGCGCCGGCGAGACGGACCTGCTTTTCGGGAGCGTCGCCGAGTTGGTCGCCGGGCGCGCGCCGATGAGCGTGATGGTCGTTCGCTGACGTCCGCGCTCGCGGCCCGTCGGTCGTTCCGCAGTCGGCCGGTCGCCCGCCGTTCCTGCCGAATCACTCGCCGTCCGTCACCGGCGGCACGCACAGCACCGGGACGTCCGAGAGCCTGACGACCCGCTCGGCGACGCTCCCGAGCAGGTATCGCTCCAGCCCGCTCGTCCCGTGGGTCCCCATCACCACGAGGTCGATGCCGCGCTCCTCGCCGTAGTCGATGATGGTCTCGTGCGGCAGGCCGACGCGAATCTCCGTCTCGACGGGCACGTCGCGGTCGGCGGCGCGGGCGGCGACGTCGCCGACCGCCGTCTCCCCGCGCGTCCGCGAATCGTCGTCGACGGGGGCGTCCGCGTGGCCGGTTCGAACGTCGACGACGTAGAGGACGTGCAGGGCGGCCCCGTAAGTCGCCGCGAGGTCGACGGCGTACTCGGCCGCGCGGGTCGCGTGGGCGCTACCGTCGGTGGGGACGAGGATGTGGTCGAACATGTCGTCACAGACGCGCTCCGGGCGAATAAAACCGAACTCGGCTCCGCCCGAACCCGGCCCCGCGTCGTTCACCTTCCGGCACACGCCCGCCGCGCCGCGCTCGCTCGCGTTCCCGATTCCCGGCGGGTGGGAAGAATGAGTTCGGCTTATTCTCGGTCCGACCGTACCCTCTAGCGGGTGGTGAGGAGCATGCAGACCGACGGCGAACGGAGGGTGGAACTGTGGATACGGCCGATTCGGGACGGCCTCGGCGAGGAACACCAAGCGCTGATCGTCCGGCTCGAACGTCTCGCCGACGGGGGGGTCGTCGACGACGTGTGCGTCCGCACGTGGGGGCGGAACGTGGACGTCGAGTCCGACGTCGCACCGACGAAGCGAGACGCCGTCGTCCGCGAGCGACTCGCCGAGTGTCGGCACTGGGCGCGAACGGAAGGGGTCGCGCTCCCGACGCTCGACGAGCGGGCGACGGTCGGCTCCGGTCGGATGGGACCCGAACACGACGCGGTCGTCCTCCCGCGGACGCTGGGGATCGTCTTCCGGGGCGACGACATCGAGGCCGTCTTCCCCCACGAGCGAGACGAGGGGGCTCGAACGTTCGCCGACTGGGTCGAGACCGCGGAATCGTTCCTCGGCATCGACCACGAACACGTCGAGGTGTGACTCGGGGGCGGGTCGCCACCCGGAACACACGGTGAATCGGGGGGGCGAACAAGGGGCGAATCGGAGGGCGAGCCGAGGAACCCGAATTTTTCGAACGCCGAGCGCCGAGCGCCGCGAGCGGCGCGCCCGCCGGAAGGGGTTCCTCGCGGCGTCCGCGGGGGCCTGCGGCGAAGCGTCACCCTTACTCGGGACCGCGCAGTGGTGGAGATATGAACGTCCCCTGCGTCCGCGTGCCCCGCGAGTCGGGCGAGGCGGCGCGCCGACGCCTCGCCGACGCCGGCCTGCTCGACCACGACCACGAGATTACCGTCTCCGAGGGGACGCTCTACATCCCCGTCGTCGACGCCGACGCCGTCCCCGAGGACTTGGCGGTCGTCGACTACGAACCGCCCGCCCGCGAGACCCAGACCACGCCCGCCGACCTGCTCGGCTTCGAACCCTCCTACGAGCGCCTCGGCGACATCGTCATCCTCGACGAGGACGACCCCGACCGCGCCCGCGACATCGCCGACGCCATCGTCGCCTCCGACCTCAAGGCCGAGACGGTCGTCAACCGCGCCTCGAAAGTCAAAGGCGAACTCCGCGTCCGCGACTGGGACGTGCTCGTCGGCGACTCGACCGAGACGGTCCACCGCGAGTACGGCCACGAGTTCCGCCTCGACATCGACACCGTCTATTTCTCGCCCCGACTGGCGACCGAGCGCCACCGCGTCGTCGAGGCGGTCCGCGAGGGCGAGCGCGTCTTCGACATGTTCGCCGGCGTCGGTCCGTTCGCCGTCCCGGCCGCCGCCGCGGGCGCGGAGGTCGTCGCCTGCGACCTCAACGAGGCGGCCGTCGCGTTCCTCCGCGAGAACGCCGAGCGGAACGACGTGGCCGACCGGCTCACCGCGATTCACGGCGACGTGCGCGAGGTCGCCGCCGACTACGAGGGCTGGGCCGACCGGCTCATCATGAACCTCCCGCACAGCGCCGGCGACTTCCTCGACACCGCCGTCCGCCTCGCGAGCGACGACTGCGTGATTCACCTCTACGACATCCAACACGAGGACGACCCCTTCGGCCCGGGACTCGCCGCCGTCCGCGCCGCCGCCGAACCGACCTACGAAGTCGAGGTCGTGACCGAGCACGTCGTCCGGTCGTACGCCCCCCACGAGTACAACGTCTGTCTCGACGTTCGCCTGACGAAGCGGGCGTGAGCGGGCTGGTGCCGAACGGCAGACACCGGGCTGATTCGCAAGTCTTAATTACGTAACCGGGGTACGGAAGAATGCGTTCGAAAGCCCACCGCGCCGGTGTAGCTCAGCTGGCAGAGCGATTCCTTCGTAAGGAATAGGCCGAGGGTTCAAATCCCTCCACCGGCTCTTTCTGTCGAACGAAGTGAGACGAAGAGCCCTGTGTGGAGGGATTTGAAGCGGGGAGCAAATCGAAGATTTGCGACCGAGGTTCACAATCCCTCCACCGGCTTACTTTTTCAGCGAACTAACTCGTCGAGCACCTCGTGTACCTCGCGCTACGTCCGTTTGGTTCGGATTACAAACTGGGGTCCTTCGACTCGGGCGCTCCGACGCCGTCGCTCGGGAATACAAGGAGCACCCTCGGGAGTTACCCGATGAGTGGCTGTACGGCTCGGCCGCACCGTCATAGCGGTTCCGACGACGGCGTCGACCCCGAGGTCGGGGACATCACCTACTACGCGCCGTGGGGGAACCTCGCGGTATTCTATCGGGAGTTCGGCTACGCGTCCGGACTCGTCAAACTCGGCCACATCGAGTCGGGAACCGAGCGGCTCGAAGACCTGGACGGGGAGACCACCGTCAGCATCGAACTCGCGGATGGGCCACCGTCCTGACGCCGGTCTCTCCGACCGAACCCGACGCCGCGGCCCCGCCGACCCAAACGCCGTGGCGTCGGCTAGAACGTCAGGCGTTCGAGCAGTCGCTGTGCGAATCCCGGTCGGCGCGAGCCGTGCGGGTAGACGGTTATCGTCGTACACCGCGGGCTCGGAGCGGTCGGTCGGTCGGCGAAGCGGACGTTCCGAAGTCCACGGTCGGGACCGCGACGGACCACCACGTCAGGCTCCTGCGGTCGCCCTCCGTCGGCCCGTAGCGGCTCCGAGCGGACCGAGACGGAGAGCAACTGCGAAAGCTCGGCCTGATACTCGCCGACCGTTCGCTCGTACTGTTCTGTCATCTTCGGATTCGCGGGCTGTCGGAGCACCACGTCGCCCCCGCTCGCGGCGGCGACGGCCGCCGCGACGCTGACCGCTCGCGGCGGATACGGCCCGCCGTCTCCGGAGAGCACGACCCGTTCCGGACTGTCGTAGCCGAGGTTATCGACCAAGAGCACGTCGCAGGGCGCGTGGCGGACGACCCAGTCGATTGGGTCGCCGAACAGCCGCGAGCGGAGCCGAAGCGGCTCGTGTTCGGCCACGACGGCGTCGACCCCGCGGCCGCGCGCGAAGTTGACCACCGCGTGTTTCGTGTCGTGGCTCACTATCTCGTCGGCCTCGATGTCGACGCCCAGTTCCGCCGCGAGCGCCTCGATTCGCGCCTCGTACGAGCGGTCCGCGGGCGACTGCGCCGCGGCGTCTTCGGTGAGCGGGACCTGGTCGGGCACCTCCTCGAATCGGACGACGACGACGCGGCCGTCGTCGGGGCGAACGAGGTCGGCGGCGACGGCGACGAGCGAGCGCTCGCGACCGTCGTCGAGGTCCTTCGTGAGCGCGACGAGCACCTCGCGAGGGGTCTCGTTCATCGCCGATTCCGTCCGGGTGAGCGCGCTCTGTCCGACTTGTCGGCGAACGGCGTCCGTGACGACACCTTCGCGGCGCACCCGCGACCGGGCGTACAGCACGTACCAGACGACGCTCCCGAGCGTGATGACGACGGCCCCGAGCAGGGCGGTCGAGCCCATCTGCGTCAGCAGGAGCGCCGCGGTGACGACGCCGAACACCTGCACCCACGGGTAGAGCGGCGAGGTGAACTCGGGGTCGTACTCCGCGTTCCCCTCGCGGAAGGCGACGACGGCCACGTTGATGAGGCCGAACACCAGAATCTGGAAGGCGCTGGCGAGCTTGGCGATGTCGAGAATCGGGACGAACGCGATGAGCACCAACAGCACCGCGCCGGTGAGCGTAATCGAGGCGACGGGCGTCCCGAACCGGTCGCTCACCGCCGAGAACGACGGCGGCGCGAGCTTGTCCCGACTCATGGCGAAGGGGTACCGCGACGAGGAGAGCACGCCCGCGTTGGCCGTCGAGACGAGCGCGAGGATGGCCGCGAGGATGACCACGACCACGCCGGCTTGGCCGAGCGTCGCCTCGGCGGCCACCGCCATCGGCGTGAGCGATCCGGCGACGCTCCCGGGGTCCGTCACGCCGACCAAGACCGCCACGATGGCGACGTACAGGACCGTCGTGAACGCGAGCGAGCCGAGGATGCCGAGCGGGATGTTCCGGCCGGGGTTCTCGACCTCCTCGGCGATGCTCGCGACCTTCGTCACGCCCGCGTAGGAGACGAACACCAGGCCGGTCGCGGCGAGGAGACCGCCGAGACCCGCGTCGAAGAAGCCGGCGTAGTTGGCCTGCTGGACGCTGGGGGCGCTCCCCGCGGCGAACCAGCCGAGGGCGGCCAGCATGACGACGACGATGGCGACCTGCAGGCGACCCGTCTGCTTCGCGCCGACGACGTTGACGAGTATCAACACGGCCGCGAGTCCCAACGCGACGGGCTGGAGCGGGAGGTCGAACAGGAGAAGCAGGTACGGGACGCCGCCGACGAGCGCGAGCGCGCCCTTGAACGACAGGGAGAACCACGTGCCGACGCCGGCGACGGTCCCGAGCAACGGACCCATCCCCCGTTCGATGTAGATGTACGTCCCGCCGGCTTTCGGCATGGCGGTCGCCATCTCGGACTTCGACAGGGCGGCCGGCACGACGAGCAGGCCCGCGAGGGCGTACGCGACTATCACCGCCGGTCCCGCGACTTCGAGCGCCAGCGCGGGCAGGATGAAGATACCGCTGCCGATCATCGCACCGATGCTTATCGCGAAGACCGACGGCAGTCCGAGGTCGCGTTCCAACTCCTTCATACGGCCCCCGCGAGCGTGCCCGACAGGACGGACGTCGCACAGACCGGCTGGTGGCCGGCGTCGGCGAACATCTCGAAGCGGTCCGGCGTGTTGACCAACACGACGACGTGCTCGACGTCGAAGCGGGCGCGAACGAGCTGTGCGATAAGCAGGTTCCGGCTGTCCGACGCCGTGGCCACGACGACCGTCGACGCGGACGCGACGTCGGCTTCCGTCAGAGTTCGGACGTCCGCCGGGTCGCCGCGAACCCCGTCGGTCTCCGACCGATCGTGAAGCTCGTCGACCACGCGGACGGCGCGGCCGTCCGCTCGCAGGTGCCGGGCGACGGCGGAACCGAGGTGTCCGCCGCCCAAGACGTGGTACGTACGCTGTTCACAGTCCGTGAGTCGCTCGTCTGCGACGGAGTGATTCGACGTCATGTGTGCTGAGTGTGGTGGGCCGGATTTGGCTCCGGCCGTGTGTACACCCCCTCCGTGACGGAAGTGCTTAAACTAGCGCATTATTTTGACGGGTCGTCAAATAAATCTCCTACAGAAATCGATACGCCATTATATTCTGGACGACCAGTCAGCGCGTCGGGGACCGCTGCCGGACACGGACACGACGCATGGAACAGACTCATAGTCGCACCGTGTCCAGCATAGGCCACGCATGAAAGACGGCGAGTTAGACTCGGTAGACAGGCGCATCCTCTACTATCTCCAGCAGGACGCCCGAGGAACGTCGTCCAGCGACATCGCGGAGAAGCTCGGTCTCTCGTCGAGCACCGTCAGAACGCGGCTCAACAGGCTCGAAGACACCGGCATCGTTCGCGGCTACCACGTCGACATCGACTACGACCTCGCGGGCTACCCGCTGTACACGAAGATAATCTGTACCGCGCCCGTCCCGGAGCGCTCCGCGTTGGCGAACCGGGCGCGCGACGTCCACGGCGTGACCGCGGTTCGAGAGATAATGACCGGCGAGCGGAACGTGTACGTCAACGCCATCGGGAGGGACCACGACGACCTCAATCGCATCAGCGAGGAACTGGACGGGCTCGGGCTCGACATCGTCGACGAACAGCTCATCCGCGACGAGTTCGTCTGCCCGTATCACGGGTTTCTCGACGAGGACGGCGCTGACCAGTAGGCGACCAGTACACCGCCGTTGGCGACGGCGCAGCGGCGACGGGGACCGTCGAAGGGGCGCTCAAAACCCGATGTGCGACGTCGAACTCGGGATGTCGTCGTCGTCCTCGTCGTCTTCGTCCTCTCGCGCCGCGCCCGCGGAGAGGTAGGTGTAGTCGTCGTCGGTCAGGAAGACGCCGCCGTCGGCGACCGCGATATCCACGTCTGGGAGGCTGGTGCCCGCCGCCTCGCCGTTTTCGCACGCGCCGGAACAGGCGTCGAACATCGACCCGTGTTTCGGACAGATAATCTCGCCGTCGCGCATCGCCGCGCCGGTCCCGCGGTCGAACCGCTGGTTCTCGTGGGTGCAGGTGTTCGGCCACGCTTCGATGCCCGGCTCGTCGTCGCACCGAACGAGAATGAGCTCCTTCGTCCGCGAATACGCGTCCTCCGCGGTGAACAGATACGACCCGTTTTCGGGGACCTCGTCCACGGCCGCGACTCGGGTTCCGTCGACCATCGGGCGGAGCTATCGAGCGAGCGAAAAAGTAGCTACCGGGTCTATCGCGGCATCCGCTGGGAGAGCGACCGAATCGAGTCCGCCGATTACACCGACGTGAACCGATTCCACACTGCGCGACAGTCGCTACAGAGGAGTCCCGTGAACTCGTCTATCGCGTGCCTCCGGACCGTCGTATCTCGTCCGCACCGTTCACACCACATACCCTCTCGTTCGAGGGAATGTCGTATTGTTATGAAGCTCATATCCGCCGACTCGACCCCCGAGGCGGCCCGACGGTCGGCACACGCTCAGCGGTCTCCATCGACGTTCACGCCGCAGACGCCCGCCTCGTCGCCCATCCGCTCCACACCGGGCGGGAACCGACCCAGCTCCCAGTCGGGGTCGTGTCCCGTCTCCGCGCGGTGTTCTTCGATTCGGAGGCGCGCGTCCGCGAGCTTCGAAAAGCGCTCTTCGAGTCCGCACGTCGGGCAAGAAACCGTCGCACGAGGAGTCGACATCAGTCGGATGAACCACGGCAGTCGAGATAGTTCCGTCGGGTCCGTCCGCGGAGGACGGTGAAAAAGCGGTCGCCGGTGCGGGGAGTCAGCCCATGACGAGGCTCATCCACCGATTGCGCCGCACGAACTCCATGTTCTCCAGGTAGGCGTCGACGCCGAGGATGCGGCCCGCGCCGAACGCGCCGAGACCGAACAGCAGCACCGCGTAGACGATGTGGTCGTCGACGACCCAGCCGTGGGCCAGCGGCAGTCCCGCGAGGATGCCGCCTTCGAGCGCCGCCGCCCAGTAGAACAGCATCATAACCGCGCCCCAAAAGGCGCTGAAGCGGACGAACGCGCCGAGGATAATCGCCAACCCGGCCAGCGTCAACCCCCACATGTTTAACATGTCGATGAGCGGACTTCCCGCCATCGAACTCCACAGTCCCATCAGAGGGTTCCCCTCGGGTATCGCGTTAGCGAGGTAGCCCGCCGCGGTCCAGTTGTTCGAGGGGTCCGCATCCAGATAGGTTACGAGCTTCGTGATGCCGCCTTGGAACAGCGTCCACCCCATCACCACTCTGAGCAGGAACAGCGAGTAGCCGACCCAGCGCTCCGAGTAGTCGAACCGTACCGGCCGCCCGAACAGCTCCGTCTCTAGCGTACGACTATCGGTTGACATACAGAGGTAACATTTTCCGTCAAACTACAATAGTGTGTTGGGTAATCTCACACAATGGGGTCGGCCGTCTCACCGGAGGTCACGCCGCTTATCACCGCCCGCGACAGAACACGGACATGCTCACGTTCATCGGACTCGGCCTGTACGACGAGCGCTCCGTCACCGTCGAGGGGCGGGAGGCGCTCGCGGACGCCGACCGCGCGTTCGCGGAGTTCTACACGAGTCACCTCGTCGGCGCGACCGTCGAGGAGCTCGAAGCCTACCACGACATCGACATCGAGGTCCGCGACCGCGCCGGCGTCGAACAGGACCCCGGGCCGATACTCGACGCCGCGGAAGACGAACACGTCGCGTTCCTCACCGCCGGCGACACGATGATTTCGACCACCCACGTCGACCTCCGACTCCGCGCGGAAGACCGCGGCATCGAGACGCACCTCATTCACGGCGTGACCGCCCAATCGGCCGCCAGCGGCCTGACGGGGCTTCAGAACTACCGCTTCGGGAAGGCCGTCACGCTCCCGTTTCCGTACGTCCACGGCGGCGACCCGGTGCCGAAGAGCGTCGTCGACTCCCTCGAAGCGAACCGCGACCTCGGCTTACACACGCTCGTCTACCTCGACATCAAGGTCGACTGGGAGGGTCGCCGCGGCGTCGAGGTCGACGGCGACCAGTACATGACCGCCGACTACGCGGCGGAACTATTCGCCGAACACTGGGACGGCGACGCACTCGGCGTGGCGGTCTGCCGGGCGGGGAGTCCGGAGCCCGTCGTCGCCGCCGACCGGCTGTCGGCGCTCGCGGAGCGCGAGTTCGGCGACCCGCTCCACATGCTCGTCATCCCCGGCGAGGTCCACCACGTCGAAGCCGACGCGCTCTCGGCGCTCGGCGGCGCGCCCGAGGAACTGTTCGACGAGAGCTGAGCGGAAGAGGGGTCCGACGACGACTGACCGGGAGACGACGGGAGAAAAGCGAGCCGGTTACGCCCGCCCGTCGAGCCCTAACTCGCTTTTGAGGTCGTACTCCTCGCCGGTCACCATGTAGAGCACGTCCTCGATGACGGTGAGCAGTTCCGGCACTTCGTGGACGACGAGGTAGGTGATGCCGACGAGCGCGACGACCGCGAGCGCCTGGCTGATGATGCGGTCGGAGATGAAAAACGACACCATGTACGGGTCCGACGAGCCGAAGAGAAACAGGATTTCGTCGACGAACAGCTGGAAGTACTGGTTGCCGACCGAGATGGAGATGAACGTCGTCCGAAGCAGATTCAGCGCGTAGATGATGGGGACGGCGATGGCGAGGCCGCGAAGCTTCCGTCGCATCGGGGCCTCGACGGCGGCGATGAGGCCGACGAAGATGGCGATGCTCCCGAGTCCGGTGCAGGCGAGGACGACGGAGATTTCGATTCGGTGAGAGCCCTGCATCCACAGGAACGTGTTCAGATACCCCTGATCACCGAGAATCATCTGCGGCGAGTAGCCGAGCAACTCGGTGAGGAAGCGCGTCTGTGCCGCGACGGTCTCCATGAGGACGCCGCGAGGCGCGGGGACGGTCGCCCCGAAGAGCGTAAACGCGGGAATCGTCTCGAACGGGAGGTAGACCACGCCCATGGCGGCGACGGCGCGAGAGAGGACGAACAGCGTGTCGCGGCCGTTGTAGAGGAGCCAGCCGGTGTACAGCGACGCCGGGACGGCCGCGATGGTCAATAAGCCCTCGATGTAGCTCTTGTGGACGAGCGTGAAATGCGGGATGAGCTGGAGCCAGAAGAGAGCGAACAGCACCCACGCGGCAGTCATCACCCGTCGCCCGAGTTCGCGGTCCCGCCCGTTTGCGACCGCGCCGGCGACGAAGGTTCCGATGGCCACCCACGCGAGGACGTCGGAGAGGAGACCGGGCATACGTATTGGATGCGGTGGACCGATTAAATCCCTTGTCGTTCCGTGCGCCGACTTCCGGGGCGGCCGGCGGCCCGAACTCACGGCACCGCCGCTGTGCGGACAGTCGGCAGCGGCGAAAAATCGGGACGCCGGGGGCCGGGACGTCAGGACCGAGGCGGCTTATTCCGGCGACTCGAAGTCGGCCGGGATGACTTCGATTTCGTGGCCGTCGGGGTCCTTCGTGAACGCGAACATGTCGTCGCACGACTCGGGGTCGCGGTAGTCGTCGGCCTCGCGCTCCATGAGCGTCTCCCAGTAGTCGTGGAGGTCGTCGGCGCTGACGGCGAGGTGGCCCCACGCGTCGCCCATCTCGTAGCTCCGGCCGTCGTAGTTGTAGGTGAGTTCGACGGCCATCGCCTCTTCGGCCGCGCCCTCGGGCTTCATGAAGTAGTTCGCGAAGGTGTCGGATTCCCAGCGGCCGGTGTGCTCGTAGCCGAACTTGCGGGTCCAGAAGCCGAGCGCCTCGTCGGCGTCCTCGACGCGAATCATGGTGTGGTCGAGGCTCCACTTCGCGCCGTGGTCTCGCTTGACGATTTCGACCTCGTGGCCGTCGGGGTCCTTGACGAACGCGTAGCGGCCGCCGCAGGACTCGGGGTCGCGGTAGTCCTCGACGCCCTCGTCCATGAGCTGCTGGTAGGAGGATTCGAGTTCGTCCTCGGGGACGCGGACCGCGATGTGACCCCACGCGTCGCCCATCTCGTAGGTGTTGTCGCCGTGGTTGTAGGTGAGTTCGAGGACCGCGCCCTCCTCGTGGAGGTCCTCGGGGCCGAGGTAGACGTTGGTGAACGTGTCGGCCTCCCAGCGACCCTTCTCCTCGTAGCCGAGGTGAGTCGTGTACCAGTCGAGCGACTCCTCGAGGTCTTCGACGCGAATCATCACGTGGTCGAGGGTTCCGGACATATCCGACAGATGTGTCGCGCCGGCGAAAAACGTACCGAACGCGGAACCCACCGTCGATGGTTGTCACACGCCGTCTACCGGAACTTTCCGACCGTTGCGTGGTGCATAAGTACTACCCGGAGGTACGGTTCAGCAGTGTTCCCGGTCCCCAACCCCGTTCGACTCCTCATCCTCGGCATCGGGCTGGCGCTCGCCCGAGTCGGTCTCCTCGACCGCGAGCGCGCCGTCCGCATCGCCGACCTCTCGTGGCCACGCATCGTCACCGGCATCGCCCGGATGTCGAAGAACGCCGTCGACGTGGCGATGGTGGGTATCGCCTCGGGGACCGTCGCCATCACCGGCGTCGGGTTCGCCGGGCCGTACTGGGGACTGGCCTTCGCGCTCGGCGGCGGCATCGCGGGCGGGACCATCGCACTCGTCTCCCAGCGCTTCGGCGCGGACGCGATGGACGAATTGGGGCTCGCGGTCCGGTCGAGCGCGCTGTTGACCGTCGTCGCCACGCTCCCCGTCACGGCCGTCTTCTGGCTGTTTCCCACCGAGCTCATCTCCGTCCTGAGCAGCGACCAAGGAGCCATCGAACTCGGCGCGGCGTACCTCCGAATCGTCGGGCTCGGCGTCCCCTTCGCCGGCCTGAACCTCATCGGGAGCCGCGTCCTCGTCGGCACCGACGACGCGTACACCGCGATGATTCTCCGCGCGAGCGGGGCGGTCATCAACATCGCACTCAACGCGGTGCTCATCTTCGGCCTCGACCTCGGCGTCGAGGGCGCGGCGCTCGGGACCGTCCTCTCGAACGTCGTCGTCACCGGCGCGTTCGCGCTCGGCCTCTCGCGGGGGTCGCTCCCCGGCGTCGGCGCGTTCCCCGTCGTCGTCGACCCGTTCGGCCCCTTCCTCGACACCGAGACGATACGCGACCTCGTCAAAATCGGCGTCCCGGTCATGGGTCGAAGCCTCGTCTGGACCGCCGCCGAGTTCCCGATGCTCGCCATCCTCGACAGCTTCGGCCCGGACGTGGTCGCCGCGTTCGTCATCGTCCGCCGCATCTGGGGGCTCATGAACACCCCCGGCTGGGGCTTCGGGCTGGCGTCGTCGAGCCTCGTCGGGCAGGCGTTGGGCAAGGACGACGAACGGACCGCCGAGGCCTACGGCAACGAGGTCATCCGATACGCCGTCGCCACGTACCTCATCTCCGCGGCGCTCGTGGCGGTGTTCGCCCGGCCCATCGTCCTCGGGTTCGTGGACGACCCGGCCGCCCCGGCGGTCCCCATCGCTATCGACCTCGTCTACGTCGCCTGCCTCGCCGTCATCTTACAGGGCGTCTCCGGCGGCTCAGCGGGCCCGCTCGACGCCAGCGGCGACACGCGCTGGACGTTCGGCAGCCAGTTCGTCGGGATGTTCCTCGGGTCGATTCCGCTCACCTACATCGGCTCTGTCACCTCGCTCGGGCTCACCGGGCTCTATCTGGCGTTCCTCGCCGAGACGACGATTCCGGCGGTGCTGAACTACTACCGGTTCAAAACCGGGACGTGGAAGGCGGTGAGTCGGAGCTACCGACCGAAGACGGCGGCTGACGACTGAGCGAGGCGACGGGCGCGTCGTTCGGTTCTGTGATGTCGCTCAGCGCGAGGAGCCGCCGGCGTCGCGCTCGCCCGCGCGTGACCAATACAGGAACCCCGCCACGGCCCACAAGAGGACGGTCCCGACCGGCCACGCGGTTCGACCGGGTTGGACCGAAAAGCCGCGGGCGACCTCCAACTGGGTCACGCCGGCGAGGATGAGTCCGGCCGCGGTGAGTCGAACGTCCTCGCGGCCGAACAGAACGCCCGAGAGCGCGCTCGCCAGCGCGACGACGTAACAGGCGACCCCGACCGGCCACGCGAGGATGTAGTCCGGCAGCCCCATCGTAAACCGCAGGAAGAAGTCGGTGATGGTGGTCACGCTTCCGGTCGCGGAACCGACGAGGCCCCACGGGAACAGGAGCGTGGCGCTCCCGGCGGTGAACGTCTGGACGGACCACGGAACGAGACCGAGGACGGAGACGAGGAGTAACTGGAGACGGCGGCGCGCGGGCGACCGCGAGGCCGACCGGGCCGCCGGGTCGGTCGTCACCGCTGGGCGATGATGCGGAGCACGTCCTCGTCTTCGAGGACGTGGTCGCGGCCGACCTGCTGGTCGTCGTGTTTCGCGCTCGGGCCGGAGACGCGGGCGAACCGGAACCGCTCGTCGAGCTTGGCGCCGAGTTCGTGGATGGCGTCGTCGATGGTGTCGCCCTCGCGGAGGACGAGCGGCTCGTCGTAGTCGACGCCGCGGCCGGGTTTGTCCATGTAGATGCGGATGAGCCCGAGGGCGTCCCAGATCTCCTCTTTGAGCGCGTCGAGGCCCTTCTCGGCCTCGGCGCTGATGAACGTCACCTCGTCGGGGTCGAGGCCGACCTCGCGGAGGTTCTCCTCGACCGTCGGGAGGTAGTCCTTGTCGATGAGGTCGGCCTTGTTGACGGCGACGATGGACGGCAGGTACACCCGGTTTTTCATGATGCCGTCGACGAGTTCGTCGATGGTCGTCTCGCCGCGGAGCGTCACCTCGGCGTTGACGAAGCCGTGCTCGCGGAGGATGCCCTTGATGGTCTCCTCTTCGAGGTCGACGCTGTCGCTTTTTGTCACGTTGATGCCGCCTTTGCCCTTCTTGTTGATAGAGAGGTTCGGCGGCGACGTGTCGAGCCGAATCTTGTTGTTGTAGAGCTCCCGTTGCAGTCGCTCGTAGCGCTCGATTTCGAACACCGAGAGCATGAATACGACGAGGTCGGCGGTGCGGACGACCGAGAGGACCTCCTTGCCGCCGCCGCGACCGCCCGCGGCCCCCTCGATGAGGCCGGGCACGTCGAGTATCTGGATGTTCGCGCCCCTGTACTTCAGCATCCCCGGGTTCACGTTGAGCGTGGTGAACTCGTACTCGCCGGTCTCGCTGTCGGCGTTGGTGAGCGCGTTGATGAGCGTCGATTTGCCGACGCTGGGGAAGCCGACGAGCGCGACCGTGGCGTCGCCGGTCTTCTCGACGGCGTACCCTTGGCCGCCGCCGGCCGAACTCTGGTTTTCGAGTTTCTCTTTCAGTTCCGCGAGTTTCGCCTTCAGCCGACCGATGTGCGCCTCGGTCGACTTGTTGTACGGCGTGTTAGATATCTCCTCGCGGATATCTTCGATCTCCTCCTCCAGTCCCATCGTCAACAGTTCCGCCGCGTCCGTCGAAAAACCCTTTCCTTCCGCGCGGCGGGTCCGCCGCGTCGACGCGTCGGGTGTCGAGGTAGTCTCGCGTGTGTGAAGAGGCGAGTTTCGGCACGGTTATACACGACCCCTTCGACCGCCCGATGAACACCGATGCCCGACCCCCGAACGCTCCGCGACAGCACGCAGATCGTGCTCCCCTGCGACCTCTTGGAGAGCGTGCGCGACGACCTCGAATCGGAGTTCGTCGTCTCGGTCCACCGAGCGAACGGCGAGACGTGCCGAATCATCGGCAGTCCGGTCGAGATTCGCGCGGTCAGCGACTTCCTCGCTCGGCAGGGCATCTCCCTCCGCTAGTCTCGGTTCCGAAGGGCTTGTTACCACACAGTCCAACGGACGCGTATGGACGAAGCGCCGGGACTCTCCGACCAGTACCGCACGGCCAGTCCGTGGCCCGTGTTCATCGCGCTCGGGATTCCCATCTCCGAGTTGGGCCTGTTGTTCGACCTGTTTCCCCTCGCCGTCGGCGGGCTGCTCCTGTTCGGCGGGAGCGTCGTCGGCATCCTCAAGGAGTCCGGCTACGTCACCTCGACGATCCGCTCGGTCTCCGCGCTCGCCGCCGTCCTGTTCGCGTTCGGCGCGGGGCTCGCGTTCACCGACATCGCCCTCGTGACCCGCGGCTACGCGGTCATCGCCGCCGCGATTCTGCTGGTGGTCGGCGGCGTCGTCTTCGAACTGTTCGTCCGCGAACAGCGACAGACCTTCTGACCGCCGCGGACGACCCCGCGGCGCTCCGACTCGCCTCGACCGGACGCGAAACCAACAATCTATTTGAACGGCGTCCCCGAGTGTCTCGATATGGCAACCAAGACGTTCGACAAGGAGACCATCCTCGACCTCACGGTCAACATGGTTCCGCTGGCCATCATCCTGTTTTTCGTGGTGGCGTTCACCTTCGTCAATCCGTTTGGGTTCGAATCGCTCACGTCGGGGCTGCAGTACGCGCTCCTCATCGCGCCGTTCGTACTGCTCGCCGCGCTCACCTACCTCTCTGGGAAGGCCATCGCGGGCTCCGAGAAGGAAGGCACCGTCTACGCGCCGGGGCAGGCGACGGTTCCGGGCGCGAAGCCGCTTCACGAACAAGAGAGCGAGGAGGCGGCCGAACTCGAAGAATCGCCGGATGACGACGCCGTCGAAGCCGCGGACGAGACGGCTTAAAGCACCTCGAATCGCAGGGCGGTCCCGAATCTTTCATTACCCTGCACTACTCAGGCACTTCCATGGAGGTTAACGGACAGTTAGCACTGACGGTGCTCATGGGGGTCTTCCTCATCGCCGTCGCCGCGTGGCTCGCGCGGGTCGAAGACTGGCGGTCGTACACCCCGCTCGCGGGCGGAGGCACGGTCGGCGGTACCGCAGAGCAGTACGTCTCGGAGGAGAAACCATCCGGGGTCATCCGTTGGTTGACGACGGTCGACCACAAGGACATCGGGATGCTCTACGGCGCGTACGCGCTCGTCGCGTTCGCCGTGGGGGGTCTCATGGTCGTCCTGATGCGGATTGAACTGGCGGACCCGTCGATGACGCTTATCTCGAACACGTTCTACAACTCGTTGCTCACAAGCCACGGGATTACGATGCTGTTCCTGTTCGGGACGCCCATCATCGCCGCGTTCTCGAACTACTTTATCCCGCTTCTCATCGGCGCGGACGACATGGCGTTCCCGCGTATCAACGCCATCGCCTTCTGGCTCCTACCGCCGGCGGCGCTGCTCATCTGGGCCGGGTTCTTCCCCATCCCGGACGTCATCCCGGCGCAGACGGCCTGGACGATGTACACGCCGCTTTCGGCCGGTGTCGGGTCCGGCAACCAGGTGAACGCTGGCGTCGACCTGATGCTCCTCGGCCTGCACCTCTCGGGTGTCTCGGCCACGATGGGCGCGATCAACTTCATCGCGACCATCTTCACGGAGCGCAACGAGAAGGTCTCGTGGGCGAACCTCGACATCTTCTCGTGGACGATTCTGACCCAGTCCGGTCTCATCCTCTTCGCGTTCCCGCTTCTCGGTAGCGCGATTATGATGCTGCTTTTCGACCGGAACTTCGGCACGATGTTCTTCGATGTCGACGGCGGGGCGATTCTGTGGCAACACCTGTTTTGGTTCTTCGGCCACCCCGAAGTGTACATCCTCGTGTTGCCCCCGATGGGTATCGTGAGCCTCGTGCTCCCCCGCTTCGCGGGTCGTCGGCTCTTCGGGTTCAAGTTCGTCGTCTACTCCACGCTCGCCATCGGCGTCCTCTCGTTCGGCGTCTGGGCGCACCACATGTTCGCCACGGGCATCGACCCCCGGCTCCGCGCCTCGTTCATGGCCGTCTCGCTGGCCATCGCGATACCGAGCGCGGTCAAGACGTTCAACTGGATCACGACGATGTGGAACGGGAAGATTCGCCTCACGACGCCGATGCTGTTCTGTATCGGCTTCGTCTCGAACTTCATCATCGGCGGCGTGACGGGCGTCTTCCTCGCGTCGATTCCGGTGGACCTCGTGCTCCACGACACCTACTACGTCGTCGGGCACTTCCACTACATCGTCATGGGAGCCATCGCCTTCGCCGGCTTCGCCGGGCTCTACTACTGGTACCCCATCTACACCGGCCGGATGTATCAGGTCACGCTCGGTAAGTGGCACTTCTGGCTCTCGATGGTCGGGACGAACCTGACGTTCTTCGCGATGATTCTGCTCGGCTACGGCGGGATGCCGCGTCGCTACGCGACCTACCTGCCGCAGTTCGCGACGCTGCATCAGGTCGCCACGGTCGGCGCGCTCATCCTGCTCGCCGGCCAGATCATCTTCGTCTGGAACTTCGTCCAGTCGTGGCTCGAAGGCCGCGAAATCGAAGACGGCGACCCGTGGGACCTCGCCGACGACGACCTCGTCACCGCCGAGTGGACCTGGTTCGAACGCAAACTGGAGACGGCCGTCACCGACGGCGGCGAAGACGAGACCGACCTCGCCACCGACGGCGGGCGGACGGTCGACGACGCGGAGGCGGACTCCGCGGACGACGCGTAACCGACGCCGCTCGACGGCGATTCGGTCGCGGTTCATTTTTCGGACGCTGGTTTCGAGAGCGAACGCGCCCGACGACGCCGGCAGTCCGTGCTCGCCGCCGGTGTCGGTCGCTCGCGTGCGTCACGGAGTCCGTCCCGTCAAAGCCGCCGCTCACGAGCGACGGTGACCGCGGCGGAGAGAAGCGACCGCTCTCGGTGGCGGCGACGCAGAAAACCGGAGAGAACTCAGACGACGAGGAGGATGCCCGTCGCGAACATCAGTACCGCGATGGCCCCGAGCACGAGTCCGAGGATATCCGTATCCGACATACCTCACTGTTTGCGCGTGCGGCCAAAGGTGCATCGGTACGCGGACGGGGACGCCGACACCGACCCCCACTGCGACGAGGCGAACGGAAACCCCTAACAGCGTCCGTCCCCGAACGTGAGCCGTGAGTTCGAACGTCGGCGGTCACCGCTTCGTCCTCGGATTGTACGCCGCCCTCGTCGCCGTCGCCGGGGCCGCGGGCTACCTCACCGGAACGTTCGTCTCGGGACTCAGCGCGCCGCGGTTCCTCTTTCTGGTGCCGTTTCCCCCCACGCCCGTCGGCTTCGCGGCCTACGGCGCGCTGACCATCGCGCTCGTCCTCGGCGCTCCGCTCGCGCTCGTCGTCTACGTCTCGGCGGGACTCGACGACGCCTAATTCAGCATTATCGTTCAACACAAATACTAATATCCACTACCGGGACGTGGTAGTATGTACCACGTTGTAATCGGTATCGACGACGACGCGGACCACGCGCTCGCGTGCGTCGAAGAGGTCGCGAAACTCCCCGGCGACCCCGGCGAGAAGGAGGTCACACTCATCCACAGTTTCACCGACAACCCGAGCGGGGCGTCGGCGACGCAGATTCACTCGGTCAGAAAGGCGGGCGAGTTCCTCGAAGACCGCGGTATCGAGTACGACGTCAACGAGTCGTCGGGCGACCCCGCGGAGGTCATCATCGAGTTCGCCGACGAGGAGGACGCGGACCTCATCGTCACCGCCGGGCGGAAGCGCTCGCCCGCGGGGAAGGCGCTTTTCGGGAGCGTCACCCAGACGGTGATTCTGAACTCCGACCGGCCCGTCATGGTGACGGGCTCGACGAAGCGGAAAAGCTAGTAGACCCGGTCGAGGACGGCCGCGACCTCGTCGGGGGTCCGGCGGCCGGACGCTCGTTCTCGCAGTTCGCCGTCCCGAACACACAGGAGCGTCGGTGCTGACTCGACATCGAAGGACCGGCAGAACTCGTCGGCCGCTTCGCCGTCGACGCCGGCAGTCGCGACCCCGCCGGGGACGCGGTCGAGAATCGCGTCGAGGTCCTCCTTCATCGCGTCGCAGGGCTCGCAGAAGCGCCGCCACACGAGGACGACGGCGTCCGGGTGTGCGTCGAGGTACGATTCGAAGGAACCGTCGTCGAGTTCGTCGAGCGCGCTCGGCACCGGCGACGACGGGGTCATCTCGACGAGCAGCCCCGCCATGACGAAAAGCAGGTCCCGCTCGACGGGCGCGTCGAGAAACGACTTCGCCGCGAGGTACGCGACCACGTCGGCTCTGGTGACGCCGAACTCGTCGAGTCGCGCCTCGACGTTCTCGGGGGCGACGCCGAAGAGGTCCGAGACGGTCTGGTGGAACTCCTCGGTCGAAACCGCCCCGTAGATGTCGTGGTAGACGGCGAGCGTCTTCTCGAACTCCGCCGTGGTCGACAGCGTCCCGTCCGGCGCTTCGTCGACCGCGCCGGCCTCGATGAGCGTTTCGAGCGCCGTCTCGGGGTCGGCGTCGGCGTCGGTCGCGGCCATCGTCAGACCCCCAGATACCGCTCGCGCGTCTCGTCGTCCTCGCGGAGTTCCTCGGCGCTCCCGTCGAAGACGATGCCGCCCTGGTCGATGACGTACGCGCGGTCGGCGAGTTTGATGGCCGCCGCGGCGTTCTGCTCGACGAGCAGGATGGTCGTGCCCGCGTCGCTGATGCGCTCGACCGCGTCCTCCACGTCCTCGATGATCTTCGGCGCGAGCCCCTCGTAGGGCTCGTCGAGGAGCAACAGGTCCGTGTTCTGCTTCAGGGCGCGCGCGATGGCGAGCATCTGCTGTTCGCCGCCGGAGAGCGTCCCCGCGCGCTGGTCTTTCCGCTCGTCTAACCGCGGGAACTGGTCGTAGACCTCCTCGGTCGACATTCCCTTGTGGCCGAACGACAGCGACCGCCCCCACGTGTTCGACTTGTTGTCGACGACCTCCGCGAGGTGGAGGTTCTCGGCGACAGAGAGGTTCGGGAAGATGCGCCGCTCCTCGGGCACCAGCGAGATGCCCCGGACGGAGACGTCCTCGGCGGGGACGCCCGTGATGTCGTCGCCCTTGAACCGGATGTGGCCCTCCCGCACGTCGGGCGGCGTCGCCCCGGCGATACACCGGAGCGTGGTGGTCTTCCCCGCGCCGTTGCGGCCGAGGAGCGCGCATATCTCGCCCTCCTCGACGCTCATCGAGAGGTCGCGGATGATGTGGCTCTCGCCGTAGTAGGCGTCGATGGCGTCGATTTCGAGGAGGCTCACAGCTCGACACCTCCGAGGTACGCCTCTTGGACGGCTTCGTTGCCCCGAATCTCGTCGGGGGTGCCCTCGGCGATGATGCCGCCGCGGCTGAGGACGACGATGCGGTCGGAGATGCTGAAGACGATTTCCATGTCGTGTTCGACGAGGACGAACGTGAGCCCGAGGTCGCGTTTGACCTGCTCGATGAGGTCGACCGTCGACTTCGTCTCCTCGGGAGACATGCCGGCGGTCGGTTCGTCCATGAGGAGCAGGTCGGGGTCGCTCGCGAGCGCGATGCCGATTTCGAGGCGACGCTTGTCGCCGTACGGCAGGTCGGTCGCGACGGTGTCCGCGCGGTCCAACAGGCCGACCGAGTCCAGCGTGTCGCGGGCGACGTCGTGGACGTCGGTGAGGCTGTCGCGGTGTTTCAGGAACTCGAACCCGAACGCGCCGCGCTCGGACGCCAGCGCCGCGATTTCCGCGTTCTCCCGGACGGTCAGGTCGGGGAAGATGGAGGCGGTCTGGAACGACTTGGAGACGCCGCGTTGGACCACCTGATGCGGTTCGAGGCCGACGATAGACTCGCCTTTGAACCGGATGTCGCCGCTGGTCGGGTCGAGCCGTCGCGTGATGAGGTTGATGAGCGTCGACTTCCCCGCGCCGTTCGGCCCGATGATGGAGACGCGCTCGTCCTCCTCGACGGTGAGGTTCACGTCGTCGGTGGCGACGAGGCCGCCGAACTCCTTGACGAGGTTCTGGGTTTCGAGGAGCGTCATCGACCGTCACCTCCGTTGCCGGAGAGCGCGCGGACGCGGTTCGCCGCCTTCGAACCGAGGTCGACCGCGAGCTCGCGGAGCCAGTTCAGGATGCCCCACAGGCCGTCGGGGACGACCCAGACGACCACGACGAAGACGAGTCCCAAAAGCAGGTGCCAGTAGAACCCGAAGTCCCGAATCAGCACGATGTCCGTGAAGGGAATCGTCAGCGCTTGGATGGTCTGGACGATGTTCTCGATGTAGAGGTACAGTCCGACGCCGAGGACCGGCCCGAACATCGAGCCCGCGCCGCCGAGAACGGTCATGACGACGATGTCGCCGGACTCCGTCCAGAACAGCGACTGGAGCGGGACGTACGCCCCGTGGATGGTAAAGAGGCTCCCGGCGACGCCCGCGAACGCGCCCGAGATGATGAACGCCATCAGCTTGTAGCGCCAGACGTTGAGGCCGACGAACTCGGCGCGCTGTTCGTTCTCGCGGATGGCGCGGAACACCATCCCGTACGGCGAGTTGAGGATGCGGTAGGCGACCGCGACCGCGCCGACGAAGAAGACGCCGACGAAGGCGTAGAACCACGTCCCGAGGAGCATCCCGCCGACGGACGGAACGTCCGCTTCGAGGTGGATAACGCCGAGGAAACTGCCGACCTCGACGCCGGTCAGGCCGTTTTCGCCGTTGGTCAGAAACGCCAGCGGCGACGCGGCCATGTAGTAGAACATCTGGGCGAACGCCAGCGTGAGGATGGAGAAGTAGATGCCGCCCCGGCGGAGCGACAGAAAGCCCAGCACCCACGCGAGCAGCACCGCGAAGAGCGTCCCCGAGACGACCATCACGATGGGGTCGCCGCTGACGTTCTTGGCGACGATGCCCGCGGCGTACGCCGCGCCGCCCCAGAAGGCCGCGTGGCCGAACGAGAGCAGGCCGGTGTAGCCGAGAAGCAGGTCGAAGCCGATGGCGAAGATGCCCCAGATGAGGATGAGCGTCGCCAGGCTCTGGTAGCCCTGCAAGATGCCCGAGACGACGGGCGCGCGGGCGAAGAGGTACGGGAACACCGCGACGAGGACGGCCGTGATGCCGACGACCGTCCCCTCGCGGCCGCGGAGTTTCTCCCAGCGACCGAACAGGCTGCCGCCGACCAGCGCGTCCTTCGCGCTCGGGTTGGCGTCCTTCTCGCTCATGGCGTCACCTCCTCGTCGCCGAGCAGGCCCTGCGGCCGCGTCAGGAGGACGATGGCCGCGATGGCGTAGAGGCCGACCTGCGACCACGCGGGCGCGAAGGCGACGAGCGCGGCGGTCGTGAGGCCGAAGACGATACCGCCGACGACCGCGCCGGCGATGCTTCCGACCCCGCCGATGACGACGGTCAGGAACGCCGGGACGAGGATGTTCGTCCCGATGGTCGGGTTGACGACGTTCAGCGGGCCGCCGACGACGCCCGCCACCCCGGCGAGCGCCGCGCCGATGCCGAAGACCACGATGTACGGCCGGGTGATTTTGATGCCGAGGAGTCGGACCATCTCGGCGTCGCGGGTCCCGGCGCGAACGACGAGCCCGAAGTCGGTGTACTCGACGAGCAGGTACACGAGCGCCACGAGGACGGCCGTGATGCCGATGACCCAGAGCCGCCACTGCGGGAAGTTACCGACGATGGGCAGCGCGATCGGGCCGGAGACGGGGATACCGGCGAACGAGCCGACAGAGAGGATTCGCTCGGGCTGTTCGAACGGCAGGCTGTTGCTGCCGAACAGGACGCGAAACAGCTCTTGGACGACGATTGCGAGGCCGAACGTGACGAGAATCTGGTCGGTGTCGGGGCGGTCGTAGAACGCCCGCGCGAGGTACCGCTCCATCAACAGGCCGACCGCGAAGACGAAAAGCGGTACGAAAAGCAGGGCGGCCAAAAAGCCGATGTCGAGCCCGAAGCTCGAAAAGCCCCACTCGGCCAGTTTCCCGTTCGACAGCGGGACGTTCAGCGCGACGAACAGCCCCGTGTAGGTGCCGACGAGGTACAGCGCGCCGTGCGCGAAGTTGACGAACTTGAGCGTGCCGAGGATGATCGAGAGACCGACCGCCAAGAGGACGTAGATAGCCCCCTGCTGCAGTCCGTTGAGCAGGATGACGAGCACGTCCGACAGAAGGCTCATCGACCGCCACCCCCGCGCCAACGGTTCGAGGCGTGTACTACCATGGGTATGCTAATCTTACTCATTTACGTGTGCGTGGTTGTCTGCGATTAACTTTCATTAAGATAACGGTGGGGCGAGTGCCTACTCGTAGGACCCGAGTTCACACTCGGCCGCCGGCCCCGCGTCGCACGCGTAGCCGAGGTCGTCGCGGCTGGTGATGTTGACGATGTTGAAGTACGATCCCTCGCCCTGCTCGGACGCCGGAAGCCCCTGCACGACCGGCACGTCGCGCTGCGCTTGGTGGTCGCACCCGCGCATCGTCTCCGCGCCCATGCCGATGTTGTCGTACTCGTAGTCTTCGAGCTGCTTGATGACCTCCGGCGGGTAGAACGTCCCCGCGCGCTCGACGGCGGCGGCGTACTGGAGCGTCTGGGCGTACGCCAACTGAGCGGGACCGGACGGCGTCCGGTCGTACTCGTCTCGGAACGCCTGCGTGAACTCCTGCGACGGCGTGTTGTCTATCTGGGAGTCCCACGCGACGGTGCCGTAGATGCCCTCGATCGCGCCGCCCGCCGCCTCCGCCATCGGGCGGTTGTACAGCGGAACGATGATTTCCATGTCCTCGTCGATACCGGCGTCGACGGCCTGCTGGACGGAATTCGCGCCGTCGAGGCCGTAGTGGTTCAAGATGAGCACGTCCGCGCCCGAACTCTGTGCCCCCGAGAGATACGTCGAGTAGTCGGTGGTCCCGAGCGGGGTCGCGACGGATTCCACCTGCTCCCAGCCGGCGACGTCGGTCATGAACTGCTCCATCGACGCCTGCTGGGTCTGCCCCCAACTGTAGTCGGCGTAGAGCTGGTAGAACGTCAGGTCCTCGCCGTATGCGTCGCGGACGACGGGGGCGAGCGCCTGACCGGTCATGTACGCGTTGAACATCTCCCGGAAGGAGTAGCGGACGCAGTCCTTTCCGGTGGTGTCGTTCGAGTGCGTCAGACAGCACATGAACATGACCTTCTCGTTTTGACACAGCCCCTGGACCGCGATGGCGACCGCCGAAGACGACCCGCCCGAGATCATGATTGCGCCGTCGCGCTGGATCATCCCCGAGGCGGACTGCCGCGCCTGGTCCGCGTCCGTGGCCGTGTCGCCGTCCACGTGGTCGATGGTGTAGCCGAGGACGCCGTCGCCGGAGAGGTCGTCGAACTGCGAGTCGACCCAGCCGCCGCCCTCGTTGAGGTGCTTCACCGCGAGCTGATACGCCCGGAGCTCGTCTTCGCCCTCCGAGGCGTACGGTCCCGACTGCGGGACGTTGAACCCGAACGTGGCCGTGTCGCCCTCGATTGGGAAGTTGCCCAGCGCCGGGTACTCCTCCCCGCCGTCGCCACCGTCTCCACCGTCGCCGCCACCGCCGCCGTTGCCAGTGTCAGTGTCGGTGTCACCACCGCCGTCGCCTCCGCCAGTACATCCCGCCAGCCCTGCCAAGCCGGCGGTTCCGACAGCACCAGTCGCCTTCAACACGTCTCGTCGATTGAGCGGCTTGCTATCCCGTGCCATAACCACATCGGCGGATACATCCTTAATAATAGTTATGTATGAATTCCCTATTACATGTGCAATCAATCATTATAGATTGGTGCTGTCTACGGTATCATATAAGGTCCCCGTCGGGCGACGACTGCTGCCCGGCTCTCGAAGTGAGTCCTCCGCGGCACGGAACGCGCCACAGACGCAAAATACACGCCGGTGTCGGACTGGCCCGCCGCGTTGGTCCGACCCGTTCGGGCGTCGACGCCGACGAGTCGGCCGCGCGGGTCGTCTCCTCGCGGAACGCGTCGATCCGATTTCCTCGCGTTGGCGACCGCGTGAGCGGGTCGAACCGCGGGTGACCAACTATCAGAATACTAGATATATATCCCCGAATAGCACCGTTTCAACGCGCTTTCTGTTCGTGCACAGACCAGTTAATCTCGTGCCGTCGTGAATGTCCGATTTATAACTAACCCCGCAAAGCGCGAATAACGCGGCAGCCACGCCCGTGGCACCACTATGACAAACGACTCGAACGACGGATTCAGACCGACTCGGCGCTCCGTGCTCCGACTCGGCGCGATGTCGGCGCTCGGCATCGGTATCGGTATCCCCGCGGTCTCCGGCTCCGCGGCGGCGACCATGTGTCCCAAGACGCCCGGCTACTGGGCGAACAACCCGGACTACAGCAGTTCCACCGACAACTGGGCGGTCCTCGGCCCGGATGGCACGAACTATACCCTCCGCGGCGTCACCATGACCCACGACGAGTGGCGCGAGTTCCTCGTCGCGCCCACGAAGGGCGACAAGGCGAACATCATGGCGAAACACTACCTCGCCATCGTCCTCAACCTCCGGAACAGACCGGGCAGTGACCCGGGATGCACGAGCGACGGCGCGACCATCCAGTACGGCGACTACGCGGGCTACACCATCGAGGAAGTCAAGAATATGGCCGGTTCGTGGCTCACAAACTCCGCGTGGTCGAACGGCGGCAAACAGACGAGCTGGTACGTCAGCGTCGGCGGCGACATGGTCGACGGCGAGCCGCTCAAAGACACCCTCGACGCGTTCAACAACAACCCCGGGTCGCTCGGCCTCGACTGCCCCTGCAACGACCGCTGAACCGCGTTCGCTTCCGAAACGAGACACCTCGGCCGCGGTTAAGGTCCCGCTACGCCCCGAAAGGCGGGCTTAACGCGGTCGTTCCTATCCCTCACCCACCATCCGTCCCTCGTCTTCCCACTCGCGCTCGCGCAGTTCGTACTTCTGAATCTTCCCGGTCGCGGTCTTCGGGAGCTCGGCGACGAACTCGATTTCCTTCGGCACCTTGTACGTCGCAATCCGCTCTCGACAGAACTCGATGAGCGCCTCGGCGGTGACGCCCGGCGCGTCGGGGTCGCCGTTCGTCGGCACGACGAACGCCTTCGGCGACTCGCCCCACTCGTCCGACGGGACGGGAATGACCGCCACGTCGGCGACCTCGCCGTGGTCGAACAGCGTGTCCTCCAGTTCGATGCTGGAGATGTTCTCGCCGCCGGAGATGATGATGTCCTTCTTGCGGTCCTGAATGCTGACGAAGCCGTTCTCGTCGACGACCGCGAGGTCGCCCATGTGGTAGTAGCCCTCCAGCCGCGCCGAGAAGGCCGCTTCGGTCTCCTCGGGTTTGTTCCAGTACTTCTCCATCACCTGATTGCCCGCGACGACGATTTCGCCGATGGACTGGTCGTCTCTCGGCACGTCGTTTCCGTCCTCGTCGACGACGCGAACGTCGGTGCCGAGGTAGCCGATGCCCTGTTTCTTCTTCACGCCGAAGCGGTCGTCGCCGTCCGTCAGGTAGCGCCCGGCCTCCGAGGTCGTGATGAGCGGGCCGGTCTCGGTGGCCCCGTAGACGTGCATGAGCCGCCAGCCGAACTCGTCTTCGACGGTCCGAATCGTCGCCTCCGGCGGGGCCGCGCCCGCGGTCGCCGCGCGAACGGGGCTCGCGCCGGTCGTCTCGACGCCGCCTTCCTCTCGGTAGCGTTTCATCAGGATGTTCAGCACCGTCGGCGCGGCGCAGAGATACGACACGTCCTCGTCGCGGATGGCGTCCAACACGGCCTCCGCCTCCACCCCGCGGGTGCAGACGTGCTTCGCGCCGTGGCCGGTAATCGCGTAGATGTGGCCCCAACCGTTGACGTGGAACATCGGAAGCGTCCAGAGGTAGACGTCGTCGTCCGCGATGTCCTGATGCATCGAGATGAGATAGGCGTGAATCGTCTCGGCGCGGTGGGTGCGGCAGACGCCCTTCGGGTCGCCGGTCGTCCCCGAGGTGTAGTTGATGGTGGTTATCTCGTCTTCGTCCATCTCGGGGCGCTCGTAGTCGGTCGACTCCGCGACCAACTCGTCGAAATCGAGCCACTCGCCGTCGGTCGACTCCGCGGCCTTCTCGGGGTCGTTCGTGACGAATATCTCGGTCGGAATCTCGTCGCGGACCTCGTCTATCTTCTCGGCGAAGGCGTAGTCGGCGTAGACCGCCGTCACGTCCGCGTCGTTCAGCATGTACTCGAAGTCGGCCGGGACGAGCCGGTAGTTCAGCGGCATGTGGACGGCTCCGAGCTGCATCGACCCGTAGGCGGCTTCGAGGTGGTAGTGCGTGTTGGGGTCGAGCACCGCGACCCGGTCGCCCTTCTCGACGCCGCGGGACTGGAGCGCCGCCGAGAAGCCGTCGGCCCGCTCGCCGAGTTCGTCGTAGGTAAAGCGCTCGCCCGTCGTGGCCACGACCGCCTCCTCGTCCCCGTAGTACCGCCGCGCGCGGTCGAGGAACTCCGTCACCAGGAGTTGTTTCTTCATACGCGGTATCCTTCACTAACGTTCAAAATAAATATGCGGGCTGGTGTCAGACAGAACCCGAATGAGAATAATTGGCACATCGGGTCGCAATATAGCACGTCTCGCGCCGCGGGAGACTATATTACTATGCGAACTATGCAGGAAAATATCTTGTTCGGAGAGCCCGTAGCGCGCGTATGGCGCTTTCGGACTACACCGGACGCTCGCCGACGGGCCGGGACGAGACGATCGTCCGCGTCGTTCCCCATCGGCTGTGGCGACCGGGCGACGAGCGTGTCGAACCGTGTACCTACAGCGGCGAGGAGATTCGGCTCTCCGAGAAGCACCTCCTCGCCGTGGTGGAACGCGACGGCGTCCGCGAGCGACGCTACTTCCGCGACGAGCAGTCGCTGTCGGCGTGGATGGACGAACCGGAAAATTCGCGGTAGGGCCGACGGCGGCGGTGCCGAGAGTTACTCGTCTTCGACCTGCCGCTGAATCGACTCGACGATCTCTGGGTTCCGCAGCGTCGTCGTGTCGCCGAGTTCCTCGCCGTTCGCTATCTCTTCGAGGAGGCGGCGCATAATCTTACCAGACCGCGTCTTCGGCAGTTCGGGCGTGAACACGACCATCTCGGGGCGAGCGATTGGGCCGATGGCGTCCTCGACGCCCTCGATGATACGCTGTCGCATCTGGTCGTCTTCCTCCTGACCCTCCTCGGTGATGACGTAGGCGTAGACGGCCTCGCCTTTCACCTCGTGATTCCCGCCGACGACGGCGGCTTCGGCGACGCCCTCGACGCCCACGATGGCCGACTCGATTTCCATCGTCCCGAGGCGGTGGCCCGAGACGTTGATGACGTCGTCGACGCGACCGAGGATGGTGATGTAGTCGTCGGCATCGATTTTCGCGCCGTCCTCGGGGAAGTAGACCCAGTCGTCGGGGTCGTTACTGTCCACGTCGGAGTACTCCTGCCAGTACTCCTGAATGAACCGCTCGTCGTTGTTGTAGAGCGTCCGGAGCATCCCGGGCCACGGCCGGTTCACCGTGAGATAGCCCGCGCGCCCGGCGTCGACCCGCTCCCCGCTCGTATCGACGATTTGGGCGTCGATACCCGGCAGGGGCGGCCCGGCGGACCCCGGTTTCATCTTCTTGATGCCCGGCAGGGTCGTTATCATCATCCCGCCGGTCTCGGTCTGCCACCACGTGTCCACGACGGGGCAGTCCTCGTTGCCGATGTGCTTGTAGTACCACTTCCACGCGCGCGGGTTGATGGGTTCGCCGACCGTCCCGAGCAGGCGGAGACTCGACAGGTCGTGCTGTTCGGGGAACTTGCTGCCCCACTTCATGAACGCGCGAATCGCCGTCGGCGCGGTGTAGAAGATGTCGACCGCGTACTTCTCGATGATGTCCCACAGGCGGTCGCGGTCGGGGAAGTCGGGCGTCCCCTCGTACATCACCGTGGTCGTCCCGAGCGCCATCGGGCCGTAGACGATGTAGGAGTGACCGGTAATCCAGCCGATGTCGGCCGAGCACCAGTAGGTGTCTTCCTTCTCGATGTCGAGGACGGCGTGCGATGTCCACGCGGCGTACGCGAGGTAGCCGCCGGTGGTGTGTTTGACCCCCTTCGGTTGCCCCGTCGTCCCCGACGTGTACATCAGGAACAGCATGTCCTCGGCGTCGCGCTGGACGGGGTCGACGCGCTCGCCGGCGTGCTCGTCGAGGAGGTCGTCCCAGTCGTGCTGGTTGCCCTTCAGGTCGTGGCCGAAGCCGTCGTCGCCGAGGCGGTCGACGACGACCGTCGCGTCGACGCCGTGGTCGACGCCGTCGAGGCCCTCGTTGGCCTTGTCGAGGTGGTCGAGCGGGTCGCCGCGGCGGTAGTAGCCGTCGCAGGTGACGAGGAATCGGGAGTCCGCGGAGTTCATCCGCGTCGCCAGCGCGTCGGCCGAGAAGCCGCCGAAGACGACCGAGTGCGGCGCGCCGATGCGGGCACAGGCCAGCATGGCGATGGGGAGTTCCGGAATCATCGGCATGTAGAGCGTCACCACGTCGTCTTCCTCGACGCCGAGGTCGCGCAGGGCCGCCGCGAACTCGTTCACCTCGCGGTAGAGGTCCTGATAGGTGTAGGTCCGCGTCTCGCCGTGCTCGCCCTCCCACTTGATGGCGACGCGGTTCTTGTCCCCGTTTTCGACGTGGCGGTCCACGCAGTTGTACGAGACGTTGAGCTTGCCGCCCGTGAACCACTCGTAGAACGGCGGGTTCGAGTCGTCCAACACCTCGTCGTAGTCTTCGTCCCAGTCGAGCATCTCGGCCGCCCGCTCCCAACAGTCCGGCCAGTTCTCCTCGAACTCCTCGTAGACGGCCGGGTCGGAGACGTTCGCTTGCGCGACGAACTCCTCGGAGGGTTCGAACTCCTCTTGCTCGACCAGCCGTGCCTCCAGTTCGGTGTCTCCGTCTGCCATAGTACGTGTTAACTACACCAATCCTCCATGATAAATCTATGTAGTCCCGCAGTCCGGACGGGGGCGTCATCAGCGGGCGGTCGCCGGGCCGTCGGTCGGTTACGAACCCCCGTCGACGCTCGTTTCCATCAACGAAAGGTCATGTCATCCCGGTCGGTGATGGCGGTACCGCGTCGGAGCCCTCACATCACGCCGATGGTCTCGCGGTAGGTGCCGTACTCCTCGGCGAACACGTCCATGATTTCGCCCATCGTGACGTACTCCTTGACGGCGTCGACGAGCACCGGCATGACGTTGTCGCCGTCGCGGACCGCCCCGCGGAGGTCGGAGAGCGCGGCGTCGACCGCCTCGTCGTCGCGCTCGTCCTTGACGGCTTCGAGGCGCGCGAGTTGTCTGTCCTGCACCTCGTCTTCGACGTGGAGCAGGTCGGGGCGGGTGTCCTCGTCGGAGGCGTACTTGTTGACGCCGACGACGACCTCCTCTCCGTCTTCGACCCGCGACTGGTACTCGTAGGACGCCTCGCTTATCTCGCGGTGGTAGTAGCCCTCGTCGATGCCGGCGAGGACGCCGTCGCGGACGGAGCCGTCGCCCATCTCCCGAATCTCCTCGATGTAGGCCATCGCCTCGGCCTCGATCTCGTCGGTCAGCGACTCCACGAAGAAGCTCCCGCCGAGCGGGTCGATGACGTCGGCCGCGCCCGACTCCTCGGCGAGTATCTGCTGAGTGCGGAGCGCGACGGTGACGGCCTCCTCCGAGGGGAGCGCCAGCGCCTCGTCGAAGCTGTTCGTGTGGAGCGACTGCGTGCCGCCGAGGACGCCGGCGAGCGCCTGAATCGTGACGCGGACGACGTTGTTGAGCGGCTGTTGGGCCGTCAGCGACTGCCCCGCGGTCTGGGTGTGGAACTTCAACTGCGTCGAGCGCTCGTCCTCGGCGTCGTACCACTCCGACATCACGTCGTGGTAGATGCGGCGGGCGGCGCGGAACTTCGCCACCTCCTCGAAGATGGAGTTGTGGGAGTTGAAGAAAAACGACAGCTGGGGGGCGAACTCGTCCACGTCGAGGCCGCGGTCGACCGCGTCTTCGACGTAGGCGAAGCCGTCGGCGAGGGTGAAGGCGAGTTCCTGCACCGCCGTCGACCCGGCCTCGCGGATGTGGTAGCCCGACACCGAGATGGGCCGGATGCGCGGGGTCTCCTCGGCGGCGAACTCGACCGTGTCGGTGACGAGTTTGAGCGACGGTTCGGGGGGAATCACCCACTCCTTCTGCGCGATGAACTCCTTGAGCATGTCGTTCTGGAAGGTGCCGCCGATTCGGTCGCGGGAGACGCCGCGGTTGTCCGCGAGCGCGACGTACATGGCGAAGACGACCGGCGCGGAGGGGTTGATGGTGAAGGAGGTCGTCACCTCGCCGATGTCGATGCCGTCGAACAGCACCTCCATGTCGCGGAGGGTGTCGACCGCAACGCCCTCCTTGCCGACCTCGCCGTCCGAAAGCGGGTCGTCGGAGTCCTTGCCCATGAGCGAGGGCATGTCGAACGCCGTCGAGAGGCCGGTCTGGCCGTTCTCGATGAGGTAGTGGAAGCGCTCGTTGGTCTCCGTGGCCGTGCCGAAGCCGGCGAACTGCCGCATGGTCCACGTCCGCCCGCGGTACATCGTGGGGTACACCCCGCGCGTGTACGGGGCCTCGCCGGGGAAGCCGAGGTCCGACTCGTAGTCGAGGTCGGCGACGTCGGCGGGCGTGTAGAGGTCCCGCACCTCGTGGTTGGAGACGGTGGCGAACCGGTCTTTGCGCTCGCCGCCCTTCTCCACGAACGGGTCGCGGGTCTCCGATTCCCACTCGTCGCGCGCCTCGCGGATAGACGCCAAATCGTCCTCGTCGTACATGTCCACCAATCCGTATGGACGATGATTAAGGATTCGGGTCGGAGCCGGCCCGCTGGTCGGTTCGTCCCGGCCCCGAGGCTTCGACGCACAGACCATCGCACATATCACCCCCGGACCGCCTAGCCCTCGCCATGCACGACCGCGCGACAGCCACAGCGCGCCTCGACGCGGCGACTCAGCCCGCCGCAGGCCCCGACCCCGCGGGAGCCGAGCGCTGACCGATGGCGCTTCTCACGCCCGAGACGACCCGCTGGGTCGCCGCCGCGACGGCGCTCGTCTTCGTCCTCGCCAGCGTCTCCTTCGTCGTCCCCGCCTCCGGGTCCGTCTCGCCGGTCGCCTTCGACGATACGGTCAAGACCGGCGGAACCTCTGTCGACGTTCGCACGGCGGAGGTCGAGGGATTCGAGGTCCCGCTCGCGCAGGTCCACTTCTCGCGGTACCGCTACATCATCGGCTACTACGACGTTCGCACGGCCGCCGCCGACGTGTCCACCCCCGAGAGCGCCCGGCAGTTCGGCGACCCGCTCGCGGTGTTCGTCACCGACTACGCGGCGGTCTCGCCCGACCTCGACGACGACGGCTACCTCAGAACCGAACACAACCGCAACCCCGGCTGGACGAGGGCGTCAGAGGCGTCGTTCGTCGTCGACTCCGGCGCGCGAGTTCCCTCCGGCCCCATCGCCGTCCCGTTTTCCGACGCCGACGCGGCGCGCTCGTTCGCGGACGCCCACGGCGGCGAAGTCGTCGATTGGGCGACGCTCCGCGACCGCGCCGGCGACCCGCTTTCGTCCCGCCTCGCCGCCTTCGAGTCGTCGGTCGCCGCCCACCGCGAGTGGGGGAACCAGACCACCGCTGCGAGTGATGCGCTGTTCGACCGCCCCGTCTCGACCGTCGTCGGCGAGGACGCGCCGACCGTCGAAGCCGCGGTCGCCTCGGCCCCCGCGAACACGACCGTCTACGTCCCCGCGGGGACCTACTCGGTCGATGCGGTCGAACTGAACCGCTCGGTGACGCTCCGCGGTGCCGGAAGCGAGACGCGACTCGTCGGCGACGGAAACGGGAGCGTCGTCCGTCTCAGGGCCGACCGGAGCGCGGTCGGTGACCTCGCCATCTCCGGCGTCGGCGAGGTGGGGACACGACGGGTCCGCGCCCAAAACGAGTCCGTCGACTGGGACACCCGCGTCGAACTCGCCTACGGCCGCGGCGACGCCGGCGTCGTCCTCGACGGCGCGAACGAGTCGGCGGTCCGCGGGGTCGAAATCGACACGCCCGCGAGCGGTATCATCGCCCGCGAGAGCGCCGACAGCGTCGTCGACGATGTAACCGTCCGCGGGTCCGACGTGCCGTCCGACGGCTTCATGGGCGTCGTCCTCATCGGCGAGCGGGCGGTCGTCCAGGACTCGACGTTCCTCGGCGGCCGCGACGGCGTCTACACCCACCGCGCCGACGGGAGCGTCGTCCGCGGCAACCGCATGGAAGACGGGCGCTACGGCGTCCACCAGATGTACACCTCAGACGCGCTCGTCGCCGACAACGTCGTCCGCGGGGACCGCATCGGCGTCGTCCTCATGACCCGACCCGTCGGCAACCTCGTGGTCGGAAACGACGTGCGCGAGTCGGACTTCGGGTTCATGCCCGCCGGCAGCGACACCTACGTCGCAAACAACGTCTTCGCCGACAACGACTACGGCATGGACGTGAGCGGCGACCGACAGGTGTACGTCGGAAACGTCGTCGCCGGCAACGGCGTCGGCGTCCGCGGGAGTTCGACGTTCCCGACGAACGTCGTCGTCCGAAACGACATCGTCGACAACGACGTGCGCGTCGAGTCCTCGCTCGGCCCGATGCGGACGTGGACCGCCGGCGGCGCGGGCAACTACTGGGGCGCTCTCCCGCTCGAAGACGCCGACGGCGACGGCGTCTACGACCGGGCGTACCGGCCCTCCGGGCCGGTCGACGCCGAACTCGGCCGCGAACCCGGCGCGCTCGCGCTCTCGGAATCGCCCGCGATGCGCGCGCTCCGCCGCGCCCGCGACGCGGTGTCCGGGGTCCGCGGGTCCGGCGTGGTCGACGCCGCGCCCCGGACCGAGCCAGTTCGACCGGAGACGCTCGCCAGCCTGAACGCGACGGAGGAGACCGATGACTGACGAATCCACCACGATGCCGAACCGCGAACCCGCGACGACCGCCGAGACGGATTCCGCCGAATCGACGGGCGAGAACGCCGACGCCGACGCTGACCCAGAACCCGACCCGAACGCCGAGGGCGACCGGCCGGCCGTCGCCGCGACCGACCTCGGACACGCCTTCGGCGACCTGCGCGTCCTCGACGGCGTCTCGCTGTCGGTCGCGCCCGGCGAAATCGTCGCGCTCGTCGGCCCCAACGGCTCGGGGAAGTCCACGCTCTTACGGTTTCTCGCGCGTGTCCGCGCGCCCGACGAGGGGACCGTCACTCTATCCGGTCACGGCCACGCCCGCGTGGGCTACCTCCCGCAACAGCCCGGCTTCCGCGCCGGCTTCTCCGCGGCCGACACGCTCGAATTCTACGCGCAGTTCGTAGACGAAGACGTGGACGTGGCCGGGGTGCTGGAGCGTGTCGGCCTCGCGGACGCCGCGGACCGCCGGGTGGGCGCGCTCTCCGGTGGGATGACGCGCCTGCTCGGCCTCGGGCGGGCGCTCGTCGGCGACCCGGCAGTGGTCGTCCTCGACGAGCCGGCAAGCGGCCTCGACCCCGGCATGGTCGAGCGGCTGTTCGGTATCGTCTCCGACCTCGCCGACGCGGGCGTCGCGGTCGTCCTCTCGTCGCACAACCTCGGCCCCGTCGAGCGGACCGCCGACCGCGTGGCCGTCCTCGACGGCGGGCGGTTCGTCGCCGACGGCGACCCGCGGGCGGTGGTCGAGTCGGTCGGCGCGGCGGACCTCCAGACCGCCT
Organism: Haloferax sp. S2CR25; assembly: GCF_031624535.1. Lineage (NCBI taxonomy): Archaea > Methanobacteriati > Methanobacteriota > Halobacteria > Halobacteriales > Haloferacaceae > Haloferax > Haloferax sp. S2CR25. Next base: position 810,811 of record NZ_JAMQOO010000001.1, read on the forward strand.
TCGGCGACCTCGTGGCGACCGAGGAGGTGACGGGCAGATGAGCGTCGGCGACCTCGACGGCGTCGGCGACCTGTTCGCCATCGCGGCGCGCGAGCTTCGGACGGTCGTCAGAACCCCGGCGGTCGTCGCGCTCTCGGTCGTCTTCGCGCTGACCGTCGTCGCGGTCGCGGCCGCCGGGTCGGGCGCGCGCGGCGGCTACGTCCCGCTGGTGCTCGATTTGCTCCCGTTCGTGGAGGCGCTCGTCCCGCTTCTCGCGGTCGCGCTCTGCTACCGCGCGGTGCTGTCGGACCGCGAGTCGGGCGAACTCGACGTGCTCCGCACGTTCGACGTGTCCCGACCGGCCTACGTCGGCGGCGTCTACCTCGGCCGGGGACTCGCGCTCGCGTTCGTCGTCTTCGGGTCGCTCCTCGCCGCGGGGGCGACCGTCCCGGTGCTCTCGCCGCCGGACCCGACGTTCCTCGCGCTGAACGAGGCCGCAGACTCGCCGGTCGCGTTCCTCCGATTTTCCGTCCTCGCGGTGCTGTTCGCCCTCGCGGTCGCGGCCGTCGCGCTCGCGGTCTCCGCCGCCGCGCGGACCGCCCGGCAGGCGATTGCGCTCGCCGTCGGCCTGCTCGTCGCCTTCGTCGTCGGCGTCGACGCCGCCGCAGTCGCCGGGTTGGCCTCGGGGAACCTCGGTATCGACGCAGTGCCCCTCGCGCTCGCGGCGAGTCCGAACGGGGCGTTCCGGTCGCTCGTCCTCGGCGTCGCCGTCGAGACCGGCGGGACGGGGTCGCCGGCCGCGGCGCTCGCGGGGCTCGCCGGCTGGGTCGTCGTCGCGCTCGCGCTCGCGGTGCTGACGGCGTGGCGACCGGTAGAATAGTGTCGCGGGCGGCGCGCGCGAGCCGCTTACCCGAAGTTCTCGACCTTCGCGGCGTCGGCGTCGCCGCCGGCGGTCTCGACGGCGTCGGTCGCGTTCTCGACGAAGTCGGCGAAGCCGTAGACGAACACCTGTTCGCCCTCGTCGCCGGTGAGCGCGTCGGCGACGGCGTCGGCGAGGTCGGACTCGTCGCCGGTGACGACGACGCTCGCGCCGTCGTCGCGGAGCGCGGAGAGTCGTTCCTCGTGCGCGGGCGCGTCGTCGAGATAGACCACGGCGGCCTCGTTGCCGTCGGCGACCGCGGCCTCGGCGATGCCGACCGCGGGGCCGACGCCGGGCCCGCCCGCGAGGACGACCACGCGCGACTCGCCGTCGTAGTAGCTCCGCCCGAACGGCCCGGAAATCTCGACGTCGTCGCCGGCGACGAGCGAGTCGAGGTGCCGGCTGAACGGCCCGGCCTCCTCGGGGTCGATGCCGACGGTCACCTCGAAGGTGTCGCCGACGCCGGGCGACGACAGCGTGTAGAACCGCGCGTACGACTCGCCGTCGACCTCGGCGGAGAGCTTGACGAACTGGCCCGGCTCGGCCTCGAAGCCGTCCGGCGTCTCGAACTCGATGGCGACCGTGCCGGGACCGACGTCGCTGACCGCGGCGACGGTGACGATTGCGTCCATGCCTCCGGGTTGGTCGCAGGCTCACAAGGGCCTTGCCTTCCCGGACGCGCGCGCCGGGGGCGGGGCGAACCGCGTGAGCCGCCCGAACGGTGTGAACCGGAAATAATTGTCACGAGAGGGCGAAACACACCATGATTGGACATTCGTTCAGTAAAATGCCGCCCACACACCGTTTGGATAGACAAATGGGGCTCAATAGCGATATATAAACTTGTTCGTGAGGTTTCTATCGGTTATCAGTACCGACGTTTAACACCAATTTTCAGAAGGCTTTTGACCCGGCTATGGGTAGATTTCACCCAGCATGCCTGCGGACTTCAACTGGGCCATCGGCGGCGAGGCTGGCGATGGCATAGACTCCACGGGGAAGATTTTCGCTCAGGCACTCTCCCGGGCTGGACGCCACGTGTTCACCTCTAAGGACTTCGCTTCGCGAATCCGGGGCGGATACACGGCGTACAAGGTTCGGACTGCCATCGACCCCGTGCAGAGCGTCGTCGACAGACTCGACGTGCTCATCGCGCTCACACAACGAACAATCGACGAGAACCTCGACGAACTACACGAGGGCTCCGTCATCATCTACGACGGCGACCGCTCCACCATGGCGGACGTCGAAATCCCCGAGGGAATGGTCGGGCTGGACATCCCCCTCAAGGCGCTCGCCGAGGAGGCGGGCGGCGCAATCATGCGCAACGTCGTCGCGCTCGGCGCGGCGTGCGCCGTCGCGGACTTCCCCATCGAGAACCTCGACAGCGCGCTCCAGAAGCGCTTCGGCGGGAAGGGCGAGGCCATCGTCGAGAACAACAAGAAGGCGGCTCGCGCGGGACTCGAATACGTCCACGACGAGTACGACGTCGAGTTCGACTACGACCTCGAAACGACCGACGAGGACTACGTGCTCATCAACGGCGACCAGGCCATCGGCATGGGCGCCATCGCCGCCGGCTGTCGCTTCTACGCCGGCTACCCCATCACGCCCGCGACTGACGTGATGGAGTACCTCACCGGCCGCATCGAACGCTACGGCGGGCACGTCGTGCAGGCGGAAGACGAGCTCGCGGCCATCAACCTCGCGCTCGGTGCGGCGCGCGCCGGCGCGCGGTCGATGACCGCCACGTCCGGTCCGGGTATCGACCTGATGACCGAGACGTTCGGACTCGTCGCCACCTCCGAGACGCCGCTCGTCATCGTCGACGTGATGCGCTCGGGTCCCTCGACGGGGATGCCGACCAAGCAGGAACAGGGCGACCTCAACATGATGCTCTACGGCGGCCACGGCGAGATTCCGCGGTTCGTCGTCGCGCCGACGAGCATCGACGAGTGCTTCTGGAAGACCGTCGAGGCGTTCAACTTCGCCGAGAAGTACCAGGTTCCGGTGTACGTCGCCGCCGACCTCGCGATGGCGGTCACGGAACAGACGTTCTCCCCCGAGACGTTCGACATGGACGAAGTCGAAATCGACCGCGGCAAGGTCGTCGACGACGACTCCATCGACGAGTGGCTCGACGAGGAAGGTCGCTTCCAGCCGCACGCGCTCACCGACGACGGCGTCAGCCCGCGCGCGTTCCCCGGTACGGAACAGGGCGCGCACATGTCGACGGGGCTCGAACACGACGAGCTCGGTCGGCGGACCGAAGACCGGTCGATGCGCGTCGAGCAGGTCGACAAGCGCGACCGGAAGGTTGAGACCGCAAAGGAGACGGAAGACTTCTCGCCGCGCGAGTTCGGTGACGCCGACTCCGACACGCTCATCCTCTCGTGGGGCTCCAACGAGGGCGCGCTCATCGAGGCGCTCGACTTCCTCGAAGAAGACGGCATCGACGTTCGGTTCCTGTCGGTTCCGTACATGTTCCCGCGGCCGGACCTCACCGAGGAAATCGAGGCGGCAGACGAGGTCATCGTCGTCGAGTGTAACGCGACGGGGCAGTTCGCCAACGTCGTCGAGCACGACACATTGACCCGTGTCAAGCGCATTAACAAATACGACGGCGTCCGCTTCAAGGCGGACGAACTCGCAGACGAAATCAAAGCCACCCTCGACGCAGAGGAGGTCTCAGCATGAGCTCAAACGTCCGCTTCACCGACTTCAAGTCAGACAAACAACCGACCTGGTGTCCCGGCTGTGGGGACTTCGGGACGATGAACGGCATCATGAAAGCCCTCGCCAACTCCGGCACCGACCCCGACAACACGTTCATGGTCGCCGGTATCGGCTGTTCCGGGAAAATCGGGACGTACATGCACTCGTACGCCATCCACGGCGTCCACGGGCGCTCGCTCCCGGTCGCCGCCGGCGTCAAGCTGGCGAACCCCGACCTGACCGTCGTCGCCGCCGGCGGCGACGGTGACGGCTACTCCATCGGCGCGGGCCACTTCATCCACGCCGTCCGCCGCAACGTGGACATGGCCTACACCGTCATGGACAACCGCATCTACGGTCTCACCAAGGGACAGGCCTCGCCGACCTCGCGCGAGGACTTCGAGACCTCGACGACCCCCGAAGGGCCCCAGCAGCCCCCGGTCAACCCGCTCGCGCTGTCGCTGGCCGCCGGCGGCACGTTCATCGCGCAGTCGTTCGCGACGGACCACAAGCGCCACGCGGAAATCGTCCAAGAAGCCATCGAGCACGACGGCTTCGGCTTCGTGAACGTGTTCAGTCCCTGTGTCACGTTCAACGACGTGGACACCTACGACTACTTCCGCGACAACCTCGTTGACCTCGCGGACACCGACCACGACCCGACCGACTACGACGCGGCCAAAGAGAAGATTCTCGACTCGTCGAAGGAGTACGAGGGCATCATCTACAAGGACGAGAGCTCCGTCTCCTACGAGGAGAAGTTCGGCGTCGACCAGAACATGTCGGACATCCCGTCGGGCGCGCCCGACGACGCGATGGACCTCGTCCGCGAGTTCTACTAACGACGACCGCCGAACTCGCGGTCGACGCCGCGCCGCCCGCTCACCGAACTTCGACCGTTCTTTCGACCGTCCCCGGATGCTCGACAGCGCCCGCGAGCGCCGCGACCGCCTCGGTCTCGTCCACGTCGGCCCCGTGGACCGCGACGACGACCACCACGTCGCCGTCGTGTTCGACGGTCGCGAGGTGGAGTCGCACCTCGGCCGTCCCGCCCCCGTAGGAGACCGTCTCGCCGTCGACGGCGGTCTCGCCGGGTTCGACCTCGACCGTCCCCGCGTAGGTGACGAGTTCCGTCTCCGACCCGAGCATCGTGACGTTCCGCGCGCCGACCTCGCGGACGCCGGTGACCTCGGGGACGTTCCCGAGCGCCTGCGCGTCGGCCAGCGCGTCGAGACCGGTAGCGACGAATTCGCGGTTGCCGAGGTTCGAAAGCGGGTTGACCGACTGCCCGGCGACCTCGGCGTTCGGCGACGAGACGACTACGAGGGCCGCGATATCGTCGTCGTCGGTCGTCTTCGAGTATCCGGACACCCAGACCTCCGCGCCGACAGAGCGGGAGGCGGGCCCGACGCCCACGTCGTAGGAAAGCGGGACGGCGGTGCTGTTGCCGTGGACGTAGCCGTGTGCCTCGTAGGCCGACGCGGGAATCGTCGCGGGCTGGGCCGCGAACGTGGTCGAACCGCCCACCCCGCCGAGGCAACCGGCGAGGGCGACGACGAGCGCGAGCGCGAGGGCTGTGCGTGGTTGAGGCATACCCTCTAGAGGCGCGCAGAGAGCATGACCGTCTCGCCGCTGGGAAAAAGAGCCGACCGACCGAGTCGGTCCGAGCGGGACCGAGCGGGTCCGGCCGACCGGGCTGACCGAACCGCTACCGGGAGCCCCGCCGACCCGCTCGTTACTCCACCGTCTCGATGTTGAGTCGGTAGCGCGTCCCGCAATCGAGACACCGCGCGTCGTCGGACTCGATGAGTTCCGTCACCAGCACCTCGCCGAACTCGCAGTTCGGACACTCGTAGACGAGCGAGTCACCCGCGATGCGGTGTGCGAACGCGTTCGTGTTCTCTTCTGTCAACGGCTCTGATGCGGACGACATTCCAGACCACCGTACAGATATGCTACCACACACCACATAAAATATCCGCCGCCGAGCGTCGGTCGGCGTCGAGTGACGAACGTCCGAGACCCCGTGTGACATACTCTCAGGCCGTGAAAGCCGGAAATTCGTCCGCCCTTTCGGAACGCCTTTTCAACTCGCGGCCCACCACTCACCCATGACGGAGAACCCCACCTCAGTAGACGACACACCGCGAGCGAACGGGATGCCGATGCTCGGCCTCGGGACGTGGCAGAACACGGACGCCGACGAGTGTCGCAACGCGGTGCAGACGGCGCTGGAGATGGGCTACCGCCACATCGACACCGCCCAAGCGTACGGAAACGAGGCGGAGGTCGGCGCGGGCATCGCCGCCGCCGACGTCGACCGCGACGACGTGTTCCTCGCGACGAAAGTGTGGATTGACGAGCTCTCTTACGACGACGTCATCGAGAGCACCGAAGCGAGCCTCGAAAAGCTCGGCGTCGACTACGTCGACCTCCTGTACGTCCACTGGCCGTCCCGCGAGTACGACGCCGAAGAGACCCTCGCGGCGTTCGACGAACTCGTCGAACGGGGGCTGACGGAACGCGTCGGCATCTCCAACTTCGAACCCGAACAGCTCCGCGAGGCCGTCGAACTGTCCGAGTCCGGCGTCTTCGCCAACCAAATCGAGATGCATCCGCTCCTCCAACAGGAGGAACTCCGCGAGGTCTGCGCCGAGGCGGACATCGAACTCGTCGCGTACTCGCCGCTGGCCCGCGGGGCTGTGTTCGACGTCGACGTGCTGTCCGATATCGCCGAGAAGCACGACGCGAGCGAGGCCCAGGTGTCGCTGGCGTGGCTCCGCGAGAAGGGCGTCACCGCGATTCCGAAGGCGACGAGCGAGGGACACATCCGCGACAACTGGGAGTCGCTCGCGCTCGAACTCGACGACGAAGACGTCGCGGCCATCGACGCCATCGAGACCGAAGAGCGCCGCATCGACCCCGATTTCGCGCCCTGGTAAGCGACCGAAACCGCGTTTTTCCGGTTCGACGCTCGATTCGCAGTTCGGAGCCGCAACGGATTTGTCGAACGAGCCCCGACAGAATTTCATGGAGTTCGACCTCCCCAAGACAGTCGCGTTGCTCGTCGCGCTCGTCGTCGTCGGAACCGCGGCCCTCGTCGGAATGGACGCGATGGCCACCAGTACGGTCCTGATGATGGTGACCCCCGCGATGCTCGTCTTCGGGGCCGTCTGTCTCGCCCTCGGCGTCAAACACGGCGAGTACCGAGCGTCGAACTAACGACACGGCACGGAGGGAGAAAGCGGAACGGAAGGACCTCAGCTCTCGTTTTCTCGCGGCGCATCGACCACGTCGTCCAGCGTCTCGTCCGAGACGCTCGCCGAGATGCGGACGCCCACGACGCTCACGACGATACCGGCGACGATGAACATCGCCAGCCGCTGGACCGGCGTGAGCGCGAGTCGCCCGAGGAGTTCGAGGTTCGCCAACTCGCCCTGTCGTTCGAGGAGGAAGCCGGCGAAGCCGCGGACGACCAGCCCGATGGCGACGACGCCGAACGGGAGGTTCATGTACGACGTGGAGACGCGCTCGCTCCCGATGAGTTCGTCCAAGAGGCGACCCGCGCTCGCGGTCAGCGCGGCGAGCGCCAGCCACGGGACGCTGTGGTAGACGAACAGGAGCGACGGGACGAGCACTTCCTCGCTCCCGCCGACGCCGGGCGTCCGAATGGAGAGCGCGCCGAGGAACAGCCCGACGATGGCCAATCCCGCGGCGACCGCGTAGGTGACGACCGACACCTGCCCGGAGTAGAGGGCGTCGCGAATCTGGTCGGGGGCGTCCGAGAGGAACTCGTCGATGGCTAGCCCCTTGTAGAGGAGCACCGCGCCCATCAGGGCGGCGAGGCCGGCCAGCGCGACCTCAGGCGTGAACTGGACGAGAAGTAGCGGGACGAGAAGCAGACCGACGCCGAGCGGGACGAGTATCGTCGAACGAAGCTCCTCGTCGCCGAGGAACTGCTTGAGCAGGTAGTACGTCGACTCGATGTCGTGGGCCTGCCGGACGACCACGCGGTCGACCGCGTCGACCCGGAGCCTGCTTTCGACGACGGGGACGAGTCGCTCGTCTTCCGCGCTGTCGATGACGATGACCGCGGACTCGACGTCGTACCGCTCGACGAGGTCGTCGAGCTGTCGCGCGACGGCGCGGTCGGCCCCGACGGCGCTGTCGTTCGTCCCCGAGACGACCGCGATTTCGGCGTCCTCGCGGTCGTCTCTGAGCTCGCGCGTCGTCCGCAGCGCCGCGAGAAGGCAGTTGACGCTCGAATCCTCGGGGTCCGCGAGCCCCACGTCCGTCACGAGCGACCTGACGGCTTCCCAGCCGACGACGGGCGTCGAGAGCCCGGACTTCCGGCCGATGTCGTTCGCCCGGTCGACACAGAGGACGAGCGTTGTCACGTGGCAGACGAACGCGGGCGCGGGCTAAAAAGCCTCCCAGTCGTCAGAACCGAAACGAGAAGCCGTCGTCGGAGTCGACCGACGAGGCGAGGCCCGCGCCGAAGGCGTACGCCGCCCCCTCGACGCCGCCGCGGAGGCGGTCCGCGAGGCCGACCTCGGGGGTGAACTCCTCGACCGACACCCCGTCGCGGCCGAGGAGTTCGGCGAGTCGGTCCTCCACGTCGTCGCGGGTACCCAGCGAGTCGACCAGCCCGAGTTCGCGGGCCTCCTCGCCGAGGTAGACGCGGGCTTCCGTGTCGCGGACGACCTGCGGGTCCATGTCGCGACCCTCGGCCACGCGCTCGACGAAGTCGTCGTAGTAGTCGTCGATGAGCCCCTGCAGGTACTCGCGTTCGTCCTCGGTCGGCTCCTTGAGCGCCATCCCGGCGTCCTTGTACTTCCCCGCGGCGAACCGCTCGTAGGAGAGGCCGAGTTTGTCGGCCAACTCCGAGGCGTTGACCGACGAGCCGATAACGCCGATTGAGCCGACGACGCTCACGTCGTGGGACCACAGTTCGTCGCAGCCGCTGGCGATCCAGTAGCCGCCCGAGGCGCAGGTGTCGGTGGCGTAGGCGACCGTCGGCCCGTCGAAGTCGGCGACGGCCCGACGGATGTCGTCGCTCGGCAGCACCTCGCCGCCGGGCGTGTTCAGTCTGACGAGCAGCGCGTCGACGTTCTCGTCGTCGGCCGCGGCGTCAATCTGTTCGACGATGTCGTCGGCGGGCGTGCCGCCGCCGCGACCCGGAACCGGCCCGCCGCCGCCGTCGCGGGATATCGGCCCTTCGACGGCGACTTCGGCCACGTCGTAGTCGGGGAACGCCGAGGCGGCGAGCCTGCCGCCGACGCGGAGCGCGGCGACGACGACTCCGACGACCAAGAGAAGCCCCGCGAGGTCCGCGAGCGTGTCGGGGACGCTGTAGAACAGAATCCAGCCGACCGCCGCCGCGACGACGGCGAACACGACCACGATGGTCAGCCGGTAGATGCGCGTGAAGCTATCGGTCACGGTGAATCACTCATGGCTGTCGCTGGGGCTTCGAACGGGATAAAAATGATACGTCGCAAGCGCGACGAAGAGAGAGAAAGTGACCGAAGTTTAGAGCAGACCGGACTTCTGGAGCTTCATCAGGTCCTCGGTTTCGAGGGTCTCGCCCTCTTTGAACTTCTGGTAGATCTCCTCGGCCTCGGCCTTGGCGGCCTCGCGCTCCTCGGCGCGGGAGTCCTTGCGCTGGCGCTCTTCTTTCTTGTCCAGCTCGCGGAGGCGCTTCTGGACGCGGACGAAGTCCTCGTGGTGACGGTCGGCCGCTTCCTGGGCCTCGACGAAGAGCTCGTGCATCTCGTCGGCCTTGTCGCGGATGTCGTCGGCCTCGCGGTAGGCCTCGATCATCTGGTTGTGGTGTTCCTGGGCGTCGTCGGCCAGCTCGGTCACCTTCTGGTGGTGCTGGGACGCCTCGGAGCGGACCTCTTCTGCCTCTTCGATGAGTTCTTCGAGGTCACCGCTCTCTTCGACCTTGTCCTTTTTCTGGCGAAGCTCTTCGCGCTTGTTCTCGATCTTCTCGATGAGCTCGCGCTCGTCTTCGGTCGAGAGGACTTCGGTCTGCTGGCGGAATTCGAGTTGCTCGATCTCCTCTTTGAGCTCGTCGATGTCCTTGCCGTCGTCGAGCTCGAGGTCGCTTTTCATCTCGTCGACCTCGTCGAACAGCTCGTTGGCCTTCGCGTTGAGCTCGTTGCGGCTCTGCTTGTGTTCCTGCACCTGCGAGTTCATCTCGTCGCGCTTCTCGCGGTGCTTCTGGGCTTCGTCGACCTTCTCGCGAGTCTTCGCGTTGAGGTCGTCGCGCTTGGACGCGCGCTCAGAAGCCATCTGGTTTAGTTCATTGCGGCGGTCACGGAGTTGACCGGCGAGTTTGATGAGTTCGCCTTTCGAGCCGCTCTCGAGCTTTTCGTCTGGGAGATCGATGTTTCGTGCCTCGTCGAGTTCCTGCACGTCGAACTCGCTAAGTACTTCCTGCTTCGTTACCATGCGTAATCAATCCTCGATACCATCACCACTCCGTGCGTGGCGGCTGCTCGTGGGAGTGCGACCGACCGTGGATAAGAATTCCCGATCATTCTGCGTGCGATGCCGCCGGAACGCCGGAGGCGCTCAGGTACATACACATACAGGCGACCAGTTAATAAATACTTCGGTGGAAATTCGGGTGAAAACAGTTACCACACCGCTCGTATCGACCGTATTCACTATGTTAGTCTTTGCCATGGCCATATATAAAGGGGATGCGAACCGTGGGGGCTAAACCGAGTCGGGTCGGATGCCACGCCATGAGAGAGGTCATTCGCGCACGCGGCCACGAACACGTGCGCGCCGAACACGCGAGCACGTTCGAGGTGACGACAGACGACTGGCTCACCCCCGCGGGCGACTGCATCATCGGCGTCGAGGCCGACCGCACGCCCGCCGACTTCGACTCGGCGTTCGTCGAGGCCTGCCAGTCCCGCGACGCGACTATCAACGTGCACGTCCGCGTGGGCGCGGGCGACGACGCCCACGAGCAGACCGTCAGCGCCCGCGGGCACCCGGACCTCACGTTCGAGGGCGACCGCAGCATCGTCTTCCGCACGAGCGACTACGTGGACGACCGGACGGGTGCGGTCGGCGCGGCACACGCCGCGGCCGGCTTCGACCGCGACCTCGTCTCGGCGCTCGCCGACGGCGCGGAACTGACCGTCACCATCGAAGTCGAGTAACTCCGCGCCCGCGACGGACCGACGCGAGACGACCGACGGCGTGGGCTTTTCACCGCGCGGTCGTAACCTCCGGACATGTCCGACGAACCCTCCGAGAACATCAGCGGCGGCGCGAGCGGTGGCGGCCGAGAGACGGCGTTCGACCCCGCCGACCCCGAGACCGCGACGCGCGCCGAGGTCGTCGTCGACCGGCTCGGCGAGCGCTACTGGCGGAAGGCCTACGGCGGGCAGGGCGGCTTCGAGTGTCTCGTCCGAACCATCCTGAGCCAGAACACGAGCGACAAGGCGAGCCAGCCGGCCCACGACGAACTCATGGCGCAGTACGGCGGCGGCGACCTCGCCGAGTCGCTGGCGGCGGCCGACCGCGAGGGCATCGTCGAGGCCATCCGCTCCGGCGGGCTCTACAACCAGAAGTCGAAGCTCATCCAAGGGGTCGCAGAGGAGGTGCTGGCCGACTTCGGGAGCGAGGCCGACTTCGACCGCTACGTCCGCGAGGAAGACCCCGCGACGGTCCGCGACCGCCTCTTGGAGATGAAGGGCGTCGGTCCCAAGACGGCCGACTGCGTCCTCCTCTTCGCGGGCGGTCGCGGCGGCGTCTTCCCCGTCGATACGCACGTCCACCGCATCGCTCGGCGAATCGGACTCGCGCCCGCCGACGCCGACCACGAAGGCGTTCGGGCGGCGCTCGAACGCGATATCCCCGACGAGAAATGCGGCTTCGGCCACACCGCGATGATTCAGTTCGGCCGCGAGTTCTGCAAGGCACGGAAGCCCGCGTGTCTCGACGGCCCCGAGGCGTGCCCGATGGCCGACGTGTGCGAGATGGTCGGCGTCGACGCGGCGGCGCAGTCCGTCACCGACCCCGCGGCCGCGGACGACTGACTAACAGGACTTCGTTTCGAGCCCGCTCACCGGCGAGCCGTCGTCCTCGTAGCTCGATTCGACGCCCGAGTCGGCGAACATCGGGAGATTCATCGAGTAGTCGTAGACGACGCTGAACCGCGAGAAGGGGTTCGAGAGGAACGCCGCGGCGGGGCCGACGCCGTCGAACGCGACGCCCGCCCGGAGTTGGACGATGGAGTCGTTGCCGACGGAGCCGCTGGCTTCCATCCCGAAGCCGCCCTCGCCGCCGAGGTTCTCGAAGACGGAGAGGAAGACCACGAGGTCGATGCCCGCGCCCTCGCCGCCGATGTCGAACTGGTGGCCTTCGCCGGGGAAACACGGCGAAGTCGGACCGGTCGCGGCGGCCGCGGCGGCGACCGGAGCGGTCGCGACGACGAGAATCACGGCGAGCGTCAGGGGCGCGCGGGTCGCGGCGTTCATACCGTCGCCTCCGGCGCGCTGCTAATTAAGGATACGCCGCGATTCTCAGGCGTGATACCGCGTGTCGAAGCGAAACGAGGCGGCGGGCGCGGCTCGGTACGACGCGTGCGACCAGCGCGGCGCGGCCCGGTGCCTGCGGTTACTCCTCGCCGTCGAGTTGCCGGATAAGTTCGTCGAGGACGGCGTCCGCGCTGGCGAGGTTGGTCGCCAGCGGCGTCTGGTGAACGTCGCAGATGCGGAGCAGCGCGCTGATGTCCGGCTCGTGGGGCTGGGCGGTCAGCGGGTCGCGGAGGAAGATGACGCCGTCGCAGGTCTCGCTGGCAATCTCCGCGCCGATCTGCATGTCGCCGCCGAGCGGCCCGGACTGCTTGCGCTCGATGTCGAGCCCCGTGGCGTCGATGAGTCGCTGACCGGTCGTGCCCGTCGCCATGAGCTCGAAGCGTTCGAGGTCGGCCTGCCGCTCCTCGGCGAACGAGATGAGGTCCGGCTTCTTCTCGTCGTGCGCGATAAGTGCGAGACGCATGGCAACCACTCGTTCGAGAGTCCTGATTAATGTTCGCCAATCGAAGTTCGTTCGCGGGGTTGACTACGCGCTAAACCGACCGACGAGTTCGCGTCCGTCGCCGCCCACGTAGACGAGTTCGACAGTCTCGCCGCTCGCAACGTCGAACGAAATCGAATCGCCCCGTGCTACGGGTCCGTCTTCTCCCGACAGCGACGCCCACGACTGTTCGGTCTCACCGACGACCACAATCATCTCACCCGCCGAAAACGAGTCACCGCCGGCGTGCGCTATCGTCGCCGTGCCGTCGCTGACGCCGAATTGGAACGACACGGACGGGGCGGGACCAACCTGCTCTCCCGCGCTGAGTACGAAGGTACCTAACACCGCCGCGAGAACCACTGCGCCAACGATGGCGAAGACAATTCCGACGAGGACGATAGCGATGATAACGGGGATGTCACTCCCGTCTGGTTTGCGGTTGAGAACGTTCATCGAGGTTCTATCGGCTCGCTGGTATTTATACTAGGCAGACAGGATAGCTGCCGAACGGGAAACGCGGTCCGTTACTTGAAGCGGAACGTTTCGAGGTTCTTCGGCGCGAACGTCCGCATGTTGTAGTCGTGGTAGAGCGCCGACGAGAGGTCCTGCACGGAGCGCTCGTCACCGTGGACGCACAGCACCTTCTCCGGGCGGGGGTTCATCGTCTTGACGAAGTTTTCGAGGCCCTGCCGGTCGGCGTGACCGGAGAAGCCGTCGACCGTCTCGACGTCCATCTTGAGCTTCAGTGTGTCCGACCGGCCCATGCCGTCGCGGCCGTTGACGGGAATCTCGTCCCAGCCGTTCTGGATGCGGCGGCCGAGCGTTCCCTGCGCCTGGTAGCCGACGAAGACCAGTCGGGACTTCGGGTCGGGGCCGACGTGGCGGAGCCACGACATGATGGGGCCGCCGGTGACCATCCCGGAGGTCGAGAGGATGATGGCCTGCTCGCCGTCGGCGACGTCCTGGCGCTCCTCTTCGCCGCCGTCGATGTGGTTGAACTCCTCGGCGAGGAACGGGTTTTCGTCCTCGTGGAAGATGCGGTCGCGGAGGTCGTCGCGGAGGTACTCGGGGTAGGTCGTGTGGATGGCCGTCGCCTCCCAGATCATCCCGTCGAGGTGGACGGGCATCTCCGGAATCTTGCCCGAGCGCATCGCCTCTTCGAGGACGAGCATAATCTCCTGGGAGCGACCGACGGCGAACGCCGGGATGACGACCTTGCCGCCGCGGTCGTACGTCTCGTTTATGACCTCGATGAGGCGCTTTTCGGAGTCCTGCTGGTCGGTCTGGTAGTCGTTGCGGCCGCCGTAAGTCGATTCGAGGACGAGCGTCTCCACGCGCGGGAAGTCGTTGACCGCGCCGTTGAACAGGCGGGTGTCCTCGTAGTGGATGTCGCCGGAGAACGCGACGTTGTAGAGGCCGTCGCCGATGTGGAAGTGCGAGACGGCGGAGCCGAGGATGTGACCCGCGTTGTGGAAGGTGAGCTTCACGTCGGGCGCGATGTCGGTCACGTCGCCGTACTCCAGCGGGATGGTGTGCTTGATGGCCTCGCGGACCATCTCGGACTCGTACGGCGGGGTGCGGCCTTCCTTCGAGGCGACGTCGAGGTAGTCGAGCGTGAGCAGACCCATGAGGTCGCGGGTCGGCTCGGTCGTGTAGATGGGGCCGTCGTAGCCGTACTTGAACAGAAGCGGGATGAGCGCCGAGTGGTCGAGGTGGGCGTGGGTGAGAACGACCGCGTCGAGAGAGTTCGCGCCCGACCCGAGCGCCTCGGGGACCTGCAGATACGGCACGTCGTCGGAGCCGGGCTTGTCGCCGCAGTCGACGAGGATGCGGGTCTCTGGCGTCGAGACGATAAAGGAGGCGCGGCCGACCTCGCGGCAGCAGCCGAGCGTCGTGATGCGGACCCACTCGTCGTCCGAGAGCTGTTCGCGGTGAATCTGCCGGCCGGTCCGTTCGAGGACGCGGCGGCGGTCCTCGCGTTCCTGCTTCAGGAAGTTGCGGACGTTCGAGACCGTCGAGGACTCGATGGGCGGCGTGCGGACGACTTCGGGCGTCCAGCCGACTTTCTGCGTGATTTCGCGGAGCGTCGAGCCGTGGCGACCGATGACCATCCCCGGCTTCTCGGCCTCGATGACGACTTCGCCGGTGTCGATGTGGAAGTCGAGGTCGGTGACGCCGGCCTCCTCGGGGATGACGCTCAGAATCTTGGGTTCGGCCTCGCGGGGGTCCGACAGCACGTCCGGGTCCGGGCGAACCGTGATCCGCTTTCGGAGCTTACTCGCGAGTTTCCGGATGAGGTCGCCGTTCTGAGCGAACTTCTTCGGGTCGCGCGTGTAGACGACGAGTTCGGGACCCTCGTACTTGACGTCGGAAACCGAGATGTCGCGGGGGAGTTCGTTCGTAATCTCTGCCTTCAGATTCTCGAGTTGTTTATCTACGGAGCTCATAGTTACGAGCGACCCGTCCGGTCCTGCGCCGGCAGGTCTCGGGAACCCCTACCTCAGGAGCGTCGACGCGAGCCGGTTCACGTGTACGAGTGCCAGTCTCGGCCGACTGCGGAGAGAGCATAGTGAACTGAATACGGTTGTATCTCGACTGCGGGAAGAGGTAGGGAAAACCCGCTTACCCGACAGTACCATGTCGCCAGTATAAAACCCTTCGCAAAGCCGAAGCGTCTCGGGGGCGTTCGACGACCATGAACCTCACACCGGCGGCCGTCTCGGCGGAGCACGACTGGGTCCGAGAGCGCGCCGACGTGGTCGTTCCGCTCATCAACGAGACGCGGCGGCGACTCGGCGAGCAGTTCGACACCCGCGTCGGCGAGGTCGACGACGCGGCCTACCGCGACGCGGTCGACGCGGTGTTCGCCGACGGCGAGGTCGGCGTCAACGTCGCGGCCTACGTCCGCATCCTCAAGGAGTTGGACGTACAGGACGACTACCCGGGCTTCGTCGTCGACGAGGTGCTCGGCCGCGAACTCGCCGCGACCATCGCCGGCGGCGAGCCGCTCCGACTCCTCGCGCAGGCGACGTTCCACTTCGCGGACGTGGCAGTCCACACCGACGGCCCCGCCGGGCGCGACGACCTCGACGCCGCGCTCGCCGCGGGCTTTCAGACGCGCCTGCCGGGCTGGTCGTGGCGCGAGGGGGACTCGCCGTTCGACAGCCGGCGCTGACGGCGGAATGGTATCGTCGGAAAAGCGGATTTCGGGGCAGCTACCACTCGATTCGGACCGGGTCAGACGGCCGCTCGCGTTCGGCCGTCGAGTCGAGGTCGCGGAGCCGTCCGCGGAACGCGCCGACGCACTCCTCGCACGCTGTCACGTGCGCGAGCACGCCGTCTTCGTACTCCGCCATGATCGCCCGCGGCGTCCGCCGCGTCGGCCGCTCCGGTCCCATTCTGCCGACGCCGCGCACCGTGAGGTCGCCTAACCCCGTCAGCCGCTCGCCGCGCGTCGCCGCCCAGCGCGCGTACGACGCGAGCCGGTCGCGGGCGCGGCGCTCGCGCGGGCTCAACTCCCCACCGAGGTCCACGAACCGGTCCCACGTCTCGACCGTGTACTCCGAGACGAGGCCGCGCTCGACGGCGTCGTCCAGTCGCTCGATGACCGGAGTGAACTCCGCGCGCTGGCCGCTCGGAACCCACAGCTCGATTCGAACCGTCCCCTCCCGAGGAGTCGGCCGCTCGTCGCTCACAATTGTGTCCATTGTTAGCACGCCAACCACCACGTGCTGGTAGGGCAGCCGGCGATATGTATCTATGCGTCCGCCGGAACCGCCGAACGTCGCCCGCGAGAGATGGTCCGCGCGGCGGAGCGGCGCGCCGGCACCTTCGGGGCGTTTAAGGGTTCGCTACGGCTACCGATGGGCAATGAGCGACGAGCAGGAACTCGGTATCACCGAGTCGAAGCAGTACAACACCGGCGAGTGGTACGCCGAGGTCGTCCAGAAGGCGGGCCTCGCGAACTACGGCCCGGAGGGCATGAGCGGCTTCATCGTGACTCGCCCGCGCGGCTACGCGCTGTGGGAGTCCATCCAGAACTACCTCGACGCCGAGTTCAAGAAGACTGGTGTCCAGAACGCGTACTTCCCGCTGTTTATCCCCGAGAGCTACCTCGAACGCGAGAAGGATATCGTCGAGGGCTTCGACCCCGAGGTCGCGTGGGTCACCCACGGCGGCCACGAGGAACTCGAAGAACGCCTCGCCGTCCGCCCGACGTCCGAGTCCATCATCGCGCCCTACATGGCCCGGTGGGTCCGTAGCCACCGCGACCTCCCCCTCCGCGTGAACCAGTGGGCCTCCGTCGTGCGCTGGGAGGCCACGGAGACGAAGCCGTTCTTCCGCACCAAGGAGTTCCTCTGGCAGGAGGGCCACACGGCCCACGAGACCCGCGACGGCGCGTGGGACGAGACGATGACTCGCCTCTCGCAGTACCAGTCGCTCTACGAGGACGTGCTCGCCATCCCCGTGCTCCGCGGCGCGAAGCCGGAACACGACAAGTTCCCCGGCGCGGACACGACGACGACCGTCGAGGCGCTCATGCCCGACGGCAAGTCCGTGCAGGCCGGCACCTCCCACTACCTCGGAACCTCCTTCGCCGAGGCGTTCGACCTCACCTACACGACCGAAGACGAGGACGAAGAGCCCGCCCACACGACCTCGTGGGGGCTGTCGTGGCGCTCGCTCGGCGCGCTCATCATGACCCACTCCGACGACCAGGGCCTCGTCCTGCCGCCGACCATCGCGCCCGAGCAGGTCGTCATCGTCCCCATCTGGCAGGCCGACACGCAGGAGAAGGTCCTCGACTACGCCGAGGACATCGCCGACGAGCTCGAAGCCGCCGGCGTCCGCGTCGAACTCGACGCCCGCGACGAGCGCAACCCCGGCTTCAAGTTCAACGAGTGGGAGCTCAAGGGCGTCCCCGTCCGCTTCGAAATCGGCCCCAACGAGGTCGACGACGACGTCGTCACCGCCGTCCACCGCCCCGACGGCGAGTCGGTCGAACTCGACCGCGAGAACATCGCCGAGGCCGTCGAAGAACAGTTCGACGAGGTGTACGCGAAGCTCTACGCCGCCGCCGAAGAGAACCTCGAAGCGAACGTCCGCGAGGCGTCCGCCCGCAACGAGATTCTCGGCACCATCGGCCAGCACGGCGGCTACGTGAAAGCGCCGTGGTGCGGTGACGAGGACTGCGAGGACGAGATTAAGGACCAGATCGCCGCCGAAATCGTCATGGTGCCCCTGAACGACGAGGACGCGGAGATTCACGACGGCGAGGACTGTGCGGTCTGCGGCGACGACGCCGAGGAGACCGCGTACTTCGCGAAGTCCTACTGAACCGGCTCCCGAAGCGACCTACACGGTTATTCATATCTTTCGTCGTCCGTCGAATCATCATTAGTCGACATACTATGTATGGATACATCCTTATATGACATTGTAACACCCTTATGGTTTCAGGAAAAGTTGCTTATGGGGGTAGCTGTACCATTGGCGTATGACCAAGCCACACATAGACGCACCCTTCGCTCAGGACGGGTTAGCCGACCCGACCGACGAGCGGTCGAACTGCGGCGTTGGGGCCGTCGTAGACCTCGAAAACGGCGCCTCGCACCGAGTCGTCGCAGACAGCCTCGAACTCCTGGAGAACCTTGAGCACCGCGGCACCACGGGCGCTGAAGAGAACACCGGGGACGGGGCGGGCATCCTGTTCCAGCGACCGGACGAGTTCTTCGAATCCGTCCTCGACGGGGAGCTTCCGGACCTCTACGCGGCCGGTTCGGTGTTCATGCCGACCGACGACGAGGTCCGCGAGCGCGTTTCGGCGGTTGTCGAGGAGTCGCTGGCCGACCACGGGCTGTCCGTGTTCGACTGGCGCGACGTGCCGACCGACAACGCAGAGCTCGGCGCGACCGCGCTCGAATCGGAACCGGACGTCTGGCAACTGTTCGTCGAGCCGACCGACGAGCTGACCGAAGACGAGTTCGACCGGGCGCTGTACCTCGGGCGTCGAGCCGCCGAGAAAGCGGTCGACGACCTCGCCATCGAGGGCGCGGGACGATTCTACGTCTGCTCGCTCGACCGGAAGACCATCGTCTACAAGGGACTGCTCACGGCCGAACAGCTCCCGAACTACTACCCCGACCTCGGCGACGAGCGAATGGTGACCGAACTCGCGCTCGTTCACGCGCGCTTTTCCACCAACACGCTGGGCGCGTGGCACCTCGCCCACCCGTACCGCCAGGTCATCCACAACGGCGAGATAAACACCATCCGCGGCAACGTCAACTGGATGCGGGCCCGCGAGACGGACCTCCAACACGAGGCGTTCGGCGACGACATCGAGACGCTCAGGCCCATCACGAAGGCCGACCAGTCCGACACCGCGAGCGTCGACAACGCGGTCGAACTGCTCCTCAAGGGCGGCCGCGAACTCCCGCACGTCCTGCGGATGCTCATCCCCGAGGCGTACCGCAACGACGACGCGATGGACCAGGCGCGCCGCGACTGGTACGACTTCCACGCCTCGTTGGTCGAGCCGTGGGACGGCCCCGCGCTCGTCGCGGCGACTGACGGCGACCGCATCGCCGCCGTCCTCGACCGCAACGGCCTTCGGCCGTGCCGCTACGAGGTGACGACCGACGGCCGCCTCATCGTCGCCAGCGAGGTCGGCGCGCTCGACACCGACCCCGCGGAAATCGAGTCCCGCGGTCGCCTCCAGCCCGGCGAGATTTTCATGGCCGACCCCGAGGAGGGTCGCGTCATCCCCGACGCCGAGGTGTTCGACTCCCTCACCGACGAGAAGTACGGCGAGTGGGTCGACGAACAACAGCGCCACCTCGACGACATCGCCGGCGAGGTGGATTCCACCTCGCGCGGACAGGTCGAGTCGCTCCGCGCGACGCAGGCCGCGTTCGGCTACACGCACGACCAGCTCAACCACATGATAGAGCCGATGGCCCGCGACGGCAAGGACCCCGTCGGCTCGATGGGCGACGACACGCCGCTTTCGGTGCTGTCGGACCTCAACCGCCCGCTGTTCACGTACTTCAAGCAGCTGTTCGCGCAGGTGTCGAACCCGCCTATCGACTACATCCGCGAGAAGCTCGTGACGAGCCTGGAGTCGCGGCTCGGCTTCCAGCGGAACCTGCTCGACGAGTCGGCCGACCACGCGCGCCAGCTCGTCCTCGACTCCCCGGTCCTCACGGACGCCGAGACGGCGGCCATCAAGGACCTCGACGACGACATGCGCAGCGCCGTCGTCGACACCACCTACGAGAAAGGCGGCGACATCCGGGAGGCCATCGAGGCCGTCCGCGAGGAGGCCAAGGAAGTCATCGAAGACGGCGCGGACATCGTCGTCCTCTCCGACCGCGCGGTCGGCCCCGACCGCGTCGCCATCCCGAGCCTGCTCGCGACGGGCGCGGTCCACCACAGCCTCGTCCGCAACGGCCTCCGGAACCACGCCGGCCTCGTCGTCGAGTCCGGCGACCCCCGCGAGGTCCACCACCTCGCCACGCTCGTCGGCTACGGCGCGGGCGCGGTGAACCCCTACCTCGCCTACCAGACCATCGAGGACATCGTCGCCGGCCCCGACGGGGCCGACGAGGGCGAGGCCATCGACGCGTACGTCCACGCGCTCGAAGACGGCCTGCTCAAGACGATGGCCAAGATGGGTATCTCGACGGTCGAGAGCTACCGCGGCGCGCAGATTTTCGAAGCCGTCGGCCTCGACTCCGACTTCGTCGCCGAGTACTTCGAGGGCACCGAAATCCGCACCGAGGGTATCGGCCTCGACGTCATCGAGGAGGACCTGCTGACCCGCCACGCCGCCGCCTTCGGGGCGGACCCGAAGCTCGAACGGCAGGGCGAGTACGAGAACCGCTCGGCCGGCATCCACCACGGCTGGAACCCCCAGACCGTCGGCACGCTCCAGCAGTCCGTCCGCACCGGCGACTACGAGAAGTACGAGGAGTTCGCCGAACTGGTCAACGACCAGTCGAAACAGCTGAAGGCGCTCCGCGGTCTGCTCGAATTCGACTCCGACCGCGAGCCCGTGGACATCGACGAGGTCGAACCCGTCGAGGACATCGTCAAGCGCTTCTCGACGGCCGCGATGTCGCTCGGCAGCCTCTCGCCGGAGGCCCACGAGAACAACTCCATCGCGATGAACCGCATCGGCGGCAAGTCCAACTCCGGCGAGGGCGGCGAGCCGCCGGAGCGCTTCGGCACCGAAAAGGAGTGTAACGTCAAGCAGGTCGCCTCCGGCCGCTTCGGCGTCACCTCGGAGTACCTCTCGTCGGCCGACGAGATTCAGATCAAGATGGCGCAGGGCTCGAAGCCCGGCGAGGGCGGCCACCTCCCCGGCAAGAAGGTAAACGAGATGATCGCCCACGTCCGCTACGCGACGCCGGGCGTCGGCCTCATCTCGCCGCCGCCGCTGCACGACATCTACTCCATCGAGGACCTCAAGCAGCTCATCTTCGACCTGAAGTCGGCCAACCCCGACGCCGACATCAACGTCAAGCTCGTCTCCGAGGCCGGCATCGGCACCATCGCCGCCGGCGTCTCGAAGGCGAAAGCCGACGTGGTCCACATCTCGGGCTACGACGGCGGCACCGGCGCGTCGCCGAAGACCTCCATCAAGAACGCGGGGCTCCCGTGGGAGCTCGGCCTCGCCGAGGCCAACCAGATGCTCCGCGCGACGGGGCTTCGCTCCCGCATCCGCGTCTCCGTCGACGGCGGGATGAAGACCGGCCGCGACGTGGCCGTCGCCGCCCTCCTCGGCGGCGAGGAGTACGTCTTCGGGACCGCGTCGCTCGTCACCTCGGGCTGCGTGATGGCCCGTCAGTGCCACGAGAACACCTGTCCGGTCGGCGTCGCCACGCAGGACGAGAACCTGCGCCGCCGCTTCCCCGGCGAGCCCGACCACGTCATCAACTACATGACGTTCATCGCGCAGGAACTCCGCGAGATCATGGCCGACCTCGGCTTCACCTCGCTCGACGAGATGATCGGCCGTCCCTCGCTCCTCCGGCAGGTCGAGACGGACCACGAGAAGGCGAAGCACCTCGACCTCTCGTCGGTGCTGGCCGAGCCCGAGACGGGCGCGCGCCGCAAGACCGAAGACCAGGTCCACGCGGACATCGAGACGCACGTCGACCACAAGCTCATCGACGAGGCCGAAGACGCCATCGAGAACCGCGAGCCGGTCGTCATCCGCCGCGACCTCTCGAACGTCGACCGCGCGGTCGGCGCGATGCTCTCGAACCGCATCTCGAACGCCCACGGCGGCGAGGGACTGCCGGACGACACCATCCGCTGTGAGTTCGACGGCATCGCCGGACAGACGTTCGGCGGCTTCCTCGCCCGCGGCGTCACGATGCGGCTCACCGGGGCCGCGAACGACTACGTCGGCAAGGGGCTGTCCGGCGGTCGCGTCATCGTCGACACGCCCGCCGAGGCCAACTACGAGGCCGCCGAAAACATCCTCATCGGCAACGTCGCCCTCTACGGCGCGACGCAGGGCGAGTGCTACGTCAACGGCCTCGCCGGCGAGCGCTTCGGCGTCCGTAACTCCGGCGTGAAGGCGGTCGTCGAGGGCGTCGGCGACCACGGCTGCGAGTACATGACCGGCGGCGTCGTCGCCGTCCTCGGCGAGACGGGCCGCAACTTCGCCGCGGGGATGTCCGGCGGCGTGGCCTACGTCTACGACCCCGACGAGGAGTTCGCAGCGAAGGCCAACACCGAGATGGTGACGCTCGAAGACCACCTCGACGACAAGGACGAGGCGATGCTCACCCGACTCGTCGAGAACCACCTCACGTACACCGACTCCGACCGCGCGGCCGAACTGCTCGACGACTGGCAGTCGGTCCTCGGCGACTTCGTGAAGGTGATGCCCGACGCGTACGCCGAGGTCATCGCCGAGGACGGCCGCGAGGACGTCCGCAACGAACTCCCCGCGAAGGCGGGCGCAATCGTCGACGCCGGTGCCGACAAGGTCGGCGCGGCGACGACCAGCGACGACTGAGGGCCGACTCGACCGTCAGCGACTGACGGTTCGGTCGCCACCCCGCGTTTTCCTGCTGTTCGGCGTGTTTTCCCGGACTGTTTCGTATCACTTACCGAACAGATAATGATGTGCCGTCCGGGGCCATGTCGGCGTGGATATGTTCGGAGACCACTCGCGGCGGACGCTCCTCGCCACGCTCGGTGCCCTCGCGGCATCCGGCGTCGCCGGCACGTCGCTCGCGGACAGTCACTCGACGGCAGAATCGGACACGGTCACGACCGAGGATTGGTCGCAGTCTCGTGCCGAACCGGGGCGAACCGGCGCAGTCGCTCCCGAATCTGCACCCGACGACGAGTACGCAGACCTGTCGTGGCTCGACGGAACGTGGCATAAGACCAGCGCGAACGAGGTACTCGTCGACGACGGGGCCGTCTTCCAGACGTTCTACACCAACGACAGCACGTTCCGCGGGGGCGTCGTCGCCTACGAGGCCGACACGGGCGAAGAGCGTTGGAGATACATCGCCCCGGAGTACGGGGCATCAGAACCCGGAATCGGCCGTGTGACCGACACGCCAGCCGTGGCAGAAGGGACGCTCTTCGTGACGAGCGAGGCAGGGTACACCGATTCGGACGTCAAGTACGGTGGACTCCACGCGCTCGACCTGGATACCGGCGAAATTAATTGGCAGAAGACACCAACTGACTACGCGAGTCCGGACGCCAAGTGGCTCGGGACGCCGCTCGTCGCCGACGGCTCCCTCTACGTCCAACACCTGACAAACGCCAGCGCAGACCCGGACCAGCAGGAGTCGGTCATCGCGGAACTCGACCCCGAGAGCGGCGAAGTCGTGTGGCGCTCCGACGCGTCGTACCGGTCCTACCCCTACATCGGCGACGACGAGACCCTCTACGGGATGGCGACGTACACCGACGAGAAGAACGAACTCGTCGCGTGGAACGCGAACGACGGGAGCAGACGGTGGACGGCGGTGGTGGAAGACGGTGTGAGCTTCGTCGACTCGGCCCACAAAAACGGTCGTATCTACCGTTCCTCCGGGAACCGGTTCCGAACGGACGAGATAAACCGAGTCGTCGCACACAGCGACGAGGACGGGAGCGTCGAGTGGGAGACGAGACTCACGCCCGAAGGCGAGGAGTCGGCGCGGTTCATCAGCGCGCCGGCCGTCGCCGACGGCACCGTCTACGTCACCACCGCGCTCGACGTGGACTCGGTGGCCGAAGAGGGCGTCCTCTCGACGGTCTACGCGCTCGACGCCGACACCGGAGACATGCTGTGGACGCACGACACCTCGACGGAACTCCACGGCGACCCGAGCGTCGCCGGCGACACCGTCTACCTCGGCGGGAGCGCCATCCCCAAGGCTATCGGTGACCTCGAACGCGAACGACGACACCCCACGGTACACGCGCTCTCGACCGAAGACGGGTCCCAGCAGTGGGCCTATCTGGTTCGACACGAGCAGGGCGCACCGTCCCGAAAGGCATCGACGCCGGCGCTCGCGGGCGGGCGAGTCCTCACGGGCTATCTGGAAGAGGAGTCCACCGAGCAAGCCGGGGTGTTCGCCCTCGAAGGGAGTCCGGAGGCACCCGATTCGAGGAACCTCCCGCGCTCCTCGGACGCACCCGTTGCCCGCATCGTCACCGACCCCGAAGACGCCGAGACCGCGGACCTCGACTCCGGAACCACCGTCGGCCTCGACGGGACTGCCTCGACGGGCGAAGTCGAGACCTACGAGTGGCAGTTCGGCGAGGGCGCGTCGTTCCGAGAGCGCGGTTCGACGACCGAGATTACGCTCGACTTCTGTGGGACGCTCGACGTGACGCTCCGCGTCACCGGGCCGGACGGGAACCAGAGCACCGACACCGTCAGTCTCTCTACCGACGGATAGCGGACCCAGCCTTCGACCCCTCCCCGACGCCCCTTTTTTCACCGAGCGCCCGAACTCGACAGTATGACCCGCGAGTACGACAAACTCGTCCGCGACGACGTCCCTCGAATCATCCGCGAGTCGGGTGAGACGCCGGTCGTCCACGTCGCCGACGACGAGGAGTTCGACCGGCGACTGCGCGAGAAACTGGTCGAAGAGGCCGAGGAGTTCGCCGAATCCGGGACCGTCGAAGAACTCGCAGACGTGTTCGCCGTCGTCGACGCGATACTCGCCCGACGCGACGAGGACTGGGAGACTGTCGAGACGGCGGCACGAGAGAAGGCCGCAGAGCGCGGCGGCTTCGAAGACGGCGTGGTACTCGAACGGGTGGAGTGAAACCCACGCGGTCGAAGCGGGTTCCCGGCACCCGCCACCGATTCTCGCACGTTTTTCACCGCGCGCACCCTCGACCGGGACATGGACAACGCACTCGTCATCGGCGGCACGCGGTTCATCGGCCGCCACCTCGTCTCGGAACTCCTCGACAGCGGCTACGCGGTGACCATCTTCAACCGCGGGAACCACGACAACCCCTTCGAGGACGACCCGCGCGTCCAGCACGTCCAGGGCGACCGAACGGACGACGAGGCGCTCCGAACCGCGAAACTGACCGTCGAACCAGACGCGGTGTTCGACTGCGTGGCGTACAAGCCCGCCGAGGTCGCTTCGGCGGTCGATATCTTCGCCGACGTGGACGCGTACGTCTACATCTCAAGCGGCGCGGCCTACGGAAGCGAGGTCATCCCGAAGCGCGAAAACGAGACGCCGCTTTGCGACTGCACCGACGAGCAGGCGGCAGACGACTCGGGCGCGAGCTACGGCCCGCGGAAGGCCGAGGGCGACCGCGTCGTCTTCGAGGCGGCCTCGCGGGGCATCAACGCGATGTCCGTCCGCCCGTGTATCGTCTACGGACCCGAGGACTACACTGAGCGCCTCGACTACTGGATCGACCGCGTGCTGAACTACGACCGGGTCGTCGTCCCCGGCGACGGGACGAACGTCTGGCACCGCGCCTACGTCGAGGACGTGGCGAGCGCGATGCGAATCGTCGCCGAGGAGGGCGAGGCGGGCGAGGCCTACAACGTCGGCGACAGACGACTCGTCACGCTCGAAGAGATGGTCGAGGTCATCGCCGACGCCGCGGGCACCGACGTCGAGGTCGTCCACGCGGGCGAGCGCGAACTCGCCGCGGCCGACCTCTCGATGGACGACTTCATCCTCTACCGCGACTACCCGCACGTCCTCTCGACGGACAAACTCGCCAGCCTCGGCTGGGGGTCCACTCCCGTCGAGGAGGCGATGCGCCGGTCGGTCGCCGACCACCGCGAGAGCGACCGCGACGGCTCCGAACACGACCCCGGTCGCGACGCCGAAGAACGCGTGCTTTCGATTCTCGACACGCTCTGAGGCGGGGAGACTCGCTCGAAGAACCGAGGCGGCGAGGCGGCGAACCAGACGAACTCAGCCGCTGAACTGTCCGTCGTGGTCCATCTCGGGGACCTCCTCTTCGAGCCACTCGCGGAACCACTTGACGCGCTTGAGCCGCTGGTGTGCGAAGCTCTGGGCCGTGTCGGTTTCGAGTCGCGCGGAGGCGTCGCGGCCGCGTTCGAAGACGCGCTCGACCATCTCGGCGGCGTCCATGTGGGTCCGCGCCTCGTAGCCCATCCGAAGGAGCATCAACGCGGTGCCGTTCGCGCCGATTTTGTCGAGGATATCCGCCTCGATGAGACAGCGCGTCTCCAGCGACACGTCCGTCAGCGACCCCTGATACGAGTGGTCGGAGACGACCTGACACACCTGGTCGACGAACGACTCGGGGTAGTCGCCGTGGCTGCTGAGGAACTCGCGGGCGACGCGAGCCCCCTCCTCGGCGTGGACGTCCTGGTCGGCTTCGAGCTTCGAGATGTCGTGAAAGAGGGCGGCCACGCGGACGACGTTCACGTCCGCGCCCTCGCGGTCGGCGATGCGCGTCGCGAGGTCGACGACGTTGAGGATGTGGTTGAACCGGTACTCCGCGGAGTGCCACGGGTACCAGCGCATCCGCCCGCCGTCGTCTTCGTTTTCGACGCTCGCAGAGAGATAGTCCGAGACGAAGCGCTTCATGTCCTCGAACTCGGCGTCGGAGACCGCCGACTCTTTGATTTCAACGCCCACGGCAGAACCTCCGTCGGTGTTGGCACGTGCGTATTCTCATTACACGGAATGAGGGTCGTTCCACTCTTAGGCGTTACGACACCCTGAGTCGCGGGAACCGTGCTCTCGGGCGAACAGACCGGGTCTCGTGGCCGGTGGTGTGAACCCGTGGCACATCGGCGAGAGTTAACTCACCCGGCCGCATCGTCTCCGCCGTGACCGACGCACGATACCTCGACGACGCGGAAACACACGAGTTCGAGGCGACCGTCGAGACGGTCCGCGGAAGCGACCGCGTCGTCCTCGACCGGACCTATTTCTACCCGACCGGCGGCGGCCAACCGAACGACACGGGCACCCTATCGAGAGACGGCGAGAGCGGCGACGGCGAGACGTGGGACGTGACGGACGTACGGAAACGCGACCGAATCGAACACGTCGTCGCGGGCGACGCCCCCGAGCCGGGAACGGCCGTCTTCGGACGCGTCGACGCGGCGCGGCGGCGGGCACACAGCCGCTACCACACGGCCCAGCATCTCCTCTCTGCGGTCCTCCTCGACGAGTTCGACGCCGAGACGACCGGCAACCAACTGTACGCCGACCACGCGCACCTCGACTGCGCCTACGACCGCTTCGACGACGACGACCTCCGGACCATCGAGACGCGCCTGAACGACCTCGTCGCGTCCGATCTCCCCGTCCGGTGGTACAGCCTCGACCGCGAGGAGGCCGAGGCGACGCTCGACCCCGAGCGAACCCGCCTGCACCTGCTTCCGGACTCGATTCGCGAGGTCCGAATCGTCGAAATCGGCGACGCGGACGACCCCTTCGACCGAACCGCCTGCGCCGGGACCCACGCCGCGTCGACGGGCGACGTCGGCCCGGTCTCCGTCACCGGCCGGACGACCCAAGGCTCGGCGCACGAGCGCGTGAACTTCGTCCTCGAATAACCGATTCGGCCCGACCCCCCACCGACTACCCCGACTGGGTCGCGTCTGTCCGCGCCCGCGGCTCGCAGACCCAGCCCTCGCGGACCGGGACCAGTTCGTAGCCCGCCTCGCGGAGCAGGGCCTTCGCCGCCGCCTCGTCGTGGCTCCCGCGGGCGTCGTGCAGTTCGAAATACACCGTCGGCCGGTGCTCACCGAGGACCGCTTCCGCCCCTCGGAGCACGTTCAGCCCGAACCCTTCGACGTCGACTTTCAGGTGGTCCGGCGGCGGGACCGTCCCAGAATCGACGAGCGAGTCGAGCCGCCGCATCGACACCGACGCCGTGTCGACGACCCGCGCCGCCCACGCGCTCGCGTGGTCCCGCGAGAACGACCCCAGTTCGTCGTAGCTCGACAGGTGGAACGCCCGCGATTCGTCGGCTTCACCGAGGCCGCAGTCGAGCAGGTCCACCCGGTCGTCGAAGTCGTTGACCTCGACGTTCGCCCGCAACTGGTCGACGACCTCGGGATGCGGCTCGACGGCGACCACCCGCGCCGAGGGCTCGCTGGCCGCGACCGCGAGGGTGTAGGTGCCCGTGTTCGCGCCCACGTCGACGACCACGTCGCCGTCGTCGAGACCGAGCAACAGCGCCTGTAAGAGCACGTCGTTGCCGTGGCGGTTGTACAGTTCGTAGCTCCTGAAACTCGTCCGCCCGACGTGTTTCTTCGTGGCGACGAGCCGTCGCTCGTAGTTCGCCCGGACGAGCGCGTAGTGGAGGGAGTACGCGAGGTGGCGAGCGGCCGACACCGGGTGCAGGAGAGACACGTTGGTGTACTGTCATTGTGTGCCGATAAAAATCGCTCGGCGGCGAAGCGCCACGCTCTTCGCGGTAGGTCGTCGGAGAAGTGTCGAGTAGTCCCGGGCGGATTCGAACCGCCGTCAGCGGCTGTCTTCTCGGCACGCATTGAACCGTACCAATCCAAAGGCCGCTATGATTGGCCACTACACCACGGGACTTCGGTGATGTCGTCCACTCGTCGGTTGTCCGCTGGTAAATGAAAACGCTTCGGTTCCGGTCGGTCGCGTCAGCGACTAATCGGCGGCTTCCGTCTCCGTCTCGGGTTCCGCGCCGCACACGTCGAGATACTCGCAGGCGTCGGTCTCGGGGTCGAAACAGTCGGGACAGTCGGAGTTGCGGTCGATGATGGTGTCGAGTCGCTCCGCGATCATCCCGTCGATGACGGGTTCGAGCTCGCGGGCCTCCGCGCGGAACTCCTCGACGTCGAGGACGTTCGAGAGGAAGCGCTCGATGATGCAGTAGGTCTGGAGCGCGTCGCGGGCGCGGACGATGCCGTCGTCCGTGAGCGTGACGCCCTTGTACTTCTCGTGTTCGGCGAGGCCACGGGATTCGAGCTTGCCGATCATCTCGTTCGCACTCGCCGGACTCACCTCCATCATGTCCGCGAGCGCGCCCGTGGCTGCCGGGCCGTTCTCCATCTCCTGCAACAGGTAAATCGCCTTGACGTATTGGTCTGCCGTGTTCATCGTTTCACTCGCGGTCTTCCATGATTCGCGTCACTTCTTCTACGCCCTCGGCCTCCTCCTCGCGAATCGACGACAGCGTCGCGACGAGTTCCTCGCGGTCGATAGAGAACTGTACCTCGCTCGCCTCGATGGCCTCGATGACGTCGTCGTAGAACTTATAGGCGGTCTCCTCGTTACAGAGCTGGTCGTAGAGAACGCCGTCGAAGTCCTCGGGTTTCGTCTGGCCGTACTGGGCCTCGACCAGCGCCTCGATCTCCTCGAAGGGGACGC
Organism: Haloferax sp. S2CR25; assembly: GCF_031624535.1. Taxonomy (NCBI): domain Archaea; kingdom Methanobacteriati; phylum Methanobacteriota; class Halobacteria; order Halobacteriales; family Haloferacaceae; genus Haloferax; species Haloferax sp. S2CR25. The sequence goes on from NZ_JAMQOO010000001.1 coordinate 840,313, forward strand.
TGTCGACGTCTAAACGCTCGATGACCGCTTCGAGTCGGTTTCGGTGGTCGGCCGACTCTTCGGCGGCGTGCGACAGGAGGTCACGAATCTCTTCGTCGAGTTCCTCGTCGTCGAGCTCTTCGTAGTGGTGGTAGGCGCGCGCCTCCACGACTTCTTCGAGGACGATTCCGATTTGGAGCAGCCGAGCGAGTTGGTGGTCCGACGTGACCTGATACCCGACGCTCATCGGCGGCGTCCTCCGTTTGCGTGCGATACCAGCTGAGTCATACTCAGAGGTGAGTCTGTTACGAACTTAAGCGGTTCCCCTTTCGGGTTCCGACTCGTCCGTCTCGGACTCCTCGGGAGTCGTCGAGCCTCTTCGGGCCCGTTCTACGTCCTCGTTCGGCGTCGTGCGGCGACCCATCCAGTGGTAGGTGCCAATTCTGCTGTATCCTTGTTCGTCGACGATTTGCTCGATGACCTTCCGGTCGTCGTCGTCGATAGAGACGACGTGCGCGATAATCTGCCCGGGGACGGTTATCGGGTTCGCGGCCATCCCGATGACGAGTCCCGTGAAGGGTGCTTCGACGACGTGTTCTTCGCGTTTGAAGTGGTCAGAGATGGTACAGACGGAGTTCCCCTCCTCGACGATCGGGTACGGCCCCCAGTCCATATCTACCCACCCGCCCGCAGTCGACCGAATCCACTTCTTCTCTTTCGGCCCGACGATGCGTTGCCACGCCGGTTCGGTCTCGAACTCCTCGTCTATCAGGCCGAAGTAGGCAAAGAGGTTGTGCAAGTTTTCGAGCGCGAGGTCGACCATCGCCGGTTGATACCGGTGGGCCTCGCCCATCTCGACGGTGATGGTTGGAATCCCGTCTTCCGACGCGACACGCCGCATCATCCCCTCGGCACCGGCCCCGTCGAGGACGATAGTCGAGAGGAAGGCGTTCGCAACCTCGGCCACTGCGGGGTCGCTCATGTCCGCGCGCGTGTGGAAGATGGTCACTTTGTTCCGCGTCGACGTGTGGAAGTCCACACCGATGTCGCAGTTGGAGACGAATCGGTCGTAGATGACCTTGGCGATGCGTTTTCCTTCGTTTCCGTTCTCGGACCCGGGGAACGACCGGTTCAGGTCGCGGTCGTAGATGGGCAGGTACCGCAGGTGCGCGCGGTAGCCCGGCACGTTGAGGACGTGCAGGCAGACGATAGTTCCGGACAGTTCCTGTGGATCGTAGCGGTCTGCCACCTCCTGGACGACTTTTACGCCGTTGACCTCGTCACCGTGCATCGCCGCACTCACGAACACCCGCGGTCCCTTGTTCACACCGTTGATGATTGTGACCGGAATCTCTATCGGGTCACCGAGGAAGGACTCTCCCACCTCGTACATGATGTGTCGTTTCTCACCGGGGCGAACCTCGGCGTCGTATCGGAATGACTCTCCGTCGTTGTTGCTTGACATTGTACTCCCTCCGGTTGGACGGTTGTACTCCACCCCGGACGGGAGAGAATACGTCGAGCGCAAGCAAAAACATTGGTAGATAGACATTTTCGTGACGGACCGCCATCCGGGAGTATCACGCCGAAACGACTGTTTTCCGACTATCTGCCGCTCCTGCGGAAGACAGGATATATAAAATCTGAGAATAAAGCAGCGAGCTATCGGGCGCGTCTCAGCGCAGCCGCGCGGCGATGAGCTCTTCGAGGTCGTCGCGGAACTCGTCGACTGCAATCTCTTCGAGGACGGGCACGAAGAAGCCCTCCACGAGCATGTTACGGGCCTGTTCTTCGGGAACGGACCGAGAGACCATATAGAAGAGGTCCTCGGCGTCGACCTGCCCGACGGAGGCGGCGTGGGACGCCTCGGTGTCGTGGTTGTTGATGATGAGCTTCGGCGACGCGTCGGCCTCGGACTGGTCCGAGAGCATCAGCGTGTTCTCGCGCTGGTAGGAGTTCGTGCTCCACGCGTCGCGGCCGACGTCCTGAACGCCCTCGTACACCGAGCGCGCCTCGTCGTCGAGGACGCCGCGGGTCACGAGGTCGGCCGTCGTGTTCTCGGCTTTGTGCCAGACGCGGGCGTTGACGTCGAGGTGCTGGTCGTCGTGACCGAAGAACGCGCCGACGATTTTCGTCTCCGACGCCTCGCCGTTGAGTTCGGTCTCGACGTCGCTGCGGGTGAGCCGCGAGCCGAGGTTCCCCTCGATCCAGTTGACCGTCGAGTAGGTGTCGGCGTCGGCGCGCTTGAGCGAGTACGTGTACGTCTCCTCGTCGAGGTTCTGCAGGGAGCCGTACTGGACGTACGAGTTCTCGCCCGCGTCGATTTCGACGAGGTTCGAGAAGTACCGCGCGTCGTCGATGCTGTCGCCGGACTCGATGGCCTCCAGGATGGTGACCGACGAGGACTGCTCGGTGACGACGAGCGTGTGGCTGAACAGCGACCGAGAGTTCATCTCGGCGCGAATCTTCACGTCCTCGGCGTCGACGCCCTCGGGGGCGTAGATGAACGTGCCCGTCGTGAACAGCGCCGCCGAGAGGGCGGTGAGGTAGTTCGTCTCGGGGTCGACGACCGAGCCGAAGCGCTCCTCGATGAGGTCGCCGTACTCGTCGAGCGCCTCCGTGAAGGGGAGGACGACGACGCCCTCGGGCGACTCGCGGGTCGTCTCGTCGGCCTGATTCAGCGGGTCGACGAGCGACTCGAAGTCGAGGGCTTCGAGGTTCGTCCAGCGGCGACCGGGCGTCTGGATGACGTCCGGCAGTTCGAGCTCGTCGAGTGCTTCGAGCGCTTCGAGGCGGGCCTCAAGGAGCCACTCCGGCTCGTCCCGTGCGTCCGAAATCTCTCGTACCGTCTCTGCGGACAGGTTTGCGGGAAGTTGCGCGCTCATTGGTTATCCGAGGCTACCCTCCATTTCGAGTTCGACGAGTCGGTTGAGTTCGACCGCGTACTCGATGGGCAGTTCCTCCGTGATGGGTTCGATGAACCCGGAGACGATCATCTGCTTCGCGTCGTCGTCGTCGAGACCGCGCGACTGGAGGTAGAAGATGTCCTCGTCGCCGATCTTGCCGACGGTCGCCTCGTGGGCGACGTCGACCTGCGACTCGTTAATCTCCATGTACGGCATCGTGTCCGAGGTGGACTCGTTGTCGAACATGAGCGCGTCACACTCGACCGCGGTCGAGGAGTTCTTCGCGCCGTTGGCGATGTGGACGAGACCGCGGTAGTTCGTGCGGCCGCCGTCCTTCGAGATGGACTTCGACTCGATGGTCGACTTCGTCTCGGGGGCGTTGTGGTACACCTTCGCGCCGGTGTCGATGTTCTGACCCTCGCCCGCGAAGGCGATGGTGATGTGGTTGTCGGAAGCGCCGCGGCCCTTCAGAATCGAGGCCGGGTAGAGCATGGTTGCCTTCGAGCCCATCGAGCCCGAAATCCACTCCATGCGGCCGCCCTTCTCGACGATGGCGCGCTTGGTGTTGAGGTTGTAGGTGTTCTTCGACCAGTTCTGGACGGTCGAGTACTGGACGTGGGCGTCCTCGCCGACGAACACTTCGACGCCGCCGGAGTGGAGGTTGAACGCGGAGTACTTCGGGGCCGAACAGCCCTCGATGTAGTGGACTTCGGAGCCCTTCTCCGCGACGATGAGCGTGTGCTCGAACTGGCCCATGCCCTCGGAGTTCATGCGGAAGTACGCCTGCACCGGCATCTCGACCGTCACGTCCTCGGGGACGTAGACGAACGAGCCGCCGGACCAGATTGCGCCGTGAAGCGCGGCGAACTTGTTGTCGCTCGGGGGGACGCACTTCGTCATGAAGTACTCCTTGACGATGTCTTCGTGCTCCTGGACCGCCTGGTCCATGTTCATGAAGACGACGCCTTTCTCCTCCCAGCGCTCCTGCATGTTCTGGTAGACGACTTCGGACTCGTACTGGGCGCCGACGCCCGAGAGGGCGTTCTTCTCGGCTTCCGGGATGCCCAGCTTGTCGAAGGTGTCCTTGATGTCGTCCGGCAGGTCGCGCCAGTCGTCGACGCCGCCGCGGACTTCCACGTCCGGGCGGATGTACGGGACGATTTCGTCCACGTTGACCTCGGAGAGGTCCGGCTGGCCGGGCCAGTCGGTCGGCATCGGCATCTTCTGGTACTGCTTGAGCGCGCGAAGGCGGCGCTCAAGCATCCATTCGGGCTCGTCTTTGTCCTCCGAGATGACGCGGATGGTCTCTTCGGTGAGACCCTTCTCGGCCACGAACGCGGCCTTCTGCTCCTTCTTGAACTCGAAGCGAGCTTCCGTATCTGTCTCTTTGAGGTGGTCTTGGTCGGAACTCATGATGTTGGGGGATTACGCGGCTTCGTACACTTCCTCACGGACCCAGTCGTAGCCCTTGTCTTCGAGTTCGGACGCGAGCGAGGCGTCGCCGCTCTTGACGACCTTGCCGTCCAGCATGATGTGGACGTGGTCCGGCTCGACGTATTCGAGGATACGCTGGTAGTGAGTGATCTGGAGGATACCCGTGCCCTGCTCGTCGCGCAGCGCGTTGATACCCTTCGAGACGTCCTGCAGGCGGTCGATGTCGAGACCGGAGTCGATCTCGTCGAGAACCGCAATCGACGGTTCGAGAATCGCGGCCTGAAGGACCTCGTTTTGTTTCTTCTCGCCGCCGGAGAAGCCGGCGTTGAGGTAGCGTTGCATGAACTTCTCGTCCATGTCGAGAAGCTCCATCTTCTCTTTGAGGAGCTTCTGGAACTCGGCGACGCCGACTTCGCCGTCATCGACGTTACCCTCCATCGGGGAGGTGTCGTAGCCGGCTTCCTCTTCTTCCTCGTCGTCGTCCTCGCCGAACAGGAGCTCCTCGCGCTCGTCGATCTTCGCGTTGAGCGCGGTGCGGAGGAAGTTCGTCATGGTGACGCCCTCGATTTCCGCGGGGTACTGGAAGCCGAGGAAGATGCCGAGCGCGGCGCGCTCGTTCGGCTCCAGTTCCAGAAGGTTCCACGTGCGGGCGTCGTCCGGGATTTCGAGGTCGCCGAAGTCGTCGTCCTCCAGGTGAAGGAGGATTTCGCCGTCGGTTACTTCGTAGGCGGGGTGCCCGGCGATGATTTTAGAAGTCGTAGACTTGCCGGACCCGTTGGGACCCATCAGCGCGTGGATCTCGCCGGATTTGACTTCCAGGTCGACACCTCGCAGAATCTGCTCACCGTCTTCCTCCGCGACTCGTGCGTGGAGGTTCTTGATCTCGAGAGTTGCCATCGTTGGTTCGTTGCCTCGTACTCGAACGGTGGGGAGTATCGCCCATAATGCTTGCGCATTCACCCCCGCCACCTTTTGTAGAAAGAAAATTTGTTTTCAAATCCAAAAAGAATTGCGCCGATTCGCGACGGGCGTCCGGGTTTCGGACAGCCGAACAACGTTACGAGCCGTCCACCTATGTAACCAAATATAGTTTCATTAGTCGCCGATGCGACCGCTCACATGAAACTTCCGAGGCCGGTCTGTTCCTGCCCGCTTTTCACCTCGTCCCACGACATGCCGAGCGCCTCGATGACGCGGGAGATGGGCCCTTCGAGCGTCTTGGTGAGCATCGTCTCCCAGTCGACTTCGAACTCTTCCGGAATCTGGTCTGCGTACTCGAAGCAGATGACGTCGGGGTCGCGCTTGAACTCGCGGTAGCGGTCGTCGACCTGCGGGTCGAACCCGCCGGACTCCATCTCGCGGAACCACGACGGGTGGACCTTCTTGAGGTAGACCCGCTTCGGCTTCGACCCGCGGCCGAAGTTCGTGCCGAGGAAGGCGTTCGCGTACTGCGCCCCGCGGACGTGCGCGGTTGGCGTCTCGTACGCCGAGAGGCGCTTGCCGATGCCGCCGGGGATGCCGACCTGTTCGAGCGGCAGGTTCCCCGACTCGAAGTCGGTGATGATGTCGTGGAGGTAGTCCTTGATGACCTCGGTGTCCTCGCCGTGGACGATCATGTCGATGACGTTCTTCTGGACCTCCTTGGTTATCTGCGCGATGTCCGAGCGCTTGTACTCGAAGCCCGTGATATCGATGTCGTCGACGTCCTTGCCCTCCTTCCAGACGATGTGACCGGCGTAGCGCTTCTTTTTCCCCGCCTGGAAGAACCGCCGGTAGAGCTTCTCGAACTCGATTTGGAAGCGGTGGTCGTCCGCGCCCAGTTCGTCGCGCGCGAAGTCGTCGTAGGCGGCGTTGATGTGCTCCTCGATGTCGAACGACTGCTCGATGGCCTCCTGTTTCGACACGTCGGGGCCGAGTTCGAGCATGACGCTGTCGGTGTTGTGAAGGACAATACCTCCAACACCGTCGACGAAGTTTTCGTTTTCTTCGACGCTCAGGTCGTACACATAGCCGTCGTGGTCGACTTCGGTCAGCACGGGGTCTCGGCCTTTCCGGTAGGTGCCACACGTCCGAATAGTGTACGAGTCTTTGCTGTTGCGATACTTGAGCGAGTGTTTTTGCCCCCGTTGCGTGAGCAACATCGAGAGACCGGCAGCAAGTTCTCGGCTCGTCGTCTCGAAGTCGAAGTTCCGCTGTGCGTACGCTTCGGTGTATCGTGGGAATTCGCGGGACCCGTCGCCTTCGACGAGCAACGTCAGGAACAGGTCTTGCTTCTCCTCAGGAAGGTGGAAGACGAATGAAGGAATCCGTTTACCACGCGACGTCTGCCCTGCGAACTCGCGGAAGAACACAGCAGCGAGTTCGTTCATCATCTGCAGTTTCAGCGTCTCGTCATTGTACGTGACCGACGCACCGCCTGTGTCCGTTTGATACTCGGCGGTTCGCTCCGCTCGTCGGTCGCTCGTAATGATACCGGCGGTCGTGTTCTCGAACAGTCGAGAGTAATCTCGCTGGAGTTGGGCTAGCCACTCACGGTCGGATTCAGCGATACTTGCCCCGAATTTCGACGTCGCCGTCTCGCCAGTGGATGCGCTTCCTTCAGGGACGTACGCACCGAGGAGCCGAATGAGTGCTGCACCATCTTCACTGTCGATATCGACGAATCGTTTGACTTTGACGGTCGAGTCGACGTCTCGGTGGTGCTCGTGGCCGAACCAGACATACTCGTCGTCCGCGTGGATTTGTTTCCGCTTCGTTATCGAATTATCGCTCCCGACGCTCCGTCCGTCCTCGTACTCGCGTTCGTACCCACGAAGGACCTCGTAGACGTCGACCCGCTCGACAGGCTCGACGTCGGGCACCCCGGAGACGCGATACGGCTCCGCCACGTCGTCCGGAGAGACAGTTGTGAGGCCGTCTTCACCGGGGACGACGTACGAGTGGTCTCTCGTCGTCGTCGACTCACCGAACTTGTGTTGGAGGTTCACCACCGGTTTGTCCGTTTTATGGCGAATCGCCTGCGCAATCGGTTGCCACTCCGCCTCTCCATCTTCGTTCACAGAGAGGGCGTCCCACCCGTCGAGCGCTCGGCGAGTCTTCCCGGGAGTGGCACTTGCGACGACGTCCCCGTCGGCAGCGATGAGCACCTCAGATTCAGTCGTTCCGCGGGCAAACAAGTCCTCGATAGGAAGGATTCGAACAGTCCCACCGGGGTCTCTGGCGACGACCGGGCGATCTCCCGTCACGCTGTCGCCGTAGGCCACGTCGTAGCCGATTTGGTTCGCGGCCTGCTCCGTGAACTCGATGACCTTCCGGCCGGTCGCCGTCACCGCCGCGCCCATCTCCTTGTCGTAGAGGCGGAAGCGGTCCCAGCCCAGCACGCCGTACAGCGAGTTCATGATGACCTTCACCGCGGCCTGCTGGCGGTCGAACTGCTCGTACTCCGACGAGCCGGGGTCGTGGGAGTTCCGCAGCGACTTCTTGTCCTCCCGCTCGGTGAGGAGTTCGTCGACCATCTCCCGAATCATGCCGTCCGGTTCCTGCTGGAAATGCGTCCCGTTGGGCGCTCGGAACATCTCCCCGTCGTAGCTCTCGGGGTCGACCTTCGTCTCCGGCGACGCGTTGATGGTCACCATGCACATCGGGTACAGCGACTTCAGGTCGAGCACCGTGACGTTCTCCTTGACGCCGGTGATGGGGTCGAAGACGGCTCCGCCCTCGTAGTCCTCCGACTCCTGTTTGCCCTTCGAGGGGAGCGCGAACTCGCCGTGGACCTTGTGGAGCACGTAGATGTCGACGGTGTCGCCGGGCGTCGGCGCGTCTTCGAGCTTACAGCCGACGAACGTCCGCACCTCGTCCCAGAAGGCGATGATGTCCTGTTTCCGGTCGATTTCGACGCACAGCTCCACGTCGCGGAGGTTGTATTCGAGCAGGCGCTCGGGGTCTTCCTCCCAGAGGTCGCCGATGTCGCCCGAGTAGCGCTCCTTGCCCGCGTCGAGTTCGAGTTCGCCGACCGCGTCGAGGCGGTAGGATTCGAGTTCGGTGAACTGGGTGCGCTTGTAGGCGTACAGCAGGTCGAAGACGACGCGGCCCTTGATGTCCGGGCCGCCCCAGCCGCCGCGCCAGACCTCGCCGAGCCGCGACATGCGGTTGTAGTCGAGGTTCAGGTCGGTCGTCGGGTCGACCTCCTCCAACCGGTCGAGGAAGTACGGCGCGTCGAAGTCCTCGAAGTTCCACCCGGTGAGGATGTCCGGGTCGGTCTCCTCGATGTAGGTAAGGAAGGCGTCGAGCATCTCGGCCTCCTCGTCGAACGTCCTGACCTCCACGTCCGCGTCCTCCCCGAGAAAGTCGTAGTTCGGCAACGAATCGGGGCGCTTGCCGAGGCCGTCTTCGGCGACGGCGTGCCAGACGACGTACTCGTCGCGGTAGGAGTCGTGGCTGGTCAGACAGATAATCGGCTCTTCTCCCTCCTCGGGGAAGCCGTTCCGGTCGTTGACCTCGATGTCGAAGGTGTTCACCCGGAGGTTCGCGTCGACGTCCGCGGGCGCGACTTCCTGGTGGGGAATCTGAATCGTCCCGTCTTCGAGGCGGCGCTCCGGGACGCGGACGCCGCTTTTGATGTCCTTGTCGATGAGCAGGCGGTTCGGGAAGAGGATGTCCGCCTCGTAGTGGTCGAACTCGTCGCGAATCTGGCCGACGTCGCGGGGGGTGCGACCGAATATCTTCGTCAGTTCCTCGCCGCGAATACTCTCGAAACCGTCCTCGGTACCGGTGATTACGTCTTTGTCGAGGGCGTCGTCGTCGAGGCTGTCCGTGGGCGCGTAGAAGTACGGCCGGAACCCGAGCACGCGGACGTGTTCGGTCTCGTCGTCCGCCGTCCGACCGAAGATGTGAATCACCGGGTACTCGTCCCGGCCCGCGCCCTCGATGGTGTAGTCGACCTGCGTGACGGCCAGTTCGACCGTCCCGTCCGGGTCGGGAAACCGCACCTCGTCCGTGTCGACGACGTCGGAGACGTGCTGGCCGGCGTCGCCGGCGACGATGGCGGCCTCCTCGTCAGGCCGCGCGTCGCCCGCGCCGTCGGCGTCGTTCCCCCCGAAGTCGGTCAGACCCGTCTGCGTCATGCCAGTCGCTTCGGCGGCGCGGCTAAAAACCCCGGCGTTTCCGCGAACCGCACCGAGAATCACGGAAAGACATTTACCCATGTATGACATTCCTTGTCACACGATATGACCGACCACGCAACTCCGGAGCGGTGGGATGGCACGATCGACGGCGACGGACCGGCTGGTCCGACGGGAGCCGAGACGGTCGAATCCTACGATATCGACGGTGGCGTGGTGTTCTACGACGCGGAGAACCCACTCGCGTGGGTCGAGGCCACGCGCTCGATGCGCCTCGACGACTGCGCCTGACCCGGCCGAAACGGACACTTTTTCTCGGCACGGCGTCTCGACGCGAGCGTGACGGACGACGAGCGACGCGAGGGGACGCCCCCCACCGACGCGGCCGACGGTGACGACGACGCGGAGCGTCCGTCGGAGGACACGGCCTCGACGTTCGACCCGAAAAAACGGCGGGGCGACCGCAGGGCCCACTGGGCCGACCCGGAATCTCGCTGGGGCGATCCAGAACGGGACCTCCCGACGATACCCCGCGTCCGCATCCCCGGCGAAGACGCCAGCACTGGCGACGGCTTCGACGACGCACCGGAGTTCTCGGCCGACGTGAACCCCGCCGTCGCACGCCTGTTCTGGGCGAGCGTCGTGCTCGCGAACGTGGGCCTCGCGGGCATCACTATCGGCCCGATGCTCGTCTACTTCCGCGGCGAAACGCTCCTCGGCGGCGGCATCTTTCTGTTCGGCGCGGTCGCGCTCGTCCGCGTCTACTCCATCTACCGGGAGTTCAAGCGGGGGACGTGGAAGGACGACGAGAGCGACGGGGACGAAAGCGACGAAGACCCGAGCGACGACGGAACGAACGACGACGGAACGAACGACGACGGACTCGCCGAGGGAGAAGACGAGGCACGCGAACCCGCCGGAGACGCCGCCGAGCGCAATCGCTAACAGTCGTCGCGCCCTTCGCCGACACATATGCGAACCGTCCGCGGACCTGACGGACGGACGTACCTCCTCGTCAAGCAGTCGAGCGACGCCAGTCGCGTCCGCGACCCGGAGACCGGCGAGTCCCCGCTCGAAACCGCCGCGCGCGCCGTCCCCGAATCGGTCCGGCGAATCCTCGTCGCGGTCCCGACCGAGCGCGGCCTCGGCCTGCTCGTCGACCTCGTCGACCGCGGGCCGCTCCCCGTGGTCGACCTCCTCGGGGCCTACGACCTCTGCGAGAGCGACCTCCACGGCCTCCTGACCGAGTTCCGGGTCGCCGGCCTCGTCGCCGAGACCACGGTCTACGGGGAGCGCGGCTACGAGGCGACCGACGCCGCGAGAGAGGGTGTCGAACTGCTGCGGGCGAACGGCGGCCGCGAGTAGGCTAGCGCGGCGGAATCGAACGGCTCAGTCGTCCCCGAGGGCGCTCGCCGAGAGCGTCGGCGCGTCGGTCCGCTCGACCGTCGAGCGGTTCGTCGTCGGGTTCTTCTCTACCCGGACGAGGTCGTCGGCCGCGCCGACCAGTTCGTCGTCGTGGCTGACGATGAGAATCTGCTTGACGCCGCGGCTCTGCATGTCCTCGACGAGGTCGACCAACCGCGAGACGTGGCCGTCGTCGAGGAAGACCGTCGGCTCGTCGAGGATGAGCGGCGGAAGCGGGGCCGCGCCGTCGATTCCCTCGGCGAGGAGCCGGTAGATTGCACAGCGGAGGCTGAGGTTGAACAGGGCGCGCTCGCCGCCCGAGAGCTGTTCGGGTTCGAGCGTGGTGCCGTCTTTCTGGAACACCGTCAGCCCGTACTCGCCGTCGAGTCGGATGCGCGAGTAGGCGTCGTTGGCGTAGACGAGGTCGAACGTCTCGTTGAGCATCCGTTCGAGCACCTCGACGTTGCGCTGGCGAAGCTCCGCCCGGAGGTCGCCGTAGGTCGATTCGAGCGTCGAGACCTCCTCGTGGACCGATTCGAGGGCGTCTACGCGCTCGGCGAGGTGGTCGCGGCGCTCCCGGAGGGCGTCCAACTGTTCGAGTTCGGCCTCGACGCCGCCGACCCGGCTCTGGAGTTCGTCGCGGTCGTCGCGCAACTCCGGCAACACCTCGTCTTCGACCCGTTCGAGGTACTCCGCGGCGTTCTTTTTGCGCTGTTTCGCCCCCTCGACGGCCTCCTCGTCGACCGTCTCGCGGAGTTCGTCGCGGCGCTCGCGGCGCTCTCGGAGGTGTTCGCGGCGCTCGCGGTTCACCTCGGCGAGCGTCTCGCGCTTCTCGCGGAGTCGGTCCCGCGCGTCGGTTTTCTCGGCCCGCGCGTCGACCAGCGATTCGACGCGGTCGAGGCGGTCGCGCCGCTCGTCGAGCGCGTCGAGGTCTGATTCGAGCGAGTCGACCGTCTCCGCGACCTCCTCGGCCCGCTCGGCCTGCGTCGTCGCCGCCTCTCGTTTCTCCTCGGACTCGGCTTCGAGTTCCGCGGCCGCCTCGCGTTTCTCCTCGGCGGCCTCGCGGCGGCTCTCGACCGTCTCCTCGCGGTCCGCGATGCGTTCCTCCACGAGGTCGAGTTTGTCGCGCTGGGAACTCGCGCGGGTCTCGACTTCGACCAGCGCCTCGGCCGCTTCGACGGCCGCCGAGCGCGACTCGACCGCCGATTCGAGCGATTCGCGGTCGCCCTCCAGCGACTCGACCGCGGCCTCGCGCTCGCTGATGGCGTCGACGTGGGGCGACCCCTCGACCGGCTGTCCGCACTCGGGGCACTTGCCCGCGTCGCGGAGGTGCTCGGCCTCGGCGAGCCGCTCGCGCGCGTTCTTCAGTTCGGTCTCCGTCTCCGCGAGCGACTCGCGGGCCTCGGAGCGCGCCTCGCGTCGTTCTTCGAGGAGGTCCGCGGCCTCGCCGAGTTCGACGGGGGCGTCTTCGAACCGCGCTTCGGCGTCGTCGAGCGCCGACCGAAGCTCGGCGCGCGTCTCGCGGAACGATTCGAGTTCCCGCTCGGCCTCGGCGGCGGTCTCCGCGTCGGCCTCGGCGGCCTCGCGTTTCTCCGCGGCGCGCGATTCGAGGTCGTCGGCGCGCTCCGCGAGCCGCTCGGCCTGCGTCTCGAACGCCTGCGCCCGCGTCCGCGCATCCGAGAGGTCGTCGCGAAGCTCCGCCTCGCGCTCCGAAAGCGCCTCTCGCGCGTCGGCTATCGCCCCGTCGCTCGCGTCGTCGAGGTCGGCCCGAGCGAGGGCGTCGTCGATGTCCGATTCGAGGTCGTCGGCGGCGGCGTCGAGGTCGCGGATTCGCTCCGAGAGGTCGTCGCGCTTCGTCTCGTCCGCGGAGATTTTCGCGGTCAGGTCCTCGATGGCCGACTCGATTTCGTCCAGTCGCTCCCGCTTTTCGGCGTGTTCGTCGAGCGTCGCCTCGGCGGCGTCGAGCGCCGACTTCGCCTTGTCGCGCTGGGCCTCGTAGTTCGAAATCTCCTCGTCGAGGGAGTCGAGTTCGGATTCGAGCGCGTTGAGCGTCGCGTGGAGGTCCGCGTCCTCCTTGGCTTCGATTTGCGACTCGACGTCTTCGAGGATGCTCCGCTTTTTCGTCAGCACGTCCTCGACCCCGAGCCGGGCGTTGCCGGCGCGCTCGCGGTAGGCTTCGAGCTTCCCGAGCTGGAGGAGGTCGTCTATCATGTCCTGCCGCTGGCTCGGCGTCGCGTTGATGAGCTTGTTGACCTCGCCTTGCTGGACGTACGCGCAGTTCACGAACGCCTCGGCGTCCATCCGCAGGAGCGACGCGACGTGCCGGCGAACGTCGCGCGCACCCTCGACGGTCCCACCGGGGCCGTCGAGGACGCACTTCGCGGTGGTCGCGCGGTCGCCGGAGACGCGAATCCGGCGGTCGATGCGGTACTCGCCGCCGTCGTGGACGAATTCGAGCGCGATTTCGGCGTCGTCCGCGCCCGTCGTCACCACGTCTTCGAGCGTCCCCGCGAGCGCCTTCGAGCCGTAGAGCGCGAAGAAACACGCTTCGAGGAGCGACGACTTGCCGCTGCCGTTGACGCCGTGGATGACCGTGACGCCGTCTCGGAGGTCGAGTTCGGCGTCCTCGTAGGGCTTGAAGTTCCGGATGGCGATGTGGGTGAACCTCACGCGAAATCACCCAGCGAGCTGTCGCGGCTCGCCACCGGGTCCGCGGCGGACTCCGAATCGGGTTCGGCGGTCGTTTCCGAGTCGGTGTCGGTCGTCGCGTCGGCGTCAGCCAGTTCCGAGTCGGTGTCGGTCGTCGCCTCCGGCTCGGGTTCGGTCTCAGCCGCGTCTTCGGCGGCTTCAACGTCTTCAGCGACCGCCGTATCCGCCGAGTCCCCGCTCTCGCCTTCGCCCTCGCTCTCGGCGGCGACGAAGGCGTCGGGGTCCTCCGAGAGGAGCGATTCGACGCGCTCGCGCACCTCGTCGCGGACGTTCGAGTCGGCGACCTTGCTCGCGCGGACCGTCTCGTCCACGTCGAGGGCGGCGCTCGACAGCCCCATCTCGCGGACCCGCTCGCGCACCGCGTCGTCGGGGTCGGCGAACGTCACGTCCGCCGCCAGTTCGGCGTCGTCGTCGATGTCGCGTTTGTCGTTGACGCGGGCGACGAGCGCGCCCTCCTCGACGGCGAACGATTCGACCGCCGCGGGCGTGACGGCGTCGCCCTCGCCCCGCAGTTCGACGATGACGACCGCGTCTTCGACGTCGAACTCGCGGACGCGCTGGCGGACGCGCTCGATGCCCTCGTCGCCGGCGAGGTCGACCTCGACGAACGCGAACGGGCGCGTTTCGAGGGTCCGCCGGCGGATGTCGACCGCGTCGGGCGTGAACTCGACGAGGTTGTACCCGCGGGGGTCGCGCTCGCTCGCGCTCGCGCGCTCGGTGGACCCGCAGTAGGTCACCCACGTCCCGTCGAGGTCGGCCGTGTCGGGGACGTGGTTGTCGCCGAGGAGGACCGCGTCGAAGTCGACGTTCGACTCGTCGAGGACGGTTTCCGTCTCCCAGTCGGCGTGCGCGAAGGGCGTAAAGAGGCCGTGGGCGACGAGCACCGCGCGGCCGGCGTCGGCGGGTTCGAACCGGTAGTCGAGTTCGTCTCGGCGGGAGCGCGGCACGTGGTCGAGGCCGTAGAACGCAACGTCGCCGACGACGTGGGGGTCGCGCCCCAGTCTCGTCGCCAGTCCGAGGCGCTCGAAGAGGTCGAGCCACTGGCCCCCGCGGGTCGACTCGTGGTTGCCGACGATGGCGAGGAAGGGAATCCCGGCGTCGTCGAGGCGACGGAGCGCGGCGAGCGTCCCGAGGAGGTCGGGGAGTTCGGGACGGCGGTCGTGGTAGAGGTCGCCCGCGTGGACGACGGCGTCCACGTCCCCGTCGAGCGCGTCCGCGACGACCCGCTCGAAGGCGTCGAGGAAGTCCTGTCGGCGCTCCGGCGAGTGGTACTGCTGATACCCGATGTGGGTGTCGCCGGTGTGTATCACCCGTGTCATCTATCACTCGGTTCGACACCGCCGCTGAAAACGGTTGTGCGACCGGAGCGGAAGTGGTCGGGGTCCCGCGGTCGTCCCTCAGCGGCACGGGAGTCCCGATTCGACCCGTCGGCCGCGTCGGCGAGCGCGACGTGGAGCCGGTCGAGGTCGGCGAGGAGCGCCCGCCCGGAACGCGCGCAGTCGTGGTTCCCGCGTCGGGCGGCCTCGCCGACCGCTCGGCGGAGCGTCAGTTCGCCGCCGTCGGAGAGAAAGCGGGCGGCGGAAGAAAGCGATTGGAAGGCGTCACGCGCGTCGGCGACGACCTCGGCGGGCGGACGGGCGCCGGGCCGGTCGTCGATATCGGCGTCGGCGTCGGCGAGCGCGGAGAGCGCGCGGCCGACGTCGTCGGGAGCGGGCGAAGACATGCGACGACGTGGCCGCGCGTTCGGACTTAAATGTTGAGCGTGTAGAGCCGCTTGCGCGCGTCGGAAAAGGAAAACCGGGAGTCGACCGCGCCCTCGTCTTCCAGCCGGGAGAGCGCGTAGCGGACGGTGCGCGGTGGTAGAAGCGATTCCTCGGCGATCTGACTCTGGGTGAGCGTGTCCTCGTAGTCGAGAATCTTCGCCACCAACTTCGCGCTCGGGGGCATGTCCCGAACCGACGCCCAGCGGTCGTCTGCGTCGGGTTCGGACTCGCGTTCGGCTGCTTCCGTAGTGCTCATCGTACGAGACACCAAGCGATGCTATTAGATAATATTTGCTATCCAGAATTATTACCGCTAGGAATTTATGTGACGCACGTCAGACTCGTCATCCGGGCGGGAGACGCGCCCTAGGCGGCGAATCCCTCACACACCCGAAGCCTCTTATGAACCTGCACCCTATGCCGGATGATGACCGATACTGTGGACGACGTCGACCTTCCCTACGATAAGGACTCGGCGTCGCAGCAGGAGAAGATCACCGCCCTTCAAGAGCGGCTCGAAGTTCTCGAAACGCAGAACGAGGAGATGCGCGACAAGCTCCTCGACACGAACGCCGAGAACAACAAGTATCAACAGAAGCTTGAGCGACTCACCCACGAGAACAAGAAGCTCAAGCAGTCGCCGCTCTTCGTTGCGACGGTTCAGGAAATCACCGACGAGGGGGTCATCATCAAGCAGCACGGTAACAACCAAGAGGCCCTCACCGAAGTGACAGACGAGATGCGCGAGGAGCTCGAACCCGACGCGCGCGTCGCCGTGAACAACTCTCTCTCCATCGTCAAGCGGCTCGACAAGGAGACGGACGTCCGGGCGCGCGTGATGCAGGTCGAACACAGCCCCGACGTGACCTACGAGGACATCGGCGGACTCGAAGAGCAGATGCAGGAGGTCCGCGAGACGGTCGAGATGCCGCTCGACCGCCCCGAGATGTTCGAGAAGGTGGGCATCGACCCGCCGTCCGGCGTGCTCCTGTACGGCCCGCCGGGCACCGGGAAGACGATGCTCGCCAAGGCCGTCGCCAACCAGACGAACGCCTCGTTCATCAAGATGGCCGGCTCCGAACTGGTGCACAAGTTCATCGGCGAGGGCGCGAAGCTCGTCCGCGACCTGTTCGAGGTCGCCCGCGAGAACGAGCCCGCCGTCATCTTCATCGACGAGATCGACGCCATCGCCTCGAAGCGCACGGACTCGAAGACCTCCGGCGACGCCGAGGTCCAGCGCACGATGATGCAACTCCTCGCCGAGATGGACGGCTTCGACGAGCGCGGCAACATCCGCATCATCGCGGCGACCAACCGCTTCGACATGCTCGACCCCGCGATTCTCCGCCCCGGTCGGTTCGACCGCCTCATCGAGGTGCCCAAGCCGAACGAGGACGGCCGCGAGATAATCTTCCAGATTCACACCCGGAAGATGAACGTCTCCGACGACGTGGACTTCGTCGAACTCGCCGAGATGGCCGACAACGCCTCCGGTGCCGACATCAAGGCCGTCTGTACGGAAGCCGGCATGTTCGCCATCCGCGACGACCGCACGGAGATATACATGCAGGACTTCCTCGACGCCTGGGAGAAGATTCAGCAGGAATCCTCGGACGAGGCGGAAGTCTCGCGCGCGTTCGCGTAACCGACGCGCGAGCCACGTTTCGTTCCGCCCGAGTTCGGGTTTCGACTCCGTTCGGATTCACTTTTCGCGCGACGCCGACCGCCGAGTGGCTACGCGGCGAACGCGAAGTACGGGAGGACGAACAGCGCGAGGAACATCGCAGTGAGGATGAGACCGTAGCCGCCGAGCGTCGCGGCCGCGGTCAGCCACGATTCGCGTCGGCCGGGGAGTTCGAGCGCGGACATACCCGGTCGGTCGCGGTCGTGAATCATAAATCGTCGGTATTTCGGCACCGGCGACCGGCCCAACCCGAACGACTGAAACCGACCGGGTCGAACCCACGGGTATGGGCACGCCACTCGAAAGCCGCGAGGCGCAGGCCGAGGAGGTCCTCGACCGACTGTACGAGGAGTACCCCGACACCACCATCTCGCTTTCCTACTCGAACCGCCTCGAACTGCTCATCGCCGTCATGCTCTCGGCGCAGTGTACCGACGAGCGCGTCAACAAGGTCACCGCGGAGCTGTTCGAGAAGTACGACGACGCGGCGGACTACGCCGCCGCCGACCAAGAAGAGCTGGCCGACGACATCAGCTCCATCACCTACTACAACAACAAGGCGAAGTACATCCGCTCCGCGTGCGCGGACATCATCGAAAAGCACGACGGCGAGGTCCCGGACACCATGTCCGCGCTGACCGACCTCGCCGGCGTCGGCCGGAAGACCGCGAACGTCGTCCTCCAGCACGGCCACGACATCGTCGAGGGAATCGTCGTCGACACCCACGTCCAGCGGCTCTCGCGCCGCCTCGGGCTGACCGAAGAGGAGTACCCCGAGCGAATCGAGGAGGACCTGATGCCGGTCGTCCCCGAGCGCGACTGGCAGCAGTTCACCCACCTGTTCATCAGCCACGGGCGAGCCGTCTGCGACGCGCGCAACCCCGACTGCGACGCGTGCGTGCTCGAAGGCATCTGTCCCTCCTCGAAGCGCGACCACGACGTCGACCTCGCCAGCGGCGAGGCGTGGTGAGCGCTCAGCCCAACACGTAGCCGCTCAGGTAGCGGTAGATGCCGAGCAGCCACGCGAGAATCCAGAAGATGACGTAACCGAAGACGCCGACGCGGAGGCGGCCGCGCCACGCCCCCATGTTCTCGTGGAGGTCGTCGAGCGACACGTCCGGGTCCGGGTCGCGGTAGAGGTCGGCCTCCCACTTGGCCTGGAAGATACGGACGATTCCCGTGAGCGCGAAGACGAGCATCGCGTACGCTTGTAGGCCGAGAATCGCGTGGAGGGCGCTGAGCCCGTTGAGCTGCTGAAAGAGCCGCGGGAGCATCCACGCGACGACCGGAACCGTGTTCAACACGAGCCCGGGGAAGATGATTTTGAGGTGGTAGACGAGCACGTCCCACGAGACCGTCTCGGCGTCGATCATTATCCACGCGCCGTAGATGTAAAACGGAAAGCTGGCCGTGACGGTGATCGCGGCGAGCGTGGCGAGGGTCGTCTCGTCTGCCATCGCACGGCGTTCGGACCCGGTCGGCCTAAAGGGACCGATGCGCGGCGCTCCGTTCGAGCGCTAGACCACTCGGCGAACTCCGAGCGCCGGGGCCGACGCCCCGGGTTCGAGTTTCGACCCACGTCTTTCGAGCGCCGGACCAACTGGACGCCACGTTTCGGAGCGTCGCACGGCGAGCCACACGCGACGAGGCGCTGTTCGGGGTCGGAACACGTTTACCGGCGTGGACCCTACTCCGGGGCGATGTCAGACTCGTCTTCCGCCCCGGCCGACGACGGCACGTCGCCGGACGCGGACGCCGACGCCGCGATGTCCGACGCGGAGCTCGCGGCCCTCCGCGAGGAGGTCGAAGCCAAGTACGACTTCGAGAACTTCGGCCCGGCCGACATGGCGAAGATGACCCCCGAGGAGTGGGACGCCGCGTTCGACCCCGACTCGTGGATTGTCGGCGAGGAGCTGCTCGACCGCGTCGAACAGGAGCTCCGCTACCGCGTCGCGATTCGCGAGGTGTTCGCCGTCCTCGAACGCGTGACCGAAGACGGCGAACCGCGGATTCTCGCGTACTCCGACGAGGGCTACGCCGTCGTCTACCCCGACGGGAGCGTCGAGGGCGAGGGGACCGTCCTCCGCGACGTGAAACCGACCGTCGCGCTCTGCTCGATGGAGGACTTCGAGGTGAACGACGCGCCGGAGACCGTCAGGCTCCCCGAACCCGACGAGGTCGCACAGGGGACCGGCGACTTCGGGAATCGGATGCTCCAAATCGTCGCGTTCGGCCAGGTAATCGGCGGACTCGCACTCATCGCGTCGTGGCCGTGGCTTCCAAGCCCGAAGACAATCGCCGCGCCGATTGCTGGCTTCGGCTTCCTACTCGTCGGCATCTTCCTCTTCGTCGTCGTCGCAAACGCTCGCTTGTCCGACCGCTTCCGCGCCGAGGAGTACCGGGACAGGCTCCGCGTCATAGGCCTCGAAGGCGACTCGCGGCCCGAGTTCGTGCCCGCGTTCGACGGGGACGAAACCGCCTCGCCCTTGGTCGAGGGTCCCGAGAGAGACGCCCTCAGTTCTGAGGGCTGAGGCCGACGCGAACCCGCCTCGCAAACACCCTCCGTGACGGCATAGTCGGTGGGTTTAAGCGCATCCCATCCTGACGAACGACCGTATGAAAAGGCGGGAGTTTCTCCGAACGGCTGGCGGTGCGACAGCCGCCGCGACCGCTGCCGCCGGGACCGCTGCTGCGCAGGAAGGCGGCGGTGGAGCGCAGGTTCAACCCGACTTCGATGGCCACCTCGACGGCGTCGACGGAGGCTACGAAGACCTCCGCGGCCAAAGCGAGGTCACCATCGAAGTCGGCGCGTCCGGCAACGGCGGGAACCTTGCGTTCGCACCGGCTGGCATCTGGATCGACACCGGTACGACCGTGACGTGGGAGTGGACCGGCGAGGGCGGCGGCCACAACGTCGTCGCGAGCGAGGGCGCGTCGCTCGACTCCGGCGCGGCCGTCTCCGAGGCCGGAAGTACCTACGAGTTCACCTTCGAGAGCGGTGGTATCACGAAGTACCACTGCGTGCCCCACGAGGCGCTCGGCATGCTCGGCGCGGTCGCCGTCGGCGACGACGTGGCGACTGTGAGCACCGGCGGTGGCGGCCGGAAGGAACTATACGAACTCGGCGTCCCGATTCAGGCACACTGGGTCGGCTCGGCGACGATTCTCGGCATCATCGTCACCATCATCTACACGTTCTTCATCTTGAAGTACGGCGAGTCCCCAAATACGGGTAACACCGGAGGTGGCGAGTAATGTCTTCGACCGGCAGCACGTACGGCGACATCCACCGGTACGAACCGGCGCGAGAGAGCACCGCGGCGGCCATCGCTATCGTCCTCCTGACGATTATCGAGGTCGTGTTCGTGTTCCTCTTTACCTACGGCTTCGTCTCCGGTTGGGGACTGACGGACACGGGGAACATGTTCCTCGGCGGCATCCTCGCCGTCGTCTTCGTGGACCTCGCGTTCATCCTCGCGCTGTACCGCAAGGAGTTCCTCCCCGACGTGATGATCGTCAAAAAGCGGCGTCGCAAGTGGGAAGACCTCTACGTCCGCGAGGAGGACGTCGACGGTGTCGCCCTCAGCAGCGACGACGCGTGGGAACAGGTCAAGCGCGCGGTGTACCCCTACTACAAGCGATAAACAATGAGTCTCGAACGCAAAGACGACTACGACCACAAGGCCTGGATGAAAAAGAAGGACCTCACCCCGGTCGAGGCCACCTTCCTCACCACGCTCATCTGGCTGGATAAGCGACTCCGCATCGTCGATTATCTGGAACTTCTGGAGACGCTCTACTACCGAGTCAACCTCCAGATGCCGAAGAGCCACACCGAGCAGTACAACCTCGACAACAAGTTCTGGTACTGGTATCCGCTGTACACGCTCGGGTTGTTCTCGACGCTCGCGTACGTCGTCGCGGCGATTAGCGGGGCCCTTCTCGGGTTCTACTACTCGCCCGCGACGACCGGCGACCCGACCACGGCCTACAACAGTATCGAGTTCATCATGCGCGACCTGCAGTTCGGCTTCATGCTCCGCTCCGTCCACCGCTGGTCGGCGCAGGTCATGGTCGCGGCCGTGTTCCTACACATGCTCCGTGTCTACTTCACGG
The DNA here is from genome assembly GCF_031624535.1 of Haloferax sp. S2CR25. Taxonomy (NCBI): domain Archaea; kingdom Methanobacteriati; phylum Methanobacteriota; class Halobacteria; order Halobacteriales; family Haloferacaceae; genus Haloferax; species Haloferax sp. S2CR25. The sequence continues at coordinate 861,431 of NZ_JAMQOO010000001.1, forward strand.
GGTCGTACAAGGAACCCCGCGAGCTGAACTGGCTCCTCGGCATCGTCCTGATCAGCCTGACGATGGTGTTCGGGTACACCGGATACCTCCTGCCGTGGGACCAGCTCGCGTTCTGGGCCGGTCAGATCGGCGTCGAGATGGCGCTGTCGGTTCCGCTCGCCGGCGAGTGGGTCGCACAGCTCCTGTTCGGCGGCTTCTCGCTGGGCCAGTCGACGCTACAGCGCATGTACATCATTCACGTGTTCCTGCTCCCGTTCGTCGTGACGACGCTCATCGCGATTCACATCGGTATCGTGTGGGTGCAGGGCATCGCGGAGCCGCACTGAGGTGACAACTATGAGCGACAACGAACCCGAAAACGAGGAGATTCGATCCGACGGCGCGGGCATCGTGGCCCCGGACGACGAGACGCCGACGTGGAGCGAGCGCAAGGCTCGCAAGACCGGCCTCTCTCGGCTTACCTACGAGTACTTCGAGCGCGCACGCCGCGAAGACCAGGACCTCCGCACGGAGTCCGACTACGTCGAACGCGACGTGCTCGCGTTCCCCACGTGGCCCCACGAGACCGTCCGCAACCTCTCTATCGCGTCGTTCTTCGTCGGGATGATCCTGTTCCTCTCGGCGACGATGCCGCCGCACATCGGGGCCCCGGCGAACCCGTCGAGCACGCCGGCGGTCATCCTGCCCGACTGGTATCTCTACTGGTCGTTCGGCCTGCTCAAACTCGGCCCCCTCAACCCCGAGATCGCCATTCTGGGCGATCAGATGCTGATGGCCGACCGCACGTACGGCGTGCTGGCGAACGTCGTCGTCGTGGGCTTCATCGCCATCGTGCCCTTCCTGAACAAGGGCTCGGCCCGACGCCCCGTCGAGCAGCCGTTCTGGTCGGCGGTCGGCGTCTTCGGCGTGGTGTTCGCGCTGACCATCTCGCTTCTGGCCATCAAGAACCTCATGCCCATGAACGTCGACCTGCTGTTCGACCTGACGTTCCTGCTTCCGTTCGTCTTCGGGACCATCACCTACGCGGTGCTGAAGACGATGCGCGAGGGGTACATGTACAACCTCAACCGCCGCTACTACCGGCTTCGTCCGCCGAAATAGAGCGGAACCACTACCACCTGTCCCCTCTTAGCGCCACCAATGACAGACAGCGACGCGACCGACCGACTCCACGAGAGCGACGAGACGCGGCGCGGCCGCCGCGATATCGTCGTTCCCATGCGGCTCTACAAGACGATCACCGTCTTTTCGACGCTCATCGCGGTCGTCAGCGTGGTCCTCGGATTCGTCTTCCTCGACGCCGCGACGCTCCAAGTGAGCGCCCTCCGCGCGGTTGTCGCCGCCGCGCTCGGCGCGCTCGGCATCGGCGTCGCCGACGGCCTCCTCAGCACGGCGCTCGCGGTCGTCGGGCTGAGCGTCATCGCGTTCGGCGCGGTCGTCTACACGCTCGGGACCCGATTCCGCGCCCGAGGAATGGGAAAGTCTCAAGAGGACTCCGGCGAAGACTCGAACAATGGCTGACGAATTCATCAAGGGACTGGGTATCCTGACCGGGTCCGGACTCGCGTGGTTGGTGCTCGCGTCGTGGTACCGGACGAGCAGTTTCGAGAGCAGCAAACAGCTCATCGAGCCGCTGTCGTCCGGCGCGACCGAGGGACTGTTCAACATCATCGGCGTCACGCTGATGGACGTGTTCCTCTGGTTCGCGCTCCTCGGCGCGCTCACCTTCTGGGTGCTCATCCCCGCGGGCCACCAGATCATGTCCGCGCTCGAAGAGCGCCGCAACGCGCAGTAAGCCGGCCGAGGCGCAGTCAGTTCTCCTCTCATCTCGATTCGAGTCGCGGAAGAACCCCCTCACGATAGCGGTCGCGCTCCGGTCGACCTACCGCGTCGGATTGGAAAAACTCTAATGAGTCTCGCCCCGACGGTCCTGTATGCACCCACTACAGTTCCTCGTCCCGCTCGATCAGTTGACGGCGGTCGAGCCGATCGTCCCGCACCTGGCGCTCGCGCTCGTGCTCGCTAACTTCGCGACGCGCTTTCTCGCCCACCGGTCGCACGTCCGGCAGGCCGAGGAGGGTGGCGAGGAGGCCGTCTCTCGGTACCTCCCGCACTCGATCACGTCGGGCGCGGTCGTGTTGGCCTCGTTCCTCTATCTGCTCGTCGAACCGCACGGCGGCATGGTGCTGACCGTGCTGGTCGTCGGGATGTTCGTCACCGACTTCTTCGAGTTCGAAGCGCGCAAAGTCGAGGCTCGGACGGACAAGCCGCTCGAACGCCCGAACGGCTCGCTCGTCGCCGCCACGCTCGTGCTGTTGTACGCCGCGTTCCAGAGCCTCTTTTTCGTCGTCTCGGACTACTGGAATCTCATCGTCTAAGCACGCGACGCAGTCTTCTCCGCGTCGCCGCGCTCGCATCGCTCACGAGGAACACGTATTTTCGCCGCGTCGAGCGTCGCCGCTCGGCGGCGGCGGCGAACCGCCCCGCGCTCACTCGACGAGAACCGGGACGCTCCCGTCGCGGTCGATGACCACCGACTCGAACGGGCGTATCTCCCGGACGACTTCGTCGTCGGCGACGAGCGAGACGGGCGCGTCGTCGCGTTCGACCGACAGTCTAACCGGGGGTTGGAGGACCCACGAGTTCGTCTGGGTCGCGTAGGGCGAGACGGGAACGACGGCCAGCCCGGCGGCGGGACCGACGACCGCGCCGCCCGCGGCGCGCGCGTAGCCGGAGCTCCCGAGCGGGGTGGCGACGACGACGCCGTCGGCGCGGAACTCGTCGACCGGCGTCCAGCGCGCCGCCGCGCGCGACTCGTCGGTCGGGTCCGTCGAGAAGGGGACCGCCGTCTCCGCGTGGGCGACGCCGTACTCGGAGATGTGCGCCGGCTCGCTCGTGACGAGCATCGCGTCGAAGAGCGCGCGCGCCGACGAGTCCTCGCCGACCGAGAGCGTCGGGTGGTCGACGACGCGGCCGCCGCCGGCGACGAACGCGGACAGCCGCGACTCCAGTTCGTGCCGCTTTGGCGACCACGGCGCGGCGCAGTCGACGGGGACGACCGGACACGACCACTCGGCACCGAGCGCGACCGCCGAGAGCGCCGACTCGCCGACCGCGACGACGGCGTCCGCGTCGGCGGGCTCCGGCTCGACCGACGCACCGGCCGCTCTGACGGCGGTGGCGACCGAGTCGTCACCGACGATACCGAATCTCATCGTCGTCCACCCGCGGCGAGCCCCCGTAGCATCGTCCCGTGCTACGCCGCCGCGAATAAAAGCCCTCGTGGTTCGGTCCGGCGGTGGGAAAGAGAGATTCCGCGGACCGTCCGCGTCGCCGACGCCTCAGAACGGCCAGTCGCCGGTGACTTTCATGCCCTCGGCCTGGTCTTCGGCTTCGAGCGCCGCCGCGATGTCCGCGGGGTCGGCGTGGGGAATCTCGCGGTCGGCGTCGGCGAGTTCGACGGTCAGTTCCGTGAGGAGAATCGCCTGCTCGCGGAGCGTCCGCGACTCCAGTTTCTCGATGGTGTCGGCGTGGGTGTGGCCCCAGCCGCGGCCGCGGCCCTCCTTTTCACTGCCGACCATGTACGCCGGGACGCCGCGGGCGACGAACGGCCAGTGGTCGCTGTGGGGGAGCTGTTCGGGGAGCGTCGAGACGTCGTGGTCGAACCGCTCGGCGACGGCGTCGGCAGCGGCTTCGAGCTCGTCGAAGCCGTGGGTGGTGAGCTTGAGCGTCCGCCCGGCGACGACGCCGTCGTTGTTGACGATGGCCTTCACGTCGCTCCGAGCGTCGCCGAGGCGGTCGGCCTCGTACTCGGAGCCGACGAGGCCGACTTCCTCCGCCCCGAAGCAGACGAAGCGGACGCGCGTGTCGAGTTCGTCCTCGCGGGCGGCGAGCGCGCGGGCGACTTCGACCACCATCGCGGTGCCCGCGCCGTTGTCCATCGCCCCCTCGGCGATGTCGTGAGCGTCGAGGTGGCTCGTGACGAGCACCTCATCGTCGGTGTCGGGGCCGAGTTCGGCGTGGACGTTCCCGCTTTCGGCCGCGGGCGTCTCGCAGGTCACGTCGACGGTCACCTCGTCGCCGTCGAACCGACGGCGGAGGCGCGCGCCGACCTCCTTGCTGACGCCGACCGCGGGGATGTCACCGATGGGAGCCTCTGCGGTGCCGACGCTCCCCGTGGGCGGGAGTTGGCCGGGGACGTGGTTGGCGAAGACGAACGCGGCCGCGCCGGCCTCGACGGCGTAGTAGTACTTCTCGCGGCGGTGGATGAAGCGGTCGTAGTGGTCGGGGACCGTCGTGGAGACGACGACGACCTTCCCCGAGAGGTCGCGGTCGAAGTCCTCGGGCAGGCCGTAGCCGAGGTCGACCAGTTCGCCGCTCGCGGTGCCCGCGGGACTGCGCGGGAGCGCGATGCAGTCCTGCGTGGTGTCGGCGGCGTAGACTGCGCTGTCGCCGCGCTCCCAGCCCTGAATCTCGAAGGGGTCGATGCGGACGTTCCGCGCGCCGACGCGGTCGAGGGCGTCTCGGGTCGCCTCCATCGCCTCTCGCTCGCCGGGCGAGCCGGCCATCCGGTTGCCGATGTCGACGAGTCGCTCCAAGTGGTTCCAGCCGACCTCGCTCGTGAACGTGTCGCCTATCCAGTCACTCATAGTGGACCGTCTCGCGGGGCCGTGGTAACCGTTGCGATGGGTCGAAAACGAGCGTCAATCGAGGGCGAAAATCGACCGACGTCGATGGGGACCGCGGCCCGCCGCGTCGCGGCCGCGAGCGCGGGAAAGAGAGGGACGAGGCGCGGGGCGGACCGAGGGCGAGCGGCAGGTTCAAGGACCATCTATCACGTACGTTCATTCATGACTGACGTGCGAATCGCCGGGGTCGGACTGACGAAGTTCGGCAGTCACCCCGAGCGAACCGGCCGCGACCTGTTCGCGGAGGCCGCCCTCGCCGCCCGCGAGGACGCCGGCGTCTCCCGCGACGACTACGAGGAACTCTTCTACGGCAACTTCATGGGAGAACTCGCCGAAAAGCAGGGCCATCAGGGGCCGATTATGGCCGAGGCCGCCGGCCTCGACTGCCCCGCGACCCGCTACGAGCAGGCCTGCGCCTCCGCGGGCGTCGCCTTCCGGCAGGCGGTCGCGACGATTCGGAGCGGCGCGGCCGACGTGGTCCTCGCCGGCGGCATGGAGCGCATGAACAACCTCGGCACCGCCGAGGTGACCCAGTCGCTCGCCATCGCCGCGGACGAGCTGTTCGAGGTCCGCGCGGGAGTCACGTTCCCCGGCGCGTACGCGCTCATGGCCCGCGCGTACTTCGACGCCTTCGGCGGCGACAGCGAGGACCTCGCGCACGTCGCGGTGAAGAACCACGCCAACGCGATGCAGAACGACTACGCGCAGTTCCACCGCGAAATCACGGTCGACGACGCGCTCGAAAGCCCGGTCGTCGCCGACCCGCTTTCGCTCTACGACGCCTGTCCCATCACCGACGGCGCGAGCGCGGTCGTCCTCGTCAGCGGCGACTACGCCGAGCGACACGACCTCGACGCGCCCGTCTCCGTCACCGGGTCGGGACAGGGCGGCGACAAGGCCGCACTTCAGGACAGACCCCACCTCGCGCGGACGCCCGCCGCGACGAAAGCCGCCGACGCCGCCTACGCCGACGCCGGCATCGGCCCCGAGGACGTTGACGTGGCCGAGGTCCACGACTGCTTCACCATCGCCGAGGTGCTCGCGCTCGAATCGCTCGGACTCTACGACCACGGCGAGGGAGTCGGCGCGGCCGCCCGCGGCGAGACGACCCGCGACGGCGACCTCCCGGTGAACCTCTCGGGCGGCCTCAAGGCGAAGGGTCACCCGGTCGGCGCGACGGGAACCGCCCAAGTCGTCGAGATGACGAAACTCCTCCGCGGCGACCACGGCAACAGCGACGCCGTCCCGGACGCTCGGGTCGGCGTCACCCACAACGCGGGCGGGACCGTCGCCAGCGCGGTCGTCCACGTCTTGGAGGTGGACCGATGACCGACACCGGCTACGACGAGTGGCTGGCCGCAGTCGCGGACGGCGAGGGCTACTACCTCGCGTGTCCCGACGGTCACGGCTCGCTCCCGCCGCGGCGCTCCTGCCCGCACTGCGGCGCGGCCGAGTTGACCGAGGAACCGCTCCCCGGGACGGGCGAGATACTCACCTTCACCGAGGTGCACGTCCCCGCGCCGGAGTTCGCCGACGACGCGCCCTACGTGACGGCCATCGCGTCGTTCGGCCCGGTCAAACTCACGGGCGTCGTCCGCGACCTGCCCGCCGACGGGGTCGACCTCGGCACGGCCGTCTCGGTCGGCGCGGGCACGAACGCGACCACCGGCGAGCAGTTGCTCGTGTTCCGGCCCGCGAGCGAGTAGCCCCACACTCGTCGCGGGGTTATTCCTCGCGCGCCTCGACCGCCTCCAGCGGCGAGCGCCAGCCGAAGACGTACGAGCCGAGGAGCCACGCCCAGAAGCCGGCCGCGAGGAGCGCGATGGCTCCGTACAGGAACAGCGAGAACAGCGAGAGGGAGTCGAGCATCGGTTCAGTTCGGGTGGTTGGTTCGGGTTGGGGTCGGGTCAGGCCGGCTCGTGGCCGCGGCCGCGGCTTCGGTCCCGCTCAGTCGAGGGCGTTGCGGACGGTGTCGACGAAGGCGTTCGGGAACTCGACGTGCGGGAGCAACATCGCGTCGTCGAAGACGACGAGCCTGCAGTCCGCGGCGTCCGCGAGGTCCCGACCCCGCTTCAGCGGCGTGATGTCGCTCTCGCGGCCCCAGACGAGCGTCGTCGGCACGTCGAGGGACGACAGCGCCTCCGCGAGGTCGATGTCGGTGTTGAGGTAGCCGGAGATGAACGACGCCGGCGCGAAGCGCGCGCCCTCCTGATGGGCGGTGCGCCACTCGTACTCCTGCCACTCCTCGCCCGCCTTCTCGGGGTCGTAGTAGCCGTGGTCGGCGTTGAAGTAGCGAATCGACGGCCGGGAGGCGACGACGTTGAAAAGCGCCTCGCCGACGACCGGCGCGCGGACGAGTTCGCGGAGCCACTCCTTGGGGTCGGGGCCGCCGCGCGACGTGGGACAGACGAGGACGAACCGCGAGACCGACACGTCGTCCCGCGCCGCGGCGGCGACGGCGTAGGCCGCGGTGAGCGACGAGGCGAGGACCGCGGGGTCGTCGTACTCGGCGAGGAAGTCGCCGACGAAGTCCTCGTAGAGCGCGGGCGAGTAGTACAAAGCCGGGCGGTCCGACAGGCCGAAGCCGGGCAGGTCCGGCGCGACGACGTGGTAGTCCTCGGCGAGGTCCGAGAACACCTCGCGGAACTCGCCGGCCGAGCCCGCGGCGTTGATACCGTGGAGGAGGACGAGCGTCGGGTCGTCCTCGTTTCCGGCTTCGACGTACGACACGTCCATACCGCGCCAGCGGTACGTCCCGTGATTTCCGGAGAGCGGCGGTTCGAGGGGTCCAACGCGTTTCGAGAGGGCCGCGTTGGTCGCGGCGGTGAGACCGACGCCCGCGGCGGCCAGTCCGATGGCTCGTCGGAGTTTCATGTCACGTAGATGGCGCGCGGTGGCCTTAATTCGCCCGCCCGTGGTGGGGTGGCGGGCGGGGGCGTCCCGCCCGCACCCGGGTCGTCTCGGCGTCAGTCGTCCCGGTCGTCCCGGTCGTCCAGACACTCCCGGAACGGTTCGAGCACGTCTTCTGCGACCGCGTAGGGGTCGGTCTCCTTTTCGACGACCGCGTCGGCGAACTCCTCGACCCCGCCGCGACGGTCGAGTTCGGCTTCGAGGAGCCGGTTCACGTCGCTTCGGAGGAGCTGTCGAATCTCCTCGCCGGCGCGCTTGCGGGCCTTCTCTGCCAACTCGCCGGAGGCGTCGAGGTAGTCGCGGTGGTCGTCCAGCGTCTCGACCAACTCGTCGATTCCCTCGCCGGTCGTGGCGACGGTTTCGAGGACCTGCGGCGTCCAGACGAGCGGTTCGTCAAGGGCGTCGTCGGTCTCGGTATCGCCGGTATCGCCCGTATCTGCGTGCCCGCCGTGGCCGCCCCCGTGCCCGGCGTCGTCGAACGCCTCGGCCCCGTGGTGGCCCGTATCGAGGTTCGCCCGCGGGTCGTCGCGGAGGTGAATCATCTCCTGTAGCTCGGCGACGGTGCGCGACGCGCCCTCCATGTCGGCCTTGTTGACGACGAACAGGTCGCCGATTTCGAGGATGCCCGCCTTGAGCATCTGCACGTCGTCGCCGCTGCCGGGTTGGACGAGGACGACGACCGTGTCCGCGGTCTTCACCACGTCCACCTCGTTTTGCCCCGCGCCGACCGTCTCGATGATGATGCGGTCTTTCCCGAAGGCGTCGAGCGCCTTCACGGCGTCCGCGGTGGCGGTCGAGAGGCCGCCGAGCTGGCCGCGGGCGCTCATCGACCGGAAGAACACGTCCATGTCGCCGACGTTCGAGGCCATGCGGATGCGGTCGCCGAGGACGGCCCCGCCGGTGTACGGCGAGGAGGGGTCGACCGCGATGACGCCGACCGTCTCGCCCTGGTCGCGGTAGTGCTTCGCCAGCTTGTCGACGAGGGTCGATTTGCCGGCTCCCGGACTGCCCGTGATGCCGACGACGGACGCCCCGCCCGTGTGCGCGTGGAGTTCCGAGACGATGTCCCGGTAGCCGGGCGACTGCGACTCGATTTTCGTGATGGCCCGCGCGAGCGCCCGGTGCTCGCCGTCGAGGAGGCGCTCGACGAGGTCGGATTCGACCGCCCGACTCATCGTCACGCTCGCTCGGGCGCGTGTTCCTTCACGAAGTCGATGGTCTCCTGCATCGGCGTGCCGGGGCCGAAGATGGCGTCGACGCCCTCGTCGAGGAGTCCCGGTCGGTCTTCTTCGGGGATGATGCCGCCGACGATGACGAGCGTGTCGTCGAGCGCGCCGTACTCTTCGAGACCCGCCATCACCTTCGGGACGAGCGTGTTGTGCGCGCCGGAGAGGATGGAGATGCCGAGCACGTCGACGTCCTCTTGGACCGTCGCCTGGATAATCTCGTCCGGGGCGCGGTGCAGCCCCGAGTAGATGACTTCGAATCCCGCGTCGCGGAAGGCGCGAGAGATGACGTGTGCACCGCGGTCGTGGCCGTCCAGTCCCACCTTGGCGATGAGACACCGGATCGTTCGCTGTTCGGAGTCCGCGCTCATAGACGGGGGTTCGGCGTCCCGCGCTTTGACTCTAACGGAAAATAAGGCAGGTCCGGCTCAGTCGTCCGCGGCGGGCGCGCTCCGGACGTACTCGTCGAGGAAATCGGCTATCTGAGAGTACGCCTCGATGCGGTTCTCCAGTTTGGTAAAGCCGTGGCCCTCGTCGTCGAAGATGAGTTCGCGGACGTGGGCGTGTTCTCTCGCCTCCTCGACGAGTTGGTGGGCCTCGCTGACCGGCACCCGCGGGTCGTTCTCGCCGTGGAGAACGAAAAGCGGCGCGCGAATCTTCTCGACGTTGTTGAGCGGCGAGATGGATTCGAGGAACTCGCGGTCGTCTTCGAGCGAGCCGTACTCGGCCTCGCGGAGTTCGCGCCGCCAGTCGCCCGTGTTTTCGAGGAACGTCACGAAGTTGGCGATGCCGACGATGTCGACGCCGGCGGCCCAGAGGTCGGGGTACTCGGTCAGCGCCGCGAGCACCATGAACCCGCCGTACGAACCGCCCATGGCGACGATTTCGTCCGGGTCGACCGCCGGGTGGTCGTGGAGCCACTCGACGGCGGCCTCGATGTCCGCGACGGAGTCCATCCGCTTTTCCACGTCGTCGAGGTGGCCGTAGGCCTTCCCGTAGCCCGCCGACCCGCGGACGTTCGGCTCGAAGTAGGCGTAGCCCCGCGAGAGGAAGTACTGCTTGACCGACGAGAACGACGGCCGGCGCTGGGACTCGGGGCCGCCGTGGATGTCCACGATGACGGGCGTCTCGCCCTCCGGCGACTCCTCGGGGAGCGTGAAGAACGCCGGGATGTCGCGGCCGTCGAACGTCGGGTAGCGGACGAGTTCGGGCGGGACGAACGTGTCGCGGGGGATGCCCGCCGTCGCCGCGAGCGTCCACCGCTCGGCGTCGCCCGTGGCCAACTCGACCACGTAGACGTTGGCGGTGTCGGCGCTGGCGGTGACGGTGACCGCGGCGCGCTCGCCGTCCGGCGAGAACGAGACGCCGCCGGCGACGCCGTTCGGCAGGTCGGGCTGGGGGAGCGCGTCGATGCGGTCGGGGGCGGTGAGTTCGCCGAAGGTGAGTTCCGTGTAGCCCTCGACGTTCCGCGAGTAGACGAGTCGACGCGAATCGTGGTCGATGCTGATTCCCTCCAGTTCGTGGTCGCCGCCGGTCTCGACGGTCGTGAACTCGCCGGAGGCGAGCTCGTAGCGGACGAGTTCGAGCGTGTCGCTCCCGCGGTCGGTCACCATGTAGACGTTCTCGCCGTCGGGGCCCCACTCGGGGCTCTGGAAGCGAACCGTCCCCTGATGCGGCGTGAGGTGGGTCAGCTCGCCCGTCGCGAGGTCGAGAACGGACACGTCCTGGTCGAAGTTCGAGTACGCCTCCTGGACGATGAGCTTCGAGTCGTCGGGCGAGAAGCCGCCGACGGTGAGCCAGCCGTCGCCCTCGTGGACGAGTTCGGCGTCGGTGCCGGTCCCGTCCCGAGCCTGCACGTACACGTCGAAGACGGCGTTGTCGCGGCGGTTCGAGGTGAACGCGAACCGCTCGCCGTCGCGGCTCCAGCCGCCCCAGAGGTGCTTGGCGTCGGGGTGTTCGGTCAGGTTCTCGATGACGCCGGTGTCGGGTTCGAGTCGGAACAGCTGCGCGCGCTCGTTGCCGCCGTTGTCCATGCCGAAGGCGACTTCGGGGCGCTCGGGCGACCACGAGGCGAAGGTGACGCGCTCCTCGTAGAACGTCCGCTGTTCGGGCCACGCGCCGGGCGAATCGACCGTCCAGACCTGCGGGACGCCCGTCGTGTCCATGAGGAACGACAGGCGCTCGCCGTCGGCCGAGAAGGACGCGCCGTAGGCGCTCCTGATGTTCAGGTAGCGCTCGATGTCGTACGTTCGCATACCTCGAATTGCCCCGGCGACGAGAAATCGGTTTGGGTGTCAGAAGTCCGAAAGCCGCGCGTCCTCGCGGTCGGTCCAGCCGCGCATCTTCGCGTAGGCCTCGGGGTTCGTCGGCACGCCCTCGGTGTTGAGCAGGCGCTCGGGGTACAGTTCGAAGGCGATGCCGATGAGCTGGTACTCCAGTTCTTCGAGGTACGGCCGCGTGTCGGGGTACGGCCCCTCGGTGCCGACCGCCCACGGTTCGACCCAGAAGTACACCGGCTCGCGGAGCCGCGGCGGGTCGGTCGAAGCGAACAGCGCGTCCAGCCAGCGGTCGTACTTCCCCGACCCGTCGTCGCGGAAGGCGGCCGACGAGAGATCGCCGAAGTGGTAGTAGTTCCCGTAGCCCCAGCGCGCGAGCTTGCCGTCGTTGGTGTCGACGTTCTTCAGGTTGCTGTTGAGGTCGGTGCCGGACGCGCCGAACTTCCCGCACTTGCCGAGGTACCGGGGGACGACCTCGTCGCCGTCGAGGGTGTACATCATGTAGACGAGGCCCTCGTAGCGACCCTCGCGGCGGTCGTAGTCGGCGACGACGCGGCCGCCGGCCTCGCGGAGCCGGCGCTCCATGCGTTCGCCGCGGCGGAGCGTCCGCCGGCCGGAGCGACCGTACGCGATGGTCTCGACGGTCCCGTCGGCGGTCGTCTCGAAAAGTGAAATCGGGTCCGCGGCGTCGACGAAGCGGTCGACGAAGCGGTCCCAGAGCGCGCGTTTGGTCTCGGTCACGCGACGGCCGAACTCAGATGACGCCTTCGGCCTTGAGGCCGGCGATGATGTCGTCGACGAGGCTCTCGGCGTCCTCGTACGGGAAGTCCTGATGCTTGCCGAGCTTCGCGGCCAGCTCCATCGCCGTGACGGTCACCTCGTCCGTCTTGAACTTCGTGCCCGGACCGTTCGGGAGCGCGGGGACGAGCGACATCTGGTTCTTCACGGGGAAATCGGCGTTTTCGAACGCGTCCATGAACTGCTCGCGGAGCTGAGATTCGGTGTCGGACATACTGTGTACCTTCGGAGAGAAGTGGAAAAGGGTTCCGGAAAAACAAAGATCATATTTATAGTTCTTACGAGACGGCGCGGCGGGCGGTCGCGGTGTCGGCACGACCGCCCGGGACTGGTGGACTTATCTACACCGGCAATTCATGCACTCGCATGGACTTCGACTTCGACCGCCTGAAACAGCTCACCGAGACCAGCGGCGTCCCGGGCTACGAGGACCGAATCCGCGCGCTCGTCCGCGAGGACCTCGAATCGACGACCGACTCCGTCCGGGTCGACGCGATGGGTAACGTCGTCGGCACCATCGAGGGCGAGGGAGACTACGAGGTCGCCGTCGCCGCCCACATGGACGAAATCGGCTTCATGGTCCGCCACGTCAACGACGAGGGCTTCCTGCAGCTCGACGCCCTCGGCGGCTGGGACCCCCGCGTCCTGAAGGCCCAGCGCGTGACCGTCCACGCCGAAGACGAGGACCTCACCGGCGTCATCGGCTCGGTCCCCCCGCACACGCTGACTGAAGAACAGAAAAAGAAGGAGCCGAAAGTCGAGGACGTGTACGTCGACCTCGGCCTGCCCGCCGAGACCGTCGAGGAGACCGTCTCCGTCGGCGACCTCGTGACGATGGAACAGACGACCGTCCGCATGAGCAACCACGTGACGGGCAAGGCCATCGACGACCGCGTCTGCCTGTTCGCCATGCTGGAGGCCGCCCGGCGGGTCGAGAACCCCGAGGTGACGATTCACTTCGCCGCGACGGTCCAGGAGGAAGTCGGCCTCCGCGGCGCGCAGGCGCTCGGCGTCGACCTCGACCCCGACCTCGCGCTCGGCCTCGACACCACCGTCGCCAACGACGTGCCCGGCTTCGACCCCGCCGACCACGTCACGAAACTCGGCGAGGGCGCGGGCATCAAGCTCAAGGACTCAAGCGCCATCGCCAACCCGAAGGTCCACCGCCGCCTCCGGCGCGTGGCCGAGGACAACGACATCGCCTACCAGATGGAACTGCTCCCCGCGGGCGGCACCGACACCGGCGGCTTCCAGAACACCTACGGCGCGAAGCCCGTCGGCGCGATTTCGATGCCGACGCGCTATCTCCACACCGTCACCGAGAGCGTCCACGAGGACGACGTGGTCGCCTACATCGACCTCCTGACGGCGTTCTTGGAGAGCGAGACGGGCGAGTTCGACTACACGCTGTAGGCGGTCCCTGTCGGCGACCTCCCGGCGCAGACGCGAACGACGCCGACGGCGGCGCGGCCGACATCGGGGAGATATCCCCCTATATCGAGGCGCGGCACCCCCGACCGTCGGACGAGAACCAAAGTATTCACTACAGGCCCACACCAAGCGGCGGACATGACCGACGGCAACGTGGATATGTCTCGGCGGGCGTTCCTCGGGGCGGCCGCTGGCGGCGCGGCGGTCGCCGCCACTTCCGGAACGGCCGCGGCGCAGACGGAAGAACCAGATTTCGGCGGCCACATCGACGGTATCGACGGAGGCTACGAAGACCTCCGCGGCCAAAGCGAGGTCACCATCGAAGTGGGCGCGGAAGGTAACGGCGGGAACCTCGCGTTCTCCCCCGCCGGCGTCTGGATAGACACCGGAACGACCGTGACGTGGGAGTGGACCGGCGAGGGCGGCGGCCACAACGTCGTCGCGAGCGAGGGCGCGTCGCTCGACTCCGGCGCGGCCGTCTCCGAGGCCGGGAGCACTTACGAATACACCTTCGAAGAGGGCGACGCGGGCATCACGAAGTACCACTGCGTGCCCCACGAGGCGCTCGGCATGCTCGGCGCGGTCGCCGTCGGCAGCGACGTGCCGACCGTCAGCACCGGCGGCGGCGGCGGGTCGAGCCTCCCGCAGGTCCCCGACAGCGCGAAGTCCCTCGGCGTGGCCACGACGTTCGCGATGGTCGCGACGCTCGGCCTCGCGTACTTCTTCATGAAGTACGGCGGCGACTACGACGTCCAGGACTGACGCGGCCGTCGCGCCTCTCGATTTTCACCAGTTGCGAGCGGCCGCGCTCGCCCGAGTTCGGTCGCCGCCGCGACAGCCGCCGGCGCGATGGCCGACTCAGAAGAAGCCGTAGTCGTCGCGCTCGGTCTCGTAGACCGACACGTACTGCTCGATGACCCGCCGGAAGTCGTAGGCGGCGAAGTCGTCGTCGACCGTCTCGTGGTCGTACCTGCGGGCGGCGACGATTTCGTCCGCCAGCTCTTGGGGGCTCGTGACGAGCGACCCGCGCTCGCGCCCCTCGACGAGTTCGTGGGCCGACGACCGGGCCTGATACTCGACGATGGAGACACAGCCGCAGGCGAGCGCCCACAGCAGGTTCGTCGCGAACGGCTCGACCGTCGCGGTCTGCGCGAAGACGTGCGCGCCCTTCATGATGGGCACCGCCTCGTCCGCGGGGAGTTCGCCGAGGAACTCGACGCGGTCGTCGATGCGGAGGTCGCGGGCGGTCTGTTCGGCCGTCGAGCGCTCGGGACCGTCGCCGATGACGACGGCGGACCAGTCCTTGTCGCGGAGCTCCGCGAGCGCGAGGAGGAAGCTCTCGACGTTCGCGTGCTCGTCGAGGTCGCGGGCGTACACCACGTCCGCGCGCTCCTCGGCGTCGGCGCTCCGGACGAGGTCCATGCTGATGGGTTCGGGGACGAGGTGGGTGGAGTCGACCGCCGCGCCGAGTTCGCGGACCTCCGTGCGGACCATCTCCGAGGGGACCAAGACGGCGTTCGGGGCCTTCGCCGCCCGCCGGTAGGCCCGCGAGCCGCCGCGGTCGTCGCGGGCCCACCAGTCGGCGACGACCGGCGTCCGGAGGAACCGCGCCGCGGTCCTGACCGCCGTGACGTGCGACGGCGGGTAGCTCGCGACCTGAATCACGTCGGGGGAGACTTCGCGGAGGGCGAAGGGGACGCGGGAGGCGAAGCCGCCGACGGAGGGCGCGTCGGTCACGCGGTGATAGGTCACCCCGTCCTGCTTGAACTCGACGACCTCGCCGTCCCACCACCTCGCACAGAGCACCGTGACCTCGTGGTCGCGCTCGGCGAGGAGTTCGGCCGTCCGTCGGAGCCGTCTGGTCGCTCCCGTCTCCTCGTGGTGCGTCGTGTACATCGAGACGAGCGCGACTCGCATATTCGCCGCCACTACGCCGCGCAATAAAAATCCACAGTTTTCGAGGACGCGACGCGACCGGGAGCCGGAGCGCCGCGGGGGGGAAGCGAGACGCTGCGACGCGCCTCAGACCCCGACGACGGGCGCGAGGAGCGCGCCCGCGGACTCGACGGCGGTGACCGTGTACTCCCAGCTATAGACGTGGTTGAGAAGCAGGTACGTCACGACGCCGAGCGCGAGGGACACGAGCCACGCGCTCGCCGCGATGCGGCCGACTTTGCGGTGGGGCGTCTCGGTCCGCAGTTCGCGCTCGGAGTGGGTTATCCCGAGGATGAGCGCGTAGAGGACGACCGGCACCGAGACGATAGAGAGGATGATGTGAATCGCCAGCATCGCCAGGTACGGGTAGTACGCGAACGCGGGGCCGACGAACTCCTTGGTGCCGCCGCCGCCGATTTTCGCGAGGTACATCACGAGGAAGACGAGGATGAGGCCGAACGACGTGACCATCGCGGCCGCGTGCTTGCGGACCTCGTTGCGGCGAATCCAGCGCCAGCCCGCCGCGATGACGAGGACGTTCACCGTGTTCACGACGGCGATGGCGTCCGAGAGGAGGTTCACCTGTGGGAGCGACAGGTCGGGAAAGACCCTCCCGGGGACGACGCCGAGGAACGTCCCGATGACGAGGGCGTACCCGACGACCGAGAGGACGGCGGTCGCGGCCGCGGGGTGTTCCTTCAGGGGGTTGTCTGCGCTCGCAGTTGCCATGGCCGGGGGTTGGGAAGACGGCGTATTCCGTCTTCGGGTTCCGGACGGGCTTCGAGGGGCGGACCCCCCGCTCGCGGAGCGACCGACCGAGTCAGATGACGCCCGTGATGGTCGCGGCCTCGATGGCCGCCTCCTCGCTGACGCCGTTGCCGAGAATGGTGTAGCGGTCGCGTATCTCGTGGGCGGTCGTGAGCGCCTCGATAATCGTCTCGCCGTCGATGCCGAGTTCGTCGGCGGTCGTCGGCGCGCCCATCGTCGACAGGGCGTCGCGGATGTCGGTCCACTCGCCGCGCGCGCCGCTGTGGAAGTACTCGGTCATGATGGAGCCGACGCCGACCTGGTGGCCGTGGAGGGCGCGGCCGGGGGCGATTCGGTCGAGCTGGTGCGAAAAGAGATGCTCCGCGCCCGAGGCGGGCCGCGAGGAGCCGGCGATTGACATGGCGACCCCCGAGGAGACGAGCGCCTTCGTCACTATCCAGGCGGACTCTTCGAGCCCCGGTTTGATGGAGTCGGCGCTGCCGACGAGCATCTCGGCGGTCATCTGCGAGAGCGCGCCCGCGTACTCGGAGTACTCGACGTTCTTCAGGCGGTGGGCGAGCTCCCAGTCTTTGACCGCGGTGTAGTTCGAGATGATGTCGGCGCAGCCGGCGGTCGTGAGCTCCCACGGGGCCTCCGCGAGCAGTTCCGTGTCGGCGACGACCGCGAGCGGCGGGTCCGCGGCGACCGAGTGGCGGGTGTCGCCCTCGGGTATCGACGACCGCCCGGAGACGATGCCGTCGTGGCTCGCCGCCGTCGGGACCGAGATGAAGCCGCAGTCGAGGCGGTCGGAGGCCATCTTCGCCACGTCGATGGGCTTGCCGCCGCCGAGGGCGATGAGGTAGCCCGCGTCGGCCTCGCGGGCCGCGTCGACGACGCGCTCGACCGACTCGAAGCTCGCGCGGTCGAGGGAGACCGAGGAGATACCGTCGAACTGCTCGCGGACCCGGTCGCCGGCGATTCGGTCGGGCGACGGACTCGTGACGAGAAACGGGTCGCCAGAGAGGTACAGCTCGTCGACCGCGGCCGAGAGGTCGTCAAGCACGCCGTGGCCCTGAAGCACGTTCCTCGGGAGCTTAATCCACGTCGATTTATCGAACATACCCGGAAATCGGCCACGGCGGTTCATAGTGTTTCTCGTCTCGGCGGACGAAACTGAACCGTCTCGCCCGCCACGACGGGGATGCTGTGCGGCGGTTTCGGAACCCAGTGAGACAGTATCTCAACGTATCGAACCGTAGTTTGATTTATCACATTCCGGCCCGCACAAAAGGTGCCCGAAGGCGTTCGGGTAGGAAATCCATGGCACACAGACGGCAG
This sequence comes from Haloferax sp. S2CR25, assembly GCF_031624535.1. Classification (NCBI taxonomy): domain Archaea; kingdom Methanobacteriati; phylum Methanobacteriota; class Halobacteria; order Halobacteriales; family Haloferacaceae; genus Haloferax; species Haloferax sp. S2CR25. Next base: position 878,780 of record NZ_JAMQOO010000001.1, read on the forward strand.
TTTCTCGCGACGACAGCAGCAGCGCTCTCCGGACTCGCGGTCGTCGGAAGCGGCCCCGCGGCCGCCGCGTCGGTCCCCCACGTCTCGACGCGCGACCACTTCGACGACGACGGCTCGCTCGCGTCCGGCCACGCCGCCCGCGGCTACGACACCTCCGGCGACGTGCCCGGTGTCGACGCCGGGTGCGCCGCAGACCTGACCGTGTTCGTCCACGGCTGGGACAAGGACGGCGACGACCCCGAGGCGGCCGCCCTCGACAAGATAGCGTTGGCCGACGCCGAACTCGCCGACGCCGGCTACGGCGGGACGCTCGTCGGCTACACGTGGGACAACGGCAAGGGCGGTGGCCTGGACTTCGGCTGGGGCGAATCGCAGGACATCGCCCAAGGGAACGGCCGCAAGCTCGCGCAGTTCGCCGTCGACCTCAAGGCGGCCTGCCCGGACGCGACCCTCCGGTTCGCCAGCCACTCGCTCGGCGCGCAGGTGGTCTTCAGCGCGCTCCGCAGCCTCGACGGCCGAAGCGACTGGACCGACCCGGGCTACGAGGTGGCCACCGTTCACTCGTTCGGGGCCGCGACCGACAACGAGGTCCCCGGTGAGGAAGAGGGACGCGCGACCTACGAGGCCATCCGCGACCGGACCGGCCGCGTTCACAACTACTACAACGAGGCCGACGACGTGCTCCAGTGGGTGTACAACGCCATCGAGTTCGATCAGGCGCTCGGCGAGACGGGACTCGAAGACGGCGACACGCCGCCGGCGAACTACACCGACCACGACGTGGAGGGGCAGGTCGGCGACGACCACAGCAACTACCTGAACACGATTGCCGACGACATCGTCGGCGACATGTAGCGACTCAGAAACTCATTTTTTCGTGCGTCAGAGCACGAGCGACCGCACCGCGTCCCAGATGAAGACGACGCCGAAGCCCCCGAGGACGACGGCGCTGACGGCGGCGACGGCCGGCGCGAAGGAGTCGACGCGCTGTTCGGCCGCGACGAGCGCCGCGGGGAAGCCGGTCACCCAGACCGCGATGCCGCCGAAGAAGCCGAGGATGAGCGCCGGGCTTCCCGTCTCCACGACGAGGAGGTTCGCCAGCGACGCCCCGAGATACGGCGTGTGGGCGAGCACGTCGACGGTCCCGGTCTCCAGCAGGCCGACGCCGATGGTGAGCCAGAACAGAATCTGGTAGGGGTTCGTCAGCGCGAGCACGAACGCCTTCGTGAAGCCGGCGCTGTCCTCGTCGGGGTCGGCGGCCTCGCGGAACGTGGTGTCCATCTCCTGTGCCGCGCCGTAGGCGAAGTAGAGCATGAGGACGCCGCCCGCGCCGACCATGACGGCCTGCACCGTCGGGAACTGCTTGACGAACGCGACGAGGCCGAGCGCCGCGAGGACGAAGAAGAGCGCGTCGGCGCTCATCGCGCCGAGGCCGGCGCGAGCGCCCGCGGTCCACCCGCGGATGACGCTCTCCTCGGCGATGACGGCGTTCATCGGGCCGGGCGGCGCGGCGAGCGCCAGGCCGAACACCAACCCGGCACCCAGGGACGGCAGAAGGGTAGACATGGCTCTCTCTTGGGCGCGATGCCGTGAAAAATGGCGCGGAAGCGACGGCGTGGGGGAGTAGACCGCCCAGAGGCCGCGTCAGAACAGCCCGAGGACCGCGTCGCTGACAGCGCCGACGAGCGTCTCCCAGACCGAAAAGTCGGTGGCGATGTAGAGGAGGGTGTCGGCGGCGAAGAAGGCGAACAGGGCGGCCGCCCCGAGGTACGCTTTTCGCGTGTCGAACCGGCCCGAAAAGCGGTGGAAGAAGTACGCGTTGGCGATGCTCACCGGGATGATGGCGAGCATCTCGCCCGCCCAGATGGCCGAGGTCGCGCCGTACTGCACGGCCAGCCCGATGGTGACGAGCTGGGTCTTGTCGCCGAACTCGCCCACGGCCATCATGGCGAAGATGGGCAGGAAGCCGCCGAAGCCCTGCGTCGACAGTTCGCGGCCGAGCACGGTCGGCGCGTCGTCGAACGCGGAGACGCCGCCGTCGGTGGTCGCGGCCTCGCTCCCCGCGGCCGCGTCGGGCGCAGATCGGTAGAGCAACACCGCGAACGTGGCGAACAGGACGGCCGTGATGGCGTCGAGCGCGGCCGGCGGGAGCGCGCTCTTGAGCGCCTGCCCGAGCACGATTTCGAGGGCCGTCCAGATGGCGAACGCCGAGCCCGCGGCCGCGACGACGACCTTCGGGTCGAAGCGGGTCGACAGGCCCGCGATGATGAACTGGACCTTCTCGCCCGGCAGGACCGCGAGTTGGGAGACGAGGGCGACGACGAGAATCTCCCACCAGCCGGTCACGCGGGCGACACCTCCTCGTTACTCGGCTCGTCGGGCGGTCGGACGCGAATCGTTCGGGCCACCGACTCCGGGAGGCTCTGCTCGCGGCCGCCGTCGCCGACGCGCACGGTCACCATCCCGAACGGGGCGACGTCGGTCACCTCGATGGTCGTGCCGGGCGTGACGCCCGCCTCGGAGAGATACTCCAACTCCGCGGGGTCGCGGTCGCTGACGCGGGCGACGACGAGGCGGTCGCCCACCTCGCAGTCCGACAGCGCCGACAGCTCCGAGGAGTCCGGCGGCGTGAGGTCGGCGCTCGGGATGGGGTCGCCGTGGGGGTCGACCTCCGGCTCGCCGAGGGCGGCCGCGACCCGCTTTTCGAACTCCTCGCTGATGTGGTGTTCGAGCGCGTCGGCCTCGTCGTGGACCTCGCTCCACGAGTAGTCGAGGTGTTCCGTGAGGTACGCCTCAAGGAGGCGGTGGTGTCGGAGCACTTCGAGCGCGACGGTCTCGCCCTCGGTGGTCAGCTCGACGCCCTTGTACTTCTCGCGGTCGACCAGCCCGCGCTCTTCGAGCTTGCCGACCATGCTCGTCACGGTCGGCGGCGTCTTTCCGAGATACTCCGCGATGTCGGAGGTCGAAACCGGCGGTCCCTGCTCCATCTGGAGCGTGTAGATTGCCTTCAGATAGTCCTCCATCACGTCGCTCAACATACCACGGATTAGATGCGTCTAAAGGAAAAGTCTGATGGAGGTAACGTGGACGTTCGAACGGGGAACCAGTCGGCCGACGCGGGCTCAGACGCCCTGTCCCATCAGGTGGCTGCGGAGGATGTCGGCGTTCTTCGTCCCGGACTCGGTGTTGACGACGACGACCGTGTCGTCCTCGTCGAACTCGTCGGCGAGTTCCCACGCGCCGGCGAGCGCGACGCCGCCCGCGGGGCCGACCTCGACGCCGGCGGTCTGGGCGGCGGTGACGGCGGATTCGAGCGCGTCGTCGTCGCTGACGGCGACGGCCGCGCCGCCGGACTCGCGGACGGCGCGGAGCGCGAGCGACCCGCCGGCGGGGTCGGGAATCTCCAGTTCGCCGACGATGGTGTCCGGCTGGTTCCACGCCTCGTGGGCGTCGCTGTCGGCCTCCCACGCGGTGGCGACCGGCGAACAGCCGACCGACTGCGCCGCGACGAGCTTGGGAACCGACTCGACTAATCCGAGTTCGACGAGGTCGGAAAAGCCCTTGTAGACGCCGTAGGCGAGTTCGCCGGTCGAGACGGGGACGACGACCCAGTCGGGGACCGACCAGTCGAGTCGCTCCGCCACCTCGTAGGCGACGGTCTTCGCGCCGTCGTGGCGGTAGGGGTTGTCGAACTCCTGGAGCGTGTACCAGTCGCTTTTGAGCTGTTCGTGGAGCGCCGAGAGCGCGTCGGGGTAGCGCCCGCCGACGACCTTCATCTGGCCGCCGTGGACGTTCACCATGGCCTTGTTCGGGAACGGCGTCCGCGAGGGGACGAAGCCGTAGGAGCGGGCGTCCACGAGGCCCGCGTAGGAGGCCGCCGACTGCGCGCCGTTGCCGGGCGAGGCGTGCGCGACGACCTCGGCGTCGGCCTCGCGCGCCGCGGTGACGGCGAGCGAGAAGCCGCGGTCGAGGAACGTCCCGGTCGGGTTGCGACCCTCGTCTTTGATGAGAAGCGACCCGACTTCCGCCTCCTCGCCGAGCGCGTCGGCCGAGACGAGCGGCGTCGCGCCCTCATTGGCCGTCACCGGCTCCGCGAAGGGGAGCAGTTCGCGGTAGCGCCACATCGTGTCGAAGGGGCGCTCGGCGAGCGTCTCGGCGTCCCACTCGACCGCGTCGAGGTCGTAGGCGGGGTCGAGCGGCGCGTCGGCGTCGCTCGCGCCGGTCGCGTCCGCGTCGTACTCGTCGCCGGTCTCGGTGCACACCAGCCCGGAGAAGCTGTCGGACGTCTGCATGGCCGGGGGTTACGGGGGGAGGGACTAAGCCCTTCCCGTCGGTCGATGGCCGCCACCCGTAGCGGCTTTGTGTCGCCCGTCCGAGAGACGAGGTATGGACGATAGCCACATCGCGGTCGTCGGCGCGGGCCTCGCGGGCCTCGTCGCCGCGCGACACCTCGCCGCCGACGGGGCCGACGTGACCGTCGTGGAGCGGCGCGACGGCGTCGGCGGGCGGGTCCGAACCCGGACGAAAGACGGCTTCACGCTCGACCGCGGGTTTCAGGTCCTCTTCACCGACTACCCCGCCGTCCGGCGGGAACTCGACCTCGACGCGCTGGACCTCCGGCGGTTCACGCCCGGCGCGACCATCTGCCGGCCGAGCCGACGGGCGGTGCTGTCGGACCCCCTCCGCGACATCGGCGGCCTGTTCGAGTCTGTCCGCAACCCCGAGGTGACGACGAGCGACAAGCTCCGGACGCTGGCGCTCAGACAGGACGTGAGCACCCGCGGCGAGGCGGACATCTTCGCCTCGGCGGACCGGAGCATCCGGTCGTACCTCCGCGACTGGGGCTTTTCGGAGGACTACATCGAGCACTTCGTCGCGCCCTTCTACGGCGGCATCACGCTCGACCGCTCGCTCTCGTCGTCGAAGCGGGTGTTCGAGTACACCTTCAAGATGCTCTCGACGGGGAGCACCGCGGTCCCCGCGGCGGGCATGCGGGCGGTCCCCGAGCAACTCGCCGACGCCGCCCGCGACGAGGGCGCGACCCTCCGCCTCGGCGAGCGCGTCGAGTCGGTCCAGTCCGACGGCGACGGCGCGGTCGTCACCACCGGCGACGAATCGCTCGAAGCCGACGCGGTCGTCGTCGCCACCGACCCCAAGGAGGCGCGCCGGCTGACGGGCGTCGGGTCCATCCCGACCGAGGCCCACGGCTGTGTCACCCAGTACTACACGCTCCCGAGCGGGAGCGGCCTCGACGCGGGCAAGCGCATCATGCTCAACGCGCCGAGCCCCGACCCCAACACGGTCGTCCCGCTGTCGACCGTCGCGCCGGAGTACGCCCCGCCGGGGACGGAACTCCTGAACGCCACGTTCCTCGGCGCGGCCGCACAGGACGAGTCCGAAGAGGAACTGTTCGAGAAGACCCGCCGGACGCTCGAAGCGTGGTACCCAGAGCGCTACTTCGACGACCTCGAACTGCTCCACACCGACTACATCTCCTTCGCGCAGTTCGCGCAACCGCCGGGCGTCCACGAGTCCCTGCCCGACGCCCGCGACGCGCCCGGCCGGACGTACCTCGCCGGCGACTACACCGCGTGGTCGTCGATTCAGGGCGCGATGCGGAGCGGGAAAGAGGCGGCCGACGCCGTCCGCGACGACCTCTCGTAACTGCGCGCTTCGCCGACGTTTTTCCACTCGCCGCCCGCCTCGGCTCCTCAGAGCAACCGTCGAAGCTTCCCCAGCGGCGGGAACGTGAGGGTCTCGCCCGCCTCAGCGTCGCGGACGAGCGGTCGGAAACGACCCGCGTCGGTGACCAGCGGCGAGTCGAAGTCGGTCGTCCGCATCCCGTTGATTTCGACGCCCGCGGCGAGGCGGGTGAACGCCGGGAGCATCAGCACGTCGCCGCCGCGGTAGGCGTCGGGACCGTAGAGGACGCAGGGCCGCCGCCGACCCTCGACGGCGAGCGTCGGGTGGTCGTGGCCGACGACGTAGCGGTCGGCGTCGCCGTCCGGTTCACGGTGGCCGTGGCAGACGAGCGTCCCGTCGGCGAGGCGGTACTCGTCGTGCACGTCGCCCGACCAGACCTCGGCGAGCATCGTGTCGTGGTTGCCGGCGACGAACACCGGGTCGGCACCGGCGTCGTCGCACGTCTCCGCGAGGGTTTCGAGGGCCGCGACGTGGCGCTCGGAGACGCGGTCGAACCGGTGGAGCACGTCGCCGGCGAAGACGACCTCGCGGGGGGCGAACTCGGCGCAGGAGGCTCGCAGGCGCTCGGCGAGGTCGGTCCCCTCGCCGAGCGGGAAGTCGACCGCCGAGGCGTCCGCTCGGCCGACGTGCAGGTCCGCGAGGACGAGCGCGTCGGCGTCGGGGAGGAAGACGGCGCGCTCGCGGACGGAGACGCGTGTCACGACCGAGGGGAGGGGCGTCGAAGACAAGTCTCCACCGAAGGCGCGCGTCGCACCGAAGGCTCCCGAGAGGGCGGTCGAACTCCGTGGTGGAGCAGGGGCCTTTTTAATCGGTGCGTCCCACGTTCGGCACATGAGCGGCGCACTGGAGGACAAGCGCACCGCGACCCGCTTTCGCATCCTCGCCGAGATAGCCGACCGACAGCCGGCGGTGAGTCAGGGCGAGATTGCCGAGGCGGTCGGGGTGACGAGTCAGGCGGTCTCCGAGTACATCCGCGACCTCGTCGAAGACGGGCTCGTCGACAAGCAGGGCCGGTCGCGCTACCGCGTGACGAAAGAGGGCGTCGACTGGCTGTTTCAGGAGGCGCGCGCCCTCCAGCGGTTCGCCGAACACGTCACCGACGACGTGCTGGAGAGCGTCAACGAGGACGCCGCAATCGTCACCGACGACGTGGCGGCCGGCGACACCGTGACGCTATCGCTCCGCGAGGGGCTGCTCCACGCCACGCCCGGCGACGACGGGCCGGCCATCGGCGTCGCCACCACCGACGCCGAGGCGGGCGACGCGGCCAGCGTCACCGGCTTCGAGGGCGTCATCGAGATGGAACCCGGCTCGGTCCGCGTCCTGCAGGTGCCGCCCGCACGGGTCGCCGAGGACGACGCGGTCGATTCGGACGCGCTCGCCGCGGCGTGCGACGAGGCGGACATCGTCGTCGCCGCGGGCGTCGAGGCCGTCGTCGCCTGCCGCCACGCGGAGGTCGAGGTCAAAACGTGGTTCGCGCCGGGCGAGGTCGCCGCCGACGCCGCGGCCCGCGGCCTCGACGCCGCGGTCGTCGCCAGCACGGACGCCGCCGGGCGCGTGACCGACGCGCTCCGCGACGCGGGCGTGCTGTTCGAAGTGACGGAGCCGTAGCTCCGCGCCGGTCTCGATTTTTCAAGTCGAACTCGCCACTCAGCCCTCGGCGTGTTCCCGCGCCATCGTGTACGCCTCCCGTAGCTCGCGGAACCGCTCTCGGTCCCCGCCGTGGTCGGGGTGCACGTCTTTCACCCGCGCTCGGTAGGCGTCCTGAACGGCCTCAGAGGAGGCGTTCGCGGGGAGGTCGAGGCGGTCGAAGGCGGCCGACACGGGGTCGTCGAGGTCGGCCAGTTCGGGTTCGATGTCCGGCACGTCGAAGGGGAGGCGGCGGCCGAGTTGGCCGCCGGGCATCTCGTGTTCGCAGAGGACGGCGTAGACGCCGGCGCGTTCGAGGCGGAAGAACGCCTGCGCGTCGAACGTGATGGCGACGCCGCGGTCGGGGAGGAAGAACGCCACGGTCTCGCCGCGGACCGGGCGGTCCTCGACGAACCGCTCGCCGATGGCGGTGAGGTAGTCGCGGATTTCGACGCGGCGGCGACCCGTCCCGTCGACGCGGGGGCCGCGGGAGACCCGCCGCTCCGGAAACACGCGACTGCCGACGACGAAGACGCCGGCGACGACGACGGAGGCGACCGCACCCGCCGCGAGGCCGACGACGAGCCACGGCGGGAGCAGAAAGACCCACTCCGGAAGCACGCTAGAAGTCACGTGGCGAGCGATTATGAACCCCTCGCTGCCCGTAGCGATTTGCCGCGGGAGCACCAAGCGCCGGTATGCGACCGATTCGCTTCGAGGAGGCCGACAGCGCGGAGCGCACCCAAATCGGGGAGGGACTGACGCGACCGGCCGTCGCCGCCGGACGGCTGGAGACGGGCCGCGCGGAGGGGAAGTACTTCCTGCGGCACGACGACGGCTGTGCGGTCTGCGGGAGGCCGGTCGAAGCCGGGTCGCCGTTCTACCTCGACCCCGACGCCGGCGACGTCCTGTGCGAGGAACACGGCCGGAAACGCCGAGAGGGCTGAGAGCGGCCGTCTCCCCGCTGACGCCGCAATTTCATACTCGCCTTCGAGTGAGTTTTCATTCATACTTGTTTCGTTCGCAAACTTCTTTATCGGGGTGCGGGACCATACGAACATCACATGGCTGTAGTCTGGCTGGACGACGTACGGGCCGACGACCTCGACCTGGTCGGCGGGAAAGGCGCGTCGCTGGGCGAACTAACCGGTGCGGGGCTTCCCGTCCCGCCGGGATTCGTCGTGACGGCGAGCACGTACCGCGCGTTCATCGAGGACGCGGGCATCGACGACGAGCTGTTCGCCGCGGTCGAGGTCGACCACGAGGACTCCGCGGCGCTGCAGGCGGCCCACGAGACGGCGCACGACCTCATCATGGAGACGCCGATGCCGGACGACGTGCGGGAGGAGATTCTCGACGCCTACCGGAGCGTCGGCGAGGGCGACGCCTTCGTCGCCGTCCGGTCGTCCGCGACGGCCGAGGACCTGCCTGACGCCTCCTTCGCGGGCCAACAGGAGACGTTCCTCAACGTCACCGAGGAGGACCTCCTCGACCGCGTCAAGGAGTGTTGGGCCTCGCTGTTCTCCGAGCGCGCCATCTACTACCGCAACCGCAAGGGCTTCCCCCACGACAAGGTCGACATCGCGGTGGTCGTCCAGCAGATGGTCGACGCCGAGAAGTCCGGCGTGATGTTCACCCGCCACCCCTCGACCGGCAAGAAGGAGATTATCATCGAGGCGGCGTGGGGTCTGGGCGAAGCCGTCGTCTCCGGCACCGTCTCGCCCGACAACTACGTCGTCAGCCGCGAGACCGGCGAGGTCGAGACCGCGACCATCGCGGACAAGAAGACGATGTGCGTCCGCGACGAGGAAAGCGGCGAGACCGTCATGCGCGACGTGCCGAACGACCGACGCCACGAGCGCGTCCTCACCGACGACGAGGTGTCCCGCCTCCTCGAACTCGGCGAACTGGTCGAAGACCACTACGAGACGCCGCAGGACGTGGAGTGGGCCGTCTACGACGGCGAGGTGTACATGCTCCAGTCGCGCCCGATTACGACCATCGCCGAGGGCGACGACGGCGAGGAAGGCGAAAGCGACAGCGGCGGGAGTTCGCGGGCGACCGCGACCGGCGACGACGTGCTCATCCGCGGCCTCGGCGCGAGCCCCGGCATCGCCTCCGGCCGCGCCCGCATCGTCACCAAGCTCGACCACCTCGACCAGGTGGCCGAGGGCGACATCATCGTCACCGAGATGACCATGCCGGACATGGTCCCCGCGATGAAGCGCGCCGCCGGCATCGTCACCGACGAGGGCGGCATGACCTCCCACGCGGCCATCGTCTCGCGCGAACTCGGCGTGCCCGCGGTCGTCGGCACCGGCGACGGGACGAAGACGCTCGAAGACGGCGAGATCATCACCATCGACGGCGACAAGGGGACCATCCGCGAGGGCGAGGAACCCGAGGAGAAACAGCGCCAGCCCGTCGAGGAGGCCCGCCCCAAGACGCCCGTCAAGCCGATGACCGCGACCGAGGTCAAGGTCAACGTCTCCATCCCCGAGGCCGGCGAGCGCGCCGCCGCCACGGGCGCGGACGGCGTCGGCCTGCTCCGCATCGAGCACATGGTCCTGACGCTCGGCAAGACGCCCGAGCGGTTCATCGAGCAGAACGGCGAGCGCGCCTACGTCGACGAAATCGTCTCGGGCGTCCGCGAGGTCGCAGAGGAGTTCTACCCGCGGCCGGTGCGCGTCCGCACCCTCGACGCGCCGACCGACGAGTTCCGACAGCTGGAGGGCGGCGAGAACGAGCCGCGCGAGCACAACCCGATGCTCGGCTACCGCGGCATCCGCCGCGGCCTCGACAACCCGAGCGTCTTCCGGCTCGAACTGCAGGCGTTCCGCCGCCTGTTCGACATGGGCTACGACAACCTCGAAGTCATGTTCCCGCTCGTCAACGACGCCGAGGACGTGCTCCGGGCGAAAGAGCACATGCGCGAGGCCGGCATCGACCCCGAAAAGCGCGAGTGGGGCGTCATGATAGAGACGCCCGCGGCGGCGCTCTGCATCGAGGAGCTCGCCGACGCCGGCATCGACTTCGCCTCGTTCGGCACGAACGACCTGACGCAGTACACCCTCGCGGTGGACCGCAACAACGAGCACGTCGCCGACATCTACGACGAGCTGCACCCGGCGGTGCTCAAGCTCATCGGCGACACCATCGAGACGTGCCGCGAGGTGGGCGTGAAGACGAGCATCTGCGGGCAGGCCGGCTCGAAGCCCAAGATGGTCCAGTTCCTCGTCGACAAGGGCGTCAGCTCCATCTCGGCCAACATCGACGCCGTCCGCGACGTGCAACACGAGGTCAAGCGCGTCGAACAGCGGCTCCTCCTCGACTCGGTCCGCTGAGGCCCGACGAGAGCCCGCCGACCCCCCGCGTTTCCGCCGTTTCACGTCCGCGTAGCGGCGGCTGTCGGCTGGGCGACGCGGCGCAACGGAGCGGAACCGATATACTGGGTGTGGTTATAATGGGATGCATGCAGCGCGCGGCACCGCAGGAGTTCGACCGCGTCCTCTCTTCGATGTGCACCCGACCGCACCCGGCCGCCCGGAAGGCCGCAGAGCGGTTCTTTGCCACAAACCCCGGCGACCCGGCGACCTATCAGGCCGTCGCCGCCCTCGAAGAAGACGCACTCTCGTACCTCGGCGATATCACCGGCCTCTCGGCCCCCCACGGCTACGTGACGAGCGGCGGGACCGAGGCCAACATCCAGGCCATTCGCGCCGCGCGAAACCACGCCCGCGACGACGACCCGAACGTCGTCGCCCCCGAGAGCATCCACTTCAGCTTCCAGAAGGCCGCCGACGTGCTCGACGTGGAACTCCGAATCGTGCCCGTGGACGACGACTACCGCGCGAACGTCGCGGCCGTCCGCGAGGCCGTCGACGAGCGCACCGTCCTCGTCGCCGGCGTCGCCGGCACGACCGAGTTCGGCCGCGTCGACCCGATTCCCGAGTTGACTGCGGTCGCCCACGACGCCGGCGCGCTGATGCACGTCGACGCCGCGTGGGGCGGCTTCGTCCTCCCCTTCACCGACCACGAGTGGTCGTTCGCCCACGCCCCGGTCGACTCGATGACCATCGACCCCCACAAGTACGGGCAGGCGGTCGTCCCCGCCGGCGGCCTGCTGTTCCGCGACAAGTCGGTCGTCGACTCGCTGGCGGTCGACACGCCGTACCTCGAATCCGCGTCGCAGGCGAGCCTCACCGGAACGCGAAGCGGCGCGGGCGTCGCCTCCGCGGCCGCCGCGATGCGCGAACTCTGGCCCGACGGCTACCGCGACGTCTACGAGCGCCAGCAGGCCAACGCCGACTGGCTCTACGACGAACTCCGCGCCCGCGGCTACGACGCCGTCGAGCCCGAACTCCCGCTGGTCGCCGCGAGCGTCCCCGACGGGCAGTTCGAGTCGCTCCGCGACCTCGGCTGGCGCATCTCGCGGACCGCGAGCGGCGAGCTCCGCATCGTCTGCATGCCGCACGTCTCCCGCGAGTCGCTCCGGGCGTTCCTCTCGGACCTCGACGACCTCCGGTCGGGACCGGCGCGCAACTGAGCCGGTCCGAACCTGAAAACTTACAACCGACTGGCTTCGACCCTCTCGTGTGTCCCTCACCGCGTTCGCATCGCTCGCAGACCTGACGCTCGGGCTGTACCCCGACTTCTCGTGGCTCTCGTCGCTCGTCGAGACGGCCACCGGCTGGGTCGGGTTAGTCATCATCTTCGCGTACTCGTTTCTCATCGCCTTCGCCCTCCCCGGCGTGAGCGAAATCGTTCTCGCCGCGCCGCTCGACCTCGGGCTCCCCTACAGCGCGAAACTCGCGGTCATCATCCTCGTCAGCGGCGCGGGCAAGGCCGCCGGGAGCGTCTTCGCGTTCTATATCGGCCGCCAGACGACGGAGTCGGGCTACGTCGAGCGGGCGCTCGAACGGCTCCCGGTCGACGTGATGGGCTGGACCGAGCGCACGGCCGTCCAAATCGCACAGAACTGGGGCTTCGCCGGGCTCGCGGCCGCGCTCTGCGTGCCGGGGTTCCCCGACACGCTGTCGATTTACGCGTTTTCGGTCCTCGAAGACGACTACCTCAGGTTCGCCGCCGCGACGTTCGTCGGCTCCTGCGGCCGCCTCGTCGTGACGGTCATCGGTATCGAGGCCGCGCTGGCGTTCCTCTGAGCGGGGCGAACGCGCGGGTCGACTCACCCCGCCGTCGTTGTCGCGTCGCCGTCAGTACCGCTGTCAGCCACTTGCTTCGAAGCCCGTCGCGGTCGGTCGACTGCGGCGGTCCCGATGATTTATACGCGCGCTCGGCTTCAGTACCGGTGTGACCGCGACGGGTCTCCCCGACAACATGCGTATGCGCGCTTCCTTTTAGCCGCGGGTGGACCCGCCTCCGGCCGTCGCCTCGGTAACGTGAGTCGACGGTCGGACCCGGCGAACCTCGGGGCGGAATCGCACCGCCAGCCGGACGCATCCGAAGCGGCGGGCTTTAGGCCCGCTTCCGAGATACACGACACATATGAGTCACGAGGACTTCCCCACGGAGAAGCCAGCAGTGGTGACGTGTGGACTGCCGTACGCGAACGGCGACCTCCACATCGGCCACCTCAGAACGTACGTCGGCGGCGACATCTACAGTCGCTCGCTGCGAACACTCGGCCAAAAGACGGCCTTCGTCAGCGGGTCTGACATGCACGGCACGCCCGTCGCCGTCAACGCCGAGAAGGAGGGCGTCACGCCCGAGGAGTTCGCGCTCCGCCACCACGAGAAGTACGAGGCGACGTTCCCCCGCTTCAACATCGAGTTCGACAACTACGGCCACACCCACGACGAGACGAACACCGAACTGACCCAGGAAATCGTTCGGACGCTCGAAGACGAGGGCTACGTCTACGAGAAGGAGATTCCGGTCGCCTACGACCCCGACGCGGACCAGTGGCTCCCCGACCGCTTCGTCGAGGGGGCCTGTCCCTACTGCGGCGCGCACGCCCGCGGCGACGAGTGCGACGAGGGCTGCGGCCGCCACCTCGAACCCGGCGAAATCGAAGACCCGACCTCGACGCTCACCGGCAACCCCGCGGAGTACCGCGAGCGCAAACACAAGTTCTTCGCGGTCTCCGACCTCCAAGACTACCTCCAGGAGTTCATCGACCGCCTCGAAGGCACCTCGAACGCCCGGAACCAGCCCCGCGAGTGGATCGAGGGCGAACTGCAGGACTGGTGTATCACCCGCGACATGGACTGGGGCATCGACTACCCCGGGGAGGAGGGCGACGACCTCGTGCTGTACGTCTGGGTCGACGCGCCAATCGAGTACGTCTCCTCGACCAAGCAGTACACCGAACGCGTCGGTGCCGACACGTTCGACTGGGAGGCCGCGTGGAAGGACGCGGGCGTCTCCGAATCCGACGCGGGTTCGGAGGCTCGCCGGACGGAGTCCGGCGGTGACATCGTCCACATCATCGGCCGCGACATCATCCAGCACCACACCGTCTTCTGGCCGGCGATGCTCCGCGGCGCGGGCTACGTCGAGCCGCGCGCGGTCATGGCCTCCGGCTTCATCACGCTCAACGGCAAGGGCTTTTCCACCTCGCGCAACCGCGCCGTCTGGGCCGACGAGTACCTCGACGAGGGCTTCCACCCCGACCTGCTGCGGTACTACCTCGCCACCAACGGCGGGTTCCAGCAGGACGTTGACTTCTCGTGGTCGAAGTTCAGAGACCGCGTGAACAGCGAACTCGTCGGCACGGTCGGCAACTTCCTCTACCGGTCGATGCTCTTCGCGTACCGCAACTTCGAGGGGACGCCGGACGCGGAGGTGTCCGAGGAAGTCGAAACCCGCATCGAGGAGGCCATCGACGAGTTCGAAGCCGGCATCAACGACTACTCGGTCCGGAAGTCCGGCAACGCCGCCGTCCGCCTCGCGCAGTTCGGCAACGAGTACATCCAGCGCAACGAGCCGTGGAAGCTCACCGACGAGGACCCCGAGGCCGCGGCGCAGGTCATCCGCGACTGCGTCCAGATCGCGAAGGCCATCGCCGTGCTGTTCTTCCCCGTCGCGCCGGGCAAGATGCAGGCGCTCTGGGAACAGCTCGGCGAGGACGGCTCCGTGACCGACACCGGCGTCGACGACGCCTTCGAGGCCCCGCCGGCGACCTTCGGCGAGCCCGAGGCGCTGTTCGAGAAAATCGAAGCCGAGCGCGTCGAGGAGCTCAACGAGAAGCTCGAAGCGCGCGTGGCCGAGACGGAATCCGAAAGCGACGAGTCCGACGAGGACGCGGAGGAGAACATGGACGCTGACACCGACTCCGACGCCGACATCGACTTCGAACCCATCGCGGACGACCGCATCTCCTTCGAGGAGTTCCAAGACCTCGACCTGCGCGTGGGCGAAATCGTCGCCGCCGAGGGCATCGACGGCGCGGACAAACTCGCCAAGCTCACCGTCGACATCGGCGTCGAAGAGCGCCAAATCGTCGCCGGCATCAAACAGCTCCACGACCTCGACTCGCTTTCCGGGTCGAAGGTCATCATCGTCGCCAACCTCGAACAGGCCGAACTGTTCGGCGTCGAGTCCAACGGGATGCTGTTGGCCGCGGGCGACGAGGCCGACCTCCTGACGACCCACGGCGACGCCGTCCCCGGCACGAAAGTCCAGTAAGCGACCGCCCGCGAGCGACGTTTCGACGCGCCGTTTTTTCCGACGCCGCCCCGTTCCAGACGCGGACCACAGCGCCTAACTGCGCCGACTCCCGAGCGTCGCCCATGCGAATCGGAAGACGGGAAGCGGTCGGAATCGTCGTCGCGCTCGCGGTGTTCGCGGGCGTCGTCGCCGCGGTCACGGGCGGCGGCGCGGGCACGCTGACCGTCGAGCGCGTGGACGAACTCCCGCAGGGACAGGGCGCGGTCGCCTTCGGCAACCTCGACCCCGACCAGCGCGAGGCGTTCGAGGAGGCGGTCTCGACCGGCGAACCGGCGGCGCTACCGAACGAGGCGGCGCGAAACGAGTTCGTCGACCCCGGCTACGTCCGGTACGACGGCGGTGTCTACCGGACGACCGTCTCCTCCTGAGCAGGCGTTCGGCGCTCGAATCCCGCGCCGAGACCGGAGCCGATTTGAGCGATGACGCTGGAGCGCCGGCTATGCGAATCAGCGTGTTGCTCGCCGCGGCGCTCGTCCTCTCGACGGGCTGTCTCGGCGGCGGAAGCGGGACGGCGAGGCTGAGCGTCACCCGAGTCGACGACCTCCCGCAGGGCGAGGGAGCCGTCTCGTATCAGAACCTCGCGCCCGACCAACAGTCGGCGTTCCGGCAGGCGCTCGGGGGCGAGACCGTGACGCTCCGGAAGGGAACGGACAGAAACGAGTTCCGCGACCCCGGCTACGTCAGATACGACGGAGAAATTTACCAAACGACCATTATAGTTGCGTGAGGTCGACCGAGCGGTCAGTTCGGTGGGCGAACTATAGAGAGTACGTATGCGAACCCGTTACTCGGCACCGAGTTCATCATCGGGCTTTTTTATCAGTCACTCGTAGGCGATGCCATGAGAAACGCAAAAATCGTCTGCACCCTCGGTCCCGCGTCCTTCGACCGGGAGACGATTCGCGGGCTCGCCGACGCCGGCATGAGCGTCGCCCGGATGAACGCGAGCCACGGCAACGTCGAACACCGGTCCGACGTCATCGACAGCATCCGCGCCGTCGACGACGCGACCGACGAACCGCTCGCGGCCATGCTCGACCTGCAGGGCCCCGAAGTGCGAACCGCCGAAATCGACGAGGACATCTACCTCGAAACCGGAAGCGAGGTCCGCTTCTACGAGGGCGACGACGCCACCCCCGAGGCCGTCGGCCTGTCGTACTCCATCACCGCCGCCGAGGCCGGCGACACCATCCTCCTCGACGACGGCCGCATCGAGGCCACCGTCGAGTACGTCGAGGACGACTCGGTCCACGCGACCATCGTCTCCGGCGGGAAGCTCAGTTCGCGCAAGGGCGTGAACGTCCCCGGCGTCGACCTCGACATCGACCTCATCACCGACTCCGACTACGAGAACCTGAAGCTCGCCGCGGAGAAGGAAGTCGACTACGTCGCCGCCTCGTTCATCCGCGACGCGGAGGACGTCTACACCATCAGCGACACCCTCGAAACCCTCGGCGCGGAGATTCCCATCATCGCCAAAATCGAGCGCGCCGGCGCGGTCGAGAACCTCGACGAAATCATCCAGGCGGCCCACGGCGTGATGGTCGCCCGCGGCGACCTCGGCGTCGAGTGCCCCCTCGAAGAAGTTCCCATCATCCAGAAGCGCACCATCCGCAAAGCGCAGGCCGCGGGCGCGCCGGTCATCACCGCGACCGAGATGCTCGACTCGATGGTCCGCTCGCGCCGCCCGACCCGCGCGGAGGCGTCTGACGTCGCCAACGCCGTCCTCGACGGCACCGACGCCGTGATGCTCTCGGGTGAGACCGCCGTCGGCGACCACCCCGTCCGCGTCGTCGAGACGATGTCCCGCATCGTCGAGGAGGTCGAAGCCAGCCCCGAGTACGACGAGAGCCAAGAACAGCGCGTCCCGACCGCCGACGAGGGGTCCCGCACGGAGGCGCTGGCCCGCTCGGCGCGCTACCTCGCCCGCGACGTGAACGCCGCGGCCGTCGTCGCCGTCTCCGAGTCCGGCTACACCGCCCGGAAGACCGCGAAGTTCCGCCCCGGCGTCCCCGTCGTCGCCGTCACGCCGAACGACCGGACGCGCCGCCAACTCGCCGTCTCGTGGGGCGTCTCGGCGCAGTACGCCGACTACAGCCCGAGCGTCGAGGGCGTCATGGACGACGCGGTCACCGCCGCGCTCGACGCCGGCGTCGCGGAGTCAGGCGACACCATCGTCGTCCTCTCCGGCATGATGACGGAGCTCGAAGGGACGAACACGACGAACATGCTCAAGGTCCACGTCGCCGCCGAACCCGTCGCCACGGGCCGGAAAATCGTCGGCGGCCGCGTCGCCGGCCCACTCTACCGCACCGAGGACGGCGACCTCACGGACGTCCCCGAGGGCGCGATTCTCGCGCTGTCGGCCGAGTTCGACGGCGAGTTCAACGGCGACGCCGACAAGCTCGCCGGCATCGTCGACGCCCGCGCGGGCATGACCGGCTACCCGGCGCTCGTCGCGCGCGAACTCGACATCCCGATGGTGTCGGGCGCGCCGCTTCCGAAAACCATCGCGCAGGGCGCGACCGTCACGCTCCACGCCGAGCGCGGCATCGTCTACGAGGGCGACGTCATCAACCACGACCGCGACAGCCGGTAGGAGTGCGGTAGCCCTTTCCCGACGCGACGCCTACGCACGAATCGATGTCCCGCGCACCCTCTCCCGAGGCCGACGACGACCGCGACGCTGACGGCGACGGCGAGTGGCGCTTCGGCGTCGACGACGTCGGTCCCGACGGCATCATCGACGACGAACCCGAGGTCGAACAGCTCCCCATCGAGCCGGAGTCGCCGCGGGCCGAAAACGTCGCGTTCGTCCTGCTCGGCGTCCTCCTCGCGGTCGGACTCATCGTCGTCACCGTGTTCCCGGGCGCGTTCTGAGCGACCCGCCGGACGCCGACCGCGACCTGTTTCGAGCGCCGAGTTCGGCCGCCGTCTCGCCTCCGACTTTCCGTTTTGATAATCGGGACTGTTGATTTATGTGACCCCGAGGGAAACCACCGCCAACCACCCGACCGGGACGGACGGAATGACCGACAAAGCGCACCCTCCGCGTCGGTCGCCGCGTCGATTCTCCCCGCGGCGCTCCGCGCTCCGACGCCGACGGTCCCGAACCGGGACGGACGCGGCCGCGGCGACGACCCCCCTCCCAGTCGTCTCGCGGCCGCCGGAGCCGGCCGCCGCCGGGACGAACACCGAGACGACAAGATGACACACGACCGACGACGCGGACACGACCGACGACCCGCCCCAACCGAGCCGGAGGGACGCGAACAGTGACGAGACTCGTCGAACTCGACCCGGCGAAGTTCGTCCGGTTCCTCGCGGACCTCTGGACCCAGCGGAACTGGCAGACGAACGTCCAGCCCCGCGGCGAGGGGAGATACCTCGTACAGGGCCAGCGCGGCGACGGCACGAAGGGACTCATGCTCGCGCTCCCGGCCGTCGAGACGACGGTCGAGAAACAGCACGTCAAGGGCTTCGTCGCGCACGCGAAAAAGCGCGATATCGACACCGTCGTCGTCGCCACGCAGGGCGAGTTCGCCGACGCGGTCCGCGGGTTCGCCACGAGCCACGACGTGACGCTGTTCGACCGCGACGAACTCGGCCGGACCGTCGCCGACGAGGGCCTCGAACAGACCGTCAAGCAGTACACCGACGGCGAGGTGTTCGAGACGGCGGAAGTCGAGTTCGGCCTGCCGTTCGACCTGCCCGAACCGTTGGAAGAGGCGCTCGCGTCGCTCCCGATAGCCGCCGCGCGCGAACGACTCGCCGGACTCGCCAGCGGCATCGGCGTCGGCGGTGGTGACGGTGACGGCGACGGCGGAGGTGACGGCGGAGACGGAAGCGGAGGCGGAAGTAGCGGTGACGGTGACGGCGGAAGCGGCGGCTGGAAATCCGTTGGGAACACCCTCCGCGACGGACTCCCGTCGTCGGTCGGCGACCTGAAATCGGGGTCGCCGCCGAGCGTCCGCGTCGTCGTCGTCGCCGTCCTGTTGCTCGTGCTCGCGCTCGGCTTCGTCGCCGTGCTCGGCCCGATGGTTGACGGACTCGGCGGACCGACCGGCGACGGCGGCGGAGACGAAGGCGGCGTCTCCGTCTCCGCCCTCTCGGGTGCGAGCGCCGACTCCGCCGACGTAGTCGCCCGGTGGAACGCCCGGACCGCCGACACGCTTCGGGTGGGCAACCGAACGTACGCCGCGCCGGAGGGAGAGCGGTTCGTCGTCGTCGGACTCAACGCCACGGCCGGAGGCGACGCGCCGGGGTCGCTCCCACAGTCGGCGCTCGTGTTCGAGTCCGACGGCGTCAGCTACGGCTACCAACCGCTGTCGAACGCGACCGGCTTCCGCAACGGCGGGCTGTTCGCCCCCGACGAGCGCGCGCACGTCTGGACCGTCTTCTCCGTGCCGACGAACGCGACCACCGGGACCGTCTTCGTCCGGCCGACGAACGAGGACTCCGTGGCGTTCGTCCACGACCGGTCGGTCTCGACCGACCCGAACGACGAGGACTGAGCGGGGAGCGGCCGCCCCCGCTGAACCCGCGCCGCGTTCGACCCTCAATCCTTAATCGGGCGACGGCCCTAGACCCGGTATGGCACACCCGCCGCTCCCGTTACAGACCGGTCTCGTCAGTCCCGAGACGCTCCCGCTTTTGCTCGTGCTCGCGGGGCTCGGCCTGTCGCTCGCGGAGGCCATCGCCCCCGGCGCGCACTTCGTCGTCCTCGGCGTCGCCCTCCTCGCGGCGGGGCTGGTCGGCCTCTTTATCGCGCCGCTCGCAGGCCCGATAGCCCTCGGCCTGCTCGTGTTGGTCTTCGGCGCGCTCGCGCTCTACGGCTACCGAGAGCTCGACATCTACGGCGGCAAGGGAGAGGGGAAGACGAGCGACTCGGACGCGCTGACGGGGAAGATGGGGCGCGTCACGGAGCGCGTCACGCCGACCAGCGGCGAGGTCAAACTCGACGAGGGCGGGTTCAACCCTTACTACGCCGCCCGGTCGGTCCACGGCGAGTTGGAAGTCGGAACCGAGGTCATCGTCGTCGACCCCGGCGGCGGCAACGTCGTGACCGTCGAGGCAGTCGGCCCCGGCGAGGACGAAATCGACCGCGAACTCGCCCGCGAGCGGGCGCGACGACGGCGCGAGGAGTCCGCGGAGCGAGACGAAGAACTCGAACGCGAGGGTACGGAAGGCGTCTGACCGGCGTCCGCGACGCCGCGGTCGGCCCGAACCGCATCGACCCGAACCGCCGTTGGCCGCCCCGTCACCCCGAAACCGTCCGACGTGACGGCCGAACCACACGAATACTTATCATTCTGCCAACCCAAGGCGGGCTTATGGACCTACTTGCCCTCCAGGCGGGGCTGGGTATCGGAGGCGTCGTCGCCGGCCTCCTCGTGCTCGTCCTCGCCATCGTGACGGTGTATCAGATGGTCGAAATCGTGGACGCCTACGAGAAGAAGGCGCTCACGGTGTTCGGGGAGTTCCGCCGGCTCCTCGAACCGGGTATCAACTTCATCCCGCCGTTCGTCTCTCGGACCTACGCGTTCGATATGCGGACCCAGACGCTCGACGTGCCCCGGCAGGAAGCCATCACGCGCGACAACTCGCCGGTCACGGCCGACGCGGTCGTCTACATCAAGGTGATGGACGCGAAGAAAGCGTTCCTCGAAGTCGACGACTACAAGCGCGCCGTCTCCAACCTCGCCCAGACGACGCTCCGGGCCGTCCTCGGCGACATGGAGCTCGACGACACGCTCAACAAGCGCCAGGAAATCAACGCCCGCATCCGCAAGGAACTCGACGAGCCGACCGACGAGTGGGGCGTCCGCGTGGAGTCCGTCGAGGTCCGCGAGGTCAACCCCAGCGCCGACGTCCAGCAGGCGATGGAACAGCAGACCTCCGCCGAGCGCCGCCGCCGCGCCATGATTCTCGAAGCGCAGGGTGAGCGCCGCTCCGCCGTCGAACAGGCCGAGGGTGAAAAGCAGTCGAACATCATCCGCGCGCAGGGCGAAAAGCAGTCGCAGATTCTCGAAGCGCAGGGCGACGCCATCTCGACGGTTCTCCGCGCGAAGTCCGCCGAGTCGATGGGCGAACGCGCCATCATCGACAAGGGGATGGAGACGCTCGAACGCATCGGACAGGGCGAGTCGACGACGTTCGTCCTCCCGCAGGAGCTCACGTCGCTCGTGGGTCGCTACGGCAAACAGCTCACCGGCTCCGACGTACAGGACACGGAGGGCCTCTCCAGCAAGCAGTTCGACGAGGAGACCCGCGAGCTCATCGGCCTCGACGACATCGAGGAGATTCTCGGACAGATAGACGAGGCCGCGGAGATGAACGTCGAACAGCTCGAACAGGAGGCGGAGGCCATCAAGGCCGGCGCGGAGGTCAACGACATCAAGTCGCCCGACGAGGTCATCGCCGAGGCCGACGAGAACGAGACCCCCATCAAGTCGTCCGACGAGGTCGTCGCGGAAAGCGAGGGCGCGGACGCCGCGGCCGACGAGTCGGCGGACGCGAACTCCGCGGGCAACGGCCAACCGGCCACAGACGCCGGCGACGAGGACGACGGCGACGACGAAAGCGAGATGTCCTTCGAGAAGGACCTCGAATAGTCGCATCGACCGACCGTCCCGGGTTCGGACGGGTGTGAATGCCGAAGCCCTTTTCTTCGCGCCGTCTCGTATGTGGGTGTAGATGTCGAACCGCCGGGTAGACGAAGACAAGCGCGCGACCCTCCGTCGGTTCGCCGCGCTCGGGGCCGCGACGCCGCTCGTGGGCCTCGGGGGCGGCGACGACGGCGACGACGACTCGTCCGGGTCGAGCGACGCGCGGGACGCCATCGTCGGCTACGTCGCGTCGACGCCCGGCGCGCACTTCTCGAAGGTCCGCGACGACCTCCAGTTGGGAACCGGCGAGACGCAGTACCACCTCCGGAACCTCGTCGACGACGACACGCTCGAAGTGCGCCGCGACGGCGACTACAAGCGGTTTTTCCCCGCGAGTCGGTTCTCCGAGTTCGAGCAGGTCGCGCTCGGCTATCTCCGCCGCGACACGCCGCGCGGGATGCTCGTCCACCTGCTTCGCGACCCCGACGCGACGGGAAGCGAACTCGCCGACCGCCTCGGCGTCTCGCGGGCGACGGTGAGCACGTACGCGAAGAAACTCGACGCCGTGGGCCTCCTCTCGCGCGAGGACGGCTACGCGGTCCGCAACCCCGAGACGGTCATCACGCTCCTGATTCGCTACGCCGACTCCTTCGGCTCCGACGCCGCGGCGTTCGCCGACGACGCGGCCGAACTCATCCGGTTCGACCCCTGACGAGGTCGGACGAGTCGAGGCCGGCGGTCGAGACGGGCGACTGACGCTGTACCGTGTGACGGTTCCGTGTCCATACCGACTCCCAGCGGCGGGGCTGGGACGCGAGAAAACCCGAAAAACGGGGATGGAACGACGCGTGGGTGGGAGACGACGGCGTTCCGGGTGGGAGCGGCGCGAGGGAGGACGCGCCGGGGTGCACGCCGAGGACGGCGTGCGGCGGGGCCTGAGTGAAACGTCAGCGGGGGCTCAGACGGTCACCTTCCACGTGGTGCCCGAGGAGTAGCCCCACTTCTCGACGCTCACGTCGAAGTCGCCGTCGAGGATGGGGCGCATGTTCGCGCCGACCTCCTTCGCCGAGAGGTCGAGGTCGTCGGCGATGAGGCGGGACTTGAAGTACGTCTTCGCCCCGGCGTTGGAGCGGAGGTAGTCGAGGATGCGGCGCTGTTTCTCCGAGAGACTGCGGTTGGCGTCGAGGACCTCGCCCTCGACTGCGGTCGCGGAGGCGGTCGTGCTCATACCTACACAGAGAGACGAGACGCCTATCAGGGGTTTGGTACGGGAACTTAACACGGCGCTGTCTTGCGATTTTTACCGAAAACGAGCCGCCGGGAGGGCTCCACCGAGCCGTCGCAGGTACAGTCGCCTAACACCCACGCGACGCGGACACACCAACGAGGGAACAGGCCGGACGCATCGGAGCGCGTCGGGCCGCGCCGGGGCGCATCGAAGCGGTCGCCGAACACCCGAACGTTCCGAACTGTCCGTCTCACGGACCGTACCTGTCCCAAGACAGAAAATTCATACGCGGATAGCGGCCATACGACGACAATGGGTCGCCCGACAGAACGACGCCCGACCGCCGCGACCGCGGCCGGCGTCGAAGTGAGCGTCGTCCTCCCCGCCTACAACGAGGCGCGGACCATCGAAAACACGGTCCGCGTCACCGTCGAGACGCTCGAATCGTTCCTCCCCGCCGACGCCTTCGAAGTCATCGTGGCCGAAGACGGCTGCGACGACGAGACGCCGGAGATAGCCGACCGGTTGGCCGCCGAGGACGACCGGATTCGCCACTACCACAGCGACGAGCGCCTCGGCCGCGGCGGCGCGCTCGAACGCGCCTTCGAGGCCGCCGACGGCGACACGCTCGTCTACTTCGACACGGACCTCGCCACGGACATGCGCCACCTCGAAGAACTGGTCGAGCGCGTCCGCTCCGGCGAGTACGACGCCGCGACCGGGTCGCGCTGGATGCCCGACCGCGTCGCCGACCGACCGCGGAAACGCGGCGTGCCGAGCCGCGTCTACAACGGGCTGGTCCGGCTGTTCCTCCGGTCTGACCTCCGCGACCACCAGTGCGGCTTCAAGGCGTTCAGCCGCGAGACGTTCGAGGTGCTCCGCGACGACGTGGAGGACAACCACTGGTTTTGGGACACGGAGATGCTCGTCCGCGCCCAGCGCGCGGGCTTGCGGGTCGCCGAGTTCCCCGTCGACTGGGAGCCGAAAGGCGACACGAAAGTCGACCTCGTCCGCGACGTCCTCGGGATGGGGAGCCAGATTCTCCGGACGTGGTGGCAACTGTCGGTCCGGCCGCGCATCACCCGCCGGGTGACAATCGTCGCCGGTCTGCTTTTGACCGTCTTCGCGCTCGCGCTGATGACGCTGTACATCGACCCCTCGGAGGTCATCTCGGTGCTCGGCGACGCCGACCCCGCGCTCGTCGCCGCCGCCGCGGTTATCTACGTCGTCTCGTGGCCGCTCCGGGGGATTCGCTACCGCGACATCCTCGGCGAGCTCGGCTACCGCGAGAAGGCGAGCTTCCTCACGGGGGCGATATTCATCAGTCAGACCGGGAACCTCGTGTTTCCCGCCCGCGCGGGCGACGCCGTGCGCGCCTACGTCGTGAAGGCGCGCCGGAACATCCCGTACCCCTCGGGCTTCGCGTCGCTCGCGGTCGAGCGCGTCTTCGACCTGCTCACCATCGCGGGGCTCGCGGGCGTCGTCCTCGTCGGCCTCGCGGCGACCGGCGGCCTCGACGACATCGCCACGGTGCTGGCGACCGGCGTGAGCGGCGGCTCGGTCGACGTGTCCGCCGACGACGTGCGCACCGTCGCCTACGTCGCCACGGGCGTCGGCGTCGTCGCCATCCTCGGCGTCCTCGGCATCGCGCTGTCGGCCCGCGCGGACCGGAACGTCGTCCGGGCGTTCGTCGGCCGGTTCTCATCGGACTCCTACGTCGACCTCGTCGCGGGCGTCATCGAGCAGTTCGTCTCCGACCTGCAGGCGGTCGCCGGCAACCGCGCCGCCTTCACCCGCGTCGGCCTGACGAGCCTCGCCATCTGGACCGTCGACGTGGTGACCGCGGTCGTCGTCCTGCTCGCGCTCGGCGTCGATATCGACCCCGTCGTCCTCGTCGGCGTCTCGTTTTTCGCCGTGAGCGTCGGCAACCTCGCGAAGGTGCTTCCCCTCTCGCCCGGCGGCGTCGGCCTCTACGAAATCGCCTTCACGGTGTTCATGGCCGCGCTCGCGCCGGTCACGCCCGCCGCCGCGCTCGCCGCGGCGGTCCTCGACCACGCCGTCAAAAACGCCGTCACCGTCGTCGGCGGCGTCGCCTCGATGCTGTCGCTCAACGTCTCGCTGACGACCGCGGTCGAAGAGAGCGCGGACGTGCGCGACCACGAGCGCGAACTCGCCGAGTCGGAGTAACGGGAGTCAGTACAGCTCGCAACGGAACGGCGCGAACGCGCCCGTCACGGCCGATTCGAGCGCGTCGGTTCGGGTGAGTCGACCGCCGGTGAACACGCCCGCCGCGCCCTCGTTTTTCGCGATGTCGTCGGTGCCGAGCACGTCGTCCATCACCGGCCCGAGTTCTTCGCCCGCGTCGATTCGGTCCGCGATGCGGGCGGGAAGCGGGAGGCTCGGCCCCGCCGCGCGGCCGACGCGCTCGCCGTCGGTCACGGCCGCCCACATCACGAGGTACAGGTCGGTCTCGTCTGTGCCGTCGCCGGCCGAGAAGGTCGCCACGCCGCCCTCGATGCCGACGCCGAGGTCGTAGTCGCCCGCGTCGAGCGCCCGCTCCGCGCGGGTGACAGCGCCCGCGATGGTCTCGTCGTGGCCCGTCGGCTGTTCGGAGACGCCGGAGTCGACGGCGACCGCCGCCACGGAGGCGTCGGGACAGGTTCGTTCGACCGCGCGCCGCTTCACCGGGTTGCCGCTTCCGACCGCGATGTCCATGTCGGAAGCGCGTCGCCCGGTTATTTCCCTTCGTCGGATTCGGTCGCCGAGGGAACCCACGGCTCGGGGAGGTCGGCGTCGGGGTGCAACAGTCGCGCGAGTCGGTCGACGCCGGAAACGACGGCCGGACTCGGCTGATTGAGAAGCGAGTCGTCGACGGCGTGGACCGCGGCGTCGACGTTCCACCCGCGGGCCGCGAACGCCTCGGGGTCGCCGCGCTCGCCTTTCCCGCAGGGGTGGAGAATCACGTGGTCGGGGGCGACGGCCGCGACGGCCTCGGAGTCGACCTCGGCGGACCGCTCGCCCGGCGCGACGAGCGGGGCGGAGCCGCCGGCGGTGCGGACGAGGTCGGGGACCCAGTTGCCGGCGGCCATCGGCGGGTCGGCCCACTCCTCGCAGTAGACGGTCGGGCGGTCGCGGCCGGCGACCGCGTCGGCGACGCGGGCGAGGTGGTCGCGGCAGTCCTCGGCGAGCGTCGCCCCCGCGCCGGCGTCGCCCGCGGCGTCGCAGACGACGGGGAACGAATCGAACACCTCGTCGAGCGTCGCGGGCGCGACGTGGACCACGTCGTAGCCGCGGTCGCGGGCCGCCGCCGCGACGTCCGACTGGAGGTCGTCGCAGGTGCAGACGGCGTCGGCGGCGAGTTCGGCGACCCGGTCGAAATCGGGGTTCAACCAGCCGCCGACGACCGGCTTGTCGGTCGGCGAGTGGACGGTCGCCCCGACGACGTGGGCGTCGAGACCGGCGGCGGTGAGAATCGCTGTCGCGCTCGGCGCGAGCGAGACGACGCGGGGATTCGCGGCCATGGGTAGTCGTGGCAACGACCCTTCGGAAAAAGTATGTGTCGCGTCGGCGGTCGCCGGCGAATCGTCGATGAATGCCGATGCGTCCCCGAATCCATCACGAACCTCAATTACCCGTGCGACGGCCTCACACAGGTAAACGCCGCCGCTCGCCGAAAGCGATACCAAACCATTTATGCGGTCGTCTGCGGTTGCTGGTGTTACGGACAGCATCCGGGTTCTATCCGCCTCTAACCACCCATTCCCGGAGCACCCGCCGTCGTATCCATGAGTGAACGAATCTGGACCCGAAACCCCGGCGCACAGGAGCAGGAACGAAACACGCAGAACGGCCGACAGGAGGCCGAGGAACAGGAAGAGACGAAGGGCGACACGCTGCAGTGTCCCGAGTGCGGCGGTCACGTCGTCACCGACGACGAACACGGCGAGACCGTCTGTAACGACTGCGGCCTCGTCGTGACCGCGGACTCCGTCGACCGCGGCCCCGAGTGGCGCGCGTTCGACGCCCGCGAGAAAGACGAGAAGTCCCGCGTCGGCGCGCCGACGACCAACACGATGCACGACAAGGGGCTGTCGACCAACATCGACTGGCGCGACCGCGACGCGTACGGCAACTCCCTCGGCGCGCGGCAGCGCCAGAAGATGCAGCGGCTCCGCAAGTGGAACGAGCGGTTCCGCACCCGCGACTCCAAGGAGCGCAACCTCAAGCAGGCGCTCGGCGAAATCGACCGCATGGCCTCCGCGCTCGGCCTCCCCGAGAACGTCCGCGAGACGGCATCGGTCATCTACCGCCGCGCGCTCGACGACGACCTCCTGCCGGGTCGTTCCATCGAGGGCGTCGCCACGTCGTGTACCTACGCCGCCGCCCGCATGGCCGGCGTCCCCCGCTCGCTCGACGAAATCGCGGAGGTCTCGCGCGTCGAGAAGAGCGAGGTCGCCCGCACCTACCGCTACATCGCGCGCGAACTCTCGCTTGAGGTCAAGCCCGCGGACCCCGAGCAGTACGTCCCGCGGTTCGCCAGCGAACTCGGCCTCTCCGACGAGTCGAAGATGCGCGCGCGCCAGCTCCTGAAGAACGCCAAGGAGAAGGGCGTCCACTCCGGCAAGTCGCCGGTCGGCCTCGCCGCCGCCGCCGTCTACGCCGCCGCCCTCCTCACCAACGAGAAGACGACGCAGGCCGCCGTCAGCGACGTGGCCGACATCTCCGAGGTCACCATCCGCAACCGCTACCACGAACTCCTCGAAGCCGAGGAGAACCTCGGTCTCGTCTGAGCGCGCGCCAGACGCCCGCGCCGAGCGACGGTTCGACCGGACGAAACGACTCGATTTTCGGTTATTCGCCCGCCAGCGGCGGCGCTCGACGCGACGCGCCACCGGCGAGTCGCGGGTCGCGGTCGCCCGTCGCGGCGCCGACCGCCCCCGCGCCGAGGCGAAGGGTTTTGTTTCGGGGCGAACACGTCCGGACGATGCGCACGACGCACGCCCTCGCGGTGGGCGACGCCGCCGACACCGGACTCGCCGACGAGAGCGTGAACCTCGTCGTCACGTCGCCGCCCTACCCCATGATAGAGATGTGGGACGACCTCTTTTCGGCGCGCGACGACGCCGTCGACGCGGCGCTCGACGCGGGCGACGGGGACGCCGCCTTCGAGGCGATGCACGAACAGCTCGACGCCGTCTGGGACGAGGTGGCCCGCGTGCTCGCGCCCGGCGGGATGGCCTGCGTGAACGTCGGCGACGCGACGCGGAGCCTCGACGGGTCGTTCCGCCAGTACGCCAACCACGCCCGCGTGCTCACCGCGCTCGCCGAACGCGGGCTGACGCCGCTCCCGGACGCCATCTGGCGCAAACCGACCAACAGTCTGACGAAGTTCATGGGGTCGGGGACGCTCCCGCCGAACGCCTACGTCACGCTCGAACACGAGTACGTCCTCGTGGTCCGCAAGGGTGCCCCGCGGTCGTTCCCGCCGGGCGACGAGCGGCGCTACGAGAGCGCCTTCTTCTGGGAGGAGCGCAACCGCTGGTTCTCCGACCTCTGGGAGTTCGGCGGGACCGACCAGCGCCTCGATTCGGGGACCAGAGAGCGCTCGGCGGCGTTCCCCGTCGAACTGCCGCTGCGCCTGATTCGGATGTACTCCGTCTACGGCGACACCGTCTTCGACCCCTTCGTCGGCACCGGGACCACGACGCTCGCGGCCATGTTCGCCGGCCGGGACTCCGTCGGCTACGACCTCGACGCCGACCTCGTCTCGGGGTTCGAACGCCGACTCGACGACCTCCCAGAACGCTCGCGCGCGGAGGTCGAACGCCGACTGGACGCACACAGAGAGTTCGTCGCCGACCGCGACGACCGCCCGGGTCACGACGCCGAACACTACGACTTCCCGGTCGTGACGAAACAGGAGCGTCGCATCCGACTGTACCGCGCGTCGTCGGTCGAGGCGTCGGCCGACGGGGCGGACCGCGAGTTCGTCGTCGAACACGAGCCGTTCGACGGGGCAGAGGCGGCCGAGGCGTCGGAGCGGCCCGAACTCTCGGAAGACGCGACGACGACCGACTGAGTTCGGAAGGCTCGAATTCGCGGGTATCAGGCACTCATCGGCGTGCTTCGGTACTGGTTGGTCGACTGTCCGACAATCCAGACGTTTAAGAGCGCGGACGACGACGCCAACGAACAATGCCCGATGCTCGTCGTCGCGCGGTCGTCGCCGCCCTCGTCGGCGTGGTTGGTGCCTCGCTCGGAATCGCCGGGGCCGGCCACGTCTACCTCCGCGAGTGGCGACGCGCGATCGCGTGGTTCACCTTCGTCTTCGGCGCGGCGCTGGTGTTGCTCTCGACGTTCGCCGACCCGGCGACCGTGACGGTGGACTCGCTCCCCAGAGAGGTGCTGTTCCCCGTCCTCGGACTGCTGTTTCTGAGCGCGCTCGACGCCTACCGCGTCGGGCGTCGACCGCGCGGTCGCAACGCGAACGGCGAGCCGACCTGCCCGGTCTGCGGCGGCGAACTCGACCGGAACCTCGACTTCTGTCCGTGGTGTGCGACGGAACTCGAATGGTACACGGTCGAGGGATAGAGAGACGGACGACGGACACCGACCGCCGTCCTCGCCCTCGGCTTCGAAAAAACGGCCCTCCGGAACTACTTCTCGATGATGCTCTCTTCGACGGCCTCGCCGAAGTGGCGAGCCGTGTCCTCGTAGTAGATGAGCATCTCGTCGCCGGGTTCGAGGTCGGTGACGGCCGTCCGCCCCTCGCGGGTCTCGACCTTGATGGTCTCGGCGTTCTGGAGGAGCGTGGTGACGCGGTCGCCCTCGTAGTCGGCGGAGATGCGGAACATCGGTCGCTTTTCTATCTTCACGCGCCCGACGATGGCCTCGCGGGTGCGTCCGTTCGTGTCGATGAGCTGAACCTCGTCACCGCTTTCGAGTTCGGAGAGGTAGACCGTGCCGCCGTCGGGAGTCCGCGCGTAGGCGTGGACCGCGCCGGCGTTGACTCTGAACGGCCGAGACGCGACGTACGGGGACTCCGCCGTCTCGGCGTGGACAAAGAACAGGCCGCGGGCCATCGAGCCGACGAGCATCCCCTCGTCGTGGTCCATGATGGTGCCGGTGTCGACGCAGACGCGGTCGGCCATCCCCGTGCGTTCGACCTCCGTGACCTCGGCCCAGACGAGGTCGAGCGACTCGCGTTCGGCCTCGTCGCGGACCTCGACGGTCTTGCGTATCTCGTCGGGGTCGTCGCTGTCGAGGAGGACGCCGTCGGAGCCGAGTTCGAGCGTCTCGAAGGCCGTCTTGGCCTCTTCGGCGGTCGTGACGCCCGCGATGAGGTCGGTCTCCTCGCCGATGCGGGCGATGAGGTTTTCGAGCGGGATGATGGTCCAGTCCTCGCCGATGACGATGGTGTAGTCGCCGTCGCGGGCGGCCTCCTCGGCGAACGCCTCGTAGTCCTTGCTCAGGATGCGGACGTACGACCCGTTTGCGAGGTCGTCGCCGCGGCGGAGCGTCGTCAGGTCGGCAGACCCGGAGAAGTCCGAGGGGAGTTCGACGGTCGCGTCGCCCTCGCCGCCCTTGCCGACGATGTAGGCGTCGGCGAGCGCCTCGGGCTCGGTGTCGTCTTCCTCTGCTTCCATCACGTGGACGTCCGCGTCGGTTCGGAACGCGGCGACGTTGACGTCGCCGAGTTCGCGCACCCGTTCGACGTCGCCCTCGTCGACGAGAACCCAGTCGACGCCGGCTTCCAGTCCGGCCGTGATGCGTCGCTTCCGCGTCTCCCAGTCGCCGACTGCGTCGTCGGCCTTGAGCCAGACGCTTCGTGTCATTATCGACTTCACTCGGTGGGCGGGCTTGAACGTGGCGAATGAATCAACGGACGGCGAACGGGTCGCGTCGAGACGATGCGGACGCGCTTTGGGAATTCTGTATCGCATTATGTGGTATATATGGGGTGAGATGGTGGGTGAACAACGACGATTCAGCACCACTCGGCGCAGTGATGCGAGTCGAAGTTCGGTAAGCGAGCGTATCAGGACGCGACGGCAGACTGTGCCGAACACGAGGGTGGGCGTGTAAATCGAGAACGACCAGCGCGTTGGCTGGCCGACACCACGAATCGACGTTCAGTCTCTCGCGGTCGAGTCGAGATATCACCACTCGGTTCCGGAAGCCAGCCAACGGACACCGATTCGAGGTCGGTCGACTGCCGACGTTGGAATAGTTGGAAGCGGGTCGACCGGGATTCGGGCCGACTGGCCGCGGTTGCACCCCACGGGTTCGGAGCGCACGCGACCCGATATGCCGAACAAAAACCCCGGGGTCGAGGCCGGAACGACGCACCTCGGCATCGAAGCGGGAGGTGTTCGAGTCGTGCACGCGGCAAGGTCGGGGGGCACTCAGTCGCGACGACCCCATCGTTCGAGTCCGCAACCGAATTCGAACCGAGGAGGACGGAGAGTGCGAATTCAATCGAATCGGTGGAAGCACCTCTCCAGTGCGCGTGGCGTCGCTCGACTCCTTCGACCGCAGAATAAATCAATTACGGCGATATGAAATCGGTCAGAACGCGTCCAGCCCCGTCTGGACCGCGCCGCGCTCGTGGTCGAGGAGCGCGCGCTTCAGGTCGACGCCGCCGGCCGCGGAGAAGCCGCCGAGGGAGTCCGCGCCGACGACGCGGTGACACGGGACGACGAGCGGGACCGGATTCCGCCCGCAGGCCTGGCCGACGGCGACCGCGTGGCTGTCGAGTTCGGCCGCGACCTCGCCGTAGGTGCGCGTCTCGCCGTGCGGAATCGACGCCATGACGCGCATCACCTCGCCGTGAAGGAGTCGGGAAACCGAACGTCTACGTCGAACTCGCGGCGCTCGCCGTCTTCGTACTCGGCGAGTTGGTTTCGGAGCGAGTCGGCAGAACAGCCGACGAGTCGGTCGTCGATATCGACCGCGAACCCCCACATCGTGACGCGCATGCTCGGAGTTCGCGCTCGGCGGGTATCTATCTGTAGGCCGGGTCGAAAAAGCCGAAAAGCGTCGGAACGCCGCGGCCGCGTTACGCCTCGATGCCGAGCCCGGCGCGTTCGAGCGCGGTGTCCACGTCTGCGTCGTCGTGGATGACGGCGCTGACGGCGCGGGTGATGGCCTCGGGGTTCTCGTGCTGGAAGATGGAGCGACCCATGGAGACGCCGGCCGCGCCGGCGTCCATCGTGCCGCGGACCATCTCGACCGTCTCGCGGTCGGTGCCGCGACTGCCGCCGGCGATGACGACCGGCAGGCGCGTGGCCTCGACGACGCGACCGAAGGAGTCGGCGTCGCCGCTGTAGGCGGTCTTCACCACGTCGGCACCGACTTCCTCGGCGAGGCGGACGGCGTGGGCGAGCGCCTCGGGGTCCTGTTCGTCGATGCCGGGGCCGCGGGCGTAGGACATCGCGAGGACGGGCACGCCGAAGTCGGCGGCGCGGGAACAGAGGTCGGCGAGTTGCGTCATCTGGTCGGGCTCGTAGTCCGAGCCGACGTTGATGTGGAAGGAGACGGCGTCGGCACCGACGCGGAGGGCGTCTTCGACGGTGCCGGTGAGTCGCTTGTCGTTTTCGTCCGGGCCGATGACCGTCGAGCCGTTTACGTGGACGATGTAGCCTTTGCCGTTCTTGTTCGGGTGGACGCGCGGCGCGGTGCCCTTGTGCGTGAGGACGGCGTCGGCGCCGCCGCGCGTGATGCCGTCGATGGTGGATTCGATGTCGACGAGGCCCGTGACCGGGCCGAGGGTGATGCCGTGGTCCATCGGGACGATGAGGTATCGCCCGTCTGTGGAGATGCGGTCGAGTCGTGCGGAGAGTCCGATGTCTGTGTTCATGTATGAGAAAGGGTGGCAGAGCAGTTATGTGCGTTCCGGATGCGGTGGGCGTTGCGACGCGCCTGCGACCGCGCCGTCTTTCAGCTCGCGGGCGAGCGTTTCGAGGCGGTCGGCGACCGTTTCGGCGTCGTCGCCGTTCTCGTGGCCCTCGGCCACGATGTCCACGAGCGCGCTGCCGACGATGATACCGTCAGCGCCGCTGGCGACGATGCGCTCGGCGTGGTCGCCGCTACTGATGCCGAAGCCGACCGCCTTGGGCACGTCGTAGTCGGCGAGTCGTTCGAGCGACGAGCCGGTCTGGTCGGAGACGCTCGACTGCGCGCCCGTCGTGCCGAGGCGCGCCTGCACGTAGACGTAGCCCGAGACCCGTTCCATGATGCGGTCGAGGCGGTCGCCGCGGGTCGTCGGCGCGACGATGAAGACGAGGTCGAGGCCGAACTCGTCGCAGGCCTCGCGCAGTGGGTCGGCCTCTTCTGCCGGCAGGTCGGGGACGACGAAGCCCTCGATGCCGACCTCGGCCGCCTTCTCGACGAACGGCCGCGGACCGGGTTCATCGCCGTAGCGGTAGATGAGGTTGTAGTAGGTCATACAGACCAGCGGCACCGACACGTCGAGGTCCTCGACGAACTCGAAGAACCGAGTCGGCGTCATGCCGCCTTCGAGCGACCGGACCACCGCGTTCTGGATGGTCGGCCCCTCGGCGATGGGTTCCGAGAACGGAAGGCCGAGTTCGATGACGTCCGCGCCGCCGCGTTCGAGCGCCTCGACGTACTGAAGCGAGGACTCGTAGTCCGGGTCGCCGGCGGCGAGGTAGGGGACGAACGCCGGGCCGTCGGCGAAGGCGTCTTCGAGCGACATCACAGGCCCCCCGTGAACTCGTCCATGTTCGGCGCGATGTCGATGTCGCGCTCGTAGGTCTCCTCGATGGCCGATTCGAGGTCCTTGTCGCCGCGACCGGAGACGTTGACCACGACGTACTCGCCGAGGTCGTCCGCTTCCTCGGGGTCGGGCGCGTCGGGACCGACGACCGATTCGAGGTAGCCGAACGCGTGGGCCGACTCCAGCGCGGGGATGATGCCCTCCATCTGGGAGAGCCGGTGGAACGCGGTCAGCGCCTCGTCGTCGTCGACGTTGACGGCGGTGACGCGACCGGTGTCGACGAGGTACGCGAGCTCGGGGCCGACGCCGGCGTAGTCGAGGCCGGACGACACCGAGTGCGACTCCATAATCTGGCCGTCGCGGTCCTGTAGGAGCCGGGTGCGAGCGCCGTGAAGGATGCCCTCCGTGCCGGTCGTGAGCGACGCCGAGTTGGGCGCGACGCCGGCTTCCTCGTCGACTTCGAGCGTCGAGCCGCCGGCCTCGACGGCGTAGAGCGCGGTCTCCTCGTCGTCGACGAACTCGGCGAACGCGCCCATCGTGTTCGAGCCGCCGCCCGCGCAGGCGACGACGGCGTCGGGGAGCCGACCCAGTTTCTCTCTGGCCTGCGTGCGGGCCTCCTCGGAGATGACCGACTGGAAGTCCCGGACCATGCTCGGGAAGGGATGTGGGCCGACGACGGAGCCGATGACGTAGTGGGTGTCTTCGACGTTGGTCGCCCAGTCGCGCATCGTCTCGGAGATGGCCTCCTTGAGCGTGCCGCGGCCGACGGTGACGGGGTTCACCTCGGAGCCGTTGAGCTTCATCCGGAAGACGTTGGGGCGCTGGCGGTTGATGTCGCGCTCGCCCATGTAAATCTCGCAGGGCATATCGAGGTGCGCGCAGGCCATCGCCGTGGCGGTGCCGTGCTGGCCCGCGCCGGTCTCGGCGATGATGCGCTCTTTGCCCATGTACTTCGCCAGTAGGACCTGCCCGAGCGCGTTGTTGAGTTTGTGCGCGCCGCCGTGGACGAGGTCCTCGCGCTTGAGGTACACCTCGCGGTCGTAGCGCTCGGAGAGCCGGTCCGCGCGCTGGAGGGGCGTCGGCCGCCCGCCGAAGTCCCGCAGTCGCGCGCGGAAGTCGTCCATGAAGCCGTCTTCGTTGTCGAGGACGTACCGCTCGTACGCGTCGGTCAGTTCCTCGATTGCCGGCATGAGGGCCTCGGGAACGTACTGTCCGCCGTAGTCGCCGAATTTGCCGTCTGCGCTCATTGTGTGAGTGTCTCCGTGTTCTGTCGCACGTCGCCGTCCATGATGGCCGTCCCGACGAGGAGGGCGTCGGCACCGGCCTCGCGCATCCGCCGCGCGTCTTCGACCGTCTTCACGCCGCTTTCGGCCACGAGGAGCACGTCCTCGGGCGCTTCCGGCGCGAGTCCCTCGAACGTGCCGAGGTCGACTTCGAGTTGCCCGAGGTCGCGGTTGTTGATGCCGACGATGTCGGCTCCGGCCGCGAGCGCCGCCGTGAGTTCCTCGCGCGTGTGGACCTCCACGAGCGGCTGGAAGCCGCGGTCGCGGGCCGCCTCGACGAGGTCCGGAAGGTCGTCACCGACGAACCGCGCGATGAGGAGCACGAGGTCGGACTCGACGACGTCCAGTTGGGCCTCGTGCATGATGAAGTCCTTGCGGAGGACGGGCACGTCGACGGCCTCGCGGGTGCGCCGAAGCGACTCGGCGGAGCCGCCGAAGTGCTCGGGTTCGGTGAGGACCGACAGCGCCGTCGCGCCGCCGGCGACCATCTCGCGGGCCAGTTCGACCGGGTCGTCCTCGCGGACGCCCTCGGTCGTCGGACTCGTGGGCTTCACCTCGGCGATGACGGGAACCCGCCCCGCGGCCTCAGTTTCGGCCACGGCCTCCGGGAACGACCGCGCGTCGACCGACACGCGCGTCTCCCCGCCGGGTCGCTCCCGCGCGGCCTCCAGGATGGCGCGCACGTCGGGAGCTAATTCGTCTCCACTGGCGTTCATTAATGTACACTAACGCACGTATCTGTACATAAGACTTGCGTCGGCGGGGACACTCACCGTCTCCCGCACGCTCGCGGGCGAGCGCGAGTCGTCGAAGGGTGCGAGCCCCCACGCCGTCGCCGGAAGGGTCAAGCCTCCGGCGACGGGAGCCGAACGTATGCCCGTCTCGGGAATCTACGCGCGCGAATCGTCGACGCTCGGCCGCCCGGTGCAGGTCGGCGTGGTCAGCGGAAAGGTCATCAACGTCTCGTTTCCGGAGTCGCTGCCGGCGGACGCCGAGTCGGACCACGAACACCTCGACGCCGTGTTGGCCGCCATCGACCGGGGCGAGACGGACCTCTCGTCGGTCCCAATCGGCCTGACCGTCCCGACCGACCAGCGGAGCGTGCTGGAGTCCCTGCGGAACGTCCCGCGGGGCGACACGGTCGACGTGGCCCTGCTCGTCCGCATGGCCGGCCTCGACCCCGAGGACGACGACTCCGAGCGCGTCGTCCGCGAGGCGCTCGCGGCGAACCCGGTCCCGGTCGTCGTCCCCGACCACCGGGTGAAAGACGGCCCGAGCGCCGCCCCCGACGACGTGGTCGAGGCGCTCCGAAAGTCGGAAGGAATCTAATTTCTGCGGACTCCCTCAGAACGGCGTCGCGTTGGTTTCGCGGCGGAGCGCGAGATAGCCGAGCAGGCCGCCCAGGAGGAACAGCGTGCTGGCGAGTCCGACCGACTGGACGCCGGTCGCGAGCTCGGCGAACTGCGAGAGGCCCGCGAGGACGAAGCCGCCGCCGGCGACGTATTTGAGCCGGCTCTCGATGGGAATTCGGAGCGTAACGACGCCGAGGAGCACCGCCGTCAGCCCGAATGCGGCGTCGGCCGCGAGTCGGAGCGTCGGGTTCCCCGTGGCGAACGCCGCGACGACGAGCGCCAGATAGCCGATGAGCCCCGCCTGCGTCAACTGCCGCGTGTCGATGTCCATACCGGCTACGCGTGATGCGGACACTTGAACGCATCCCCGACACGGGGCCGCGACGGCGAGCGATTCGGCGGTCGTCGCCGACGCCGACGCGGCGAGACGCCGCTACCAGCCGAACAGCTCGTGGCCCGCGAACTCCAGCGCGTTCACGAGGTAGTGGGCGACGACCACGACCAGCAGGCTCCCCGTGAGGACGAACGCCGCCGCGAGGACGAACCCGAGGAGGCCGGTGACGACGATGCCGAGCCGACCCTGCGCGCCGTGGCCCGCGCCGAAGGCGGCCGACGACACGGCCGCCATGAGCCACGGCGACACGTCGAAGCCGGCGGCGACCGCTCCCACGAGCGCACCGCGAAACAGCAGTTCCTCGAAGCCGGCGATGAGGGGAAGCGCGACCGCGAACAGGAACACCCAGCCCGCGGGGGTCCGCGGCGTCAGCGACTCGCGGACCGCCTCGTCGGGCGCGATGCCGAACCGCTCGCTGACCGACGAGCCGACTCGGTTGGCCCCGTAGAGCGCGATACCGAGTCCGACGCCGACGGCGAGTTTCGTCGGGAGGGCGGTGACGGAGAGGCCGAGCGCCGCGGCCGGCACGCCGGCGTACCACGCGCCGAGACCGAGGAAGCCGCCGAGGAACGCCTGCGAGAGCGCGACGTTGGCGAGCAGGAGGTGCGGCGGGAGGTCCCCGGCGGACGCGGAGCGCTCCGAGACGGCCGAGACGGGGGCCGCGGTGACGCCGGGGGGTGTCCGGTCGGACTCGGAAGCGGTGGTGACGTCAGCGTGAGCGTCGTCCCCAACGTCTCCATCCGCGAGCGTCGGCGACTCGGGCCGCGGGGACGCGTCGGTCGAATCGCCCGAGAAGGAGGCCAGCGAGACGGTGTCGGGGTCGGCTGACCCGTCGGCCTCGGCCGGTTCGGCGGGGGGCGATTCGGGGGCGGCCACGGCAGTCGCTCGGGAGTCGAAATCGGCGTCGGACTCGGCGTCAGTATCGGGAGCGCCGGGCGCGTCGGAATCGGAGTCGGAGCCGGTCCCCTCAGCGTGCGGGACGCCGCGAGAAAAGTGTGCGAGAGAGAGTAAGACGGCGAGGACGAGGCCGGTGAAGCCCGCGAACGCCGCCCAGTCGGTCATCCGGTGTTACTGCGGGCTGGGGCTGGAGGGCCCTTTGACGCCCTGGCCCTTGTTGAGGGCGGAGCCGGTGATGCTCTTGAGGCGGTCCACGAGCGAGTCCTTCTCGGGTTCGCCTTCGAGGGCGACGTCGAGGACTTCGCTGATGTGCGAGACGGGGATGATGTCGACCATCTCCTTGTACTCGTCTT
The DNA here is from genome assembly GCF_031624535.1 of Haloferax sp. S2CR25. Taxonomy (NCBI): domain Archaea; kingdom Methanobacteriati; phylum Methanobacteriota; class Halobacteria; order Halobacteriales; family Haloferacaceae; genus Haloferax; species Haloferax sp. S2CR25. Next base: position 916,654 of record NZ_JAMQOO010000001.1, read on the forward strand.
CGATCATCACGTCCTGCTCGTTGGCGGCGGGGATGATGACCGTCGAACAGCCGGCCTTGGCGGCGGCTTCGATCTTGTGGGTGACGCCGCCGACCGGGAGCACGTCGCCGCGCACCGACAGCGAGCCGGTCATGGCGACCGACTGGTCGATGGGGATGTCCTCCAGCGCGGAGATGACGGCGGTGGCGACCGTGATGGACGCGGAGTCGCCGTCGACGCCCTGCTGGCCGGTCTGGACGAACTGCACGTGCACGTCCATCTCCGAGAGGTCCTGGTTGGAGAACTTCTTGATGATGGCCGAGACGTTCTGGACGGACTCTTCGGCCATCTCCTTGAGCTGGCCGGTCGCGATGACCTGACCGGGGCCCTGCGAGGGCGTGACTTCGGCCATCACGGGGAGCATGATGCCCGAGTCCTCGCCCATGACGGCGAGGCCGTTGACGCGGCCGGTGACGAAGCCGTCGTTGACCGACAGCTCGTAGTCCTTGCGGCGCTCGATGTACTGGTCCGCGATCTGCTGCTCGATGGAGCGCGCGCGGCGCTTGGCCTGCAGCACGTGGTCGCGGGTGGTCAGCTCGGCGTTCTCGCCGCGAGCGATGTCGCCCGCGACGCGGACGAGGCCGCCGAGGTTACGGAATTCGAGGGTGAGGTGGCCCTTGCGGCCGGCGCGGCGACGGGCTTCGAGGATGATCTCCTCGACCGCCTGCTCGGTGAAGTGCGGGAGCCGCCCGTCGTTGGTGACCTCCTGGGCCACGAAGCGCGCGTACTTGCGGCGCATCTCGGGCGTGTCCTGGATGGTGTCGTCCATGTACACCTCGTACCCGTATCCCTTGATACGGGAGCGGAGCGCGGGGTGCATGTTCTCCATCGCGTCGAGGTTACCCGCGGCGATCATGATGAAGTCCGTCGGGACGGGTTCGGTCTGGACCATCGCGCCCGAGGAGCGCTCGGACTGGCCCGTGATGGAGAACTCGCCCTCCTGAATGGCCGTCATCAGGTGCTGCTGGCTGCGCACGTCGAGGGTGTTTATCTCGTCGATGAACAGGACGCCCTTGTTCGACTTGTGAATCGCGCCGGGTTCGACGCGGTCGTGGCTGGGCGTCTCCATGCCGCCGGACTGGAACGGGTCGTGGCGGACGTCGCCGAGGAGCGCACCCGCGTGGGCGCCCGTCGCGTCCTGGAACGGCGCGGACTTCTGGTCGGCGTTGTTCACGATGAGGTTCGGAATCATCGCGTCGCCGCCGCGCGAGCCGTAGCGGAACGCGAGATAGATGATACCCGCGGCGAGGATGCCGAGCAGCACCTGCCGGGCGATGATGAGCGAGTAGCCCAGCACGACCGCGATGATGATCCACATGAGGAACGAGCGCATCTGGTTGCGCTTGCGTGCCTCTTCTTTGTGCGCCTCGACGATCTGGTCACCTTTGCCCGCGGGGACCGTGCGGACCTTGGGGCGATTGCCGTCGTCGGGGTTGTGGTAGACGAGCACGTCCTGGAGCTCCTCGCGGGGGAGAAGCTCGGACATCGCCTTGGCGAGCATCGACTTCCCCGTCCCCGGGGAGCCGATCATCATGACGTGGCGGCGCTGTTTGGCCGCCTTCATGATGACGTCGCGGGCGTGCTCCTGCCCGATAACTTGGTCGACGAGGCGGTCCGGGACGGGAATCTCGTCGGTCGTCTCTATCTGGAGACCACCGAGGAGGTCGTCTTCGTCCACGTTCTCGGCCACGTCGGCGTCGATTTCGACATCGCTCCCGAGGTCGTCGATCGTCCTCTTGTCGACCTCTTCGGCCTCGTCGTGCTGGAGCGTCCCCCCGTCGTCGACGCCCTCGTCGGAGGGCGCGTCGTCGGGTGAATCCTCCCGCTCGTGGAGGCTGTCGTCGGTGTTCGTATCGTTGCTCATAGAACTGTCGTCGCTACTTCTAACGTGGGCCCTGCGACTGATATACTTTCTCCCCGGATGCGTCCGGCGTACCTTGCCGTAACCTCGCGTTTCGACCGCCCTACCACTGGAATACCGGAATTTTCGTAACTCGGCGTATTTATAAGTGATCCGGACCAACGCCCGACGCATGCGGGGGTTCTACATCGGTCGCTTCCAGCCGTACCACAACGGCCACCATCGAATGGTCGAAGAGATTGCCGCCGAGGTCGACGAACTCGTCCTCGGTATCGGGTCCGCGGGCGACTCGCACTCGCCGCGGAACCCTTTCACCGCGGGCGAGCGAATCATGATGGTCAACAAGGCCGTCACCGACTTCGACATCACGACCTACGCCGTCCCCATCGAGGACCTCGACCGCAACTCGGTGTGGGTCAGCCACGTCCAGTCGATGTCCCCCGCGTTCGAGGTGGCGTACTCCAACAACCCGCTCGTCATCCAACTGTTCAAGGAGGCGGGCGTCGAGGTCCACCAATCGCCCATGTTCAACCGCGAGGTGCTGGAGGGCACGGAGGTCCGCCAGCGCATGATAGAGGACCGCGACTGGGAGTCGCTCGTCCCCGACGAGGTGGCCGACGTGGTCCGCGAAATCGACGGTATCGAGCGCCTCCAGCGCGTCACGGCCACCGACGGGGCAGAGCGCGTCGCCGACGGAGAGGACCGCGACCCCAACCCCTGTTGAGATGATTACCCTCGCGTCCGACTTCGGGCTCGCGTACCCGGCCGCGATGAAGGGCGTCGTCCTCTCGCGGACCGACGCGCGACTCGTGGACGTGGCCCACGACCTCCCGCGACAGGACGTTCGCGCGGCCGCCTTCTGGCTCCGCGAGACGCTTCCGTACTTCCCGCCGGCGGTCCACCTCGTCGTGGTCGACCCCGGCGTCGGCACCGACCGCCGCGCGGTCGTCCTCCGGGTCGGTGACCACGTCTTCGTCGGCCCCGACAACGGCGTCCTCCGCCCGCCGGCGCGACGCGTCGCCTCCGAACTCGCCGACGACGCGCCCGTCGAAGCCTACGAAATCGACGTTCCGAACCCCGCGTCGACGACCTTCCACGGTCGGGACGTGTTCGCGCCCGCGGCCGCCGACGCCCACGTCGCGGGCGCGTCGGCGCTGGAGTCGGTCGACCGCTTCGAGCCGGTTCCCGTCGACTCGCTCGCCGAGCGCCGCTTCCCCGAGGCGACCGTCTCGGCCGACGGCCGCGAGGCGACCGGCGAGGTGCTCGTCGTCGACGACTTCGGCAACTGCATCACCAACGTACCGGGCGCGTTCGTCCGCGAGGCGGCCGGCGACCGCGCGACCGTGAACGGCGAGTCGGTGCCGGTCGGTCGCACCTTCGAGGCCGTCCCCCGCGGCGCGAAACTGCTCACCGTCGGCAGTCACGGCAACGTCGAGTGCGACGTGAACCGCGGCCGCGGCGACGAGGCGTTCGGCCTCGCGCCCGGCGACCGCGTCGAACTCCGGGTCGACTGATGGGCGTCCTCGTCTCCGCCCCCGTTTTCGCCTTCGCCGCCGCTCCCGCCGCCGTCGCCGTCCCCGACATCGACCCCTTCGCGGTGATGAACGTCGTCGGCCTCCTCGCGTTCGCGGTCGCCGGCGCGCTCAAGGCCGCCGAGGCCGGCCTCGACGTGTTCGGCGTCTCGGTGCTCGGCATCGTGACCGCCCTCGGCGGCGGGACGACCCGCGACGTGCTCGTGGACCGACTGCCCGCGTCGCTGGCGGGGACGGGAGACATGAGCGTCGCGCTCGTCGGCGTCGGCGTCGCCATCGTCCTCATCCACTCGATAGAGGGCCGCGTGCGCGACCACCCGGCGTTCCTGACGACTGACGCGGTCGGGCTGTCGGCGTTCGCGGCGACCGGCGCGCTCGTCGGCGTCGACGCCGGCGTCACGTCGTTCGGCGTCGTCATCCTCGCCACCATCACGGCCGTCGGCGGCGGCTCAATCGCCGACATCCTCATCGGGCGCGTGCCGGTCGTCCTCCGCGACGACTTCTACGCGACGCCCGCGGTCGTCGGCGGTCTCGCCTTCCTCGCCGCCCGCGCGGTCGGCGCGCCGACCGGCGTCCCCTCGGGGCTGTGCGCCGCGGTCGTCTTCTCGGTGCGGGTGCTCGCGCTCCGCTACGACTGGCGGCTCCCGCGAGTCTGAGGCCGAGGCGGGGAGAGCGCCGAGAGCGGAACCCCTACAGCTCGTTTTCGACGCGCCGCTCGGCCGAGCGGACCTCGTCCGCGATGGCCTCGCGCTCGAAGTAGAGCACCTCGACGCCGACGACGACCACCGCGAGCGCGAGGACCGTCCAGAACGTCCCGCGCTCGGCGTCGAACAGGTGCCACAGGAGCGCGGCCGCCGAGCTAATTCCGCCGACGGTCCCGACGGCGGGAATCACGGCGGTTTCGAGGTCCTCGCGCTCTCGGAACGCGAGGAACGAGAGGCCGCCGAAGATGCAGATGAACGCGAGCGACGCGAACGAACTGATGGCGTCGAGGCTCCCGAGGAAGGCGAACCCGGCCGCGAGCGCGCCGAGCGTCACGAGCGGGCGAATCGGCTCGTCGGCGGACTCGTCGCGGAGGCGACTCGGGAGCAGGTCGTCGGCGACGAGGCGCTTCGAGAGCCGCGCGGAGCTGAACAGCGTGGCGTTGATGGCGCTCCCGGTCGAGAACAGCGCCGCGACCGAGATGAGGACGAACCCGGCCTGCCCGAGAAACGGCCGGGCCGCGACCGCGAGCGCGGTCTCTGCGTGTTGCTGGATGGCGTCGATGCCGGCGAGGTTGGTCGTGACGAGCGCGACGAGGATGTACAGGCCGGTCGCGCCCGCGATGGAGATGTAAACCGCTTTTCTGACGGTCTCGCGGGGGTCGGCGATGTTCTCCTGGTCGAACAGCAGAAGCTCCCAGCCCTCGAAGGCGACGAAGGAGACGGCGGCGGCGACGAGCGGGCCGATGCCGAGGTTCGACAGGCCGAAGCCGAGGCCGCCGTGGGTCACGCCGTAGGCGACGCCGCCGACGCCGAACACGAGCAGGATGGCGACCTTGAGGCCGACAAGCAGGTCTTCGGCCCGCCCCGAGGCGTGCGCCCCGAAGACGTTGAGGCTCACGAACGCGGCGACGGTGAGCGCGGAGACGAACGGCTGTATCGAGACCGAGGCGACCGTCGAGACGCCGGTGAGTTCGACGAAGTAACCGCCGAAGGCGTAGGCGTACATCGCCATCGTCCCGACGTAGCCGAAGACGAACGTCCAACCCACGACGCCCGCGAGCGTGGTGTTGTCGTCGGTGAACCGCTCGACGTAGCCGACGGGCGACCGCGGCGACTCGCACAGCCCGTTCAGTCGGAGCAGCGAGTAGCCGGCGCAGGCCGCGAGGACGCCGGCGACGACGAACGCCGCCCACGCGAGCGTCCCGGCCGCGCCGGCGACGACGCCGAGCACGGCGAAGATACCGCCGCCGACCATCCCTCCAATCGCCATCGACACGGCTTCCGGAAGCCCGACTTCGTCGGACATTGGGTGATAGTTCGGCGCTCGCCACGGAAGAACGTAGCGGCCCGCGTGATAGGAATCCCTCGGCGGCGCGGCTCTGGAGCGACTACGAGAACAAAACCGCGAAAAGCGACACGAAGTGGCCCGGCGGCGGGACGCACCGCCGGTGGGGAGTGTGTTCTGCGGGCGGCTCGGTTACTTGGCGGCGATGACGTCGTCGATGCGGACGATCATCGTCGCGGCCTCGGTCGCGGACTCGATGGCTTCGCGCTTGACCGCGACGGGGTCGATGACGCCGAGTTCGACGGGGTCGCCGATTTCGCCGGTGCGGCCCGAGGAGATGATGCCGGCGATGCCCTCGTTCTCGTAGCGGGCGCGGAGGTCGACGAGCGCGTCGATGGGGTCCATGCCGGTGTTCTCGGCGAGGGTGCGCGGGAGCGCCTCGACGGCGTCGGCGTACGCCTCGACGGCCAGTTGCTTGCGGCCCTCGATGCCGGCGGCCTCCGAGCGGATGCGGTCGGCGATGGCGATTTCGGTCGCGCCCGCGCCGGGGACGACGCCGCCCTTGTCGATCGCGGCGACGACCACGTCGACGGCGTCTTCGATGGCTCGTTCGAGTTCGTCGACGACGTGTTCGGTGCCGCCGCGGAGGAACAGCGTGACGGCCTTGGCCGCCGCGCCGCCCTCGACGAACGCGAGGTCGTCGTCGCCGAAGCTGCGGATGCTCACGGAGTCGACGCGGCCGAGGTCGGACTCGTCGAGGTCGGAAAGCGAGCCGAGGCGCTTCGCGCCGGTCGCGCGGGCGAGGGCGCGAGCGTCGGACTTCTTGACGCTCTTGAACGCGAGGATGCCCGCGTCGGCGAGGAAGCCCGCGACGCGGTCGTCGATGGACTTGGTGCAGAACACCACGTCGACGCCGGCGTCCGAGAGGGCCTTCGCGTAGCCGCGGAGTTCGCTGTCCTCGGCGTCGATGGCCGCGGTGAGCTGGTCGACGGACGTGATGTTGTACTCGGTGTCGACCTCGCTCTTGCGCACGTCGAGTTTCATGTCGAGGACCGCGACGGTCGCGTCGGCGACGGACCGGGGCATGTTCTCGTTGACGGGCTCCTTGTCGAGGACGACGCCCTCGACGAGTTCGGTCGCCGAGGAGGACGCGCCCGTGCGGGTGAGCACGCGGACGTCGTCGCGGTGGAAGGTTCCGTCGCCGTCGCCGTGGACCATCTGGACCGCCTTGACGACGTGTTTGGCGAGCACGTCGGCGGTCACGTCGCCGGTGCCTTTGCCGGTCATCGACGACTCGGCGACCTTCCGGAGCAGGTCGTCGTCGAGGGCCACGTCGAGGACCATCTCGTCGATGGCGTCCTGCGCGATGCGGGCGGCCTCGGTGTAGCCCTCGACGATGACCGTCGGGTGGAGGTCGTCGTCGAGGAGGTCTTCGGCGTGCGCGAGGAGTTCGCCGGTGAGGACGGCCGCGGTGGTCGTGCCGTCGCCGACTTCCTCCTCTTGGGTCTGGGAGACCTCGACGATCATCTGCGCGGCGGGGTGCTCGATGTCCATCTTTTGGAGGATGGTCGCGCCGTCGTTCGTGATGACGACCTCGCCCGAGGAGTCGACGAGCATCTTGTCCATGCCGCGCGGGCCGAGCGTGGTCCGTACGGCTTCGGCGACCGCCTTCCCGGCGCGGATGTTGGAGTCCTGCGCGGAGCGGCCGTGCGTTCGGTTCGTCCCCTCTGCGAGAATGTATAACGGTTGCTGCATTCGTGAAGCCATGTTGAAACCTCAACCGCTATCAACGATTGCAGTTCTATAAATACGTTTCGCCCGGAGTGAGCTACGAAATCGCACGACAGGGCGACGGTTTTTCGAATCCGGAGGAGGCGGCCACGACCCGAATCGGCGGTCGAGCGAGGCACCGCCGAGACGGGCGCGTCGCTACTCGTCGAGGGTGTCGACGGTGAGCGTCCCGTCGCCGAACAGCGAGACGAGATAGCCCGCGTACTTGAACGAGAACCGACGGGACGGGTCGTGAGAAAGGCGAAAGAGAACGTCGAGCGCTTCGGGGTCGACGCCGATATCCGAGAGGGGCGGGAGTTCGAGTGGATTGAGTTCCGTGGCTGTCGCGACCGCCGAGGCGATGGCGACCGCCACCTCGTCGTACCGGTCGACCGAGGTGACCACCACGGACCCTGCTCCATCTTCGAGCGGGTCGTCCATACAGTCCGAATGGGTAGTCGGCTACCTATTGGTGTGGGTTGACTATGTAACCCGCTATCGCGGCGATCGCTCGTCTCGAATCCGCTCTGCGAGCGTCCGGTAGGCGCGTTTGAGGCGGGCGGCGACCGCCTGCCGAGAGATGCCGAGCTCCGCGCCGAGTTCGTCCAGCGAGGTGTCCCGACGCTCGTCGAAGTAGCCGCGGTCGAGCGCGAGAAGCAGGGCTTCGAGCTGCGTGTCGGTCAGCCGCCCGCTCATCGGCTCTTCCTCGGCCGCGACCGAGCTGATGCGGTCGAACTCGGTGTCGATGCCGTGCGCCGCCCACTCGCGCCTGAGGTCGGTCAGCACGCGGTGTGACGAGACCCGGAGCTTGAGCCACCACGAGTCGGCGGTCGAGAGACACTCCAAGAGAACCGCGTCGCGCTCGACTAACGCGTCGAAGACCGGAATCTGAGAGACGTCCCACGTGACGCCGTAGAGCGACCGGTCCGAGACGGAACCGACGAGCGTGAGGTCGTCGACGCCCGGGAGCGACCGCACCGCCTCCCCGAACGACGCCGCGTCGGGACCGCGAACCCAGACGAACGACATCGCCCGCGAGGCGGGCGGGACGGAGCGTTCCAGTTCGAGCTCCACGTCGTGGTCCTCGACCGCGGAACCGAACGGGAGCGCGGACAGCGGCGCGACGACCTCGGCGATGAGGCACACGCGTGAACGATGGCAATAGCAGGTCAAAAAGTTGCGTTTCAGGCACTCTCAGCACTGTCGTGAAAGAATGAACGTCACGCGTCGGCGAACGAACGACCCGGTACTGTGAGCTCGGTGAAACGACCGCGGCGGATTCTACAACCTATTTGGCGGCCACCGGAGAGTGACACCACAATGCTGGAGTTGGAACACGGGTTCAGGGTCGTGGACGTGAACGCCCGTCTCGACCCAGACGAGCGATCGGTCGCGACGCGCGGGCGGGAGATAAGCCCCGAGCGACTGGAGCGCGAACTGCATCAGGCGGGCGTCGTCCGCGCCGTCGTCTCGCCGGGCGCACAGCGGGTCGAGGGGAGCTACCTCCGCCCGAACAACGCGGTCGCGCGGATGAGCGTCGACCGCCCGTTTCTGGCGTTCGCTCGCATCAACGGCCCGCGCGACCCGAGCGGCCGGGCCTCGGCGCGACTCCGGAACTTCAGGTCGTCGCGGGCGGACCACCACGCCGACCCCGACGACATCGAGCAGTACGCCTACGACGACCGCTTCCACGGCTTTTCGCTCGCGCCGGCGGTCGACGGACTCCCCGACGACGAGACGCTCGCGATGCTGGAAGACGTGGGGCTTCCCGTCTTCGTCGAGGGCGGACGGGTCTTCAAACCGAGCGCCGTCGCCGAGTCGCTGCTCGGTCGGTTCCCGGTCATCCTGTCGAGTTTCGGCGGCTTCCCGCTCGACCGCGGGCTGATGGACGAGGCCATCGACCTCCTCGACGACCACGACGACCTCTATCTCGACACGAGTTTCGTCCGCTACCGGAGCGTGCTCGAACGCGCGCTGCTCGAACACCCGGACCGCGTGCTGTTCGGCAGCGGCGCGCCCGAGACCCATCCGAACGTGGGCGTCATGGAGATTCTGACGCTCGACGTGTCGGAAGACGCGCTGGCGAAGGCGTTCTCGAAGAACGCGGCGCGGGTCATCGAGGCGCTCGGCCCCGGAGAACAGTAACGCGAGTCAGCGCCAGTCGTAGCGGGCGACGGCGCGGTCGGCGCGCTTCGACCGACCGTGGGGGTTCCGCGTGCGGGTCCGGTCTCGGGCGCGGGCGACCAACCCGTCGGAGACGCCCGTGGCGATGCCGCCGACCACGTCGCGGCCGGTTCCGGCCCACCCCGAGGGCGTCACCTCTCCTTTCGCGACGCCGAGGGCGGCGTCGACGCCGTCCGAAATCGCGTGTTTCGCCGTCCGCGTGACGGTCCCCGGTCTGACGCCGTAGTTCTTCACGAGTCGATAGGTCAGAGAGCGGTACTTCCAGCCCCAGTCGCGCTCGGAGACGCCGCCGTCGGCCTCGAACTCGCGGCGGACGCACATCTCGGGCGCCCACGCGACGGAGCGGTCGAAGCCGGCGAGGCGGTGGGCCGCGTCGCGCGCGCCGCCCGTCTGGAGGTACTCGTCGAAGCCGTCGAGGGCGTCGATGGCCCCGCGGCGGAACGCGACGTTCCCGCCGTTGAAGTACGTCACCGTGCGGCCGCTGATAGCGCTTCGTTCGGGGGACTCGGTCGTCATGCCGTTGCGGAGCGTCTGGTGCATCGGCCCGGTGACCACGTCGGCGTCGGCGATGCCGGCTTCGAGCGCCGACAGCCACGACGACTCGACGGAGAGGTCGTATCGAAGGAGTGCGACCACGTCGCCGTCGGCGACTTCGAGGCCGGCGTTGCGGGCGACGTTGAGGTTGCGGTCGGAGATTTCGACCAGCACGTCCACGTCGTCGCGCTCTCTCACCATCCCGGTCGTGCCGTCGGCGGAGGGACCGTTGACGACGACGACTTCCGCGTCGGGGGCGTGCTCGGCCAGCGCGTCGAGGCTGGTGGCGAGCCGGTCCCGACCGTTGAGCGTCGGGAGCACAACCGAGAGGTCCATACCCGACAGTTGCGGTGGACGTACTTAAATGTGAATCGAGAGCCGTGTTAAAATCTGCCGTGAGAACGCCTCACTCGGCGTCGCTCGCCCGCGTCGCCGGTCGGGACGGCTCGTCGGCGGACTCGACCCGCGCGTCCCAGTACGACACCGATGCGAGGTCGTCGCCGAGCGGCGAGTCGCCGACGGCGAGGTCGAGCGAACGGAACGGCTGTGCGATTCCGTTGGGGACCTTCCGGTAGAAGCCGAACGGGATGACGAAGTCGTGGTTCGCGCCCGCGAGGTCGAGTCCCGCGTCGCCGAGCAGTCGCCGCACGTCGCCTTCCGAGTAGAGCCGCGACCCCATCGGGAGCAGCCAGTTGTAGGCCACCCGGAGGCTCCCGTCGTTGAAGGTGTCGAAGAACACCTGCCGTTTCGAGACGCGGGCCATCTCGGCGAGGAACTTCGCCGGGGTGTCCGCGAGGTGGAAAAAGCGCATCGCGAACACCGCGTCGAAGTGGTCGTCCGGGAACGGCAGCCGCGCCGCGTCGCCGCGGAGGAACTCGATGCGGTCGGCGACGCCCGCCCTGCGGGCCTTCTCCCGCCCCTGTACCATCATCGCCCGCGAGATGTCCAGTCCGACGACGTTCGCCCCCTCCTGGGCGAGCATCACGGTGAACCGGCCGGTCCCGCAGGCGATTTCGAGGATGTTCTTGTCCTCGACGGGGCCGAGCGCCGCGAGGACCGCCTCCTTCTCTCGCCGGTCGATGAGGCGACCGCCCTTGGAGAACCGCTTCGAGTCGTACTCCTGGGCGACCTCGTCGGCCTGGTACCACTCCTTTCCTTTCACGCTACGCATACTCGCGGGGGGGACCCTAAAACGGTACTGGATACGCGGTGCGGTAGCGGGGTCCGGCGACCGGTGGGAGTGAGCTTTTCGTCCGCTGAGCGCGTATCATGTCATATGCCAACATGTAAAAACTGCGGCGCGACCTGCGAGGCCGACGCGTTAACACGGCACGTCAGCGAGGGGTGGCTCGTCGTCCACTGTCCGGACTGTCACGCGCCGCTGGGAAGCTATCGACTCGGCACTCCCGCGGTCGATACGAGACGAAACGCGGAGTGAGCCGGCTACCCGCGGCCGATTTTCGAACAAACGCGGAATATTAATATGTGTATTATGTGTCTGGATTCTTTTCACACACTTGTAGCTAACTCTTAACACGGAGCAACCGACTGTGACGGGTATGAGCACCACCTCTGCAGAGCCAGATACTGAAGACCTGCTCTCGGAAGCCGAGTTCCGAGAGCGCCTCCGCGAGCTTCCCCCGAGCGCGAAGCTCGTCGCGAAAGTCCTCGAAAGCGACGCGCCCCTCTCGCAGGGCCAACTCGCCGAGGAATCGCTGCTGCCGGACCGCACCGTCCGCTACGCGCTCAACCGTCTCGAAGAGTCTGACCTCGTCGGCTCGCGTTACTCCTTCAAGGACGCGCGAAAGCAGGTCTACTTCCTCAACACGTAAGCGCGCGGTCCCGCGATAGCGCGACAGAACACGCCCGCGGGGGCGCACTCCCGCAGACCAAGCCACCACTTCTCTCGAACTACCTAACTAATCGGCGAGCGTAGCCGCCGCCATGCACGTCACGCGCGTCTCCGTTCCCGTCGCCACCCGCGCGCCGACCGGCGCGACGAACGCCTACCTCGTCGCCGACGACGGCGACAGCCTGCTCGTCGACCCCGCGGCCCGCACCGACGACCTCGACGATCTCGTCGCGCGCGAGGGCGTCGACCACCTCGCGGTCACCCACACCCACGCGGACCACGTCGGCGCGGTCGCCGCCTACGCCCGCGAGACCGACGCGACGGTCTGGTGTCGCCGCGGCCGCGAGCGCGCCTTCGCGGCGGCGGCAGGGGTCGAACCCGATCGGACGTTCGCCGAGGGGTCGACCGTCCCCGTCGGTGCGGGCGTCAACGTGCTCGACACGCCGGGGCACGCCCGCGACCACGTGAGCTTCGTCGCCGGCGACGACGTGCTCTGCGGCGACCTCGCGGTGGCTGAGGGGAGCGTCGTCGTGGGCGCGCCCGAGGGCGACGTGCGCGCCTACCTCGTCGCTCTCAGGCGACTCCACGCGCGCGGTCCCGAGCGACTGCTTCCCGGTCACGGCCCCGAAATTACCGACACGCGGGCGACGCTCGCGCGACTCGTCGCGCACCGAAACGACCGCGAGCGGGCCGTCCTCGACGCGGTGCTGGCCGGGAACGCGACCCCGGACGCCGTGACCGACGCCGCCTACGACAAGGACGTCTCCGCCGTGCGCGACCTCGCCCGCGCGACGGTCGTCGCGCACATCGAGAAACTCGCCGCCGAGCGGCGGGTCCGGTGGGACCCCGAGGCCGAGCGGGTCGAACCGCGATAGGGCGCGCGTCGCCGGCGTCCGGATTCGCGGGTGGTCGGGGGCCGCGCTCCCGCGAAAAACCGCGCCCCTCTTTGGGCTCGCGCCCGCATCGCGGGTATGGACCTCGACGCCGAACTGGCCCGCGCCCGCGACCTCGACGTGTCGGAACTCGCCGACGCCATCGAGTCCATCGGCTTCGAGTGCACGCGATGCGGGGCCTGTTGCAAGGGCTACGAGGCCGACGACGGCCCCGAGCCGCACACCGCGACCGTCTTTCCGGACGAGGTGCGCGCCCTGCAGGACGCCGCCGGAGGCGACTCGGACGGCGAGTCGGGACCCCCGACGGAGTGGCGCGACGTGGCCCGCCCGATGCCCTACGGCCTCGTCGAGGGCGACGACGGCCCCGAGGGCGAGACGTTCGAGTGGGCGCTCCAGACGACCGCCTGCGGCGACTGCCGGTTCTACGAGGAAGACGGGTCGGGACAGGGTGCCTGTCAGGTCCACGAGGACCGCCCGCTCATCTGCGAGACCTACCCGTTCAGCGTCGCCCTCGGCGGGACGAGCCAGCCGATGGGCGAGGCCGTCGACGAGGAGGGCGTCGTCCGCGCACACGAGTGCGAGGGCCTCGGGCGGGACATCTCCCGGGAGGACGCGGAGGAACTGGCGCGGGCGCTGAAAGAGCGGGCGATTCGAGAGCTACGCGAGGCGCGGGGCGTCACCGAGGCCTACGAACCGGTCGAGACCGGCCCGGGCGAGGTCGTCGTTCACGACTCGGAGGGCGCGAAACGGCCCGACGGGACGCGGGTTCAGTAGTCGAATCCGCTGACTGCGGTACATCTTTAACACTCCGGCCTGACCACATATTGGAGGTCTTACGGTGGAAATCTCAGATAAACTCCTGTGTCTGTTCAATGCTGACGTTCGCACCGAGGACGACCGTTACGTCGTCGAAATTCCGCGCCGCGAAGTCGAGACCGGGACCGTCGAACCCGGCGAGACCTACCGCGTCGCGCTCATCTCCCGCGAGTCGAACGAACCCGCCGAGTCCGAATCGAACGCCGGGCCGACGCCCACGAACGAACCGCAACCGCCCGTCGAAGCCGGCGAACTCCGCTACGTCGAAATCGAGGACATCGGCAAGCAGGGCGACGGCATCGCCCGCGTCGAGCGCGGCTACGTCATCATCGTACCCGGCACCGAAGTCGGCGAGCGCGTGAAAGTCGAAATCACCGAAGTCAAGTCTAACTTCGCCGTCGGCGAAGTCGTCGAAGACGACTTCTGACGGCGCTGTTTTCTCGGTTCGACGCCGTCCGCCTCACCGACAGTTCTCCCGCGGTCGACAGACCACGACTGCAAGTGAACGACGCACCACGCTTGCGAGTGAACGCGCCGGTCGAGTCGGGAGCGCAGGGAGAGCGTAGTTGCACGTGAAGAATCAGGTTTCGAGTTTCGAGACGCCTACTGAACGTACTTCGTCACGTCGGCATCGACGCCCACGTCGGCCGCGTCGGCGTAGGGGCGATTCACCACGATGTCGCCGGCGGTCGACCGGCCGATGCCGGGGATGGCGGTGAGTTCGTCCATCGACGCCTCGTTGAAGTCGAGCGGGTAGGGAACGCCGGTGACGGAGCGGTAGCCGTGGTCGACGACGGCCACGTCGATTGTCTTTCCGAGTTCGCGCTCGCCCGGAATCCCGACCAAAAGCGGGTAGGTCCCGAGCTGGCGGCCGAACGTCCGGCCGTCCTGATGGTATTCGAGGTGGACGTTCGGGAGGACCGTGCCCGCGGGGGCGACCCGGCGGAGCATCGGGCGGTCGATCTCCTCGCGGACTTCTTTTTTGTACGTCTTGAACAGCTGTTTGTGGTCGCGGGCGATGTCGGCGCCCGTGTCGGACATGTCGGTGCCGTCGAACGCCATCACCTGCCGGATGTTGATGCGGCGGACCATGAGGCCCTCGTCGTAGACGCGGTGGAGGAACCGCTTGTTGTGCTCGAACGTCTCCTCGCGCTCGCCTTTCAGCCCGTGGAGGAGGTTGATGCCGGGGAGGAGCTTCGGCAGGCGGTTCGCGGCGTCGGAACCGTGGGTCGGCGCGTCCGCGGGGTCGTCGCCGGGCCGCCAGCCGGCGACCTCGTTGACGATTTTGACCGCCTCGAAGCACTCGTCGGCGGAGACGTTGAGGTTGTTCTCCTCTTGGACCACGGGGTCGGCGGATTCGAGGCCGAACGCCGCGGTGTCGCCCGCCGTGTTGTGCTCGGCGATGACGCGGAGCGCCTCGCGGGACTTCTCGGGCCAGCCGACGATGGTGATGGGGTTGACGTTGTCGAGGTGGAGCGTGCCGAGGTCCGGCGCGACCTCGCGGATGCCGCCGTAGAGCCGGCGGAGCGCGTCGGGGTTCGGAGCTTCGCCGTCGCCGCCGAACGCGAGGATGTCGGCCTGCCGGCCGAGTCGGAAGTGCCGCGCGCCGCGGTCGTAGAGGTTCTCGACCTCCTTGACGACGGAGTCGGCGGTGCGGAACGCGGGGTTGCCGTACAGCGGTTCGGTGCAGAACGAACAGCGGTAGGCACAGCCCCGCGAGGTCTCCATCTCGCAGATGAGGTGGTCGGGGTGGTTCGGGTGCTGTTCGACCACGAACGCGCCCGTGGCGGCCCAGCGGTCGAGTTCCTCGTTGTCGCGCATGCGGTTGCCGAAGCCTTCGAGGCCGGAGTCGACGAGGTCGTAGGCGGCCGCCTCGATGTCGCCTTTGGCGACGAAGTCGTAGTCGAGGTTCTTGCGCTCCATGTCTTGGCCGCCGGCGTTCTCGTCGCCGACGCCGAAGCGAATCGGCCCGCCCATCAGGGCGGTGCCCTCGGCGACCCACGCGAGTTCGCGCACCTCGTCTGGCTCGGCGGGCGTCCCGCCGACGTACTTGCCGGGGACGGTCATGCCGCCGATGTAAATCATGAGGTCGGCGTCGGCCACGTCGCGCCACTTCTGTCTGTCGTCGCGGAGTTCGTCGATGGTGTGGTAGACGACGTTGGACTCGGGGACGCCCGCGTCGACCACCGCACCCGCGGTGAACCTCGGATACGTCGAGATGTACGGCGGCACGCCGAAGTGCGCCGGCTCGTCGACGTACCCGTCGACGATAGTCACGGTGAGGTCGGCGGGGTCGGTCATCGGTCGCGGTTCGGGTTCGACGCGGAAAACGCAACCGGTCGGCGCTCGCGGCCCCGCGCCGCGTCGTGGGGCGCTTCCGCCTCCCGCGCGTTTATGAGCGTGGGAGCGTAACTGACGGCCATGCCCGCGACCCTCGAAGTCAAGTGCGCCAACGAGGACTGCGAACTCGATATGTTCGAGATGCACTACACCTACGATATGCCCGACGACGTGACGGTGGCGGACTTCTCCTGTCCGTACTGCGGCGAGTCCCGCGCGCTGGAGGAGATTCAGCTATGAGCGACCTGCGGAAGTTCGGCGAGTCGGCGGCGAACGCCGTCCTCGAACGGGTCGGCCGCGGCGTCAGCCAGATGCAGGAGCGCAAGCCGCTGGCCCACGACCTGCTCGAATCCGAGGACGCCTACCTCGTCGTCTTCGACGCGCCCGGCGCTCGCGCCGAGGACGTGCAGGTCCGCTTCCTCGACGGCGAGGTCGAGATTCGCATCGACCGCTTCCGCGACTTCCACGAGGGCTACGAGATGCGCTTCCCCGGCCGCGGTCTCACGCTCTCGGGGAAGGCGACCATCCCCTCCGACGCCTCGGTCGAGGCCGCCGAGGGGACCGCCACGGTCGGCAAGAACGGCACGCTCCAGATTCGGATTCCCAAGGACGAGCGCGCGAGCGACATCGCCGTGACCGAGGAGGACGACGAGTCGGACGCCGACGCCGAGTCCGACGACGACGAAGTCGACTTCGGCGACGTGGACGACCAAGACGCCTGACGTGCAGTCTTGGGCGCGACGCGCCCGCCGTTCCTCGTTTTCTCGTTAGTCGCCGTCGAGCGTCATCCCCTCGACCACCGCGAACTCCTCGTCGCCGTCGAAGCGGCGGGGGTCGAACGCGCCGGGAATCGATTCCTGACCGTCGCCGAGCACCGCCTCCGCGAGTCGCTCGCCGATTGCCGGTGCCCACATGAAGCCGTGGCCGTGCCAGCCGGCGGCGACGAAGACGCCCTCGGCGACCGCGCCGACGAGCGGGTTCCGGTCCGGGGTCGCCCCGCAGAGGCCGGCCCACGCGCGGTCGAGTTCGGGTTCGGTCGACCCGTCTGCCTCCGACTCGCCCATATCGCCGACCGCCGTCCGGTGTCGAACCGCGTCGAGGGCGTCGGCGACGAACCAGTCGTCCGCGGTCGGGTCCCAGTCGTCGGGGTCGGGTTCGACCGGTTCGACGCCGTCGCCCGCGAGGACGCCCGCGGGGTGCGGCCGGAGGTACGACTCCTCTGTCGCGTCGTAGACGGTCGGCCCGCGGTAGTCGCAGTCGGCGACGAGCGCCTGCGCCCGGTAGGGTCTGAGCGCGATGGGGTGGCCCGCGTCGGCGAGCAGGCGGCGCGAGTGGACGCCGGCCGCGACGACGACGGCGTCGAAGCGGGCGGTCACTACGTCGTCGACGGCGACGCCCGGCGGGTCCGCCCGGAGTGACACCGCGTCGCCGACCCGGAACTCGACGCCCGCGGACTCGCACTTCTCGACGAACAGGTCCACGTAGGCCGCGGGGTCGGTCCAGCCGGCGTTCTCGGCGACGCCCGCGAGGAGCACGTCGTCGGTCCGAACCGGGAACCGGCCGGCCAGTTCGTCGGGCGCGACGAGCGACACCGCGCGGTCGTGGACGCGCATTCGCTCGACCGCCCCTTCGAGCGCCGCGGCCGCCGCGTCGTCGCCCTCGCGCGCGAGGAAGACGTAGGGCGTCTCGTGGAAGGCGAACCCGCCGTCGCCCGAGAGGCTCCGAAACCGGGCCATCGCGCGGTCGGCGACGGCCACGTCGATGTCCTCCGCGTAGGCGTCGTAACAGATGCCGGCGGCGCGGCCCGTCGCCCCGCCGCCGGGCGCGTCGCGCTCGAACAGCGTGACCCGCGCCCCGCGCTCGGCGAGGTCGAAGGCGGTCGTCAGGCCGACCGCGCCCGCGCCGACGACCGCGACGCGCGCTGATTCGTTCATACCCCGTCTGGGTCGGCGACCGACTTGAATGGCAGTTGCTCGCCGGTCGTGGGAGTGGCCGAGAACTTCGCGGCGCGGTCGCTCTGGATGTGTTGAGAGACGGGGTAGGTCGGCCGGCCGTGGCCCGCGTGGAAACCACGTGGGTCCGAAAGGAGCCACCCGACCGTGCCGTCACCTGTCCTCTCCGCCGACCGCCTAAAAGGCCTCCGGTGCTCGGCGGTCAGTTCGGAGACGCGGAGAATCCCGGGCGGCGCGCCCGACTTACTCGGCGAACTCGTCGACGCCGCGGGCGGGGTAGCCGACCACGAGGTCGATGCCGGCGTCGCGGAGGTCGTCGACACGTCGGCGCACGTCGGCCGCGGAGCCGATGAGCGCGTAGTCGCGCGAGGCTTTCAGGAGCACCTCGCGGGCGCGGCCCTCGGCCGAGGCGTCGGTCGCGGCGTCGTCGGGGAGCGCGCGAGCGACGGGCCGCCGGCGGGAGACGTACGCGCCGACGGCGTCGAGAATCTCGTCGTCGTCGTCGGTGAGGGCGGTCGGGGCGTAAACCGCGACCTCGCCGTCGAAGCCGGCCGCTCGGAGCGCCCGAACGTCCCGGCGGGTCGACCGCGAGAGGAGTTCGTACTGCGTGCCGCCGGCGGCGAGGGCGATTCGCTCGATGCCCTCGGTGCCGACCCACGCGTCGGGCGCGCGCTCTCTCGCGGCGCGGAGCCGGGGGGCGACCGCGCGGCCCGCCTCGTCGTCGGTCAGATACGCGCCGTGACCGGCCACGAGCACCTGCCGAATCCCGTCGGGGAGCCACTCGTACAGCGAGTCGTCGCCGAGCGGGTCGAAGCCGTCGGCGCGGACCGGCGTGGTCAGGCGAACCTCTTTTTCGGCCGCGAGTTCGCGCAGCACGTCCTCGTCGGGGAGTCGCTCGCGGCCCTCGTAGTCGATGGCGACGACGTCGAGCGGGACCGACAGCGCCTCGCGCACGTCGCACTCGGCGGGCTTGAGGGCGACTGCGTCCAGACCGGCTTTCGAGACCGCGCGCTCGGCGGTCAGCATGCTATCACCACAGAAATTTCAGTACCGTCGCGGAACGCGATCCATCGTCTGTGCGACCATGTGAGAACGAGTAGCGCGGAGGAGGCCAAAACCCTGTCGATGACGGCGATGCTGGCTCGTCGCGGCGGCGTTTATATACCGTCTATCGGCCCGGCCGCGACCGGCTCCGAATCGCGTGCCAGTCGGTCTCACCGCGAGAGACCGCCGTGTTCACCCGCGCACCGACACGATTGTATTCTGGACGCAATTCTGAACCCCGATTAGTATTCGAAAACGAATCGTGACAGTCTCAAACGCCCGTTTTCGGTCATTCCCAGTTCTATGGATTCGGAAATCGCGTCGCCGTTATATGGGGTTCGCGGCCGACGATTCAGATGTAAGGTGAACCGAGATGCCCGCTAACGCACAAATCGAGATGCTGGGGAACAGAATGGACTTCGACTACTCGCGGGGCGTCACGGGCTACGTGCTCGTGTTGACCCGCATCATCACCGGCTACTGGTTCCTCCACGCCGGGTGGGGGAAGCTGACCGGTGAGCCGTTCAGCGCCGCGGGCTACCTCGCGAACGCCCCCGCAGCCTCGCCGCTGCAGGGCTTCTTCGCGTGGGCCGCCGCGACCCCGTGGCTCCTCGACCTCACGAACTTCATGGTTCCGTGGGGCGAGTTCCTCATCGGTCTCGGGCTCATCGTGGGCGCGCTCGTTCGGCTCGCCGCCTTCTTCGGCGGCGTCCTGATGGTGTTCTTCTACCTCGGGAACGCCGATTGGGGCCACGGCGTGGTCAACGGCGACCTGTTCGGCCTCATGATGTTCGCCATCGTCGGCGCGCTCGCGGCGGGCCGCATCCTCGGCCTCGACGCCATCATCGAGAAGATGGAGTTCGTCCGACAGCGCCCCGCGCTCAAGTACCTCCTCGGCTGAGGGGGTACCCGGGGGCAGAAAGGGAAGGGAGTTGTCGCGGGGGCGACGACACGCTGACGCCGGTTTGTTTTTCCGAACTGACGCAGACACCGCGAGCGGCCGCGCCGGCCCGCCCGTCGATAGAACGTCCCGCGCTACACCGGGTAGTCGGCGTCGGGGTCGACCACGCGGTCGACCTCCTCGGGGACGCGCCAGTCAGTCGTGAGTTCGAGCAGTTGGACGAGCATCCGCCCGGTCGCGCCCCAGACGGTGTAGCCGTCGACGTGGAAGAAGTGGAGCCGAATCTCGCCGTACTGCGGGTGGTCGCGGCGCTCCGACTCGTAGTTCGCGCGGGCGGTCAGGTCGTCGACCGCGAGCACCGCGATTTCGGCCACCTCGCGCCGGTCGGGTTCGTACTCGCGGTCGGGCACCGTGGCGACGAACGGCGAGACGGCGTAGTCGGTCACGGTTCGGATGTCGTCGAGTCGGCCGTGAAAGGCGACCTCCTCCGGTCGGAGCCCGATTTCCTCGTTGGACTCGCGGAGCGCGGTCGCCCGCAGGTCCGCGTCGCTCGGTTCGCGCCCGCCGCCGGGGAAGCTCATCTGCCCCGGGTGCTCGCCGAGGTGGTCGGCGCGCTTCGTAAACAGGATGTGCGGCCGCTCGTCGCGGAACACGACGGGGGCGATGACGGCCGCCCGTCGGCCCGCGTCGACGGTCACCGGCTCGTGTCGGCTGACGCCCGCGAGGTCCATCGTCACGATTCGTAAAGAGATGCCGCGACTTAGGCCTGCCCCTCCGCGTCCAGCGCGGCGTCGAGGCGGTCTCGAATCGACCCCACGTCGGTGTCGGCCCACGCTTCGAGGTCGTACGTCACGTCGAGTAGGCGGGCGATTTCGTCTTCGTCGCCGGCCTGAACCGCGCTCGCGGCCGCCGCGCGGAGGCGGGATTCGACCTGCGTGGCGAGTTCGTCCCGCGGCACCTCGCGGGTCGGGTAGTCGAGGATGTGCGGCAGGTCCTCCGCCCGGTCGGGGAGCGTCGGAAACGCCATCGGGCCGACGGTCAGGAGTTCCGCGTCCGTCTCGTCGTCCTCGTAGGGGACGAGGTAGTAGGCGTCGACCGCGTCGGAAATCGCGCCCGAGAGGGCCTCACCGTCGGTCTCGCGGCCCTGTTTGAACGCGAGTTCGCCCAGCGCCGTCTCCAGTTCCTCGCGGGTGAGCGCGCCGAAGAGGTCGACGACGCCCGCGAGGTCGTCGTAGGTCGCCTCGCTCATCGTCCTGCCTCCTCCCGCACGTCGTCGAGGTCGGCGCTCGCGGCGGCAAGCACCGCATCGGGCGACAGCGACGTGTCTTTCCACGCCGGGAGCCGCGTGTCCTCGCCGGGCTTCGAGATGGCATCGGCGTAGGTAGCGACCTGCTCGCGCTCGTCTCCGCGGTCGTAGTCGAAGCCGTTGAACGCCGCGTCGGCCGCGTACTGCTCGACCAGACGGTTCCCGGCCTCGCGGTAGCGCTCTGCGAGCGTGTCGAACTCGACGTCTCCGCCGTGTTCGACGACCGCCCGGAGGAGCGTCCGCCCGACCGACTCGCTCATGTCCGAGAGGCCGGTCGGCCCGCTCACCGAGCGGTGGTCGTGTTCGTACTCGCCGAGGTCGACCTGCGCGCTCCGGTCGAAGCCGGCGTGGGCGAAGGCGTCGCCGAGGGTGCCGACTTCGAGGCCCCACTTCCGCGGCGACCGCATCCGCACCGCGAGGTCCGAGGTGGTCGCGAACTCCCCGGCCAGCGCGTACCGAAAGGAGTCGAGGTACCGGACGACGGGGGCTTCAGTCTCGGCTTCGAGCGCGCGGACGAGCGGGGCGTAAAACAGCCTGAACAGCCGGCCGTAGAGCCGCCCCTCCTCGACGCGGGCGTAGTAGCCCTTCGAGAAGTCGTGGCCGTGCGCCAGCGGGAACAGGAGCCGCGGGACGTACCGCTCGTCGTAGGTCTTCGTGTCCGCGTCGTGGACGACGACGTACTCCTCGCGGGCGGCGCAGCCGAGCGCGAGCCACACGTCGCGGCCCTTGCCGCGCTCGCCGTCGAGACCGTGGGAGTCGAGGAGGTCGGCGACGCGGGGGCCGTCGCACCACAGCACGTCGAGCGGCAGGTCGTACTCGTCGAGCCAGTCGGCGAACGGGGCGACCCGGTCGGCGGGCGCGCGGAGGGGGACGACGACCCGCGCCGGCGAGAGCGACTCCAGCGTCGACAGCACCCGCTCGGCGGCGAGGCCGGCGTACTCCCGCTCCGTCATCGGCACGACCACGGCGGCGCGGTCGGTCGGGGCGTCGGGGACCGAACCGGCGAGGTCGTGGAGCGTCGTGACCCGCTCTTGTACGTACTCCATCGTGTCGGTCGTGGACCCGGGCGAGCAAAAGTGCGGCGAGAGCCGAACCGGCTGCCGGCTTCGCTCCGAGCGCCCCCGACCGACCCGTTCAGTTCGGGATGCGCCCGGCGCGTTGGAGCGCGATGAGTCCCGTGACGACGACCGCCAGCCCGACGGAGAACCAGAAGAACACCTCGTCGAACGCGTAGCCGAAGTCGGTCAGGGTGCCGACCGCGCCCGACCCGCTGGCCTGGAATATCATCATGCCGAACGAGTACACCGAGTAGGCGCTCCCGCGGCTCTCGTCGGGGAGCGTGTCGAGCAGGTAGGCGTCGAGCGCCGGAAAGAGGCTGTGGATGACGTAGCCGACGACCGCGGTGACGACGACGAGACCGACGAGGCTGGTCGTCATCGTGAGGACGAACACCGAGACGACGAACGAGACGAGCACGCCGAGGATGTACGGGATGCGCGGGAGGTTGTCCGCGAGCCGACCCGAGAGGAAGAACGCGGGCACGCCCGCGCCGAAGACGACCGTCAGCATGTTGCGCGCCGTCGTCGCCGGCAGGCCCTTCGACACCATGTACAGCTCGTAGAAGTTGAACAGGCCCTGCCAGACGAAGCCGGTGAAGCCGAGGATGACGATGCCGGTGAGGATGACCCGCCACTCCGTGCGGGCCGCGCCGAGGAGGTCGCGGTCGGCCGCGCCCGCGTCGGGGAGGTCCGTTGAGCGGGCGGTGACGAACAGCGCGAGCGTCACGACGGCGGCCGCGAGGCCGACGCAGACGAAGACGAGTTGCCACGCCGCGGAGACGAACGGGAGCCGCGGCACGAGGTCGGGACCGACCGCGAGGACGAGCGTGACGAAGGGGGCGACACCGACGGCCGCGAGCTGGCTGGCGGTGCCGTGGATGCCCATCGCGCGGCCGACGCGGTCGGGGAACAGCTCGCTCACGAGCGGGTTGGCGGCGACGAAGTACGCGCCCGAGGCGAGGCCCATCGAGACCGCGCCGACCATCAGCGTCTCGACGGTGGTCGCGCTGGCGGTGACGCCCGAGGCGACGACGAGGACGACGCCGGTCCCGAGCACCACCCGGTGTCTCGGAACGCGGGTGAGGAGCCAGCCGGTCGGGACGCGGAGGACGGCGCTCCCGAGCCAGACGAGGGTGGCGACGATGCCGACGGTGGCCCGGTCGACCCCGAAGAAGAGAATGAACTCCCCGAGAAGCGGTGCGAAGACGACTCGCGCGAGGTTGACGAGCAGCACCATCCCGCAGAGCGTTCCGAAGAGGCGGCCACGTGACACGGTCGGAAGCGCGCGCCGCGGGGTGACAACAGTTTCGACTGCACGAGACCACCAGACGTCGTGCGGGGTGAAAACGGGGATTGTCGTCGGGTTTTTATGTTCGTTGCACAAACGAGAACGTATGAAGACAACGCGGAAGGGGCTCCGAGACGGGGAGTTGGAGAAAGACACCTACGAGCGGCTGACCTGCGCCGAGTGCGGCGAGTCGCTGAAGAAGAAAAACGACCCGGACGAAGTGTTCTCGGTCCGCATCTGCGGCGACTGCGGACGCCAGTGGAAAGAGCTCAGATAGCCCCGAACCGACCGATAGCGGCCGTCCGACGGGAGTCGCCGGCCGCTCACTCGAAGACCGAATCGAACGTCCGCGCCCCGAGGGGATCGAACGTTCCGGCCGCGACGTTCTCCGCGACGTGTTCTACCGACGACGCACCGACGAGCGCGGCGGTCACGCCGGGCGCGCTCCGCGAGAAGTTGAGCGCCCGCTGGGCCGCCGTGTCGCCGGCGAGCACCGAGTTCACCGACGCCGGAATCTCCGCCGCGAGGTCGCCCTGCGCGAGGCTGGCGCTCGTGAAGGCGTGCAGGCCGTGTTCGTGGGCGTACCAGAGCGCGCTCATCGCCTCGCCCGCGTCGGTGTCGTGGGCCTCGACGGTGAACGCGTCGGCCATCACGACGTTGAACGGGAGCTGAATCGCGTCGAGCGAGTGCTCGTCGTTGCCGACGGTGTCGGCCGCGCGCTCGGCCCGGCGGACGAGTTCGGGCAGCGACAGGTACGCGTCGTGGCCGGGCGCGACGCGGAGGGCCTCCCACGTGGCGACGCCGTAGCGACCGATGTCGTCGGCGGCGACCCGGCGTTCGAAGACCTCGAAGGCGGCCTCGACGCGGTCGTACACCGTCTCGCGGTCGGCGACGGCCAACTGCGTCTCGGGGTTGTGGAGGTAGTAGCAGTCGATGTGGTCCAGCCCCGTCAGGTCGAGCGACCGGTCGATCATCTCGTCGACGAAGGCGGGCGCGATGGTGTGGCTGCCGTGGGCGAGTTCGTCCGGGTCGGCGAGGCCCGCGTCGAGGACCGTCTCGCGGACGTGCGCGCCGGGGTCGTCGGGGCGCTCGCGGTCGAAGGGGACGAAGCCGGCCTTCGAGGCGACGACGACGGCGTCGCGGTCAACGTCGGCCCCGCGGACCGCGTCGCCGACGACCCGCTCGGAGCGCCCGTGGCGGTAGTTCGACGCCGTGTCGACGAGGTTGACGCCGTGTTCGAGCGCCGAGACGAGCGACTCGCGGTAGCGGTCGTCGACCGCGTCGGTCGGCTCGCCGAGGTAGGTTCCGATGCCGATACTGGAGACGACGCCGGGGCCGAACCGGCGGAAGAAGGTGCGGCCGAAACTGTCGCCGAACCGGTCGCGGTAGGCCCACGTCGCCCGTCCTGTAGCCATGGGCGAGCCTACGGCGGCCGGCCGTTAAGGGCCACCGGTCCGCGTCCGGCGATGGCGGCCCGGTCCGAGGGTCAGATATCGCCCGACAACGCCTCGAAGATGTGTTCGACGAGTTCGTCGCGGGGGACGGACTCGCCGTTGCCGCCGTCGGTGACGGCGTCGGGCCGGATTATCTGCCCGCCGCCCATCCGGGCGTGGCCGCCGGCGCTCGCCCCGCGGTAGTGGTCGAGGGCGGACTCCAGCGTCCGGCCCATGTGGACCCGGTCGTCGCGGGAGCGCCCCGAGAGGTAGACGTTGCTCTCGCGTTCGCCGCAGACGACCGCCGCGGTGACGCCTTCGAGTTGGATGAGTTCGTCGGCCGCCTGCGGGATGGCGTCGACGTTCGAGATGGTGCCGATGTCGGCGACGGCGAAGGGGCCGCGCACGTCGCGGCCGGCGATGGCGCGGGCCTTCGCCTCCAGCACCTCGCGGGAGACCTCGGGGTTGGCGATGCGGTCGAGGTGGTCCTCGTTGACGCCGGGAAAGAGGAAGCCGGCGGCGGCGAAGTCCGCGGCCGAACAGCCCGCAGTGAGGTGTTTGGTGTCCGTGAGAATCCCGTAGACGAGGCCCGTGGCGACCTGCGAGGGGACGGTGTAGGAGGCGTTCACCTCGCTCGCGTGCATGTCCGGCGGGACGGGTTTCGCGCCCACGTCGCGGAAGTACTCGGCGACGATGCTCGAACACGCGCCGTAGTCGGTCCGCACGTCGGTAAAGGCCTCGCCGGTCCCGTCGCCGGGGTGGTGGTCGACAACGGCGTATGGGAGGACGCCCTCCGCCCCCGCGAACCCGCGGGGTTCGTTGTGGTCGACGAGGACGACCGCTTCGGCGGCGAGGTCGCTCACGTGGTCGATGGGGTCTAAGTCGAGGTCGAGAACGGTTCGGAACGCGCGATTTTCCTGGTGTCGAATCTGGCCGGCGAACTGGATGGTCGGTGTGGTTCCGACCTGTTCCGCGAGACAGGCCACGCCGATCGCCGCGGCCATGGCGTCGGGGTCCGGGTTCGGGTGCATGAGGACGGCGATTTCGTCGACGCCCTCCAGCGCCTCGGCGAAGCGCGTCCCCATCGGCCGCTTGAACCGAATCGCGGCGTAGACGACGAGCGCGAGCGCACCGAGCGCGACGACGACCGCCGCCGCGATTTCGGGGTGGGTGCGCACGAACGAGTCGAGAGACTCGAAGATAGCACCCGTGTCGAACTGCCCCACCGGACCCAGCATACACAACACGACCGAGGCCTACCGTATGAATATTCCCCCTAATCGAGCTATCCTGAGTGACAGAATTTCGGCGGTTCGAACCTGTCGACCGCGGAATACGCTCAGTCGCCGTCCGCTCGGTACGCGTCGATTGCCGCCCGGTAACCCTGCCGATACGTCGGATACGCGAACGAATAGCCGAGTTCGCGGAGGTAGTCGTTCGAACAGCGCTTGCTCGTCAGAATGCGGCGACGGGCGGCCTCCGAGAGGTCGCCGTCGGCGAGGCGCTCTTCCTTCGTGCGCTTTTCGGGGCGCGGGACGCCGCACTCGTCGGCCAGCCAGTCGGCGAACGCGTGTTTCGAGACGGGTTCGTCGTCGACGACGAGGACGGTGTCGTCGCGGGCGCGGCCGGTTTCGAGGAGGTACGCGACGACGCCCGCGGCGTCGTCCCGGTGGACCATGTTGAGATAGCCCGCCGTGACCGGGCCGTTCAGGTAGCGGTCGAGTCGGTAGCGGTCCGGACCGTAGAGCCCGGCGAACCGGGTGACGGTCCCCTCGATTCCGCGCTCTGCGGCGTGCTCGCGAGCGACGCGCTCGGCCTCGGCGAGGACGCGCGTCTTGTCGGTCGTCGGGTCCAGCGGCGTCGACTCGTCGACGAAGTCGCCGCCGTGGTCGCCGTAGACCCCCGTGCTCGACGTGTAGACGAGTCGCTCGGGCGGCGAATCGCGGCCGGCGAACTGGTCGATTGCCGTTCGGAGTCCCTCGACGAAGACGGTGCGGGCGGCGTCGGCCCCGCGGCCGCCGGAACTCGCGGCGAAGACGACGTGGTCCACGTCGGGGACCCCCCCGAGGGAGTCGGCGTCGGTCACGTCGGCGCGAACCGCTTCCGCGCCGGTCGCTTCGACGGCGTCGAGACCGTCGTCCGAGCGGCGGACGCCCCACACGTCGTGGCCGTCGGCGACGAGCGTGCGGGCGAGTTCGAGGCCGACGTAGCCGCAACCGAGGACGGCGACTCTCATCGCTCGTTTCGGACGGCGATGACGTGGTGGATGGCGGCCAGTTCGTTCAGCGTGGCGGCGGTGCGGCCCTCGATGGCCTGTTGAATCTCCTGTCCGGAGAGGTCGAGGTCGACCTCGGACGCGAGCGTGTCCACGTCGAGGATGCCGCTCGTCATACCCATGAGGAGGTGGTCGCGGAACTCCCAGACGATGGCGTCGGCGTCGGGGTTGCCGTCGGCGAGTTCGAGGACCGCGGCGGCCTGTTCGAGCGTGAGGTCCAACACGCCGTTCGACAGCGCGGCCTCCGAGACGCCGGCGGCCTCGGCGGCCGTCTCCGGTCCTGCGGCGTCGACTGCGCGGCGAATCTCGTCCTCGTAGGCGGCCCGCAACTCGTCGGCCGAGAGGGTTCCGGGCTTCGCGGCGGCGTCGTGCAACATACACGCGGGTTCGGCGTTCCGGCGGCAAAACGGTTGCCACTCGGGTCGTATTGGCGGCTACTCCTCGGGAGGGCAGTCGGCCGCGACGGTGCAGCCCGGTCCTCCCTGCCACCCCTCGGAGCGCTCGTCCGCGTTGCCGTCGATGTCGCCGACGCCGACGCCCGACGGCGGGACTGCGACGACGATTGGCGTCCGCACCTCGAACGAAACGCGGTCGCCGCGGCCGACCGTCTCGGCGACGCCGTCGCCGTCCCAGTCGAGGGCGACGGGCGACCCGTCGCGGGCGTACGTGAGCGACTCCGTGTCGCCGCGGGCGTGGACGCGGAACTGCGCGAACTCGCCGGCGACCGCCACGTCCCAGACGTTGACCGTCGCGTACCAGGAGCCGGGGACGGGCGCGACCGGCATCCCGGCGGGGACGCGCTTGAACGGCGTGTCGAACCGCGAGTCGAGCGTGTCGTTCAGGCGGTCGGCGACCGCGTCCTCGGTGGCGTTCATCGCCGCGTCGGTCGCCACGTCGGCGACGGCCTGCTGACGGGCGGTTCGCGTCGTCTCGACCGTCCGGTTCGTGAGCCGCTGTGGGACCGTCGTCGAGCGGTCTCGGCGGACGGTTCTGAACGCCACGTCGAGGCGGCGTTCGAGGAGGTCGGCCTCGACGGTTCCCGGGGCGGCCGCCTCGACGGCGATTGCGCGCGCCGCGGAGCCGTTCGTAATCGCCAGCGCCCGGTGAGCGGGGTCATCCCACGCGCCGAGCGAGCGCTCCAGAATCCGTTGGCGCTCCGTCACGGAGTGATTGGTGTGGTCGCGAAGCGTGTGGCGGGCGGCCGTCTCCGCGGGAACGACCGACCGGTCGACCGCGGTTTCGAGCCGGTCGCGTCTGTCGGCGAGCGTCTCGTTCGTCCCGTTCGTGTTTTCGAGCGTCGAGTCGGCCGCGAGGAGCGTGCGGGCCGCGACGCGAAGCGGGACGCGGCGGTTCGAGCCGAACACCGGTTCGAGAACGGTGTCGGCGGCGTCGCCGTAGGGGAGCGTAAACAGGTTGGTGTTGCGGGCGACGAGCGGGTGATAGGTGCCGCCGCGGGCGACCGTCGGGACCGAAGCGCCGTCGAGGCCGCCGAGCGAGAGGTACATCGGGTCCGCGTCGGGGACGAAGCGGACGCCGCTTTCGTTGCCAGTCCCGTTCGCGCCGTCGGCTCGCGAGTCGCCGAGCGCCGCGCGGGCGACCTCCTCGGCGCGGACCGCCTCCGAGAGCGACCCGAGGTCCGCGTCCCGGCTCGCGTTGTCGGCCGCGTCGCTCGCCGCCGCGGTCTGGTTCGCCCGGCGGTCGAGCGTCGCCAGCACGCGGTCGAGGTAGGTCGCGCGAACCGCGACGCGCGTCCGGTCGGCGACACCGTCGTAGGCGGTCGGTGCGCCCACGAGGTCGCGGCGGTCGGCGCGGAGGTCGGCCGCGAGTTCCGCGGCGAGGTTCACCTCGCCCGCGGCGACCCGCCGTGCGGACGCCGTCACGCGTCGGTCTCTGACGCGGTCGGCGAGCGCGACGAGGTCCGCGCGGACCCAGCGGTCGAGGCCGTCCGCCGCCGGTGCGGTCGCCTGCCGCGGCTCGGGCGGGTCGCCGGTCGCAACGTCGCAGGCGATGTCGTCGAAGCCGCCGCGCGACACGACCATGTCGGCGGCCGCGTCGGCGGCCGCGGCGAAGTTCTCGCCGTCGAGCGCGCCGCCGGGGGTACTCGCGGGGTCGATGGGGCGCACGGGGGCGGAGACGGCGGCCGGGTCGACGACGGCCGCGAGGTCGACGCGCGTCCTCGTCTCCGTCCGCGCTTCGGTCTGGAGCGTCTCGTTGCCCCGACGGAACGTCCGAGTGGTCGTCTCGACCGTCGTCACGATGCGGGAGCCGGCGTCGACGACGACGGTGTCGGCTTCGACCGCCGGCGTTCTCGTCGGGACCGTCTCGGCCGACGACGACGTGTCGGTCGAGATGCTGACGAGCGTCCACCCGCGTCCGGAGTTCTCCGGCGGGTCTTCGGTCCGGGAGAGAACGTCCGTCTCGGTCTCGATTTCGACCGCGGCGCGGTGGGCGTCCGCGACCACGTCGTCGTAGGCCGGCGCGTCGCCGCGGCCGTCAAGGAATCCGACCAGCGCGTGGTCGGCGGCGGAGCCGACGGAGGCGTTGATGGTCCGGTTCGTCGGTATCTCGCTCGCGGCCGACTCCGCGGCCGGGTTCGGTGCTGGAAGCGCGTTCGCCAGTTCGGGCGCGGCCGGAACGCCGGTCTGCGAAAGCAGGCTCTGGGCACCGACTTGGACGGCGGCGCGGCCGGTCGCGCCGCGACCGTCGGCGTCCGTCGCCCCGAACGCCTGCTGTTCGGCGAGGAGGACGCCGGCGTTCGTCGCCAGCGCGGCGTGGTCGTTCGAGACGACGTTGTCCACGGGCGCGCCGGCGTACTGGCTCCAGCCGCGGGTCCACGCCGAGGCCCACATCGCGGTCGTCACCGTCGCGTCGAGCGTCCCGCCGTCCAGCGCGTTCGCGTCGAGACGGCGTTCGAAGGCCTCGGTCCGGTCGTGGAGCGCGAGGACGGGCGTCCGGACGCCGACCGTCGCGGTGACGGACTCGGCGGCGACGGTGCGGCCGCCGCGGGCGACTTCGACCGAGACGTTCTCGACGGTCGCGACGAGGACGGTCCCGTTCTCGCGGCTCGAAATGGAGACGCGGTCCATCGCGTCGCGGAGGGTCGACTCGTTCGTCGGCCGCGGCAGGGTCGCAGTCGCGTTCACGTCGCCGCGGGCGACCGAGACGGCGCGGAGTCGCTCGGTCGCGGCCAGCGCGATGCGAAGCCGGAGATAGTCGCGGAAGGGTCGCTCGTCGGAGAGCAGGCGTCCGACGGTCGTGTTCGCGGGCGAGGTGACGGGGTTTGCCGCGGCCGCGCGCGCCGCGTCGCCGACGGCCGCGCGGATAGCGGCGTCGGATTGCGCGGTCGCGCGGTCCATCGCGTCGTCGACGCGGCGGTCGGCCACGGGGTCGTGGCCGGCGAGCGCGCCGGAGAACGTCGCGCTCCCGACGAGCAGTAACACGCCGAGCAGGGCGAAGGGAACCCGGCCCCGGTCGTCGTCGGCGAGCCTCACGGCGACCACGTCCTGACGACGACGGTGACGCGCCCCACTGAGACCGCCTCGGCGGCGGCGCGCGGGGTGTCGTACCGGTCGCGCATCGTCTCGGCGAACCGCGGGTTCAGCGCCGCCGCGAGGTCGGCGTTGGCGGCGCGGGTCTCCTCGCGGGCGACCTCGGGCGCGACGGAGGCCCCCGCCAGCGCGCCGGTCCGCTCGTACCGATGGGTCATCAGCGTCGACACCGGCTCGTCGCCGCGGAGCGCGAGCCGGGCGAGCGCCGGCGGGAACAGCCCGGCGACGGTCCGGTTTGCGACGAGCCGAGCGACGGCGTCGAAGCCGTCATCGCTTGCGGCGAGCGCGTCTTCCCGGGCGGCGGGGAACCCGCTCGGCACGTCGAGCGTCGCGGAGTGAACCGTCGCCGAGGACGGCGGCGCGGGACCGAGGGTGTCGTTCGCACGGACGGACGAACCGGGGAACGGCGTCCACGAGACGGCGACGGAGACGCCGCGGGTCGGGAGTTCGGAGGCGACGCGGGCGGCGGTCCGCTTCCGGAAGTCGTCGCGGGCGCGGGTCACGCGAGCGCCCTCGACGGTGACCGCGCCGAGCGTCGCGCGGGCGAGGAGTCCGGCGAGACTGCCGTGGGCGGTCCGTTCGAGTTCGCGGGGGTCGACGCCGTCGGCATCGAGCAACGACGCGTCGGCCGCGTCGACGCCGGGGGCGAGCGAGTAGTCGACCGTCGCGGTGCTCGTCGCCAGCGACGAGGCGACCCCGTCGGCGTCGACCGCGGCATCGCCGCCGAGGCCGGTGTCAGCGCCGGCGTCCGCGGTGACGACGAGGCCGATGCTCGCGCTCACGAGAAGCAGACACACCGTCACGTCGAAGACGAGGTCGGTCATCGCCACACCTCGACGCGGAGCGTTCCGAAGCGGACGCGTCCGGGTTCGGCGCGGACGGTGACCCGAGTCGAGTCGGCGTCGGCGTCGGCGGGCGCGTCGGGACCGACGGCGCGGCGGTCGTCGTCGATTGCGACGACGACGCGGCAGGAAAAGCCGTCAGGACAGGCGTCGCGGGCGTCCGAGAGCCGCGAGACGACGACGACGCCGGAGTCGTCCGCGAGGGCGGACTCGACGTTCGACAGCGCGGCGGGCGCGAGGTCGCGGTCGGCGGTCGGCAACGAGTCGTCGAGCACCGTCGCGTAGCACGAAATCGCCGCGCAGACGACGAACAGCGCGGTGAGTGCGGCGACGGGCGAGGTCTGCGCCCTACGCCGAGACGACGGTGACATCCGTTCCCTCCCAGTTGACGTGGCGGACGACGAGCAGTTCGCCGGCGGGTCGCCACGAGGCGTCCCGGTCGCGTGCGGTCTCGGCCGCGGCGGCGAACGCGGCGGGCGAGTCGAAGACGGCGCTCGGCGGTGTGCCGGCGGCGACCGACCCGAGTCGGGAGTCGGGCGACGCCGGCGTGATCGGGCCGAACCCGAACGTGGCGTGCGCCGCGCCGCCGTCGTTTCGGAGTCCGATGCGGCGCGGGCCGAGGCGGACGGCGTCGGCGTCGAGGTCGTGTTCGGCTGTCGCGTCGTACTCGGCGACGGCCACGGTGTCGACGGCGTCGGCGACTCCCGAGGCGTCGGGCGCGGGCGTGGTCGGAAGCCCGGCGACCGTCCCGACGAGGACGGTCGCGGCCACCGAGAGCGCGGCCCACGTGTAGAGCGTATCGAGCGGTGCGTCGAGCATAGACCGGGGTGGTCCCGTCCGGGTATATAAACCTCAGCACGGACTCGCGGCGACTCAGACGAGCATTCCCGCGGCGGCGAACGCGACGGCGAACGTCGCCGTCGCCGACACGAGCGCGCGGCCGACGCGGGAGGCCACGAGGTGACGGTCGAGGCCGTGTTCGACGCCGACCGAGAGCGTCGTCAGGATGACCGCCGAGAGGAGGACGTACGCGCCGACGGCCAGTCCGAGGTCACCGGTCGAAAGCGGCGCGGCGACGGCCGTCTGGTCGAGCGTCTTCGCGGGGGCCATCCCGTCTGCGAGCGCGACGGTCGCGCCGGCGACGAGCGGCCCGAAGACGGCGGCCGTGTTCGACAGCGTCTCCGTGACGGACGCGAGTTCGCGGCGGGCCTCGGCGTCGAGTCGGGACAGCGCCGAGAGCTGGTCGGCCATCGAGACGATGGCGCGGCCGGCGGGGCGGCCCTCGCTGGCGGCGAGGCCGAGGAGCGTCGCCACGCCCGCGACGCGGGGGCTCGGCGTCGATTCGAGGACGCCGTACTCGCCGCGGAAGGATTCGACGACGCCCACGCGGAGGCGGCGCTGGACGCCGACGGCCTCGTCCAGCAGGTCGCCGGTCGCGCCGGGGACCGAGGTCGCCGCGCGGGCGAGCGCGGATTCGACGGCCTCGCCCTCGCCGACGGCGCGGCCGACGAGATAGAGCGCGTCTGGGAGGCCGTCTTCGACCGCGCGGACGCGCGCTCTGAGCGCCACGACCGGGCGGGCCGCGACGAACAGCGCGATGCCGGTGCCGAGGCCGACGGCGGCGAGCGGCGCGAGCCACGGCGCGATGAACGCGTCGGCGGCGACGAAGCCGACGACGCCGACGACCGCGCCGCCGGCGACGCCGGGGAGACGGTGGTCGTCGACCGCGGGGTGGGAGGCGTCGACCGAGAGCGGCGCGAACGCGACCGGCCGGCGGACGAGCACCCACCCGACCGCGGCGAGGAGGCAGACGGGAAGCACCGCATCGTAGACGAACGCGACGTGCGCGGCGGTGACGCCGACGCCGGCGACGCCGGCGGCGGGGAGCGCGCCGACGAGCGCGAGCGGGAGCAGGACGCCGAAGGCGTAGACCGCCGTCACCGGTCCGCGGACGGAGCCGACGAAGTCGGCGAGTCGGTCGCGGGTCCCCTCGCGGACGACCTCGTGGGCGCGGTCGAGCGCCCGGTCGCGCTCGCCGGCGGGAACGTCCGCGGCGGTCTGCAAGAGCGCGGTCGAGCGGTCGAGCGCCGGGAACCACGCGCGCCACGCGTCGGCGAACTCCGAAAGCCCCGCGGTCGGCGTCCCGCGGGCGCGGTCGGCGTGGGCGGCGAGCGAGGCCGAAAGCGGGTCGTCGCCGCCGCGCGCGGCGAACGCGCTGGCCCGCTCGACCGAGGGCTCGATACGCATCCGAAGCGCGATGCGGCCGACGAGTTCCGGCGCGTTCCCGAGCGCCCGCGTCCGGCGGAGCGTCGCCAGCCAGACGGGGAGCGTGTGGACCGCGTGGGTCGCGCCGAGCGCGGCCGCGAGCGCGACGAAGACGACCGTGACGGTCGGGAGCCGAGCGACGAGGGCGACGAGTCCGCCGAGCAGTCCGGCGGGGAGCGCCGCGCCGTAGCCCGCGGCGACGACCGTCTCGGAGGGGAGGTCCGAGTCGAGAAACGCCAGCGACCGTTTGAGGTCGTCGCTCGGCTCGGCGTCGATGGAGTCGGGCGAGAGCCGCGCGAGCGTCGTCGCGGCCGCGTGGGCCAACCGGGACGCATCGGAGTCCGCGCCCGCGCTCGCGGCCGTGTCCGGACTCAGCATCCCGAACCACGCTCCGCGCGGGCCGCGGCGAGGTCGTCTGGAGCCGTCCGTTCCGTCTCGGCGAGCGAGGCGAGGTGGGCGGCGCGGGCGTCGAGCGCGTCGAGCACGTCCGCGTACGACTCGCCGGGGCGTGCGAGCGACTCGACCCCGAGGCTGTCGCCGCGCGCGACCGACCCCGTCGGTTCGAGCGCGCGCCCGTCGTGTTCGAACAGCGTCTCGAACGCCGCGTCGTCGCCGACGGGGCGGACCTCCTCGACTCGGGCGACGCGGTGTGCGTCCGCGTGCTCGCAAGTGACGACGAGGTCGGTGGCGGCGAACGACGACGCCGGGACGTCGAGGTCGGAGACGACGCGCTCGCGCACGTCGGCGGCTCCGTCGCCGTGGATGGTTCCGAGGACCGCGTTGGCGTTCGCGCCGACGCGCATCGCCTCGTAGAGGACGGCGGCCTCCTCGCCCCGGACTTCGCCGAGCGCGAGCGCGCCGTCACCCAATCGGAGCGCCGCGTGGAGCGCCTCCTGCGGCGTCGGCTCCGGGCCGCCGGTCGTGTCGGTTCGGAGCGTCTGCACGTCGCGGTCGGCGTCCAGCAGGCTCGACGCCGGGAGCTCCGGCGTGTCCTCGATGAGCACCGTGCGAACGTCGCGGGGGAGTTCCCACAAAAGCGAGCCGAGGAACGTCGTCTTGCCGGCTCCGCGAGAGCCGGCGACGAGGACCGACGCGCCGCGTTCGACCGCGAGCGAGCAGAGCGCCGCGGCGTCGGCCGACAGCGTCCCGTTGGCGACGAGCGCGGGGAGCGTCAGCGGCGTCTCGTCGTGGCGGCGGAACGCGAAGCCGAGCCCGTCGCTGGCGGGCGCGGTCACGCCCGCGACCCGGACGTTCACGCCGCCGGCCTCGACGACGGTGTCGAGCGTCGGGTCAGCGCGGGAGAACGACGCGCCGCTCACGCGGCGCAGGCGGGAGGCGAGCGACTCCGCGCCGCCGGGCGCGAGGCGGACGTTCGTCGGCATCGAGACGCCGTCCGCGACGACGCGAATCGGGTTCTCCTCGGCGGGCGTCGAGACGTACACGTCCGAGACCGCGGGGTCCGAAAACAGGTCGTCGAGGACGCCGTTGCCCGCGGTGTGCTTCGCCAGAATCGCCGCGAGCGTCTCGACCGGGTCGTCCGCGTCCGCGACGACTCGGACGGCGCGGCCCGGCGCGCGGGGGCCGGCGTCGACGGTGCCGCGGGCGAGTCGGTCGTGGGCGGCTTCGAGCGTCCGTGCGGCGCGCTGGTCGAGCGTCGATTCGGGCGGCGTGAGATGGTAGACGGGACCGCGGGGGCAGTCGTAGCGCCGGGCGACAGCGCCGGTGTCGAGGTCGGTCGCCCCGACGAGTCGCCCGTCGGCCGGGGGGCGGGGGTCGACGCGGGACCGCGCGAGCGTCGGCCCGACGACCGCTCGGAGCGCGTCGCCGTAGTCGGCGCTTCTCGACGCGCCCTCCGCGAGCCCGGTTTCGACGGCCGCGCGGCGGACCGGCCCCGCGCGACCCGTCGCCTCGTGGGCGGCCCCGAGCGGGTCCTCGCGGGCGCGGTCGGCGAGGCGGTCGTCGCGGAACCGGACGCGCTCCGCGAACCGGCCGGCGGCGACGAGCAGGCCGGTCGCGTCGGCGTCGTACCGGCGTTCGAGTCCGTCGGCGCGGACGACGAGCCGGTCGGCGTCGCGGATTTCGAGCGCCTCGACGACCGTCGCGCGACAGGCGGCCGAGGTCGAAAGCGACCCGCGGTGCGGGCAGCCGCCGGCGTCGACCGCGAGCGTCACGGTGTCGTCGTCGGGGCGGTCGGTGGGGGTCGAGAAGTCGGGTTCACAGCCGCAATCGGCGTCGGTGTCGCGGGACGCGCTCCGGCTGTCGGTCGCGTCGGCGAGCCGGTCGCCGAGCGCGCCGGGGAGCGCCGCGACCACGGTTTCGGAGATGGAGTCGAGGGGCATACGGGGGCGTGGTCCCGTCCGGGTATTTGAACCTACGCCGCCGACGAGTTGGTCGTCGTCGGGGCGAGAACGACGACAGAACCGCCCGTATCGGCTTCGAGCGTCAGCCTGAGGCGGTGTTCGCCCGGGCCGAGGACGAGGCGGTCGCCGGCGACTCGAATCCGGGGACCGCCGACGCGGCGGACGACGGTCGGGCCGGTGGCGACGCTCGCCGACAGTTCGACGCCGTCGCCGCCGCGAACCGCGAGTTCGGAGACGGCCGCCGCCCGCCACGACCCGGACGGGACGTCGAGGTCGACGTGCCGTCGCGCGCCCGCGACGCCGGCCGGCGTCGGGTCTTCCGCCGCCGCAAGCGCCGTCGCGGCGTGCGCGATGTCGTCGGCCATCGAGCCGATTTTCACCGTCGTCGCGTCCGTTCGGGCCGCGTCGGCCGCCGGGAAGACGACGCCCGCGATGGCGACCGCGAGGAGACACGCGAGGACGACGCGAATCACAGCGCGTCGCGGAGGCGAGCGGCCAGTCCGCGGTCGGTGGGGTCGTCGCGCGAACCGGAGGTATCGTTCCGGGAGTCGCCGGCGCGGGAGTCGGGAGCGACGTGAGAATCGCGACCGGCGCGAACGGCGGTCCCGGCCGTCTCGTCACGCCGAGGAGAATCGTCGTACGCGCCATCGGCTTGCCCGGCGGGCGACGTCGCCGCGTCCGTGGCGAGCGCGTCGGCCGTGCGGTCCGCCGCGGGCGACGCCGTCTCGTCGACGAGTTCCGATTCGAGCGACTCGGCCTTGGCGAGCGCGGCGTTCGCCCGGCGCTCGACGTCCTCGTTGACCGCGCGGACGCCGCCGAGGTAGCCGCGCATCGCCTGCGTCGCGGCGTCCATCTCGTCGAGGCGCTCGGTGAGCGACTCGACCGCCGATTCGAGGTCGGCGACCCGACGCTCGACGGCCGCGAGGTCTTCGAGCGACGAGAAGTCGGCGTCGCCGTCGGTGATGGTTCGTTCGACCGCGTCGAGTCGCGCGGCGAGGTCGGCCGTGCGGTCCGCCGCGGGCGGGGCGCTGGAGGCGGGCGAAGCGAGCTCGGCGTCGGCAGCGGCGTCGCGGCGAGTCGGGTCGGTCGTCATGGACCGGCGTGGTCCCGCCATCCGTGATAAAGCTCCGGGGCGAGGGCCGATTCGAACGGTCGGGTGAGCCAACATTCCACATGTGAGGAATGTTCAAGGTGACAGCCCGAGTGAATCATGTATGAAAACCGTCCTGATTGGTGTGGGACAGGCGGGCGGGAAGCTCACGTCGGCCCTCCAGTCGTTCGACCGGCGGATGGGGTTCGGCGCGGTGCTCGACGCGGTCGCGGTGAACACCGCGAGAGCCGACCTCCAGTCGCTTCCGGTCGAGACCGTGCTCATCGGCCAAGACCGCGTCAGCGGGCACGGCGTCGGCGGCGACAACGAACTCGGAGCCGAGGTCATGGAGTCGGACCAGACCGAGGTCATGTCTGCCCTCGACGGCCGCGTGACGGCCGAAGCGGAGTCGATTTTCGTCGTCGCCGGCCTCGGCGGCGGCTCCGGCTCGGGCGGCGCGCCCGTCCTCGCGAAGGCGCTCGCCCGCGTCTACGACGTGCCGGTGTACGTCCTCGGAATCCTGCCCGGACGGGACGAGGGGGCGATGTATCAGGTGAACGCCGGCCGGTCGCTCAAGACCGTCGCCCGCGAGGCCGACGCCGTCCTCCTCGTCGACAACGACGCCTTCCGGTCGTCCGGCGAGTCGATGAGCGAGGGCTACGACGCCATCAACGAGGCCATCGCTCGCCGCGTGGGCCTGCTCCTCGCGGCCGGCGAGGCGACCGAGGGCGTCGGCGAGAGCGTCGTCGACAGCTCCGAGGTCATCAACACCCTCCGTTCCGGAGGTATCGCCGCGCTCGGATACGCGAGCGCCGAGGCCTCCCCGAACGCCGAGGACAACATCAACGCGGTCATGAGCACGACCCGCAGCGCCGTCCTGACGGGCACGAGCCTGCCGGACGCGAGCGACGCGGACTCCGCGCTCGTCGTCATCGCCGGGGAGCCCGACACCATCCCGCGGAAGGGCGTCGAGCGGGCGCGTCGCTGGGTCGAAGAGGAGACCGGCAGTCTGGAGGTCCGCGGCGGCGACTTCCCGCTTGAGAGCGGCCGAATCGCGTCGCTCGTCCTCCTCGGCGGCGTCGAGCGCTCCGAGCGGGTCGAGTCGTTCATGGAGCGCGCCCGAGAGGCCATCGACCGGGCGAAGACCGAGACGCGAGCGGACCCCAAAGAGATGTGGCACAACGACGACCTCGACGACCTGCTGTGAGCGCCGACGCGGTCGCTGCGGTCCGAACGACCACCGAGTGAGAGGTATCGAGGACGTTCGTCCAGCGATTCCGCGAGCATCGTCCAGTCTGCGAATGTTTTTTCCGTATCCCCGCCCACCCATGTCATGTGTTAACAAACATTTCTTTCGAGGGGAGCGAAGCGATGCGCGTGAGAGTCGGCTCGGCACGACGCCGGGGTCGACATGTCTGAGTCGACCTCGGGCCCGCTCCGGCGAAGTATCGAAGTCGAGTACTGGGTCGTCGAGGAGGACGGGTCGTTCACCGACCCGGGCGGGCTCGTCGACGCCTCGCCGGGGGCCGAACGGGAGTTCGTCGAGCCGGTGTTGGAGGTGAAGACGACGCCGTGCGACTCGGCGGCCGAGCTGCGCGAGGAGTTGTACGAACGGCTCGGGGACGTCCTCTCGCGGGCCGAGGAGGTCGGAAAGCGGCTCGTCCCGCTCGCCACGCCGCTCAGCGACGAGTCGGTGACGGAACTGGACAGCGACCGGACGCGCATTCAGAACCGCGTCGTCGGGTCGGACTTCCAGTACGCGCGACACTGCGTGGGGACGCACGTCCACGTCGAACAGCGCCCCGGTCGGGAGATCGACCAGTACAACGCGCTCGTGGCGCTGGACCCAGCGCTGGCGCTCGTGAACTCCTCGCCGTACTACGACGGGAAGCGGTTGGCGGCGGGCGCGCGGTCGAAGCTGTACCGCCGGATGACCTACGACGACGTGCCGCATCAGGGGCGACTGTGGCGCTACGCCGACGACACGCGGGAGTGGTCGCGCCGCCTCGAACGCCGGTTCGAGGAGTTCCTCGTGCGCGCCGAGGAGGAGGGCGTCGACCGGGCGACCATCGAGGCGAACTTCAGCCCCGAGAGCGCGGTCTGGACGCCGGTGCAACTCAGAGCCGAGTTCGGCACGGTCGAATGGCGCTCGCCCGACTGCTCGCTCCCGAGCGACGTGCTCAGACTGGCGAACAGCGTCGCGGACGTGGTGAACCGCCTCGACGACGCGACTCTCAGAATCGACGGCGACGGCGGGCGCGTGACGGACGAGGGGGTCGTCCTGCCCGAGTTCGACGCGGTGCTCCGCTACGTCAACGCCGCCATCGAGGACGGACTGGACTCCACGGAAGTGCGGTCGTACCTCGACCGGATGGGATTCGACTTGGACGCCTACAGCCCGGTGTCACACGAGATAGACGGCCGCGAGACGGTCACGCCCGCGGACGCGCGAGAACTGCGGCTGACTCACGCGGACCGGCTCGAACGGGACGTTCGGAGCGCAGTACGGCAATAAGAGTGAGAGACCGCCGACCGCTTACTGCTGGATGAGGCTCGCGCCGTCGAGTTCGGTGCGGCTGTACTCGACGTCCATGAGGTCGAGGATGGTCGGCGCGATGTCGTAGAGGTCGGCGTCCTCGATGACCGCGCCGGGGTCGTCGACGTACAGCGTCGCGTTGTCGAACGAGTGCATGCCGTTGCGGGGGCCGACGCCGAACACGTCGTCGTGGCCCTTGAAACCGGACTTCAGGTCGAAGCCGTGGTTCGGGATGACGACGAGGTCGGGGGCGATGTCGTCGTGGTCGCCGCGGAAGGCGTCTTCCTTGACGACGACGCGGTCTGCGACCTTGTTGCCGTCGGGGCCTTCGAGCGCTTCGAGTTCGGCCTTGAGTTCGTCGCGGACTGCCTCGTACTCGGATTGCGGGACCGACCCGCGGGGCTCGCGGCCTTCGAGGTTGACGAAGAACCGGCCGGGGATGAGCGAGTACGCCTTCGACTCCTCGTCGATGTCCGAAAGCGAGTCGTGGTCGTCGTCCTCGTAGGAGAGCCAGCCGTTCTCTTCGAGCCAGGTGTTGCAGTGGACCTCGTAGTCGAGGGAGGTGAAGCCGTGGTCGGACGCGACGATGAGCGTCACGTCCTCGGGGAGGGCGTCGCGGATGCGACCGAGGTAGTCGTCGACGGTGCGGTAGAACTCCATGAAGGCGTCCTTGTTCTTCCCGTCGCGCTCGTAGTCCTTGAACAGGAAGTGGTTGACCCGGTCGGTCGTCATGAAGACGCCGAAAAAGAGGTCCCAATCGTCTTGGTCGATGTAGCGCTCGAACGCCTCGTACCGCCGGTCGAGGGTCTTCCGAGCGTCTTCCATGAACGCGGTCTTGTCGTCGTCGTGACCGAGCTTGGCGTTCACGTCGATTTTGTAGTTCATCTCGGAGAGCGCGTCGCGGAAGTCGTCGGGGTAGGCGGCCTTGTCGACGCCGGGCGAGAGGAAGCCCGAGACCATGCGCTGGACGTTGCGCTGAGGCGGGAACGTCACGGGGACGTTCATCACGGTGGCCTCGCGGCCGGCGTCGGTGACGCGGTCCCAGACGCGGGTGGCCTGCACGTCGCGGCCCATCGGGACGTACGTGTCGTAGGAGCCGACCTCGCGGTCCTGGAAGCCGTAGACGCCTGTCTCGCCGGGGTTGACGCCGGTCGTGAGCGCCGGCCAACACGCCGAGGACTCCGGCGGGACGATGCTGTCTATGTCGCCCGCAGAGCCCTCGTCGGCCAGCGCCGCGAAGTTGGGGAACTCGTCGGGATGCTCAGAGAGGAGAGTGAACGGGACCCCGTCGATGCCGATGAAGGCGACGCGGGGGTGATCTTTGCCGCGGAGACGGTCGAACAAACCCATACCTCACGGTATCCGAGACGAACCATAAGAAGGTTCGTCTCTCACCCGGAGTTTGCGACGAGAGACGACGGATACGCGGCCGCTGTCGGAGAAAGCGGCGAATCTCTCCGGGCGATTTCGGGGCGCTGACACCGCCGAAGACCTGTCAGACGCGAATCAGGCCCGTCGGGGAGAACGACGCCACCGACGCCGGGCGCGCACTCCGACGGGGCGGTTCCAAACTGTCACTCGGCGAGACAGCCGGTCCGAGGCGGGGTGTGTCGGGCCGGGCGAAGGAGCGAAGTGCCGCGCGGGACAACGACAGGGCGTGAAGGAGTTCGAGCGTAAACAGCTCTTGGAGCGCGTCAATCGGGAGGGTGCGACCGTCGGCGCACAGATTCCCGACCGCATCGAGGTCCAAGGCGAGGAGATAGACCTCAGGGAGTTCGTCTTCGAGATAAAGCGCCGCGACACCGTCCCGTCGGGCGAGAAAGAGCGCGTCGACCAGGCGAAGCGGAACCTCCGCCGCGAGCGCCTCGAACGGCTCCAGCGAATCGAGGACAACGAGGTGAGCTACGACGAGGGCCGGCGACTGGTCGAGGACATCGTCGGCATCGACCGGGCGCTGAACGCCCTCGAACAGCTTCGACCGGTCGACCTCGAACGGGAGGAACACCGCCAGACCGCCGCGGACCAGAAGCGCTGGATGAACTTCCTGAAGAAGGCGCTGGGCCGCGACGGCGGCAAGGGCAAGCGGGGCGGCCGATGAGCCGAAACGACGAGATAGCGACCCTGCTGGAGGAGTTCGCCGACCTGCTGGAGGCGAAAGACGTGGCCTACAAGCCGTCGAGCTACCGCCGCGCCGCCGAGAACGTCCGCGAGCATCCGACGCCCGTCGAGGAACTCGCTGAGGAGGGCGAAGACGCGGTCCAGGAAATCGACCGCGTCGGCGACGCTATCGCCTCGAAAATCGTCGAGTACGTCGAGACCGGCCGCATCGAGGAGTTGGCGGAACTCCGCGAGGAGCTGCCGGTCGATATGGCCGGCCTGACGAGCGTCGAGGGCGTCGGCCCGAAGACGGTCGGCAAACTGTACGAGGCGCTGGGCGTCGCCGACCTCGACGACCTCGAAGCGGCCGCCCGCGACGGGAAGATACAGGAGGTCAAGGGGTTCGGCGCGAAGACGGAGGCGAACATCCTCGACGGCATCGAGTTCGCCCGCGAGGCGACCGGCCGCGAACTGCTCGGGAAGGCCCGGCCCGTCGCCGACGACCTGCTTTCGTACCTCGGCGACCACGACGCCGTCGGGCGGGTCGAACCCGCGGGGTCGATGCGGCGGTGGCGCGAGACGGTCGGCGACATCGACGTGCTCGCCGAGAGCGCCGACGCCGCGGCGGTCATCGACCGCTTTCTCGCGTGGGAGCTCGTCGGCGACACCATCGAGGCGGGCGAGCAGAAGGCGAGCGTCCGGGTGAACGGGATGCGGGTCGACCTCCGCGTCGTCGACCCCGCGGAGTACGGCGCGGCGCTCCAGTACTTCACCGGGAGCAAGGACCACAACGTCCACCTCCGAAACATCGCCATCGACCGCGGCCTCAAGATGAACGAGTACGGGATGTTCGACGTCTCGGACGTCGAGGACCCCGACGACGGCCCGCGGGCCGGAACGCGCGTCGCCGGCGACACCGAGGCGTCGATGTACGCCGCGCTCGACCTCCCGCTCGTGCCGCCGGAGATGCGCGAGGACACCGGCGAGATCGAGCGCGCCGCCGACGGCGACCTGCCCGACCTCCTCGCGGAGGGCGAACTCCGCGGCGACCTCCACACCCACACCGACTGGTCCGACGGCGACAACACGGTCGCCGAGATGGTCGCGGCCGCCGAAGAGCGCGGCTACGACTACCACGCCGTCACCGACCACGCAACCGGGCCCGGCATGGTCGGCGGCGTCGGCGTCGCGGACGACGACCTGCTCGACCAGATTGACGAGGTTCGGGCCGTCGGCGAGGAGTCCGACATCGCGGTGTTCACCGGCGTCGAGGCCAACATCGACGCCGAGGGCGGCATCTCCGTCGCCGACGACGTGCTGGCCGAACTCGACGTGGTCGTCGCCTCGCCCCACAGCGCGCTCGACCAGGACCGCGAGACGGCGACCGAACGGCTCGTCACCGCGATGGAGCACCCCGCGGTGAACGTCCTCGGCCACCCGACCGGTCGGCTCATCAACCAGCGTCCCGGTCTGCCGCTCGACTACGAGCGGCTCGCCGAGGCCGCCGTCGAAAACGGGGTCGCGCTCGAACTCAACGCCAGCCCGTACCGCCTCGACCTGAACGGCGAGGCGCTCAAAATCGCCGTCGAGGCGGGCGCGACGGTCGCCATCGACACCGACGCCCACCGACCGGGCGAACTCGACCACGCCCGCTACGGGGTCCACACTGCCCGCCGCGGCTGGGTCGAGACCGCGGACGTGCTGAACGCGCGGTCGGTCGAGGAACTGACCGACTTCCTCAAGTGACCGACGACGTCGGGCCGGACCATCCCGGCACGGTCGCCTCGGGCGTCGACCGCGGCGCTCCCGGCGACACCGCGCTCCTCCTGGACGTGATGCTCGGCAAGCTCGCCACCTACCTGCGGATGTGCGGCTACGACGCCGAGTACGCGCTCGACGGCGGCGACAAGGCGGGTGAGTCCGACGGCGGCCGCGACCCCCGAGCCGACCCCGGCGACGACGGACTGCTCGCGCGGGCGGACGCCGAGGGTCGCGTCCTCCTCACCCGCGACGTGCGACTGGCCGAGCGAGCCCCGCGGAGCGTCCTCCTCGCCGAGCGGGAGCCAATCGCGCAGCTCCGCGAGCTCGAATCGGTCGGCTTCGCGGTCTCGCTGGACGAGCGGCCGTCGCGGTGCGGCGTCTGTAACGGCCGCGCGGAGGCCGTCGGTCGCGACGAGCGAGTTCCCGACTACGCGCCCGACCCGGCGGAGACGGCGCTGTGGCGGTGTCGAGACTGCGGACAGGTGTTCTGGCGCGGGAGCCACTGGCGCGACGTGGAAGCGAGATGGAACGGGGAAGAAGGGTAAGCGGTCGTCAGAAGACTACTCGCGGCGGCGCGGGAACCACTCGTCGCAGGCTTCCATGTCCTGCATCATCTCGTCGTGGGCCGCGCAGTAGGGTTTGAGCCCGTCCGAGGTTCGGACGTACTCGAAGTACGTGCAGTTGCCGCAGTAGCGGTCGCCGACGGTGGCGTTCGCCGGGCGGTCCGCGTCGGGGTGGTCGGCCGCGCCGGCCGGCGAGCGCGCGGACTCGCTGGACTGGACGGTGTCGACGCCGGAGCGGTTCGTCGCCGCGGTGTCGGCGGTCTCCGGCCCGTCGGGCGACGCCGAGGATTCGGCGTCGAGCGGGGTGATGTCCTGCGTCGACGCGCCGCCGTCGGTCGCGCCGGCGGTCGCGGTCGCCCCCGACCCGGCGGTCGCGGTCGACTGATTCGTCTGCGTCTGGACG
This sequence comes from Haloferax sp. S2CR25, assembly GCF_031624535.1. NCBI lineage: Archaea > Methanobacteriati > Methanobacteriota > Halobacteria > Halobacteriales > Haloferacaceae > Haloferax > Haloferax sp. S2CR25. The sequence continues at coordinate 961,186 of NZ_JAMQOO010000001.1, forward strand.
TCGCCGTCGGGCGTGCCGCCGAGGAAGCCGATGCCGCCGAGTCCGCCGCGGGAGTTCTCGACTTCGACGACGCGGGTCTCGCCTTTCTTCGTCACCTGCACCGTGGCCGTGCCGCCCGGGTCGTTCCGCGTCTTGAAGTTGGCGACGCCGACGAACAGACACCAGAACGTCGTGACCGTGCCGAAGAAGTAGACGGCGACGGTTTCGAGCGTGAGGTCGGGGAGGCCGGCCCCGCAGGTCGCGCCGGTCCACTGGCAGGGGTACGCGTGCGAGAAGAGCGCGACGCCGAGGACGGCGATACTCGCGCCGATGAGCGACGCGGCGCGGGTTCGACGGCTCGCGGGGAGGACCGCGAGGACGCCGAGGAAGACGGCGGGGACGCCGATGCCTCCGAGGATGCCCCCGAGTTCGCGCGCTTCGCCGAGGGTCGCCCCGCCGGACGTGTACACGTCGGTGGTCGCGACGACGATGCCCGCGACGACGAGCAGCACGCCGAGGAGGAACCCCCCGAAGCCCAGGGACAGCCGTCGGAGACTCGGCCCGCCCCGGCCACCGTGGTACGCCTCCGAAAGACTAGTCATGGCACCGACTACGAAAGCAGCCCCTAAAACGATGCGTCAGACGAGTATCTACTTCTCGACACGTCGCAGGGCGGCGACACGCGCACGGCGACCCGATACGCCGCCGGCGGCGCGGCGGCGGCACATGTGAATCTCGAAGGGATTATCATGCGCGGTGGCTAATCCCCGCGCATGGCTGACGAGGAAGCAGACGAGGCACCCGCCGTCGAACTCGGTACGGGCGCGTCCGTCGAAGGTGCGCCCCTCGCGCGCGTCGCCTCCCGACTGACGTGGCCGCAAGAAAAGAGCAGTATCCTGAACAAAGAGGGCGACGCGGTCATCCGCACGCCCGACGGCCCCCAGAGCCTCGAAGACGTGCTCGCCGAGGCCGACGAGACCTACTTCGAGACGCGACAGGCCTTCGTCGACGACGTGCTCGACATCGTCGGTCGCGGCCCGGTCCAGACGGACTAGCGGTGTTACGCCGCCGGCTCGCCGGTCTCCCGTGGCTCTACCGCGCCCTCATCGTCGGGGGCGTCGTCGGAGCCGCGTGGAGCCTCTGGCCGCTTCCCGCCGGCGACCTCACCTACCGCGCGGTCCACGACGCCCTCCTGTTCATCCTCGTACCCGGAGCGCTCGCGCTCGCCCACGGCCGTAACCTCGGCTGGAACGTCGACCGCGCGGCGCTCCGAAACACGCTTTTGCTCGCGCTGTTCGTCCTCCCCTTCTACCTCGTCGGGTCGAGCCTGCCGTCGATTCGGGCGTACTACCCGATGTGGCACACCTCGACCGCGCTCGCGGACTTTCTCCCGCACGCCGCCCAGCAACTGCTCGTCGTCGTCGCCGCCGAGACGTACTACCGCGGCCTGCTCTGCGTCGGCGTCCGCGAAATCGGCCGGAAGAGCGCGCTCATCAGTCCGATTCTCTACGCGTTCCACCACGTCGGCAAGCCGCCGATAGAGATTCTTCTGTCCGCTCCGACGGACGTGCTGTTCGGCCTCGTCGACTACGAGAGCGACTCGATTCTCCCCTCCATCGTCGCCCACGGCGGCGGCCTCATCCTCTTGGACTGGCTCGTGCTCCACCCGCCGCTGTTCCCGCCCGACCGGGTCGCGTCGGCGCTCCAGTGGCTCCCGATTCCGCTATGAGCGACGGTGACGACGCGGAGAGAGAGGAAGAACCGTCACCGTCGCTCGGCCTCGCCCGCGGCACCGTCGAACTCCTCGCGCACGACCCGCGCTGGCGCGAGGCGTACGAGCGCGAGGTCGAGCGTCTTCGACCGCGACTCGACAGCGACGACGCCGGTAGTGGTGGTAGCGACGCCGACGGCGTCCGGTTCGAACACGTCGGGAGCACCGCGGTTCCGGGACTGGCCGCGAAACCCATCGTCGACCTGCTCGTCCTCGTCTCCGACCGCGACGAGGCCGGCGGCGTCGTGCGGTCGCTCGAAGCCGCGGGCTACGAGGAACGTCCCGACGACGTTCCCGACCGCCGGTTTTTCGTCCGCGGCCCGCCCGAACGCCGGACCCACTACCTCTCTCTAACAGAACTCGGAAGCGACTGCCACCGCGAGCAGGTCGCCTTCCGCGACGCGCTCCGCGCGGACGACGGCCTCGCGGCCGAGTACGAGCGACGCAAGCGCAAACTCGCCGAGGCGTACCCGGACGAACGAAGTCGATACACGGCCGCGAAATCATCGTTCGTCGAATCGGTGCTCGACGACTCGCTCGTGTGAAGTCGGCACACTACCATACCTTTTCCCCGTCGGAGCATCAAGAGAGGTGCATGGCACTCCCAATCGACCCCAGCGCCATCAAACCGGAAGACATCGGCGAGGAACGCGTCGTCCTTGAGATGGAACACGAGGCGGCAATCGAGCGCGTCCGCGAGGCGTTCACCGACGCCGGGTTCGGTGTCGCCACCGAATTCTCGCCCTCCGAGATGCTCAACGAGAAGGTCGACGCCGGCCGCGACCCCTACTACGTCCTCGGGGCGTGTAACCCGAACATGGCGGACCGCGCGCTCGACGCCACCGACAACAAGATGGGCGGGCTGTTCCCGTGCAACGTGGTCATCTGGGAGGAAGAGCCGGGCAAGCAGGTGGTCTACCACCTGAGCATCATGCGCGTCGCCCGCCTCATCGGCATCGCGCCCGACGACGACGAGATGGCCGATATCATCGCCGACACGGGCGAACTCGTCGAACAGGCGCTCGCCAACCTCGACGCGGCCGAGGCATAATCGAGGTCACCGAGCGTATCCAGCCGTCTCGACTTACAATCCGTCTCGCGCGTCGAGCGCGTCCGCGATGCGCTTCACGTCGCCGCGAATCTTGTACAGGAGATAGAGCGCGACGAGCGCCGCGACCACGGGGAGGAGCGCGAAAATGCCGTAGATGAGGATGATGATGAGCAGTTCGGGACCGCCGGGGACCTGTAACGGGAGCATACGAGAACGTATCGTCCGACTGTCAAAATAGTTGCTCAGGCGAAGTCGAAGATGTCGGTCTGGAGACCGGCGGCCATCGTGGACTTCCGGCGGAGGTCCGCGAGCGACACCGGGAGGTACTCCGTCACGTCGCGGACGGCGTCGCCGAACGTCTCGGCGTCGGCCGTCTCGCCCTCGAAGGCGTGGCGGATGGACTCGCGTATCTGCCAGACGCCGACCGGGCCCCAGTAGTCGTCGGAGACGTGTCTGATGACGAGCGCCTTCGCCTGTCGGCCGCGCTCTTTGAGGTGTTCGAGGACGCCGAGCCGGGAGGCGTGGTACGCGCCGGCCGTCTCGTTCACGTAGCCGGTCCGCCCCTCGTAGCCCTCGCGGTCGGCCGCGAGGTACATCCCCGCCTCGGGGTCGGGGTTCCAGACGCTCCCCGGCGCTTTCAGCTCGATGAGTTCGAACTCCCAGCGCCCCGGCGCGAGGATGACCCAGAAGGCGTTGCCGATGAACTCGTTGCGGTAGATTTCGACGCCGTCGATGCTGTCGGCGTGTTTGACCTGCCCGCGGAGGTACTGGCCGAGCGTGTCGTCGACGGCGGTGATAGACCACCGCGTCGGGACGAGTCGGCGTTGTTCGGTCTGGCCGAGCGCGCCCGCAGAGAGGATGGTGTTGATGTCGTACACGTCGAAGCCGCGGCGGTAGAGGTACGTCATCGCGCCCTCGGCGTTCCAGTCGTCGTCTTCGAGCGTCTTTTGCACCAGTTTGGGGACGTGCGGGTTCTCCGCGAGGTCGGCCGAGCGGGCGCGGGCCCGCGGGCCGACGGGCGTCGCCACGTCGTCGGCGCTGGCGTCGAGGTCGAGAGATGGCTTCCCGTCGAGGCCGATTTCGACCGTCACGGGGCGGTCGGCGATGGCGACCTCGCGTTGCGTCCCGAGGAAGCCGTCCCACGAGTCGGCGACGTTCGTCACCTTCGTCCCGCGATTCGAGTTCAGAAGCGAGGTGCGCCGCTGGAACACGTCGTCGATGCTCACGCCCTCGTCGTACCACGCCGCGCTCGTCTCGAAGGCGGCGGCGTCCTCGTCGTGGCCGACCGGCGAGAGGATGCCCGTCGAGACGTTCGGGTAGTTCGACCGGCCGACGAAGATAGACGGGGAGACGCCGCCGTACAGCGAGTCTCCCTGCACCGTCTCCTCGAACCGGTCTTGGAACGTTTCGAGGTGGTCGAGGATGCCGTAGGACTTCTCCTCGGCGAGTCGCCGCCGCTCGGCGCGCTCGTCCCGCTCGATGTCCATGTACTCGTCGAGCCGCATTCACCGGATGTGGGTCGCCCGCGGGTATGAACCTTCGGCGACGCGTCCGGGTCAGAAAGGGGTCCGGCTCGCGCGGGCGGGGCTCAGGTGTGGATGCCCATCGCTTCGATCTGTTCTTGGTAGCGGTTCCGGATGGTGACTTCCGTCACCTGCGCGACCTCGGCGACCTCGCGCTGGGTCTTCTTCTCGTTGCAGAGAAGCGACGCGGCGTAGATGGCGGCGGCGGCGAAGCCGGTCGGCGACTTCCCGGAGAGAAGCCCCTGTTCCGCGGTCGTCTCGATGATCTCGTTCGCCTTCGACTGGACCTCCTTCGAGAGGTCGAGTTCGGACGAGAATCGCGGCACGTACTTCTTGGGGTCTACCGGCCGCATCTCCAGGCCGAGTTCCTGCGAGATGTAGCGGTACGTCCGCCCGATTTCCTTGCGCTCGACGCGCGATACCTCGGAAATCTCTTCGAGCGAGCGCGGGATGCCCTCCTTCCGACAGGCGGCGTACAGCGCCGAGGTGGCGACGCCCTCGATGGAGCGGCCGCGAATCAGGTCCTCGCTGAGCGCGCGGCGGTAGATGACCGACGCGACTTCCCGAACCGACCGGGGGACGCCGAGCGCCGACGCCATCCGGTCGATTTCGCTGAGGGCGAACTGGAGGTTGCGCTCGCCGGCGTCCTTGGTTCGGATGCGCTCTTGCCACTTGCGGAGGCGGTGCATCTGCGACCGCTTCTTCGAGGAGATAGAGCGGCCGTAGGCGTCTTTGTCCTTCCAGTCGATGGTCGTCGTCAGCCCCTTGTCGTGCATCGTCTGCGTGGTCGGCGCGCCCACGCGCGACTTCGACTGCCGCTCTGAGTGGTTGAACGCCCGCCACTCCGGGCCGGGGTCGATGCGCTCTTCTTCGATGATGATGCCGGTCTCCTCGTGAATCAACTCGCCGTCGCCGGTCCGAACGACTTCCTCGGGGTCGAGGTCGTCGAGGTCCAACTCCTCTTCGGATGTCTCGTCGTCCTGTGACTCGTCTCCCCATCGAGTCCGGTCGTGGTCACGCTCCCGCTGGCGGGTAGGCCGTTTCATCGCATTTATATATTGTCTATTTGCTTGCACTTCAACCTTTGCCGGCGTTCGTCGCAGTATCGCCGGCCCTCGGTGACGAACGGAGCGCCTTTACCGAGTCCCCGGCGAGGTGACGGTATGCCGACCGTCGAGTGCGACCCCGACGAAGCCCGACGACGACTCGAAGCCGCGGGCGTGTCCGTCTCGCCCGGAAACACCGACCACGAGCGGTGGCGCGCCGAACGCGGCGACGCCAGCGCGGTCGCCTACGACGGGAAAGTCGTCGTGCAGGGGTCGAGACCGACGGACCTGCTCGCGCTCATCCGGCCGAAAGGCGGCCGCGCGCACGTCTACTTCGACGGCGCGAGTCGCGGGAACCCCGGTCCAGCCGCCATCGGATGGGCCATCGTGACGAGCGACGGCATCGTCGCCGAGGGCTCGAAGCGAATCGGCGAGACGACCAACAACCGCGCGGAGTACGAGGCGCTCGTGGAGGCGCTGTCGGTCGCAGCGGAGTACGGCTACGACGAGGTGGACGTCCGCGGCGACTCGCAGTTAATCGTCAAGCAGGTCCGCGGCGAGTGGAACACCAACGACCCCGGACTCAAGGAGCGCCGCGTGAAGGCCCGAGAGCTGCTGTCGGCGTTCGACCGGTGGTCGCTGGAGCACGTACCGCGAGAGATAAACGACCGCGCCGACTCCCTAGCCAACGAGGCCCTCGACGATGCCTGAGTCAGAACTCCCCGAAGACGTGCTTTCGGAAGCCGAGCGGCTGACGCGGCTGGCCCGCGACGCCGTCGACCCCGACGAGGCCGAGGCGTATCGGTCCGCCCGCGACGACATCGTGGGCGAGTACGAGTTCCGCGCGCGACACCGCGAGGACGACGACGTGTTGGTGCTCCACCCCGACGAGTGGGTCGACGACGACGGGGTGGTCGACCCGACGGAGATAGACGACGTCGACCGCGGAATCGAACGCCCGCTGTCGGGGACCGGCGAGGACCACGAGTGGAGCGCGGTCGAGGAACACAACGCGGCGTGCGTCGCGGCCGTCGCCGAGGAACACGGCGCGGACCACGCGGCGAACGCCCGCGCGTTCGCGGACTTCCTCGGGAACCACTACGTCCGGCGAATCGAGACGGCCGGCGCTCCGGAGGTGCGCGAGTTCGTCGAAGAATATTATCCACGCAACGCGTGGCCGACCGCGGAACAGCGGTCGTTGTTACCGGAGTCGCTCGAATTGCTCTTCGACGCCGCAGACGCCGAAGTGCCCGAATACAACTGAGCGAACCCCGCGGTTCGTGCGGTGTGTACTGCCGATTACAGCTTGCCTTCGACGAGCTCCGAGACCATCTCGGCGCGCTCGTCGTCGGTGACGAACTTCGAGAGCATCCAGTCGAAGCGGTCGAGGACCGCCTGGAGGCCGTCGTCGGTCAGTTCGTACTGGTTCGTCCGCTTGTCGAGTTCGCTCTTTTCGACCAGCCCCATCTCGACGAGGTCGTCGAGGTTGGGGTACAGACGCCCGTGGTTAACTTCGGTGTCGTAGTACGATTCGAGGTGGCGCTTGATGGCCAAGCCGTACATCGGTTCCTCGGCGAGAATGACGAGGATGTTCTGTTGGAACGCGGTGAGGTCCCGAGCCGCACCGGATTTGTTGCCAATTGTTTGTGCCTCTGACATGCATATGGAAATGTCACCGTCCTATTTAAACTTTGTCAACGAGCAGTCGGTTTCGCCGTCGAATGCGAGGACACTATACGATGAAATTGGGGCGGAGCGGACACGTGTGCCGAGTATTGCACAGAGGCGGGCCGCGGCGACGAACGGGAGACAGCGGGCAGTAGCCGCGCGGGCATATCTGGAGAATATCTCACACGCATAGCGGTAACGTCGTGGGATTCCGTGGGGAATACCTCTACATATAGAGGGGTTCAAAGTGGCCGACGAGACCCGGATAGCAGCGATACGAGACCAATCCCGAAAGGACTTTTGCCCGCATCGAGGATGGGTTCGGTATGGTGAACCTCTGGGAAGACATGGAGACCGGCCCCGACGCGCCGGACGAAATCTACGCAGTCGTCGAGTGCCTCAAAGGCGAGCGCAACAAGTACGAGTACGACAAGGACATCCCCGGCGTCGTCCTCGACCGCGTGCTCCACTCCAACGTCCACTACCCGTCGGACTACGGCTTCATGCCGCAGACGTACTACGACGACGAGGACCCCTTCGACGTGCTCGTCCTCGTCGAGGACCAGACGTTCCCCGGCTGCGTCATCGAGGCCCGCCCGGTCGCGCTCATGAAGATGGATGACGACGGCGAGCAGGACGACAAGGTCATCGCCGTCCCCATCGAGGACCCCCGCTACGACCACATCGAGGACCTCGAAGACATCCCCCAGCAGACGCTCGACGAGATCGACGAGTTCTTCGCGACCTACAAGAACCTCGAAGCCGGCAAGGAAGTCGAGACGCTGGGCTGGGAGGACAAGCAGGCCGCCAAGGACGCCATCGAACACGCGATGGACCTCTACGAAGAGAACTTCGCGTAAGCGACGTTACCGCGCGTTTTTTCCGCGCCGCCTTCGACCGCGAGCCGCCGCGCCCGTCCGCGGCGGCACTCCCCCGAAGAATCGTCCGAACGGGAGACCGACCGCCGTCGTCGCCACAGATACCCGACAGTTATCGCTGACGCGCCCGCCGATAAATTATGCGCATGGGTAATCTTTAGTCCCTCTGTCCGGTAGCTTGAGACACGTATGGCAGCCAAGCAACCCCGCCTCGGGCTTCAGCACCCGACCGTCGTCCCCACGAACTTCACGCCCGCCGACGAGGCGGACGAAGACGCCGAGGAATCGTCCTCCGAAGACGCGTAATCCCGTATTTCTCGCGCGACGACCGTCGAGAGCGACGGCGTTGGCCGCGCCGCCGCCGCACCACTTCCGTCTCCTGAAACGGACAATTCGGGGAGCTGAACCGGCGACGGTGCGGATTCGACCCCTAATCAAGAGGTGCGCCAACACACCACGTTCATGAGGGAACCCCTTTTTATCTCGCCGCTGTAAGGCGTTGGTAATGCCTATCTGCGACGTGTGCGGCAAAGACGAGAGTCTGCCGTACCGCTGTTCGCGGTGTGGCGGGACGTTCTGTTCCGAACACCGCCTCCCCGAGAACCACGACTGCGCGGGGCTCTCCGACTGGGACGACCCCGCCGGCGTCTTCGATAGCTCCTTCGACGATTCGGTGAACAATCAGGGCGGCCGCGGCGGGGGACTGCTCAGCTCGCTCACGGGCGCCGGCGGCGTGTTAGGCTACTTCCGCGGGAACGTCTCCTACCTGTTCCTCGCGCTGATGTGGCTCACGTTCTTCTCGCAGCTCGTCTTGGAGCAGTTCCTCGGCTTCCGCTCGCTCTCGATTAGCGCCTTCTACCTCACCACGTCCCACCCCGAGTACGTCTGGACGTGGGTCACCTCGATATTCGCCCACGGCGGCTTCTACCACATCGTCGGCAACTCCATCGTGCTGTTCTTCTTCGGCCCGCTGGTGGAGCGCTACGTCGGGTCGCGGAAGTTCGCGGCGCTGTTCCTCGTCAGCGGGATGCTCGCCGGGCTCGCACAGATCGGCTCGTCGCTGGTGTTGTCGCCGGGTATCCCGTCCGGAGTCGTCGGCGCGAGCGGGGCCATCATGGCCGTCCTCGGCGTCCTGACGGTCCTCAACCCGGGGCTCCGCATCTATCTGTACTTCATCATTCCCGTCCCGCTTTGGCTGTTCACGCTCGGGTTCGCCGGTATCTCGGTGTTCTTCTTCCTCAGTCCGGGGGCCGGTGGCGGCATCGCCCACTTCGCGCACCTCATCGGCCTCGTCATCGGCCTCGCCTACGGCCAGCGCGTGAAGGGCCAACGGAAGGTCCCCTCGCAGCTCTCGCTCGGCGGGCGCGGCCCCGGTGGTCCCGGCGGCCCCGGCCGGTTCTGAGATGCGCCCGGTCCGCTCCGACCTCGCGCCCCGTCCCGGGCTCTCGCGCGACGAGATGGAGTCACTCCAGCGCCGCGTCGCCGAGGCCGCCGTCTTCGAAGACGACCTCCCGTTCGACCCGGCGCGCGTCTCGCTCGACAGCCCGGAAACGGGGAATCAGACGCTCACGGCGGCGACGGGGGTCGACGGCGACGCCGACACCGACTCGCAACCGCCGCTCGTCGCCGGCATCGACCAGTCGTTTCTGGACGACCGCGCGCTGAGCGCCGTCGTCGTCCTCCGCGGCGGCGAGGTGGTCGAGCGCGTCCACGCCGTCTCGGAGCTCGACCTTCCCTACATCCCCGGCCTGCTCTCGTTCCGCGAGGGCGGCCCCATCCTCGACGCGCTCGCCGAACTCGACTGCGACCCCGACCTGCTCGTCTTCGACGGTTCGGGCCGCATCCACTTCCGGCAGGCCGGCCTCGCCACCCACCTCGGCGTCGTCTGCGACGCGCCGAGCATCGGCGTCGCCAAGTCGCTGCTCTGCGGGACGCCGGACGAGGACGTGGACGGCCGACCGGAGGGGTGGCGAACCCCGATTCGCGCCGACGACTCGGTCGACCCCGTCGGCGGCCACCCCGCTGGCCCGGAGACGACTATCGGCTACGCCTTCCAGTCGCGGCAGTACGACTCGCGGCCGATTATCAACCCGCTGTACGTCAGTCCCGGCCACCGACTCGCGGCGGCGACGGCCGTCGACCTCGTCTCCCGGCTGTCGGGGTCGTACAAGCTCCCCGAACCGACCCGGCTGGCCGACGCCTACGCCGACGAGGCGAAGGCCCAGTACGAGTGAGGGCGAATTCGACCGGCGTTCCCCGTCCGGCCTCGTGGCGAACCGCCTACACTTAACAGCGCACGGTCCGACCTACCGACGTGCATCAAAAGACGGTCCTCATCACCGGTTGCTCCTCGGGAATCGGGCGCGCGACGGCGCTCGACTTCCTCGACGAGGAGTGGGAGGTCTACGCCACCGCCCGGAACCCGGCCGACATCGAGACGCTGGGGGAACGCGGCGCGAACATCGCGACGCTCGACGTGACCGACCAGGGGGACGTCGACCGCGTCGTCGACCGCATCGCCGACGAGCAGGGCCGCATCGACTGCCTCGTCAACAACGCCGGCTACGGCCAGATGGCCCCCGTCGAGGACGTGCCGACCGAGAAGGTCCACGACCAGTTCGACGTGAACGTCTACGGCCCACACCGGCTCATCCGCGCCGTGTTACCCCACATGCGCTCGCAGGGCGACGGCACCATCGTCAACGTCTCCAGCGTCGTCGGCCGCGTCGCCTTCCCCGGCACCGGCGTCTACGCCGGCTCGAAGTTCGCCCTCGAAGCGATGACCGACGCGCTCCGCACCGAGGTCGAGGAGTACGGTATCGACGCCGTCCTCATCGAACCGGGGCCGGTCGAGACGCAGTTCTCGAACCGCGTCGAGACCGAGGTCAACGGAAACGGCGAGGACGCCGACGGCCTCGACCGCTCGGGCGCGTACGAGAAACTCTACAAGCTGTTCGACGACTCGCAGGCGCTCGGCGGGAGCGGTCCCGGCGCGATTCCGCCCGAACGGGTCGCAGAAGACATCGTCGACGCCGCGAGTTCGACCAAGCCGCGGGCGCGCTACCAGCCCGGCACCGTCGCCCGCGTCGGCGTCCTCGCCCGGTTCCTGCCCGACGCGTGGCGCGACGCGCTCTACGGCTTCGCCCGCAAACTCCCCTGAGACGCGCCGTCTATCCGCGTCGCCGGCCCGCTCGACGCTAGTCGAGACAGGTCGCGACGACCCGAAGGGCATCTTCGCCCTGTACCTGTTCTGCGAGCAGTGGCACCCGCTTTACGTCGCGGCCGCGGAAGAGATTCGTCGCCGAGCGGAGCGCGTCCTGTTGGACCTGCCAGCGCCGCTGACAGAAGCCGCAGTTCTCCAAGTCGGGCGACTCTATCCACTCGGGGTCCACGTTTGCCACGTCCTCGACGGACTCCATGACGCGGTTGACGACGAGCGTCTGGACGGGGATTTCGAACTCGTCGAGCCGCGAGACGAGCCGCTTGGACTCCACGACGCTCATCTCCTCGGGAATCATGACGACCCGGAAGTCGGTCCGCGTCGGGTCGCGGAGCACCGCTCGCAGGCGCTCGATGCGCTCGCGGAGGTCGTCGAGGTCCGCCATCCCGGCCTGCGGGTCGTCGGGGCCGCCGCCGAACATCCCCTTGAGGTTGTCCATCATGCCGGAGAAGCGCTGGCGCATGCGGGCGATGCGACCGAGCATGGAGTCCATCAGCTCGGGGAGTTCGAGCAGGCGGAGCGTGTGGCCCGTGGGCGCGGTGTCGACGACGACGCGGTCGAACCGCGGGTCGTCCATGTATTCGAGGAGCTGTTGCATCGCCGCGGCCTCGTCCGCGCCGGGCATCGGGCCGCCCATTCCCATCGGCCCGTCGCCGCCGAGGAGGTCCTCGAAGCCGCCCATTCCCCCGCCCATACCGCCGAACGGCGAGTCCGCGTCGCCGCCGGCGAAGGGGTTGTCGTCGTCGTACTCGCCGGTCTCGAAGTCGGTCTCGTCGTCGAACTCCTCGCCCGAGCCGTCGCCGCCGGCGAACGGCCCGTCCATGACCGCGTCGGGGTCGATTTCGGCCGCGTAGAGGGGAATCTCCTCGCGAATCCGAGTCGGCTTGTCGGGGACCGGCACGCCGAGCGTGTCGGAAAGAGAGTGCGCGGGGTCCGTAGAGACGACGAGCGTCGCGGTGCCGTCGGCCGCGCTGGCGAGCGCCGTCGCCGCGGCCATCGTGGTCTTCCCGACACCGCCCTTGCCGCCGTAGAGGACGTAGTCGGGCGCGTCGATGCCATCGGGGAGGCCCTCGGTGTCGGTCGAGGTTACCTCGTCGGGGTCGGTGACTTCCACCTCGATTTCGGCCGGCCCGTCGTCGCCGGCGTCGTCGTCTTCGTCGGCGTCGGGTCGCTCCGTCGGCTCAACGTCGATGTCCATGTCGGACCCGACACCGCGGGGCTTTGTGTACTTCTCGGTCTCGGAACCGCCGGTGGACTTTTGCCCGGTCGCGTCGGTGCCGACCGCGACCCAGCCCGACCCGACCCGACCGCCATCGCTGTTTCCCGCTCCAGACCGCTTTTGTCCCGACCGCCCGTGGTCGGTCGTATGCGCGAGTTCGCATCCGACCCGCCCGAGGAGGTCCGCGTCGGCGACACCCTCCGCGAGGCGGGCCACACCGTCGCCGTCGCGGAGTCCTGTACCGGCGGCCTCATCGGGTCGCTGCTGACCGACGTCCCCGGCTCCAGCGACTACTTCGATCGCTCGCTGGTCACCTACTCCTACGACGCAAAGCGCCACGAACTGGCGGTGTCGCGGGAGTCGCTGGACGAACACGGAGCCGTCTCCGAGCCGGTCGCCCGCGAGATGGCCGCCGGCGTCCGCGACGTGGCCGACGCGACGTGGGGGCTGGCGACGACGGGCATCGCCGGACCGGAGGGCGGCCTGCCCGGCAAGCCGGTCGGCACCGTCTTCGTCGGCGTCGCCTTCGCCGCGCCGTGGGGGTCCGGCGACTCCTACGCTCGCGTCGAGCGCTTCGAGTACGACGGGTCGCGGACGCAGGTGAAAGAACAGATCGCGCGCGGGGCGCTGGCGCTCCTCCGCGGGGAAATCGAGTCCGTGACGACCGACTGAGTCGTCCGGCGGGCCGCCGTCGGTCGGTTCCGTGGGAAAGCTTTGTATCCCGGCGGACCAGTCTGCATCCATGAACAAGAAGGGACACGTGCTCAACGCCATCCTGTTGGCGCTCGGGCTCGGCGTCATCCTCACCGTGGACCCCCGGTCGTTCGAACCGACGGCCGACTCGGCGTTCCTCCTCGCCCAGAAGATCGGTCAGCTGTCGCTTCCGGTCGTGCTCGGCGCGCTGTTTCCCGACGTCGACACCGCCTTCGGAAAGCACCGAAAGACGCTCCACAACCTCCCGGTGTTGGCGATATTCCTCGTGTTCCCGCTCGTCTTCGGCAACCTCCAGTTCGTCTGGATCGGCGTCGCCACCCACTACGTCCTCGACATGGTCGGCTCGAAGCGCGGCATCGCGCTGTTCTACCCGCTTTCGCCGCAGGAGTACGACCTGCCGACCGGCGTGGCGACGAGTTCGAAACACGCCGACGCGGTGACCGTCGTCGTCACGGTGGCCGAACTCGGCGTCCTCGCCGGCGTCCACTACTACCTCTTTTCGCTCGATGTGTCGCTGGCTGACGCCGCGGCGTCGTTCAGCGCGGTGCTCTGAGGGCGCTTCAGACGGGACCGAAAAATCAGTAGACGCTCACGCCGTCGAACCGGCCGTCGTAGGCGATGTGGCTCGGGTGCGTCGGCTCCATCCCCGAAAGCAGGAGTCGGTCGATTTTCCCCCACGAGTTCTCGTAGCCGAGGTGGGCGAACTCGACCGCGCCGCGGAGCGCGTGGGAGACCCCGGCGCGGCGGACGACCCGGCGGTCTGCTCCCTCGCGGAGCGCGGCGACGAGGTCGGCCTCGAAGTCGATGTCGCGGTCGAACTCGGTCCACGCCTCGCCGACGCTCCCGTGGAGATGGGCGTAGGACGACGCGAACCCCGGCAGCCCCGTCTCGCGGGCGATGTCGCGGGCGCGGCGGTTGTCCCGCGGGAGGGCCTTCGTGTTGTACGTCTCGACGGCGTCGATGTCGTCGCGGCGGGCGGCCACGTCCTCGGCGGTGAGGCTCACCGTCAGGAACTCGGGGTGGGGGACGAGCGTCGCCGCGCCCTGCCGGTCGAACTCCGCGAAGGCCCCGTCGAGGGTGATGAAGTCGGGGACGGGGTCGGAGAGGCCGACCGCGAGGACGTGTTTCCGGTCGCGCCACGACCCCGTGAACACCTCGCGGGCGGGGACGACGAGCAGGTCGTCGTCGGAAAAGCGCGCCGCGCGGGCGCGAACGTCGGGCAGGCGGACGAAGTGCGGCGCGTAGACGAGCACGTCGATGCCGCGGGCTTTCGCGCGAGAGACGACCCGCTCGTCGAGAATCTTCACGTGCATATCGACCCGCGTCGTCGTGGTCGCGCTCACACGATACGGTCGGGTCAGCGACCAGTTAGTGGTTGCTATTTGTCGAACGCCGGGCGGTCGAAGAAACGGTTTTGTGGCTCACGGCCGTCGGAGGGAACATGTCCCGGTGGAAGTGCGGAATCGAAGGGTGTGACGGTCGGTTCGAAGACGTGGAAAGCGCGGTCATCCACCAGACGGTGGACCACGAGCGCCACGAGTGCAAGGTGTGCGGGACCGTCGTCCCGGAGGGCTACTTCGCGATTCGTCACGCCTTCGACGAGCACACCCGCGCCGAGTTCGTCCGCGCGTACGACGCCGATTCCTCGGCGGTCCGCATCCGCGAAGACGTGAAAGACGCCGTCGAGGCTGACGCTGACCTCAACAGCGTCGTCGAGACGCTCCGCGAGCAGGGCGCGCTGTAGGGTCACGAGAGACGGGCGGACCGGTCGCGGTGGGACGCGACGCCGGTCGCCGGTCGCCCGAGACGGCGCTCGTCGGGGACTGTCGGGGGACATGGGAGTCACCGGGGGGCGCACCGCTCGTCGCGCGCGCCGAGTCGAAACTGAGAGAGAAAGAACCCTCGTCGGGGCGGACGCTTACCGCTCTTCGGAGTCGAGGACGCGAATCTGGTCGCCGCGGACGGTGACCGGAATCGGGACCGTCGCCTCGTACAGTTCGACGGTGACCTGGTCTTTCGTCTCGTCAATGCGCTGGACGCGCGCCTTCTCGCCTTTGAACGGGCCGGCGATGAGTTCGACGATGTCGCCCTCCGCGATGCCCTCCACGTCCGGCGTCGGCGACAGGAAGTGCTCGACTTCGGCCATGCTGGAGGTGCCGACCGCGCCGCCGCTCTCGACGAGGCCGCGAGCGTGGGGAATCTCTTCGAGGACGCGCGTGACGATGCCGTCGTCGTCGGCCTCGACCATCACGTAGCTCGTCAGCGAGTCGGGCGCGAGGACGGCGTGAATCTCGGCGAACTCCTTCGTCGCAATCATGTCCGCGACCGTCTGCTCCTGGCGAGCGGTGGTCTTGACGGCGAAGATGGGCATCTCAGACTCCTCCGGGGAGGAAGCTCATAATCGCGAAGATGATGAAACCGAGCAGTCCGACGAGGAAGATACCCGCGCCGGCGATTTTGGAGATCTGGGAGAACTCCTGCCACGACGGGGTGCTCGCGAGTTTCAACACGCGAACGTAGCTGTTCAGGTCGTACTTAACGTCCATGTTGCTGGGGCCTAAGGCGTCGGGCTTTTTCTATCTATTGATGCACCGACGGGACGGGCGGGCGCTCTCGAACGCATCGAATCCGTCGAATCCGGGCCAGCGCAACCGCTTGACGGCGGCGAACGGGAAACGGGGCGCGGCGGGCGTCGAACCGTGCGGGCGCGGGTTCGAAAGCGAGTTTCGCGCGGCCGACGGCGGTTCCGACGCCGACTACTCGACGTAGTCGATGTCTTCGAGGCGCTCTTCGGCCTGCGCCTGCATCTCGCCGTTGCGGCCGTAAATCTGGGGCGACTCGACGCCGGTGACGACGATCATCGTCCGCATCATGCCTTCGAGTTCGTCGTCGACGGAGGTCCCCCAGATGATGCGCGCGTCGGGGTCGATGCGGTCGTAAATCTCCTCGACGACGCCCTCGGCTTCCTCGATGCTCATGTCGGAGCCGCCGGTGACGTTGACGAGCGCGGAGTTCGCGCCGGAGATGTCCACGTCGAGAAGCGGCGAGCGGAGGGCGGACTTGACGGACTCTTGGGCCTTGGACTCGGAGTCGGACTCGCCGAGACCGATCATGGCGACGCCGCCGCGCTCCATGACGGTCTTCACGTCGGCGAAGTCGAGGTTGACCAGTCCGGGCTTGGTGATGAGTTCGGTGATGCCCTTGACCGAGCGCATCAGCACCTCGTCGGAGACCTTGAACGCCTGTCGGACCGGGAGCTTGCCCACGGCGTCGAGCAGGCGGTCGTTCGGGACGACGATGACCGTGTCAGAAACGTCTCGGAGCCGTTCGAGACCGGCCTCGGCGTTCGTTCGTCGCACCTCGCCTTCGGCCGTGAAGGGCGTCGTGACGATGGCGATGGTGAGCGCGCCCGACTCGCGGGCGGCCTTGGCGACCACGGGGGCCGAGCCGGTGCCGGTGCCGCCGCCGAGACCGGCGGTGACGAACACCATGTCGGAGCCCTCGATGGCGTCGTAAATCTCCTCTTGGGATTCGAGGGCGGCCTCCTCGCCGACCTGCGGGAGCGAGCCCGCGCCGCGGCCCTGGGTCTTCTGCTCGCCCATGAGAATCTTCGTGTCGGCCCCGATTTCCACGAGGTGTTGTACGTCGGTGTTGGCGGCGACGAGCTTCGCCCCCTTGATTCCCTCCTCGTGCATCCGGTTGACGGTGTTGCCGCCGGCACCGCCGCACCCGACGACCGTGATGTTGGTCTGGAGGTCTTTGAGAACCGCTTTCAGTTCGTCGTCGGTCATCGTCCCGGACC
Organism: Haloferax sp. S2CR25; assembly: GCF_031624535.1. Taxonomy (NCBI): domain Archaea; kingdom Methanobacteriati; phylum Methanobacteriota; class Halobacteria; order Halobacteriales; family Haloferacaceae; genus Haloferax; species Haloferax sp. S2CR25. Next base: position 978,057 of record NZ_JAMQOO010000001.1, read on the forward strand.
GGTTGATGTTGGCCGAGCCGTCGACCTGAGCCGACTCATCCCCCATGTCCTCGGCCTCGGCCTCGTCGATTGCGTCGCCCACGATAGAGTCCATATTTATGGAGACGGTTTACGGAGGACGACTAATTATCTTTCCCCCTTGCGTCAGACGTCCGTCCGACGAGTCGCGAATTTCTGCCGAATCGTGTCATGCGAACACGAGACACAGACCGTCTCTCGTGGCGAAATCGGTCGTCTCCGCCTCGGCGGCGACCTACACGGCGAACTCGATGAGTCGCTCTTTCGACACGTCCTCGGGCGCGACGGTCTCGCCGTCGACTTCGACCGACTGCCCGGCCGAGAGCTTGCCGAACGCCGGGCCTTCGGGGACGCCGAACTCGCGTGCGGCGTCGGGGTCGAAGGCGCGCGTCGTCGCCGTGACCGCCCCGTTGTCGCGGACAACGGTGTCGTATTTCTCGCGCAGGACGTCGCAGAGCCGCGACACGAGTTCGTCGTAGCCGTCGCCCGCGACGGCGGCGCGGCCCACCGCGCGCGTTCCACCCTCGGTCGTGTGGAACGCGACGGTGGTCCCGCGGACGGCAGAGAGCGCCGCGTCGAGGTCGATGCCCTGCGCCTCGCCGAGCAGGCCGTCGGGGAGCGAGACGACCTCGTAGTCGTCGGCGTCGATTCGCGCGCCGAAGCGGAGGCCCTCCTCGACGGTCGTGATGTCGGCTTCGAGGGCGGCGACGCGGTCGAGGGGGACGCCCGCGGTCTCGCGGACCCACGTCTCGGAGACGACACGGAACCCCTCGGCTTCGAGGGCGGCCGCGAGGTCGTCGCGGTCGCCATCGACCAGCGCGAGGTCGGCCGCCGAAGCCTCGAACGCCCGGCGGAGCACGTCGCGGTTGTTCTCGGGCGCGCCCATCGCCTTGAGCTGCCAGTCGGCGGCGATGTGGCCGACGCGCCAGTCGGTCTCGCGGAGGACGCGCTCGAACCGCGGGGCGTAGTGGCCGCCGCCGAAGCCGACGAGCTGGCGGTCCGCGTCGGCCGCGACGCCCTCGATGTCGAGGACGGCCGCCGCGACCGCGCGGGCCCCCTCGGGGTCGTCCCACTGCTCGTCGTCGCTCCCGAGCTCGACGAACATCGAGGGGACCGTCGGCTCGGTCGGGCCGTGGTGGGTCGCCTCGATGCCGACCTCGTAACCGTCCGGCGCGCGCTCGCGGAGCGCCTCGACGACGGCGCGCTGGGCATTGGGACACGCGCGGGCGAATCGACCCGGCTCGCCGCCGTAGTCGGCGGGGCCGAAGTTCCCGGTGAAGTGCGCGGTCAGGAGCGCGCCGGTCTCGCCGGCGTGCCGGGAGACGACGACGAGAAAGTCGAGGTCGGCGTCGAACGCCTCGGCGGGGTCGTCGAGGTCGATGTGCAGGGCGTCGAACTCGCGGAGTTCGAAGCCGTCGCGGGCGAAGACGGTGCCGCCGCCGTCGGCGTCGGGTCGGTCCCCGTCGGTCCGTTCGTCCCAGTCGGCGAGTTCGAGCAGGCGCTCGCCGATGTGTACCGATGCGCTGTCGGCGCGGCTGACGACGATTCCGATCACGATTCGAGGGTCGCCGAGCCCGGCGAAAAGGGCGTCGGAAGCGGCGAGGGGCGGTTCAGTCCTCGACCGCGGCCGGAACCTCGGTCGCGCCGTAGTCGCCGCGGACGCGTCGAATCGAGAGCTTGGCGACCGCCGCGAGTTGCTTGCGTCGCCGGACGAAAAGCGCCGTTCCGACGACCAGATAGACGACGGAGAAACCGATGAGCGAGGTCGGGCCGTCGAAGGTGACCGGGCCGAGTCCCGGAATCGGGAGCGTGAGCGCCAGTCCGGTGACGGAGTAGACGAACTGCGCCAAAAACAGGCCGAGCAGGGCGACCGCCTCGCGGAGGCTGATGGAGAACGTGACGAGGATGGCGATGGCGAAGTAGCTCTGGGCGGCCGTCAGCCAGAGTTCACCCATCTGGTGCGTGTCGAGCGGGAGCGGGGCGTAAGAGCCGACAGAGAGGCTGTAGACGAGGACGAGCGTCCCGATGAGGAGCGTCCACTGGTTGAGCTTCGAGGAGATGAGCGCGTTGAAGCCGGCGGTCGACCGCGCCTTGTTGACGAGGTAGGCCACGACGATGAGTTCGGGGCTCTCGCTCGCCAGCGGCGCGACCCACTGAATCATCAGGAACGAGGGGATTCCGACCGACTTCCCGAGGGCTTCGAGGCCGTGGGCGAACGGTTCGACGGCGACGAGGATGACGACGCCGGAGAAGACGAACAGCGCGAGCGTCGTGGCGATGCGCTTCGGTTTCCGGTACGACTGGAGGTACGCGGGGACGCCGATCTGTTCTTCGTCCTCGTGCGGCGAGTTCATCGCCACGAAGATGTACGTCACGTAGAGGCCGACGAGGACGAACATGTCGACCGCGCCGATGCCCGCCCCGAGCGGGACGAAGAAGGCGAACACGGTCGCGGCGAAGAGGAACAGAATCTCGGTCGCGATGCCGTGGTCGAGACGGACCACGTCCGCGAGGAAGCCGGGGCGGGACTCGACCGCCTCGTCGCCGGTGTCGCGGGCGCGGTAGACGGTGAAAAGCGCGATTGCGGACCAGCCGATACCGATGAGGATGCGGTTCGCCCCGGTCATGTTGGCGACCGCGAGGCTCGCGGCCTCCGCCGACTCGGGCGAGCCGGGGTTGATGCCGGCTTCCCACGCGTAGAGCGCGTCCACCGCGTACTCCGGGGCGACCGCGAGCACCGCGAGGATGGCGAGCGCGAACGCCCGCGGCACGTCGGCCTCGGCGGTCTCGGCACCCCACGCGAGGAGGAACGAGGCACCGAGGACCGCGACGCCGCTGAGGGCGACGGTGACGCCCGTCCCGAGGTCAACGCCGAGCACCGTGTGCAGGCCCAGCCACGGGACCGTCAGGAGCGCGGCTCCGAACACCGCGGTCAGCGGGTGACTGAGTCGTCGTCGTACCATCGTGGCTACAAGAGCGAAGCCGAAGCCGGTAGCTCTTGTGTTTCGAACCCCGGGGAGACCGCGGACCGGGCGCGCGGCCGAACGCTCCCGTCAGCGACCGGTCAGGGAAGGATGAGCCAGAAGAAGACGAGGTAGCCGCCGACGAGGAGACCGCCGTCGAGGCGGGACACGTTTCGGTTGCGGAGCATCAGCCCGATGACCCCGAAGGTGAACACGAGGAGCGCCGGGAAGTCCAGCGAGATGGTGCTCGCGGGGACGTTCACGGGGACCATGATGGCGAGGATGCCGAGGACGGCGACGACGTTGTAGATGTTCGAGCCGACGACGTTGCCGATGCTGAACTCCGACTCGCCGCGGACCGCGCTGATGACCGACGCCGCGAGTTCGGGCAGCGACGTGCCGAACGCGAGGACCGTCAGCCCGATGAACCGCGGCCCGAACCCGAAGGATTCGAGCAGCCCCTGCCCGCCCTGAATGAGCCAGTTCGAGCCGACGAACAGGAGGAGGAGGCCGAGACCGAGGTAGACGACGTCTCTGAGTTGCGCCGACACCTCGTCTTCGTCCTCGATGTCGATTTCGTCCGTGCCGAGGGCGTCGGCCTTCGCCGACCGCGCGCGGTACAGCAGGTAGCCCGTGAACGCGACGAGGATGAGCAGGAGGACGCCGCCGTCGACGGCGCTGAGGTTCCCGTCCATCCCGAGCGCGACGAGCGCGACCGCCGCGGCTATCATAAACGGAACGTGTCGGCGGAGCGTCGTCGTCGAGACGCCCATCGGCTGGATGAGCGCCGAGATGCCGAGGACGAGACCGATGTTGGCGATGTTCGAGCCGACGATAGCGCCGAGTCCGAGGTCGGAGCTGTAGCCCAACCCGCTCAGCACCGCGACGAAGAGTTCGGGAGTCGTCGTCGCGAAGGCGACGATGGTCACACCGACGATAGCTGCCCGGAGACCGAGGCCGATAGCGAGTCGAGAGGCCCCCTCGACGAGGGCTTCGGCCCCGAGGTAGAGCGCGACGATACCCGCCACGAGGAGCGCGGTATCGAAGGAAAGCAGGGTTGCGAGTGCCGACATACGCGGGAGTAGACCGACGGGACACCAAAAGCGCGCCGGTACACCGCAAGCCCGCGACGACCGACGCGAGAGCGCGAGACGGGGCGAACCCGCCGCGACGGCGGCCGTCGGGTCCCGGCGGAATCCGACGCGGGCGGGCGAGTTATATCGCCGGCAGGTCACCACCCGCCCATGCAAGTGTACGGTCTCGTCGGCAACCCCGTCGGCCACTCGCTGTCGCCGCCGATGCACGAGGCGGCCTACGAGGGGACCGGCCTCGACGCGCGGTACGTCACGTTCGAACCCGCCCGCGACGACATCGCGGCGGCCGTCGGCGGCGCGGACGCCCTCGGCGTCTCGGGGCTGAACGTCACCATCCCGTTCAAACAGGACGTGCTCGAACTGGTCGACCCCGACCCGTTGGCCGAGCGCATCGGCGCGGTCAACACCATCGACTTCGGCGCGGCGACGCCGACGGGGTACAACACCGACGCGGCGGGCGTCACGCGGTCGTTCGACCGCCACGGCGTCGACCTCGACGGAGCGGCCGCCGTGGTCGTCGGTGCCGGCGGGGCGGGTCGCGCCGCCGCGTTCGCCCTCGCCGACGCGGGCGCGTCGGTCCACGTCGCCAACCGCACCGCCGAGAGCGCGGTCGAACTCGCCGCGGCCGTCCCCGGCGCGACCGGCGGCGGACTCGACACGCTCGACCGGATTCGGGGGGCGGACGTGCTCGTCAACGCGACGAGCGTCGGGATGGAGTCACCCGAGGAGACGCCCGTCCCCGCGGAGTACCTCCACGGCGACCTCGCCGTGCTCGACGCGGTCTACACCCCACTTGAGACCCGACTCCTCCGCGAGGCTGCCGCGGCCGGCGCGACCACCATCGACGGCGCGTGGATGCTCCTCCTGCAGGGCGTCGAAGCGTTCGAGCTGTGGACCGGCCGCGACGCGCCCGTCGAGGCGATGAACGCCGAGCTCCGGAACCACCTCGAAAGCGACTGAGGCCGCTGGTTTTTAAATAACGGGATTGCATAGGAGAAGGTAACATGGGCTTGCTTGACACTATTTCGTCGTTCTTGAAATCCCTCGTTGGTGGCAACTCGTCGTCCTCCTCGAAGGAGGGACGTGACGACACGGCGACGGTTACGGTCGAACGCGACACCAGAACCGAACGCGAGGAACCGAACGTCGAGACCGAGGCCGCGGTGAAGGAACCGGTCGACGAGACGGAGCAGACCGACGAGGAAGCCGACGATGCGGTCGAACCCGAGGCCGACGCCGAGTCCCAAGCGGACGACGAGGACGCCCGTGACGACGCCGAAGCGGCGGCCGACGCCATCGAGGAAGCCGAACCGGACGACCAAGCGGAGACCGAAGCGGAGCCAGAACCCGAGCCGGAACCCGAGACGGAAGCCGCGGACGCTGTGGCCGAAGACGAGGGCGAGGCCGAGGACGAATCCGGCGAGCTCGGTGAGGCCGAAACGGAAGAATCCGACGAGGCCGAAACGGAGGAATCCGACGAAGCGGAGTCCGAAGACGGGACCGAGGTCGAGTCGGACGCCGAAGACGAAGGCGTGGACGCCGACACCGAAGGTGAATCGGAAGCGGATGCCGAAGACGAAGGCGACGAGCCGACCGCCGACGCCGACGCGCCGACCGTCGACATGATTCGCGGTATCGGCCCGGCGTACGCCGAGCGCCTCTCGGAGATCGGTATCGAAACCACCGCGGACCTCGCCGCGGCCGACGCCGACGAGGTCGGCGACAAAATCGACGTGTCGCCGAAGCGCGTCCAGCGCTGGATCGACCGCGCCGGCGAGGAGTAACCGACGCGCGTCCGGGAGCGACCGAGACGGCTGTTCTCACAACGGCGGTCGCTTCCGACACCTCGCAGACGCGTCGCGAAACCGTTTACCCGGCGGACGGACTGGTGTGGGTAATGACCGCACCGACCGTCGTCACCGACCGCGACGACTTTCGCGCGACCGCCGCGGTCGCGTCCGCCGGCTCGCGCGTCCCCGTCGAGGCCCGCGTCGCCGTCTCGGACCCCTTCGACGCCTATCGACGCGCTCGCCGGGACGCCGGCGGCTTCTTCTACGAGACGACCGGCGGGCAACCCGGATGGGGTGCCTTCGGCGTCGACCCCGCAGAGCGCCTGACCGTCGACGACCCCACCGACGGCCCGACCGCCGGCGACTGGGACGACTCCGGCGACGACACCGCGCCGAGCCTCGCCGCGCTCGAATCGCTCGCCGACGCGGAGACGCTCGTCCGCGGCGACTGCGACGTGCCGTACCCCTGCGGCCTGTTCGGCTGGCTCTCGTACGACGCGGCCCGCGAACTCGAATCGCTCCCCGAACAGACGACCGACGACCGGGAACTGCCGCATCTCCAACTCGGCCTGTACGACCTCGTGGCGTCGTGGGAGGAGCCCCGGCCCGACGACGGCGAGACGACGCTCCGCGTCACCTGCTGTCCCGTCGTCGAAGACGGTGCAGACCTCGACGCCGTCTACGACGAGGCGCGGGGACGGGCGACCGACCTCGCCGTCGAGGCCGTCGAGGGCGACCCCGACCCGGTCGCCGCGCCCGTCGAGGCCGACGAGGCGACGTTCGCAAGCGCCCCCGGCCGCGAGGCGTTCGCAGACCGCGTCCGCGCCGCGAAGCGGTACATCCGCGACGGCGACACGTTTCAGGCGAACCTCTCGCAGCGACTCGTCGCGCCCGCCGCGGTGCATCCGGTAGACGCCTACGCGGCGCTCCGAGAGGTCAATCCCGCGCCGTACTCGGGCCTGCTCGAACTCCCCGGCGTCGACCTCGTGAGCGCCAGCCCCGAACTCCTCTTGCGCGTCGAGGGCGACCGCCTCGTCACCGAACCCATCGCCGGCACCCGCCCGCGGGGGGCGACGCCCGAGGAAGACGACGCGCTGGAGGCCGACCTGACGACCGACGAGAAGGAGCGCGCCGAACACGCGATGCTCGTCGACCTCGAACGCAACGACCTCGGAAAAGTCTCGGAGTACGGCTCGGTCGAGGTGACGGAGTACCGCCGGGTGGACCGCTACTCGGAGGTGATGCACCTCGTCTCGCTGGTCGAGGGGACCCGACGCGAGGGGACCAGCCTCGCCGACGCCGTCGCCGCGGTGTTCCCCGGCGGGACCATCACGGGCGCGCCGAAGCCCCGAACGATGGAGATTATCGACGAACTCGAAGCCACCCGGCGCGGCCCCTACACCGGGAGCATGTTCGCCGTCGGCTTCGACGACCGCGCCGTGCTGAACATCGTCATCCGGACGCTCGTCCGCTTCGGAGACGAGTACCATCTCCGCGTGGGCGCGGGCATCGTCCACGATTCGGACCCCGAAGACGAGTACGACGAGACGCTGGCGAAGGCGCGGGCGCTCGTCACCGCCATCGACGAGGCGCTCGGCGAGCGCGCCAGCATGGCCGTGGGGGCCGAGCGATGACGCGAATCCTCGTCGTCGACAACTACGACTCCTTCGCTTACAACCTCGTGCAGTACGTCGGCGAAGCGGTCGCCGAGGCGCGTGACGAAAACGCGAATGGAAGCGGTTCAGACGCTTCGGACGACGTGCTCGTCTACCGCAACGACGCGGTCTCGGCCGACGATATCCGCGACATCGACCCCGACGGTATCGTCGTCTCGCCCGGACCCGGCACCCCCGCTGAGGCCGGCGTCTCGGTCCCGGTCTTCCGCGACCTCGACTACCCGACGCTCGGCGTCTGCCTCGGCCACCAGTCGCTCTGTGCCGCGCTCGGAAGCCCCGTCGGCCACGCGCCCCACGTCGTCCACGGGAAGCCCTCGCTCGTCGAACACGACGGTGCGGGCGTCTTTTCGGGGCTTCCCGACCGAATCGAAGTCGGCCGCTATCACTCGCTCGCGGTCGAACGCGGCGACGTGCCCCCCGAGTTGGCGGTGACAGCCTACACGGTCGCAGAGGACGCAGACGCCGGCGGTTCCGACACTGGGGAGGGCGACGAACCGGCGGTCGTGATGGGCGTCCGCCACCGCGAGAAGCCCCACGTCGGCGTCCAGTTCCACCCCGAGAGCATCCTCACCGACTCGGGGAAGGACATCGTTCGGAACTTCGTCGCGCTCGCCGCCGGCGACGGCCCGGCAGCAGAGGCATGGGGGGCCGAGCAATGAGCGACGATGGGGTCGGAGACAGAGACGCCGACGGCGACGCCGGTGGGCGGTCGCTTCGCTACCACGTCGACGGCGACCTCGTCCCCGCCGAGTCGGCGTCGATTCCGGTCACGGACCGCGGCTTCCTCTACGGCGACGCCGCCTTCGAGACGCTCCGCGCCTACGGCGGCGAGGTGTTCCACTGGGACGCCCACGCCGACCGACTCGCCGAGACGTGCGACGCGCTCGGGATGGACCACGGCCTGTCCGACGCCGACCTGCGCGCGCGAATCGACGAGACGCTGGCGGCGAACGACCTCGACGAGGCGTACGTCAGGCTCTCGGTCACCCGCGGCAGTCAGGGCGGCCGCCTCACGCCGGCCGAGGCGGTCGACCCCCGCGTCGTCGTCATCGTGGAACCGCTCGCCCGCGGCGGCCGCGGCTCCGACCCCGTGTGGGACGGCCCCGCGTCGGTCCAGACGGTCAAGACCCGGCGCGTCCCGGACCGGTCGCTCCCCGCGCGGGCGAAGACGCACAACTACCTCAACGGCATCCTCGCGCGCGTCGAACTCCGGGTCACCGGCGCGGACGAGGCGCTCATGCTCGACGCCGACGGCTACGTCACCGAGGGCGCGACGAGCAACCTCTTTTTCGTCGACGACGACGCGCTCTGTACGCCGAGCCTCGACGGCCCGGTCCTCCCGGGTATCACCCGCCGGGTCGTCCTCGACTTCGCTCGACAGGAGGGCATCCCCATTCGGGAGCGGCGCTTCACGCCCGACGACGTGCGCGACGCGAACGAGGCGTTCCTCACGAACTCGACGTGGGAACTCCGACCCGTCGAGACGGTCGACGGCATCGAGGTCGGCGACGGCCCGGTGACGAACCTCCTCTCGCGGCTCTACGACGACTACGTGGAGCGACGCCACTACGGCGGTGACGGTGGCAGCGGCGACGGCGACGGCGACAGTGTCGACGCCGACGAGAACTGAGCCGCGCCGCCGCGCTCGCCGTCAGAACTCGACGTTCGAACTCGAACTCCGGTCGGCCGGGTCGGTCTCGATTTCGCCCTGCCCGACGTAGTCGAACTCGTCGTCAGAGAGGAAGACGTGGTCGCCGTCGACCGTGAGTTCGAGGTCGTCGAGCACCGCGCCCTCGCACGGCCCGTAGTTGCAGTAGCCCGTGTCTGCCTCGAAGTACGCGCCGTGGTTCTGACAGATGACCTCGCCGTTGCGCATCGGCGCACCCGACCCCTTGTCGAGTTTGATGTGCGTCAGGTGCATACAGTAGTTCAGCCACCCTCGGATGCCGTCGTCGGTGCGGACGAGGATGGCTTCGCGCTCCTCGGCGTCGTCTTCGTCGGCCGCGCGGACCCGAAAGAGAAAGGTCGTGTCGTCGGGCACGTCGCCGACCGCGCAGATTCGTTCGAGGTCGCTCATTGTGCTCTCGTTGGCTCGGGGTCGAAAATCTCCTTCGGAAGCGGTCGATTGGGACGACGGCGCGAAGTCTCGCCCTCACTCGTCGAGACCCATCCGAAAGAGGGAGAGAATCCAGTAGCCAGCACCCACGAACAGGAGGAGTCCGAAGCTACCTACGAGGAGATTACCGGTTGCCAGTTGCCGTGTCCAGCCGAATCCGAGTATCGCGACGATGGCGAGGAGTCCACCGAGTATCGCTCGCTGGACCGCAGACCAAAGCTCTGTTCCCGAATCTGTAGAGGGCATACTCGGGCCCTACTCGCGGAGTGATTATCAATATGTGTTTCAGATTTGAAATTTCTGAAGGTTCGGGTCTCACGCTGTCGCGAGTTCGAGAACGTAGACGTAGACCTCATTCGCACCGGTTCGCGGCGCTCCCCGGTTCAACTCTACTGCGCTATGTGGCCGACCTCGTGGGTCGCGCCGAGCCGAGACTCGGCGCTCAGGAGTTGAGGTCAGCAAAACCATAGCGGGAGGTAGATTTGAACGACGCGAATCTCGCTTCGCTCGATTCTCTGGTTCAAACTACCTGTTGCGATTACCACGAAAAACGGGCAGCCACAGCGCGATAAAACGCGCTGCTTGGGGTGTAGTTTTCAGGAGAATAGCGGGAGGTAGATTTGAACTACCGATCTCCGGGTTATGAGCCCGGCGGAATCTCCTGGCTATCCCATCCCGCTGAATCAACAAACGAGTCTGCTATTGTTAAGACTTCTGTTTCGGGAGCCGTGTGTCAATTTTCACCGTGAGTCGCGCTGACTCGAACGGGCCGCGATGCGCCACGTGAACAGGCTTTCGGCGACGTAGTTCAGGAGCATCGACGCGCCGATAGCGAGGGGCAGCGGGATGAGTTCCCAGAGGTCGATACCGGCGACCGGAATCGACAGCGGCACCTCGCCGAGCGCCCGGACGACGAGCACCTGCACGAGGAGGCCGCCGCTTCTGACGAGGTTCGACTTCACGAAGCGCCGGACCTTCGCGGTGAGCAGGTCCGAGCCGGCCCCCGCGAACGTCCAGCGGTCGTTGATGACGAACATGACGACGATTGCGAGTTCCGCACCGGCGAGCTTCGCGAGTTCGTTGGCGACGCCGAAGAAGACGATGAGGAGGCTGCTCAGAGAGAGGTCGAACACCGCGCCGACCGCACCCACGGAGGCGAACTTGCCGAACCGGACGCCGGAAGCGAGTTCCGACAGCCGGTCAGTCATCCGTGACCTCCGCCGAGAACTGCTCGACGAGGGTCCGCTCGTCGTTCCGAGCGTCGATGAGTTCGTGGAGGCGGTCCTCGCGAATCGTCCGGGCGCGGTGGCGCGACCGGAGCAGGCCGCGGGCCATCTTGAGCGTCGTGTCGACCGGCGAGACCGTCGAGTCCGGCTGGTCCTCCCAGACGACCGGCACCTCGGCCACGCGGTGACCGAACGCGCCCGCGACGGCGATGAGTTCGATGTCCCACGCGAATCCCGGCTCGTACAGGTGGGTCCGAACGTCGCTCCACGCCGCGGCGGTGATGGCCTTCGCGCCGCACTGGTAGTCGTACAGCGGGACCTCGGTCAGGTGGCGGGCCAGCCACGCGAACCCGTCGCCGAGGTAGCGCCGGGCGACCGTCTGGTGGGAGGCGACGGTCGCGTTCGGGTGACGGCGCGACCCCACGGCGAGGTCGGCACCGTCGCGGGCGGCGGCGACGACGTCGGCCATCGACGCGGCCGGCGTGCTCCCGTCGGCGTCGGCGAACGCGAGGACGTCCGTGCGGAGCGACTCGAACCCGGCGGTGATGGCCGCGCCCTTGCCGCGGCGGGCGTCGACGGCGTTCACGCGGGCGACGGCGGGGAGGGCGTCGAGGGCGTCGAGCGTCTCGGGCCGCGGCGAGTCGAGTTCGACGCGGACCGCATCGGGGTCCAGCACCTCGACGAGGGCGTGGACGTAGGGGACCAGACGCTCGGGGTCGGGTCGATACGCGGGGACCACCACCCCGACAGACTGCGACATGCACGACCATTCACTCAATGGGGTAAAAAGCGAACCGCTCTGGGGCGCGCCGACCATCACAAAACGTATTGCATCCGCGGCGCAGTCATCGGACAGATGGAGTACGCCCTCGTCGTCCGGTGGTTGCTGCTGTTCGCGGCCCTCTGGGCGGTCGGTCTTCCCCTCTCGACCCGGCTGTTCCGCCGCCTGCCCGGTCGCGGTGCCGGACTCGCCCTCCCCGTCTCGCTCGTCGTCTTGACCCTCCCGGCGTACTACGTCGGCCACCTCTCGTTCGGGCCCGCCGCCCTCATCGCCGGCGTCGGGACGCTCCTCGTCGCCTCGGCGGTCGCGGGACTCGACCTCGGCGCGCTCCGCCGCGGCGACTTCCGACTCGCGCCCGACCTCGAAATCGACCGACGCGCCGTCGCAGACGCGGCCGCGGTGTTCCTCGTCGCCTTCCTGTTCGCCGTGGCGCTCCGGGCGCTCGACCCGGCGGTCCACGCCGGCGGCGGCGAGAAGTTCCTCGACTTCGGCCTCCTCCAGTCGCTCGCCCGCGCGTCGGTCCTCCCGCCGGAGGACATGTGGTTCGCCGGCGAACCGGTCCGCTACTACTACGGCGGCCACCTCGTGTCGATTCTCCTCGCGCGACTCACCGCCACCGACCCGTCGTTCGCCTACAACCTCGCGCTCGCCGGCTTCTTCGGCCTCCTCGTCACCGCGGCGTTCGAACTCGGACGGGGCGTCGCGACCGCCGCGGGCGCGAGCGGTCGCCTCGGCGGCCTGCTCTCGGCGTTCTTCGTCGGCTTCGCCAGCAACCTCGTCACCGCGGGGCGGTTCGCCCTCGCCGCGCTCCCCGAGGGGCTACGCCGGCCCGTCGCGGAGGCCGTCGCCGAACGCTCGCGATACACCGTCTCGCAGGTGCTCGCCGGGAGCGCGGAGTTCTCGTACTGGAACGCGAGCCGCGTGATTCCGGACACCATCAACGAGTTTCCGCTTTTCGCGTGGCTCAACGGCGACCTCCACGCCCACATGCTGGGCACGCCGTTTCTGCTCCTCGCGGCCGGCCTCGCCTTCGCGTACTTCCGGACGCCGGAGGAGGCGGTCGGCGAGCGCCGACTCCTCGTCGCCGCGACGACGCTCGTCGGCGCGCTGCAGGTCGTCGTCGACACGTGGAGCTTCCCGTCGGTGTTCGGCGTGCTGTTCCTCGGGATGGTGTTCGCACCCGCGCGCCCGTGGACGTTGTTCCCGGGTCGAAAGCGCGTTCGCTCGGCCGTCGGCGACAGCCCGGTCGCCGGCGAGTTAGCCCGCCTCGGCGGCACGGTCGCGGCGGTCGGTCTCGCCGGCGTCGCCGCCGCCGTCCTCGCCAGCCCGTTCCTCCTCGGCGCGGTCGCGGGCGGCGGGAGCGCCCGGACGGTCGAGCTTCTCTCGCCCGACCAGCGAAGCGGGTTCGGCGCGCTGGCGCTCGTCCACGGGGCGTTCCTCGCGGCGTTCGCGGTTTACTACGTCCGTCGTCTCGGGGCGCAAGACGGACTCGGCGGCCGCGAGTGGGTCGCGCTCCTCGGGAGCTTCGCGGCGCTGACCGTCGTCGCGGCCGCGCAGTCGTTCGCCGCGCTCGCGCTCGTCGCCCCCCTCGTCGCCGTCGGGTGGGTGCTCCTCCGGTTCGCCGACGACCCGCGGTTCGAGACGGTGCTCGTCGTCGCCGGCGCGGGCCTCGTGACGCTCGTCGAACTCGTCTACGTGAACGAGCAGGCCGGCCCCGGTCGGATGAACACGGTGTTCAAGACGTACATGCAGGTCTGGGTGCTCTGGGGGAGCGCGATGGGTGCCGTGCTGGCGGGATTCGTCGGCGACGCGGTCGCCGCGGGCGACGTGTCGCTCCCGAGGGTCGACCTCGGCGTTCGCGGGGGCGCGGTCCGGGTCGCCGGCGTCGCCTTCGTCGTCCTCCTCGTCGCCTCCACGTCGGTGTACGGAGGACTGGCCGTCGCTGACCACGCGAACTCCCCCAGGGAGGAGGCGACGCTGGACGCGACGGCCTTCGCGGAGTGGCGGCACGGAAACGAGTCGGCGGCCATCACGTGGCTCGACGAGACCGTCGAGGGCAACCCCACGATGCTCACCGCGCCGGGGACGACGTGGTCCGAGACGGTGACGGACGAACGCGAGAGCGTCATGTACGGCTGGCGCGGGAACCCCGAATCGAGCCTGACGGGCGTTCCGACGGTCGCCGGCTGGGCGCACGAAATCGGCTACCGCGGCCCCGACGCGTACTACGGCCGCGTGCGCGACGTGGACGCGATGTACGTCGGAAACGAGTCGACGCGGGCGCGGCTCATCGAGCAGTACGACGTGCAGTACGTGTGGGTCGGACCGGGCGAGCGCGCCCGCTACGGAGAGATAGAGACGGACGTGGCGTGGCTGACGCCGGTCCACCGGTCGGGGTCGGTCGTGGTCTACGAGGTAGAAGAAGCGAGACTACCTTAGGCCGCGCCGCGCTCGCGGACGACTTCGACCGCCTCGGCGTCGACGCCCTCGGTTTCCAGCCAGTGCGGGACGAACTCGCGCTTTTCGAACGCCTCGCGCTCGTCTTCCGTACCGACGGTACACCACAGCTGGACGCGGTCGGGGCCGTGCCAGTCGCCCTGCCGGTCGACCGAAAACAGGACGTACTCCTCGCCGTCGTACTCGATGACGCCGTCGCGCCGAACGCCGGGGTCGCCGTGGATGATGAGCTTCTTCATGTGCCGGGATTGGCACAGTCACCGCTTAATCGCTTCGGCTTCGGGCGTGCGCCGGGCGGCGGGCGTTCCGCGGTCGGTCGGAGTCACCGTGGCCTGCCCACACGTGACACGCCGAACGCCCGGTCGCGGCGGGTTCAGGGGCCGCGGCGAACCAAACGGGTTTTAACGGGCCACACCAAAACCCACCACAAGGTCGATATCTATGCAGATGCCACGCCGTTTCAACACGTACTGCCCGAACTGCAAGGGACACCACGAACACGAAGTGGAGAAGGTCCGGAAGGGACGCCCGACCGGCATGAAGTGGAACGCCCGTCAGACGCGACGCGGCAAGGCCACTATCGGTAACGCCGGTAAGTTCTCCAAGGTCCCCGGTGGCGACAAGCCGACGAAGAAGACCCACCTGAAGTACATCTGCTCCGACTGTGGCAAGGCCCACATGCGCGAGGGCTGGCGCGCCGGTCGCCTGGAGTTCCAGGAGTAAATCATGGCAGGAAACTTCTACAAGGTCGCGTGCAGCGACTGCGAGAACGAACAGGTCGTCTTCGGAAAGGCCTCCTCGGTCGTCAACTGCGCCGTCTGCGGGACGACCCTCGCCACGCCGACCGGCGGCAACGCCGAGTTCCACGGCGAGGTCGTCGAGACGGTCGAGCGTCGCGACAGCGACGAACTTGAGGCGTAACTCCCCGGAGGACCTCGCATGAAGTACAGCGGATGGCCTGACCCCGGCGAACTCGTCGTCGGAAAGGTAGACGACATCGCGGACTTCGGCGTCTTCGTCGACCTCGAAGAGTACGAGGACAAACGCGGCCTCTGCCACATCAGCGAGGTCGCCAGCGGATGGATCAAGAACGTTCGCGACCACGTCCGCGAGGGACAGACAGTCGTCGCTAAAGTGCTCGAAGTCAACGAGAGTTCCCAGCAGATAGACCTCTCGATAAAGGACGTCAACGAGCACCAGCGCAAAGAGAAGATTCAGGAGTGGAAAAACGAGCAGAAGGCCGACAAGTGGATGGCGCTGGCGTTCGGCGAGGACATCGCCGACGACCGCTACCAGTCCATCGCCAACGCCCTGCTCGCCGAGTTCGAGTCGCTCTACGACGGCTTCGAGCAGGCCGCGATTCACGGCATCGAGGCGCTCGAAGGCGTCGAACTCGGCGACGACGAACTCGAAGCCATCGTCGAGACCGCGCGTCAGAACGTGTCGGTTCCCTACGTCAACGTCACCGGCTACGTCGACCTGCGCTCGCCCGCGGGCGACGGCGTCGACGACGTGAAGGAAGCCCTGAAGGCCGCCGAGGGCGACGGCGAAATCGGCGACGAAATCGAACTGTCGGTCACGTACGTCGGCGCGCCCGAGTACCGCGTCAAGGTCAAAGCGCCCGACTACAAGACCGCCGAAACCGAGCTCGAATCGAGCGTCGCTCGGGCCCGCGAGGTCATCGAGGCCGCGGGCGGAACCGCGGAGTACCATCGCGAACGCAGCGGCGACGAAGAGTAATCGCATGAAATCAGACATCCGGGTGTGCAGCGCGTGGCGCGACCGCCACGACCGCCCGGTGTACTCGCTTTCTGAGACCTGTCCGGAGTGCGGCGCACCCACGGAGAACAGCGCGCCCGCGCCCTACAACCCCGAAGACCCCTACGGCGAGTACCGCCGCGCGCGGAAGCGCCGCCTCGCCGAGGAGTCGGCGTAGCCGGCTTCGGCTACCGACGCTCTCTTAACCGGCGCGTCCGCCACTACGTGCATGGACGACATCGAAATCGAGGCTGTCGAGGAGGTCGACCTCGCCGACCCCGTGCTCATCGAGGGGTTACCGGGCGTCGGCAACGTCGGCAAACTCGCCGTCGAGCACCTGCTGGAGGAGTTCGAGGAGGCCACGCTGGTCCGCCGCGTCTACGCCGACGTGTTCCCGCCGCAGGTGACCATCGAGGAGGGCGTCGCCGAGCTGACCCACGTCGCGATTCACGCCGTCGAGACGCCCGGCGAGGGGCCGGACCTCCTCCTCCTCACGGGCGACCACCAGGCCCAGTCCAACGAGGGCCACTACCACCTCACCGACGCCTTCCTCGACATCGCCGAGGAGTTCGGCGTCGAGCGCCTGTTCGCGCTGGGCGGCGTCCCGACCGGCGAACTCGTCGACGAGCCGTCGGTCCTCGGGGCCGTCGCCGACGAGTCCCGCCTCGACGAACTCGAAGAAGCCGGCATCGAGTTCCGCGAGGACGAGCCAGCCGGCGGCGTCGTCGGCGTCTCCGGGCTGCTTCTCGGCCTCGGCGGTCGCCGCGGCCTCGACGCGACCTGCCTGATGGGCGAGACGAGCGGCTACCTCGTCGACCCCCAGAGCGCGCAGGTCGTCATCGAAGTCTTACAGGACCTCCTCGACTTCAGCGTCGACTTCGAGTCGCTCGAAGAGCGCGCAGAGGAGATGAAGGAGGTCGCCGCGAAGATTCAGGAGATGCAACAGCAACAGCAGGGAACCATCGCCAGCGACGACGACCTCCGGTACATCGGCTGAGGCCCCACCGTCGCGGGCCGTCGAATCTCGACTCGTCTCGCACCGTCTCGTTTTCGAACTGGAGTTTCAGGCTTCGATGATGTCGTCGTCTGCGAACTCCGGGACGACGACCTCGCCGTCGAGCGACTGCACCGCGCGGCCGCCGACGCGAATCTCCGCGCCGACCCGCACGCGGACGGTGCTCGGGCGGTCCACGAAGTGGCCCTGTTCGATACGGAGTTCGTCCGGAACGGAGTCGAACGCGCCGACCTGTCGGAGGTACGCGCCGCACGCGCCGGCGGCGGTTCCGGTCGCCGGGTCCTCGGAGATGCCGATGCCGGGCGCGAAACACCGCGCGTGGAGCGTGGAGTCGCCGTCGATGGCGTCGAAGGTGTAGGCGTAGACGCCCGCCGCGTCGTGTTCGGCGGCGAGGTCGGCGATGGCGGCGTCGTCGGGGTCGGCCCCCGAGAGGTGTTCGAGGAAGTTGACCGGAACGACGAGGAAGGGAAGCCCGGTGGAGGCGACCGCCACGGGGAGGTCCGCGCCCACGTCGCGGAGAGCGGCGTCGTCGACGCCGAGCGCCGCCGCGAGGCGGTCGTAGTCGATTTCGAGCGGGCGCACCGTCGGCGCGTCCTGCGTCATCCACACCTCGCCGAGGTCGCCGAGTTCGATGTCGAGGGTGCCGACGTTGGTCTCCAGCGTGTGCGTGCCCGGTTCGAGTTCGCGCTCGGCCGCGAGGTGGGCGTGGGCCGCGATAGTCGCGTGGCCGCAGAGGTCGACTTCCTGTTGCGGCGTGAAATAGCGGATGCGGCGGTCCGCGGCGGCCGACGAGCAGACGAACGCCGTCTCGCTCGCGCCGAGTTCGGCGGCGACGGCGCGCATCTGTTCCGCGTCGAGGCCGTCGGCGTCGGGGACGACGCCGGCCGCGTTGCCGGACAGCGGTTCGGTCGTGAAAGCGTCGACGAGGAGGGCGCGTCGGCTATCCATGGAAAGGCGCACTACACGGCGATGTATCAAACCAGCGGGTCGGCGGTCGGGTCGTGTGAGAAGGGAGGAGGGCGATACGAGCGGGCGCGATTCGGGCGCGAGTTAGTCGACCGCGACCGACTCACGCGCGGGTCCACCGGACGCGGCCGCTCGTTTGAGCCGCGCCGTCGCCCTGCATCACTTCGCGCATGTTCATACAGCCGGGACACCCGACGACCTCGTCCATGTCGTTGCCGAAGACGCGGACGAAGTCGCGGGAGACGAACTCACCACAGTTACCACACGTGTGCATTCTGGTTCCACCTACAGATCCGCATACTCCGGCACTCGATATAACTATGTCCTTTGTTAACATGCGTTAATATCTGCCTGAACGGGAGGTCCTCCGGTTAGTCGCCGGATAACCTCGATTCGAGCGGTTTTGACACGGCGACACACGGGCGGGGCGAGTCGTACAGATTAAAGGGCGTCAGGCGCGGCAGTACGCACGGTGAACGGAAGATATGGGCGACCTCCCCGACGAGTTTAACTGTACTATCACGAACTGGGAGTACATCTACGGCCTCTGCCGCGACGTCTCGGACGAGGTCAAGACATCCGAGTTCGAGCCCGACGTCATCGTCGCGCTGGCCCGCGGCGGCTGGTTCGCGGGCCGGTGTATCTGTGACTTCCTCGGGCTGGACGACCTGACGAGCCTGAAGATGGAACACTACGTCGGGACGGCCCAGAAATCGAACGAGCCGGAGGTCCGCTACCCGATGCCGGAAGGCAGCGTCGAGGGCAAAGACGTGCTCATCATCGACGACATCGCCGACACCGGCGGCTCCATCAAGCGCGCACACGAGTACGTCAACGAGCGCAACGCGGGCGAGGTCCGGACCGCGACGCTCCAACTCCTCCAGACCAGCGAGTTCGAACCCGACTACGTCGGCGAGCGCCTCGAAGCGTGGGCGTGGGTCGTCTACCCGTGGAACTTCATCGAGGACATGATAGACCTCACCTCGGGCGTCATGGCGAAGGCCGACGACGACACGTTCGAACTCGAAGACGTCCGCCACTACCTCGCGGAGTTCCACGACGTGGACCGCATCGAGATGGAAATCGCCCAACCCGACCGGATGCCGGAAGTCATGTCCGAGATGGAGCGCCGCGGCTACGTCGAGTCCACCGGCGACGGCGCGTGGCGACTCCTCGAAAACGACGGCGTCGGAGCCTGAACGCGGGGTCGCTCGCTCCGGCCTCGTTCGACTGCTTCGGCGCTGTTGAATTCTCTTGAGGTCGACAGGGCGAGTGTGACCCAGACGGCGGATGTAGTCAGCGCGGTTGCGACCGCCCGTAGAGACGCCGTCGCGGCTCACGGGCGAAAACAGGACCGGATGTCGGGCGAAGCGGCCGTCGAATCGTACGGACGTCCGGCGGTCGGTCGCTCAGGCACCCATGTTCGCCACTTTCTCGGCGAACTCGGCGTGGAGGTCGGCGTGGTGATGGACGACCTTCCACTCGCCTTTCTCCTTCCGGTAGACGTTGGTCGTCCGACCCTCCAGGGACATCGGTTCACCCGCAAACGTCCACGACACCGACTCAGTACAGAGTTCGTACGCGGCGTCGCCGATGACGCGGATGGCCTGGTCCGACCGGGTGACCGTGCCATCCGAACTCGCCGATGCGACGCCGGCGAAGGACCCGGAGACGGCCTCCCATCCCGTTTCCCGCCCACCGATTGGATGCATGGTCGTCACGTCGTCCTCGTGTGACCAGCTGTCCGCCATGGAGTCGGCGTTCCCGTTCGCCATCGCTTCTAGTGCCCCGTAGAACTGGTCGGATGCGGCTCGGACGTCGTCTTCGGCTGCTACGCGTTTTGTAGACATTACAAACCTCACCGTAACGACGACTCCTGAGCATATATACTACGCTCATGTGTAGCAGATTGTTGATTTCAGAGAGTCGCTTTGACAGCGTGTTTGAGTGCTTCTCGACCGGGTTTTCTGAAGAGTTCGCTGCGTAGCTGAAAGGCGCGAAGATACTGTGTCAACTTG